>NZ_CAJMZJ010000009.1:0-282617 GCF_905220295.1 Paraburkholderia sp. J76
GATCGTCCTCGATGCAGCCGCCCGAAACGGAGCCGACCACGTGGCCGTCGCCTCTCACCACGAGCATCGCGCCCTCGGGGCGCGGCGACGAGCCCCACGTTTTCACCACCGTCACCAGCAGCGCGCGATGGCCTGCGTCGAGCCAGCGCACGCTGGATTTCAGGACTTCGAGATCCACGCTGTCCATGATCGTTTCCCTTTCGGTGTTTCCTCTGCGCCTTCGTCTTCTGGCGGGCCTTCTGCGTCGCCTGAGGCGGCGGCCGCCTCGTCGGTATTTTGCTGCGCATCGCCGCCGAGCTGTTCCCCGAAACGCCTGAAAAACTCGCCGGCGATCTTGCGCGCCGCGCCGTCCACGAGGCGCGAGCCGATCTGCGCGAGCTTGCCGCCCACCTGGGCGTTGGCCGTGTAAGTGAGCGTGGTCGACTCCTCACCGGCCGATTCCAGCTTCACGTGGGCGTCGCCCTTGCCGAAACCGGCGGCGCCGCCCTGGCCCTCGAACACGATCGTGTAGCTGTTCGGCGCGTCGATATCGGCGAGCTGCATGCGGCCCTTGAAGCGCGCTTTCACCGGACCCACGGCGGCAGTCAACGCGACGGCGTACGCGTTCTCGCCGTCGGCCTCGATGCTTTCGCAGCCCGGTATGCACGCCTTGAGGATCGCCGTGTCGTTGAGGGCTTCCCAGGCGCGCTGTTGCGGTACTGGCAGCGTGTGACTTTCGGTCAGCTCCATCGTGTTTCTCCTTGTGCCGTGCGCTCTGGCATGGCGTGCAATGCGCGTGCCGCACGCGGCGCATGTGCGGCCGGCGCGGCTTCGCACAGGCTGCGCGCGAACGCTTCGAGGCTGTCGAGATTGTGGACGGGGTAATGCGCATCGACGTGCGGCAGCATCGCCTGCACGCCGCGCGCTTTGGGCGCGAAGTCGCGGTAACGCAAGAGCGGATTGAGCCAGACCACGCGATGCGCGAAGCGGTGCAGGCGCGCCATCTCTTCGCCGAGCACGCCGCAATCGTCGTGATCCAGCCCGTCGGTGACGATCAGCACCGTCGCGCGGCCGCCGAGCATGCGCCGCGCCCAGCGGCGGTTGAATTCCGCAAGCGTGGCGCCGATGCGCGTGCCGCCCGACCAGTCCGCGACCTGAGTAGCGAGTTGCGCGAGCGCGACGTCGGGGTCGCGTTCGCGCAGCGCGCGCGTAGCGTGCGTCAGGCGCGTGCCGAACAGAAACACCTGCAGGCGTTCGCGCGATTGCAATAGCGCATGGCAGAAGTAGAGCACCGCGCGCGAATAGCTGCTCATCGAGCCGGAAATGTCGAGCAGCAGCACGAGCGGCAGTTTGCGTTCCACGGGCGCGCGATATTTCCACACGGTCCAGTCGCCGCCCGCGCGCACCGCGTGGCGCGCGCTTGCGCGCAAGTCGGCGTGCGTGCCGTGCGATGCCGCCTTCAGTCGTCGCGTGCGAACGGTGGCGAGCGGCAGGCGGCGCGCGCGGATCAGGTGGCGCAGCGCGCGCCATTCGTTGGCGGAAAGCGTGTCGAAGTCGCGCTGGCGCAGGCGTTCTTCGGCGCTGAACGTGGCGTGCGCGCGCAGTTCGTGTTCTTCGTGCGACGGCGGCGGCTGCGCGCCGGAGCGCGTGGCGGGACGCGCCGCGAGCGCGTCGGCGAGGCGGTTGTTGCGGCGCGCAGGCGGCACGCCGCCTTGCACCTTCGGCAGCATGAGCGCGCGCAGCTTGCCTTCGAAATCGGGATCGCGCCAGAAGAGGGCGAACGCGGCGTCGAAGATCTCGCGCTCGTCGGGCGCGCTCGTGAGCAGCGCGGCAAGCGCCGCATGCACGTCGTCGCGGCGGCCGAGGTCGATATGGCGCAGTCCGTCGATCGCATCGACGGCGCGCGAAGGCGACATTGGCAGGCCCGCGCCGCGCAGCACGCGCACGAAATGCACGACGTTGCGCGCGAACGTGGGCATGGCGTTGTTCGGCGCAGTGTCGTTCGCGGCGGCGGACATCGTGCTCACTCCGCGAGCGCGAGGGTTTGCGCGATGCGTTGCGCGTCGAGTTGCGCGAGGTCGTCCTGATACTTCAGCAGCACGCCCAGCGTGTCCTGCACCGATTGCGGATCGAGTTCCGTCACGGCGAGCGCGCAAAGCGCGCGGCACCAGTCGATGGTTTCCGCAATGCCGGGCGCCTTGAAAAGGTCCATGGTGCGCAACTGATGCACGAACGCCACCGCGCGCTGCTGCAATTCCGGCGCGGTTTCAGGCGCGCGCGCGGCCACGATCGCGAGTTCGCGCGCGCGGTCCGGGTAGCCGAGCCATTGATAGAGGCAGCGCCGCTTGAGCGCGTCGTGCACTTCGCGCGTGCGGTTCGAGGTGATGACGACGAGCGGCGGCGTGCTCGCGCGCACGGTGCCGTATTCGGGAATCGATACCTGGAAGTCCGAAAGAAGTTCGAGCAGGAACGCTTCGAACGGTTCATCGGCGCGGTCGATTTCGTCGATCAGCAACACGCGGCGCGCGGCCGGGTTGTGCGGATCGGGTTGCAACGCCTGCAACAGCGGGCGCTTAAGCAGAAATTCGTCGCGATAGAGCGTGTCGTTGCGCGGCGTTTCGCCGGCGGCTTCGGCAAGACGCAGCGCCATGATCTGCCGCGGATAGTCCCACTCGTAAAGCGCGCTCGCCGTGTCGAGCCCTTCGTAGCATTGCAGGCGTAACACCGTCGTGCCGAGAATCGCGGCGGCGGCTTTCGCGAGTTCGGTCTTGCCCACGCCCGGCTCGCCTTCGAGAAACAGCGGGCGTTCCATGCGCAGCGCGAGAAAGAGCGCCGTGGCGAGTGCGCGGCTCGCGAAATAGCCGCGCGCTTCGAGTTGCGCGAGCGTGTCGTCGATCGAGGCGGATTGCATGCGGGCTTCTGCCAATGCGGATCAAAGGCGGCGAGCGCTTCCACACCGGAAACGCTCGCCCTCGGGACGCGTCTAGCCGTTGGCCTTCGCCACCGCGCGCGCCGCAAGCACCGGTATGAGGTGCGCGCGATAGGCCGCGCTTGCGTGCATGTCGGTGTTGAGGTCGTTGGCGGGGACGTTCACCGCGCGTGCGGCTTCGGGCGCGAAGTTCGTTGTCAGCGCGCTTTCCAGCGCGCCCGCGCGGAACACCGAAGGCCCGGCGCCCGTGACCGCGACTCGCACGGGACCGCCCGCTGCTCCTCCCGCGAACTTCGCGACGAACACGCCCGTGAGCGCGAAGTGCGAGGCCGGATTGCGGAACTTCTCGTAGGCCGCGCGTTCGGGCACCTGGAACTCGACCGAGACGATCAACTCGTCGGGTTCCAGCGCCGTTTCGTACATGCCGCGGAAGAAGTCGTCGGCCGCGATGCGCCGCCGGTCCGTCACCACCGTCGCGTTCAGTGCAAGTACCGCGGCGGGATAGTCGGCGGCCGGATCGTCGTTCGCGAGCGACCCGCCCAGCGTGCCGAGCGCGCGCACCTGGCGGTCGCCGATCATGCCCGCGAGGTCCGCGAGCGCGGGCAGCGCGTTGCGGATCTGCGCGTTTTCGGCGACGTCGGCATGGCACACGGCCGCGCCCACCTTCACCACGTTGCCGTCCACCTGCACGGCTTTCAGCTCAGGAATGCGCGTGACGTCCACGAGCGTAGTGGGTTGTGCGAGGCGCAGCTTCATCGCGGCGAGCAGGCTCTGGCCGCCGGCCAGGAATTTTGCGTCGGCGTCGGCCGAGAGGGCTTTCACGGCGCCTTGCGCGTCGCTCGCGCGCTGATAGTCGAATGCGTACATGGTGCGCCTCCGCTCAAGGTTGTGAAGGTTGTGAAGCGCCCTGCGCGGCCTGGATTGCTTGCCATACGCGATGCGGCGTGGCCGGCATCTGCAGGTCTTTCACGCCGAGCGGCGAGAGCGCGTCCAGAATCGCGTTGATCACGGCGGGCGGCGAGCCGATCGCGCCGGCTTCGCCGCAGCCCTTCACGCCAAGCGGATTGTGCGTGCACGGCGTGCCTTTCGCCGTTTCCACCGTGTACGAAGGCACATCCAGCGCGTGCGGCATCGCGTAGTCCATGTACGAGCCCGAGAGCAACTGGCCGCTCGCGTTGTCGTACACGCACTGTTCGAGCATCGCCTGGCCGATGCCCTGGCCGAGACCGCCATGCACCTGGCCTTCGACGATCATCGGATTGATGACGTTGCCGAAGTCGTCCACGGCGGTGAAGCGCTCGATGCGCGTTTCGCCTGTCTCGGGGTCCACTTCGACTTCGCAGAGGTACGCACCCGACGGATACGTGAAGTTGGTCGGGTCGTAGAACGCGCTTTCGTCGAGGCCCGGTTCGAGCGTCTCCAGCGGATAGTTGTGCGGCACGTACGCGGCGAGCGAGATTTCGGCGAAGGTCTTGGTGCGGTCGGTGCCCGCCACGCGGAACACGCCGTCGGCGAACTCGATGTCCTCCACGCCCGCTTCGAGCATGTGCGCGGCGATCTTCTTCGCCTTTGCCTCGATCTTGTCGAGCGCCTTCATGATGGCCGAGCCGCCCACCGCGATCGAGCGCGAGCCGTAGGTGCCCATGCCGAACGGAATGCGGCCCGTGTCGCCATGCACGATCTCGACCTGTTCAATTGGCACACCCAGGCGATCGGCCACGACCTGCGCGAAGGTGGTTTCGTGGCCCTGGCCGTGGCTGTGCGAACCCGTGAACACGGTGACGGAGCCGGTCGGGTTCACGCGGACCTCGCCGGCTTCGAACAGGCCCGCGCGCGCGCCGAGCGCACCCGCAATGTTCGACGGCGCGAGTCCGCACGCCTCGATGTAGCACGAGTAACCGAGGCCGCGCAGTTTTCCGCTCGCCTTCGATGCGTCGCGGCGCGCGGCGAAGCCCTTCACGTCGGCGAGTTCCAGTGCGCGCGCGAGACACGCTTCGTAGTCGCCGGTGTCGTAGGTGAGGCCAACGGGCGTTGCATACGGAAAACTCGTGATGAAGTTGCGGCGGCGGATTTCGGCCGGATCGATGTTCATCTCGCGCGCGGCGGTTTCCACCAGACGCTCGACCACGTAGGTCGCTTCCGGCCGGCCCGCGCCGCGGTACGCATCCACCGGCACCGTGTTCGTGAACACGGCCTTCACCTCGGCGTAGATCGCGGGCGTGGTGTACTGGCCCGCGAGCAGCGTCGCGTAGAGAATGGTCGGCACGCTGGAGGCGAACGTCGAGAGATACGCGCCCATGTTCGCCGTGGTGTGCACGCGCATGGCGAGGAACTTGCCGTCCTTGTCGAGCGCGAGTTCGGCTTTCGTCACGTGGTCGCGTCCGTGCGCGTCGGATACGAAGGCCTCCGATCGCTCGGCGGTCCACTTCACCGGCCGGCGGATTTTCTTCGCGGCCCATGTGAGCGCGACGTCTTCGGCGTACAGAAAGATCTTCGAGCCGAAGCCGCCGCCCACGTCGGGCGCGACGATGCGCAGCTTCGTTTCGGGCAGCCCGAGCACGAACGCGGCCATGAGCAGGCGCTCGACGTGCGGGTTCTGGTTCGCCACGTACACGGTGTAGCTGTCGTCGTGCTGCGCGTAGCTCGCGTTCACGGCGCGCGGCTCGATGGCGTTCGGCACGAGCCGGTTGTTCACGATGTCGAGCGTCGTGACGTGCGCGGCCTGCGCGAAGGCGGCGTCGGTCGCGGCCTTGTCGCCGTGGCCCCACGTGTAGCAGGTGTTGTTCGGCACGCCGTCGTGCACGAGCGGCTGGCCCGCGTCGGCGGCGTGCGCCGTGTCGGCCGTGGCGGGCAGTTCTTCGTAATCGACTTCGACGAGTTCGGCGGCGTCCTTCGCGGCCTTGACCGAATCGGCGATCACGAGCGCGACCTGGTCGCCCACGTGGCGCGCCTTGTCGTGGGCGATCACCGGATGCGGCGGCTCGTGCATGGGCGTGCCGTCGATGCTGTGGATGAGCCAGCCGCACGGCAGGCCGCCCACGTTTTCCGCCGCGAGGTCCGCGCCGGTGAAGACGGCCACGACGCCGGGCGCGGCCTTCGCCGCGTTCGTATCGACGCTCTTGATGCGCGCATGCGCGTGCGGCGAGCGCACGAACACGGCGTACGTTTGTGCGGGCAGCACGACGTCGTCGGTGTACTGGCCGGCGCCGGTGAGAAAGCGGAAGTCTTCCTTGCGCTTTACCGGCGCGCCGATCATGCGATTGGGTTCGGGTGCGTTCATGATGGCCTCCCGAGTCACGCGGTCGCGGCGGCAGCGGGGGCGCCCGCGCGCATTTCCTGCGCGCCCGCAATCACGGCCTTCACGATGTTGTGATAGCCCGTACAGCGGCAAAGGTTGCCGTCGAGGCCTTCACGCGCGTCCGCTTCGCTCAGGTCGGGCTTGGCGGCGGCGAGCGCGGCGGCGCACATCACCATGCCGGGCGTGCAGAAACCGCACTGCAGTCCGTGGCATTCGCGGAACGCGGCCTGCATGGGATGCAGCGCGCCGTTTTTCGCGAGACCTTCGATCGTCGTCACTTCCATGCCGTCGCACTGCACGGCGAGCTGGTTGCACGACTTGATCGCGCGGCCGTTCAGGTGGACGGTGCAAGCCCCGCATTGCGCCGTGTCGCAGCCGACGTGCGTGCCGGTGAGACGCTGCTGTTCGCGCAGGAACTGGACGAGGAGCGTGTGAGGTTCGACCTCGGCGGTCACGGGCGCGCCGTTGACCGTGAGGCTGATACTGATCGCCATGGATTGTCTCCAATGTCGACCGGAGCACGGCGCTCGCGCGTGGCTCCGGTCCCATGCCAGGTGATGGGATAGAGACCGGCCTGGGCCCGCTTTTTTACACTGAATCGACCGCCATAACCGCCCGCGGAAAACTCGCCCGTTCAACGCATTGCGCGCGCCATGCAGGCGCCACGCAAACAAACGCGAAGCGGATGGGACGAATACGGGTGGAGCGGAATCTGGGTCCGGCTGGTGCCTTGCAGTTCAGTGAAGCCTGGGGTGACGCCCGGACAGTAAAGCACAATTTGCCGAATTCCGCTGCGCGGGTTTTACCCTCCGGAAACGCCGGCGGCGCGCGAAAAAAAACGGCCCGCCTCGATGACTCGGGGCGGGCCGTTGCGTTGCAGTGCAGCGATCAGGCGTTCCTCAATCGTGATGCGCGTGCTCGTGCGGTGCGTGCGCGAGACGCGAATGGCGGCGCGAATAGCCGAAGTAGACGACAAGCCCGAACGCGGTCCAGACGAGGAATGCGACCCACGTGAGCGGCTGGAGGTTGATCATGAGAAAGAGGCACGACGCCACCGCGAGAATGGGCACCACGGGCACGCCCGGGCAGCGGAACGCGCGCGGCAGGTGCGGATGGGTTTTACGCAGCACGAGCACGGCGATCGACACCATGGAGAACGCGGCGAGCGTGCCGATGTTGATGAGTTCGGCGAGCACGTTCAGCGGCACGAGCGCGCCGATCAGCCCGAAGAAAATGCCCACGAGCCAGGTCGTGAAGAACGGCGTGGCGAAGCGCGGATGCACCTTGGAGAGCCGGGCGGGCAACAGGCCGTCGCGCGACATCGCGTAGATGATGCGGGTCTGGCCGTAGCTCATCACGAGGATCACGGTGAGCATGCCGAGCACGGCGCCCAGGTCGATGAAGCCCGCGACCCAGTTTTCGCCCACCGCCTGAAGCGCGAACGAAACCGGGTGGCCAACGTGGGCGAAGCGCGGCGAGGGCACGATGCCGGTCACGACCGCGGCCACGGCCACGTACAGCACCGCGCACACGGCGAGCGAGGCGATGATGCCGATGGGCAGATCGCGCTTTGGGTTCTTCACTTCCTCGGCGGCGGAAGACACCGAGTCGAAGCCGATGAACGCGAAGAACATCACGGCGGCCGCGCCGAACACGCCGCGCCAGCCGTTGGGCATGAACGGATGCCAGTTCGCGGGCGTGACGTGGAACGCGCCCACGGCGATCACGAGCAGCACCACGGTCACCTTGATCGCGACCATGACGTTGTTGATGCGCGTGGATTCGCGCACGCCCACCGAGAGGAGCGCGGTGATCGCCATCATCACGAGGAAGGCGGGCAGGTTGAAGAGCGTGTGTACGCCGGGCACCGCGCCGGGCGCGGCGGAAAGCGCGGCGGGCAGCGTGAGGCCGAAGCCCGCGAGCAGCGACTGCAGGTAGCCCGACCAGCCTACCGAGACCGCCGAAGTGGCCAGGCCGTATTCGAGCATCAGGTCCCAGCCGATCACCCATGCGGCCAGCTCGCCGAGCGTGGCGTACGAGTAGGTGTAGATCGAGCCGGCCACGGGAATGGTCGAGGCGA
The DNA here is from genome assembly GCF_905220295.1 of Paraburkholderia sp. J76. Taxonomy (NCBI): domain Bacteria; kingdom Pseudomonadati; phylum Pseudomonadota; class Betaproteobacteria; order Burkholderiales; family Burkholderiaceae; genus Paraburkholderia; species Paraburkholderia sp. J76. The sequence continues at coordinate 8,287 of NZ_CAJMZJ010000009.1, forward strand.
ACTCGGCGTAGGCGAGCGCGGCGAAGCAGCAGGCCACCGCCGCGATTAGGAACGAGACCATGAGCGCCGGGCCGGCCTGCACCGCGCCCGTGCCGGTCAGCACGAAAATGCCGGTGCCGATGATCGCGCCGATGCCGAGAAAGGTGAGGTCGAGCGCGCCGAGGGCTTTCTTCAGGCCGGCGCCCTTGGCGCTCGCCTGCAGCATGTGCTCGACGTTCTTCTTGCGAAAGAGGGACATTTGGCGGGGAACTCCACGTAAAACGCGCGAAGACGAGGAACGGGCGCGGTGAATGGAGCCGCGCGCCGCCTTCGCCGGCTTCGCGTGCCGGATGTCTTTGGGGGAAACCCTAAATTTTAGCGGATGTCGCGCGCCAGACCGCTTGAGCCGGGTCGCAAACACGCGCTTTGCACCCATGTTTCGCGGACGATTCCGCCGCAAACGGGCACGCGCGAGCGCAATCCTTGCCGCGGCCCGCGCAAACGGCGAAATTCATTTCCGGATCAATGGCTTATGGCGAGAAGGCCGCCTTGATGCCGCAGCGTCGCCCGGTTTCAGGCGCTAACGGTAGGCGAGAGATCGACGAGCCGGTTGCTCATCACGTAGAAGGTCAGCTCGGCGTTGTTGGAGAGCTTCATCTTTTCGAGCAGGCGCGTGCGGTAGACGCTCACCGTCTTCACCGAAAGCGAGAGCGCGTGCGCGATGTCGGTGAGACGCTTGCCGGAGGCGAGCATGCATAGCGTCTGGTATTCGCGGTCGGAAAGCTTCTCGTGCGGCAGTTGCTCGCCGTCCACCAGCACGTAGTCGGCGAGCGCTTCGGCCATGGCCGGGCTCACGTACTTGCGGCCCGCGGCGACCTGCTGGATCGCGGCGATCATCTGTGCGGCGTCCACCGTCTTCGAGAGATAACCCGCCGCGCCGGCCTTGAGCGCGCGCACCGCGTATTGATCCTCGCGGTACATGGAGAACATCAGCACGGGCACGCGCGGGGCTTTTTTCCTGGCGCGCTTGAGCACTTCCACGCCGTTCATGTCCGGCAGCGAGATGTCGAGCAGGACCACGTCGCACGCATGCTTCGCGATCGCGGCAAGCGCCTCGGCGCCCGTTTGCGCCTCGATCACGTCGGCGGCGATGCCGCGGTCGAGCAGCAACTGGCGAACGCCCTGGCGCACGACGGCATGGTCGTCGACGAGCAGGATGCGATGGGTCATGAGCTTGCGCCTTCGTTCTTGGGGGGCGAGGCGGCGAGCAGCGCGTCCCATGCAAAGCGCGCACGCACGGTGGTGCCGCGCGGGGCGGCTTCGGGCTGTTTGGCGTCGCGAGCCCCGAGCGCGATGCTTCCCTTGACGGCGCGCAGCGAGCCGCCGAAGGCGGCGCAGCGCTCGCGCATGCCGGCAAGGCCGTAGCGCCTCGTCCGGCCGTCGTGTTTTTCCGTGCCGCCGTCGCCCCGGCCGTAGGCCGCGTTGCCGCGCGTGCTGCCCGCGCCGGGCGGCAGACCGACGCCGTCGTCGGCAATGGTGAGCATGAGGTGGCGCGCCGTGCTTTCGAGCCGCACCTCCGCGCGCGTGGCCTGCGCGTGGCGCGCCACGTTGGCGAGCGCTTCCTGCGCCACGCGGAATACGGCGAGCGCGGCTTCGGCGGGCAGTCGGGCGAGACGAGTGTCGTCGCTGGCGACGGTTACGCGGGCGGCGAGCCCCGTGCGCGCCGCGAAGCCGCCCACCCAATCCGCAAGCGCAGTCGCGAGGCCCGCGTCGAGGTGCGGCGCGTGCAGGCCGTCGAGCACCTGGCGCATCGCGCCGGTCGCGGCTTCGAGCGAGCGGGCGACGAGCGCGAGCGCCTCGGCGCATTGCGGCGGGGCGTCGGCGGGCAGCCAGGTGTGGACGTTGGCGAGCGCGAAGTGGGTGGCGGCGAGTTCGGCGCCCACGCTGTCGTGCAGCTCGCGCGCGAGCCGGTGGCGCGCGGCTTCGTCGGCGTGAATGGATTGCGCGGCGCCCCCGTGGGAAAGCGTGCGGCCCGTGCGCCGCGCCTGAGCGCGCGCGGGCGCGCCGATCTGCCGATGTGCGCGGTCGAGGTCGCGTAGCGCGGCCACCGTGGCCGCTTCGTCGGCAGCGGACCAGGCGAGGAAGGCGAGAGCGTCGACGCCATGAGCGGGGCGCGGCGCATCGCCGCCAGGCGTGCGCGCGTTCGGCGCGGCGTATCTCGACGTATCCATCCTTCCCCCGTTCAGGAACCGGTTCCCGCTGTCAGCCATCCACCGGTTTTTGGACTCTCCGGCGTGAGGGCGAACTGCAGGGCGAACAGCACGGCGCAGCGTAACGAAATTTACAACCAGTAACAACCTGGTTCTGGCCCTGGACACGATGCAATGTGTCCGATGCTGCGCTGCGATAATATCTTAAAAATAGAAAAACTTCAGGCTGGACAAGGGTTAGCGACAAAAGCTCAGGTGCAGCATGAAGTCGCGCGCGGCTGTCATGTAGGAAAAATACCGACAGGAAAGCTATCGTGTTTCTGTGACAACTGTAACGGGCATCGCCGCAAATCTGCCACAAAATACAGGGCCAAATTAAAACGCGCGGACGAAAAAAAACCGGAGCGCAAGGCTCCGGCTTTTCGGTTTGCGGGCGACCCGCGCGCGGTGTTTAACCGACGAACGCCTTTTCCACCACGTAGTGCCCCGGCTCGTTGTTGCTGCCTTCCTTGAGGCCGGCCTGTTCGAGCAGCTCCACGGTGTCGCGCAGCATGTGCGTGCTGCCGCAAAGCATGATGCGGTCGCGCTCGGGCGAGAACGGCGGCAGGTCGAGGTCTTCGAACAGCTTCTTCGTGTCGATCAGCTCGGTGATGCGGCCGCGGTTATCGAACACTTCGCGCGTGACGGTCGGGTAGTACACCAGCTTTTCGCGCACGATCTCGCCGAGGTATTCGTGCTCGCGCAGTTCTTCGGTGATGAAGTCCTTGTACGCGAGTTCGTCGACGAAACGGCAGGTGTGCGTGAGCACGATCTTGTCGAAGCGGTCGTAAATGTCCGGGTCCTTGATGATCGACATGAAGGGCGCGAGGCCCGTGCCGGTCGAGAGCAGCCACAGCACCTTGCCGGGCAGCAGGTTGTCGGCCACCAGCGTGCCGACGGGCTTCTTGCCGATCAGAACCTTGTCGCCGATCTTCAGATGCTGAAGGCGCGAGGTGAGCGGGCCGTCCGGCACCTTGATGCTCAGAAACTCCAGATGCTCTTCATAGTTCGCGCTCGCGAGCGAGTACGCGCGCATCAGCGGCTTGCCGTCCACTTCGAGGCCGACCATGGTGAACTGGCCGTTGTCGAAACGCAGGGCCTGGTCGCGCGTGCAGGTGAAGCTGAAAAGCGTGTCGGTCCAGTGATGGACGCTCAGAACGGTTTCTTCGGTGAATTTGCTCATGGTTCCTGAAGTGCGAAACAAGCGCCGCCTGACTGCGGCGATCCTGCCGGCCTGCTGTCCAGTACAGCGTAGCTTTGACGATATGCCCGGAACCGGCTGCGAGGCTGGCCGGTTCCTGTTGTGTTGCCGGTTCGCTTCATCGCGACGAAGCGCTGCGAACGAAGCGCAATCCGCTATTTTACCGCGCTCGAGCCGCGAAGGCCTGGCCGATCCCGCTCCCGGGCAAGGACGGGCGGCTCGCTGCGGCGGTGTGCTGGCATCCGCACGCGTGCGCAATATGAAACGGCGCGCATCGGCGGGGTCTGCTGGCGACGGCAAAAGATGGCGGCGGGTGGCCTCGCCGGGCTTCGCGGGCTGGGTCAGCCCAGGGCCCGCGAGAGCGGATTCTCCTGCCGCTGGCAACACGCGCCAGTGCCCGATAAGGCGTGCGGCGCGTGCGAATTTTCGGCTAGATGATACCGGAAGGTCTGACAGCCCGCAGCATTGACCCTGCTGGCGGGGCAGTTTCGCGCGGGTTTTAGGCGCCGATGCGTGCGTAAAGGGTGCGTAAAGGCGCCATTTTCGACGCGGCGACGGTGGTGTGACCGTGCGCCGCGCTGGCTAGAACGCTCGATGCACGCTCGATGCGCTCGACCGGGCGCTAGCGGTCGGCGGCAAGCTTCACGCCGAGGCCGATCAGCGCAGCGCCGCAAAACGCGTCGATCGGGCGGCGCAGGCGGCGGTAGCCGCGCTGCGTGCGGTCGTCGGCGAACAGGAACGCGAGGCTGCAATGCCAGCCGAACGACATCGCGGCGACCGTGGCGAGCGCGACGCCGTAGAACCACAGCGGCGGATGCGCCGGAAACACAGCCGCGAACACGCTGGTCCAGAACACGCACGACTTGGGGTTCGTCAGGCAGGTGACGAGGCCCGCGCGCCAGGTGCGCACCCACGCGCGCCGGTCGGCGGGCGGCGGCGGCGCGGCGACAGCTTGCGCCGCCGCGGCCAGGTCGCGCCGCACGCCCGAGCGCAGCAGCTTGAGCCCGAACCAGACGAGATAGAGCGCGCCCGCCACGCGCACGCCGTTGTAAAGCCAGCCAATGTGCTGAAGCACGGCCGCGAAGCCGAGCATGGCGAGCGCCGCCCAGAGCGTGGAGCCGACGCCCACGCCCGCCGCCGAGGCCACGCCCAGCCCGCGCCGTCCGGCAAGCGAAAGTTGCGTGACCATGAAGAAGTTGGGGCCGGGGCTGATGAGCGCGAACAGATAGACGACAACGATCTGCAGCAGCGTGGCGAGGTAATGCATCTGAGGACACCTGACGAAACGCGCGGCGCGCGCGACGCGACATATTAGCGCGGGCGGCAGCCTTGCGGGGCGCGCCGGCGGCCGCCGCTGAAGGCGTGTTGCGCGGGTGCTTCGGCTGAGCGGCGTGCCGCGGCTCAGCGCATCAATCTTCCAGCCGCAGACGCGCCATGTACGGCAGGTGATCGGAGAGCCACGCGGTTTCCTGCGCGGGCTGGATCAGCTCGACGGGCTTGAGGTCCCGTACGAACATCTTGTCGAGCGCGAGCGCGGGCGAGAACGCGGGGAAGGTGCGCGCCGGCTCGCCGAGCAGCGTCGCGACTTCCTGGAGACCATGCTCGGCAAAGAGCGGCACGGAGTCGTTGCGCCAGTCGTTGAAGTCGCCCGCCAGCACGAGCGGACCCTTGGGCGCTTCCTTCACGATCCAGTGCGCGATCCAGTTCATCTGCCGCAGGCGCGCGCTGCGCGTGAGCGCGAGATGCGCGCACAGCAGCGTGACGGACTGCCCGGCGACGTTTGCGCGCGCAACGAGCAGCCCGCGCCGCTCGAAGCGGTGCGCGGAGATGTCCCAGCGCCCGCCCAGATCGAGCGGATGCGGCGAGAGAATCGCATTGCCGTGCCGCCACGAAGGCTTGAACACATTAGGCCCGAGGGCGATCTGCAATTCGAGCGCGGTCGCGATTTCGGTGGCCTGACAGTGCCAGACGTCGTCGAGCGGATCGCCAAGCTGCGCGCCGAAGGCCGCCGCGAGCACGGGCTGCGGCAGACGGCGGGCCATCGCTTCCTGCAGGAACCAGGCGTCGGCGTGGGTGGACTGCACCCAGCGCCGCATGGCCTCCCAGGCCTCGAAGCCCAGCGGCGAGCGGCCCTTGTGCAGATTCCAGCTCACGGCGACGAAGTCTTTGTTCTGCGAGGTGTCGATGAGCGGTTGTTCGGGATTTCGCATGCGTTTTTTCTAACGGATTGGGTCACGCAAGGTCGTGCATTGGATTTGCGCATTCAATGTGCAGGCGCGGTCACTGCGCGGACGCGGACTGCGGTGCAGGCGTCGCGCGCACGCGGTAGGCGAGCGAGGGGTGCTGATCGATGATCTGCCAGGTCACCCACTGCCCGTCCGGCACGAGCAGGCCCGGATGGTTCGCAGCCACCTGGCGCGGCTGCGGCGGCAGCCGGCAGCCTTCGGGCGTGCTTGGTGCGGCGTCGTTTTCGAGCGTTTCCTGCGTGTCGATCGACAGCACGACGACGTTCGCGCGCACCTGCAGCGGCGAAACGGTGATCGTGCGCGACAGGTCGATGCTGCCCGCGGGCTGATCCTTGCAGCCCACGTTGTGCGAGACGACCTTGTGATGCGTGTCGGTGTGCGCCTGGCCGATCGAGGTCGTGCCGTGGAAGGCGTCGATCTGCTGGCCGTCGCGCATCACCTGCAGTTCCCACTGGACAGCACCTTGCGTGACAGGGGCCGTCGTGGGCGGGGGTTCCGTGGGGGCTTGCGAGCCCGGCTGCGCCGTTCCTTGCGCCAGCGCGCCCACGCTCGTTCCGGCGAGCGCGGCGAACAGCGTCACAGCGATGCAATGTTTCCACAACTTCATATTGTTGGCTCCGTGCACGGCGCCGGGCGAGGCGACGGGGTCGGCAACGCTACGGCAGGGCGGGTACGTTCTGACCATCGATCCTATACCGGGTTCGCAAACGCCGGACCGCAGCGGTTCATTTGAGATGGGGATGCGGCAGCCCCGCTTCAACCACGGCGCGTCGGGCAATTGATGATCGAAGCGCGACATCCATGCGATCAACGGGGGCATCGGTCGCTCATTGTTGTCGTGATTGCAACACTGGACGCCTGCTTATCGGGATAATTTTTTGATAGCGCGCGGCTCGGGTTCAGCCAGCTAGCCAGCAAGCGTTGCAAAGCTTGCCGGTGTCGCCTCGAACGAAGCGCCGCCACCCGACGCTTTCGCAACCGCGCCCCGTCTCCCCGTTCTGTTCCCTTCCGCTCTTTCCCGGCGCGAGTCCGACCAGGCCTCGCCGCCGGGCGGCGTACAATTTTCGTCAAGCGGCGGCGCGTGGTGTGCGCCGCCGGCCCCATGGCGGAGAGGATCGCGGCGCGGCTGGCTTGCCTGCCGGCGCTGCGAAGGCGGGACGCAGGGACATGGACCAGATCGAATGCGTGGTGATCGGCGCGGGCGTGGTAGGCCTTGCCGTGGCGCGTGCGCTCGCCGCGCGCGGGCGCGAGGTGATCGTGCTCGAAGCGGCGGAGGCTATCGGCACCAGCACCAGTTCGCGCAATAGCGAGGTCATCCACGCGGGGCTCTACTACCCACGCGGCTCGCTCAAAGCCTCGTTGTGCGTGCGCGGGCGCGAAATGCTCTACGACTACTGCGCGTCGCGCAACGTCGCGCACGCGCGCTGCGGCAAGCTGCTCGTCGCCACGGCGGCGAACCAGATTCCGCAACTGGAGGCGATCCGACTGCGCGGCAAGGAAAACGGCGTGTTCGACCTCACGCGCATCAGCGCAAGCGAGGCGCTCGCGCTCGAACCGGCGCTCGAATGCGTCGCGGCGGTGTACTCGCCGCAAACCGGCATCGTCGACAGCCATCAGCTCATGCTCGCGCTGCAAGGCGACGCCGAGCGCGACGGCGCCGTGATCGCGCTCAAGTCGCCGGTCGAGTCGATCGATGCGCTCGGCGGCGGCTTCACCGTGCGAACGGGCGGCGACGCGCCGATCGACATCCGCGCCGCCTGCGTGGTCAACAGCGCGGGCCTTTATGCGACGAAGCTCGCGAGGCGCATTCGCGGGCTCGACGCGCGCCACGTGCCGCCGTTCTATCTCGCGCGCGGCAATTACTTCAGCGTTTCGGGGCGCGTGCCGTTCACGCGTCTCATCTATCCGATGCCCAACGACGCCGGCCTCGGCGTGCATCTCACGCTCGATCTGGGCGGCCAGGCGCGCTTCGGCCCCGACGTCGAATGGATCGACGCCGTGGATTACGACGTCGATCCGCGCCGCGCCGATTCCTTCTACGCGCAGATCCGCGCCTACTGGCCCGCGCTGCCCGACGGCGCGCTGCAACCGGCGTACGCGGGCATCCGTCCGAAGCTCTCCGGGCCGGGCGAACCCGCCGCCGACTTCATGATCCAGGGCGCGGCGTCGCACGGCGTGCGGGGGCTCGTAAACCTGTTCGGCATCGAGTCGCCGGGGCTCACGGCCGCGCTCGCCATCGCGCAGCGCGTGTGCGAGATGGCTTCGTTCGACTGATCCGGCTCCGCTTGCGTTGTCCGCAAGGCGGCATCATGCCGCTCACTTATCTCCGGAATTGCAGCGTCACCGGGACTTGCTTCGTTGTTAAGCTTCTTCGCGACGCCGCCGTCAGAGCGGCTCAGAACGAATCGCCACAATACTGGAGTGAGTCATATGAAATCGTCCCGCCGCAGCTTTCTGATCACGAGCATCGGCGTCGCTTCGACGCTCGCGCTTTCGCGCCAGGCATTCGCCGACGCGCCCAAGGCTGCCGAATCCGATCCCACCGCCCAGGCGCTCGGCTACAAGCTCGACGCGACCAAGGTCGACAAGGCGAAATTCGCGAAGTACGCCGCCGGCCAGGACTGCAGCAACTGCACGTTCTATCAGGGCAAGCCCACCGACGCGTTCGCGCCGTGCCCGATGTTCGGCGGCAAGCAGGTCGCGGGCAAGGGCTGGTGCAGCGCCTACAACAAGAAGGCGTGATGAACGGGCGGGCGCGGGCGGCGGCTCGCGCGCGCTAGAGCCGCGCCTGAAGCAAGGGCGGCCGGCGGTTGAACCACGGCCGCGCGGCTTCCAGTTGCGCCGCGAGACGCAGCAACAACGCGTCGTTGCCTTCGCGCGCGGCGAACTGAACGCCAATCGGCAGGCCGCGAGCGTTCCATGCGAGCGGCACCGACATCGACGGCTGGCCCGTCAGGCTGAATAGCTCCGTGCAGCCCGCCCACGCGAACGCCTTGTTCGAGGCTTCCGTCAGCAGCTTTCTCATCAGCACTTCCATCGGCATGGCCGTGACCGCGCGCATCTGGATGCGTTCGCTCGGGCTCGGCTTCAGTTGGCCGATCTTCACCGGCGGCGCGGCGAGCGTCGGGCACAGCAGCACGTCGTAGCGCTTCATCAGGTCGGCGAGCTGCGCCGTGATGCGCTGCTGCACTTCGAGCGCCGCGGGCAGTTCGCGCTCGCCGAGCTTTTGGCCGATGTGCGCCATGGCCCATGTGGCGATTTCGAACTCCTGGCGGCGCGGCTTCGTGCCCGTGATGTCGTCGGCGTGCAGCACGTATTGCTCGGCTACCACCGACCACAGCATGAGGAACGCCTCGCGCGCCTCCGCGTAATTCACGGGCAGCGAATACGGCTCCACGCGATGGCCGAGCGAGGTGAGGAGTTCGGCGGCGTCGTCGAGTGCGCCGCGCACTTCCGGCGAAAGCGTGTCCGCGAACATCGGCTCGGTGAGCAGCGCGATGGCGAGCGGCTTTGCGCCGTCGAGCGGCGTGCGCGCGGCGTCGAGGAAGGTGCCGGGCGCGCCGGCGGGCAGCGCGGGGTCGCCGGCGATCAGGTCGAGCATGAGCGCGCTGTCGCGCACGCTGCGCGAAACCGCCAGATCGACGCCGAGCGCGCCGGGCAGCGGCGGCAAGCTGGACGGCGGCTGGTACATGCGCGACGGCTTGAAGCCGAAGAGCCCGCAGCACGACGCGGGAATGCGGATCGAGCCGCCGCCGTCGGACGCGTGCGCGAGCGGCACGATGCCCGCCGCGACCGAAGCGGCCGCGCCGCCGCTCGAGCCGCCGGGCGTGTGATCGAGATTCCACGGGTTGCGGCAGGGGCCGAACAGTTCGGGCTCGGTATAGGGCATCTGCCCGAGTTCCGACGCGCTGGTCTTGCCGAAGATGTTCAGGCCCGCGGCGCGAAAACGCGCGACCACGGGCGCGTCGGCGGGGGGAATGTAGTGGCGGTAGTGGCGGCTGCCGAACGTCATGCGCAGCCCGGCCACCGCCGCGCCGAGATCCTTCACGAGAAACGGCACGCCCGCGAGCGGGCCCCCGCTCAGCGCGTTCACGCCGTTGCCGGACGTCTCGATGCGCCGCGCGCGCTCGCGGGCCGCTTCGTAGTCCTTGAGGACGATGGCATTGATCGCGGGATTGGCGGCTTCCGCGCGGGCAATGGCGGTATCGAGCAGTTCGCGCGCGCTCACCTCGCGGCGGCGCACGAGATCGGCGAGGCCGATGGCGTCGTATTCCAGATAGTCGGACTGCAAGGCGCGCACTCCTCGTCGTCGGGTTGAGGCGGGGTTGGACTTAGTGAGACAGCGTACGCAAGGAGTGTAAGCGGGCGTGTAAGCGGACGTGAAGCGGCGTGCTCGCTGGGGCATGTCGTTGCGCGCGCATCGAAGCATCGCGGCGCGCGCAACCAGGGAACGACGGGATTACAGACGTTCGGCGAGGAAGCTCAGCGTGCGGCCGTGCGCGAGCGCCGAAGCGTGCTGGTTGTACGACGCGCGCACCGAGCAGTTAAAGCCGTGATCGGCGTTCGGATACAGGTGGAACTCGGCGTTCGGACGGCCCGCGAAACGCTCCTTCACCTGGCCCACCGCCGAAAGCGGAATGCCGTGGTCGAGTTCGGCGTAGTGGAAGAGCATCGGTTTCGTGACCTTGTCGGCGAGGTCGAGCTGATTCTGGATGCCGCCGCCGTAGTAGGACACGGCCGCATCCACCGAGCCGCTCGCGGCCGCGAGGTAGGCCAGACGCCCGCCGAAGCAGTAGCCGATCGCCGCGACCTTGCCCGTGCACTCGGGCAGCGCGCGCAGCGCGGCGGCCGTCGCGGCGATGTCCTCGACCACGAGGTTGACGTCCGTCTTCTGCATCAGCGCGATGCCGCGGTCGCGGTCCGCGCCCACGTAGTCGAGTTCGACGCGCGGGGCCGCGCGCCAGAACACGTCGGGGGCGATCGCCACGTAGCCGTCGAGCGCGTATTGCTCGACGACGTCGCGGATGTGCCCGTTCACGCCGAATATCTCCTGCAAGATGACGATGCCCGGCCCTTTGCCGCCCTTGGGAAGCGCGAGGTACGCGCCGAAGCTGTCATCGCCGGCGGGAATATCGATCCATTTGGTCGAAACGCTCATGTTGTTTCTCCGTCTTCGTTAACGAGTCATGCAATGCGCCGCAGCCGCCAGGGCGCATCGCGAAATCGGGGAGCCAGTTTGCCATAGGGCCGTGAACCTCTGCAGCGCGGGCTTATCTCGCAAGCGGATCGTAATAATCTCGATTATTCATTTTTCGGGCGGACGGCCTTTGGCTAGAGTCGATGGCGATCTGTATCGCTTTTTGTATCGCTGCGCATCGTCGTCGCTCATTCAGTCATATAAGGATTGCGTCATGAGTTCTGCTTCCGTGCTGCGCACGTCGCCCGCCGTTTCCACGCCGTTCAGCCGTCGATTCGGATTGCGGCTGCCGCTCGTGCAAGGGCCGATGGCCGGCGGCCCGACCACGCCCGCGCTCGTCGCGGCGGTAGCGAACGCGGGCGGACTCGGTTTTCTCGCCGGGGCGGCGCTTGCGCCGGAAAAGATCGCGAGCGAAGTCGCCGCGATTCGCGCGCTGACGAACAAGCCCTTCGGCGTGAATCTCTTCGTGCTCGACCCGGCGAATCCCGACGAAGCCACCGTGCGCCGCGCGCTGGACGCCATCGATCCGGTTGCGGCGCAGCTCGGCCTGCCGCCCGGCGTTGCGCTCGCGCGCTACGCGCCCGATTTTCGCGCGCAACTGGACATGCTGATCGAACTGCGCGTGCCGGTCGCGAGCTTCACGTTCGGCCTTTTGCCAGCCGCCGATGTCGCTCGTTTGCACGCGGCAGGCAGCTACGTGATGGGCACGGCGACGCACGTGGCCGAAGGCCTCGCGTGGCGCGACGCGGGCGCGGATGCCATCGTCGCGCAGGGCGCCGAAGCGGGCGGGCACCGCGGCACGTTCATCGGCGAGGCGCCGCATGCGCTTGTCGGCACGATGGCGCTGGTGCCGCAACTCGTGGACGCAAGCGGCCTGCCGGTGCTGGCGGCGGGCGGCATCATGGACGGGCGCGGCATCGTCGCGGCGCTCGCGCTAGGCGCGCAAGGCGTGCAGATGGGCACCGCGTTTCTCGGCAGCGCGGAAAGCGCGATTCCCGCCGACTGGAAGGCGCGGCTGCGCGCATCGACCGATACCGCGACTTCGGTCACGCGCGCGATCACCGGGCGTCACGCGCGCGGCATTCGCAATCCGCTCATGCGGGAACTGGAGGCGCGGCCCGAAACGATCGCGCCGTACCCCGTGCAGAACGCGCTCACGCAGCCGTTGCGGCAGCACGCGGCGCGCGAGAACGACGGCGATTATCTTTCGCTGTGGTCGGGGCAAGGCGCGCCGCTCTCGCGCACGCGCGAGGCAGGTCTGGGCGCGGGCCAAATCGTCGAGGCGCTCGACGCCGAATGGCGCGACGTGCTCGGCAAACTCAATCGCGAACTCAGTCGCGAACTCAGTCGCGAACTCAGGCGCGAAATCAGTCGCGAATCGTGAGGTATATCGATGCGCGGGATGCCGGTTCACAACGCATCGGCATCCGAAATTAATCGAATACTTACTTGAACTCGGGCGCGCGGGAAAGTGAGTACTCGACGCACCGCGCGACCCGCAAACGTTATCTCCCGTGCGCAGGGGTTTCATACTGCCGCGACGCGCCCTGGTGTATTCCCCGAACGTGTGCGCTAACACACCAATAACTCCCATCAAATAATCTCAAAAACGATTCGCGCGGCACCGCTCAGGGAATCTCCCAATAATTGGACCCAAGTTCGGGATGCCTTATTACGTAAGGCTTGCGGCCGATTGATCAGGGTTTCGAACTGTTCTTGCAGTACGCATATTGGTACTCGCACCAATATCTGAAAAAAATCCCCCAAATTAATTTGATCACCTACACTTGCGCGCAAGTATGGATGGGCGGCCCGCCATGAACGGGCTTTTCGCTGTACTGGCCAGGTGCATCAAGGATGCATCCTGCGTGGTCGTCCGCACGGGGAGCGACACGTTCGGGGCGCGGGAGCACTGGGCGATTACGTAGCTTTTGGGTTCGAAACTGGAGACTTACATGACTATCAAGCTTCACAAGCTGTTGCCGATCAGCGCTGCGGCCATGCTGGCCGCGTCGTTTGCAACGGTGGCGAGCGCCGACGAAACGATCAAGATCGGTCACGTCGCGCCGCTGACGGGCGGTATTGCGCACCTCGGTAAAGACAACGAAAACGGCGCACGTCTCGCAGTTGAAGAGATCAACGCGAAGGGCCTCACGATCAACGGCCAGAAGGTCACGCTCGTGCTCGACGCACAGGACGACGCGGCTGACCCGCGCACGGCCACCCAGGTCGCGCAGAAGCTCGTCGACGACAAGGTCGTTGCCGTTGTCGGCCACCTGAATTCGGGCACGTCGATCCCGGCATCGAAGATCTACAGCGATGCAGGCATCGTGCAGATCTCGCCGTCGGCCACGAACCCGGCCTACACGCAACAAGGCTTCAAGACGACCTACCGTGTCGTGGCGACCGACGCCCAGCAGGGCCCGGCGCTCGCGAACTACGCGGCCAAGAACCTGAAGGTCAAGACCGTTGCGGTGGTCGACGACTCGACGGCTTATGGCCAGGGTCTCGCGAACGAATTCGAGAAGACCGCCAAGGCGCTCGGCATGACCGTGGTGTCGCATGACGCGACCAACGACAAGGCCGTGGACTTCCGCGCCATTCTCACGAAGATCAAGGGCGAAAACCCCGACGCGATCATGTACGGCGGCATGGATGCCACCGGCGGCCCGTTCGCCAAGCAAGCCAAGCAGCTTGGCCTGCGCGCGAAGGTGCTCGCGGGTGACGGCGTCTGTACCGACAAGCTGGCCGATCTGGCCGGCGACGCGACCGACAACATCGTGTGTTCGGAAGCCGGCATGGCGCTCGAAAAGATGCCGGGCGGCAAGGAATTCGAAGCCAAGTTCGAGAAGCGCTTCGGCCAGCCGATCCAGATTTACGCACCGTTCACGTATGACGCTGTGTACATCATCGTCGACGCCATGAAGCGTGCGAACTCGACGGATCCGGCGAAGATCCTCGCCGCCATGCCGACCACGGACTACAAGGGCGTGATTGGCGAGACGACCTTCGATTCGAAGGGCGACCTCAAGCACGGCGTGATCTCGCTGTACAACTACAAGTCGGGCAAGAAGTCGCTGCTCGACGTCGTGAAGATGTAAATCGCGTTTAGCGCGCCTGGCGCGCGTTAGCGGTTTCGCTCACGCGATTTGAAAAGCCCACGGGTTTTCGGACCTGTGGGCTTTTTTTCGTTTGGGGCTGGGGTCAGCGCTTTTCGCATCACCGATCCGCGGGTTGTCGAGAAACCGGCACAATCTTGACCTCGCAAAGCGCGCCCTTCAAATCCCCAGCCGCCGCAACACCTTCGGCCCCGCAAACGCCACGAGCGCCGCGCACAGCGCCACGACGGCCAGGCCGACCGTGAGGTTCGTCACCTGCGTAATGCCGCCGATCACCACCGGCCCGAACAGCAAGCCGAAATACGCGATGCCCGCGACATGCGCGAGCCCTTCGGCCGCGTGGATGCCTTTCACGCGCGCGGCGGCCGCGAACAGAACCGGCATCATGTTGGCGAGGCCGAGGCCCATCAGCGTGAAGCCCGTGAGCGCGGTGAACGAGTACGGCAGCAGCAGTGCGCCGATCATCCCCGCGCACGCGAGCGATGCGCTCGCCATCACGAGTTGCGGCGCGCCGAAGCGCGCGCGCACGGCGTCGCCGGCGAAGCGCGCCACGGCCATGCCGCCCGAGAACGCCGCGTAGGCCGCGCTCGCGAGCGCGGGCGTGGAGAGCACCACGTCGCGCATGTAGACGGTGGCCCAGTCGTACATCGCGCCTTCCGCAATCAGGGCGATGAGCGCAATCGCGCCGAGCGCCCAGAGCGCCGGCGTGCGCCAGCGGTTGCCGGTTTTCGCGTGTTCGCCGTGCGTGGCGTGCGGCACGTGCGGCAGGACGGCCGGACACGAGACGAAGAGCACGATCGCCGCCAGCGCCGAAGCCAGAAAGAGATGCAGCGCCGGCGCCATGCCGCGCGCGAGTAGCGCGCCGCCTATCGCCGCGCCCGCCATGCCGCCCAGGCTGAACATGCCGTGCAGCCCCGACATGATCGGCTTCGCGACGGCTTCCTCAACGGCGCTCGCCTCGGCGTTCATCGCGACGTCGAGCGTGGCCATGCCCACGCCGAAAAAGGCGAGCACGACAATCAGCATCCAGTAATAAGGGACGACGAGGATCAGCGCGCCGCACACCGACATCGTGAGGCCGCCGCTCAGGCACGCGCGGCGCGAGCCCACGCGCGCGATCCAGCCGCCGATGGTCGTCATGGCGGCGATCGAGCCGCCCGCCACCGCGAAGAGCGCGTACGAAAGCAGCGCCGGGCTCAAATGGAACTTGTCGCGCACGGTGGGCACGTGTACGCCCCACGATGCGTACATCATGCCGGCGATGAAAAAGAGCGCCATGGTCGCGACGCGCGCGCGATGACGCGTGGCGGCGGGCAGCGCGCGATGCTGGGCGGCGGGACTCGCGACGGCGAGGGCGGGATCGGTCGGTCGGTCGGACACGGGAATTCCGGGCAGAAGGAAGAGAAGGGACCAGGAAGGCGCCTGAAAGCAAACGATGATTCTAGCGAAGGTGCGACGCGCACGTCGGCGCGCGTCGGCCGCGCGTTGGCCGCGCCAGTTGCTCTAATATCGGAAGCAACCATCGAATCGAGGACGCGCCCTTGAGGATTCCCGCCCACGGCCCGCTGCATCTGCTGCACCAGGCGCCCACCGGCACGCTCGCCACGCATTCGCGCGAGCCCGCCGGTTTTCCGTATCCCACGTTGCTGCCGTTCGCGCCCGATGCGCGGCATCGTCCGGTGATCCTCGTGAGCCGGTTGGCCGAACACACGCGCAACCTGCTTGGCGACTCGCGCGCGGGCTTTCTCGTCGCGCACGCGCCCGACGCCGACGTGCTGAACGCGCCGCGCGCGACGCTGCTCGGCCGCTTCGAACCGGTCGGGGCCGGGGCGCACGAAACAACCGAGGGGAACGAGGCGCTCGCGCGGCGCTATGTGCGCTATCACCCCGACGCCGAGCGTTATCTCGCACTCGGCGACTTCACCTTCTGGGTCATGCGTGTCGAGCGGCTGCGCTATATCGGCGGCTTTGGTGCGATGGGCTGGATGGACGGCGCCGACCTCGACCCGCTGGAGCCGCTCGCCGCGAGCGACGAAACCACGCTGATCCGCTTTTTCGAAAGGCATCCCACGCGCCGCGCCGGACTGGATCTGGCCGGCGTGGACCGCTACGGCGCCGATCTCGTCATCGACGGCGCACGCACGCGCTTCGTTTTCGACGCGCCGCAGCCGGATTTGCAATCCTTGCATGCGGTGCTAGCGGATTGCATCGAGCGCCACGCGGCCTGAAGGGGATTTTCCGCGCCTGCGGCCCGCTTCTGTCCCCGTTGTTTGACGCAAAGTTGTCATGCGATGAAATGTTTGACGCAATTCAAAGCATTTAATTTTCATCCGCTGCTAATTATGAGATGCGGATTTATCTGGTAAATGGCACATTTAGTAAAAATACCGATTTGCACGAAATGACAATGGCTTAGTCCAACCGGGAAGCGACAGCATTCGAAATCCGGTTTAAATTATTTTTATTGCTTACGCGCATCCCGCCATTCGAATCTGTGTTAATCTCGCCACCGATTTCCGAGGCTCGTATCTATCAATCGGCATACTGGCGCGAGATCAGTAGCCATTATGATCAAACCACAAGGGCACCTATGTCTTCCTACAAGGAACTCCTCGCTCAGCGAGAAAAGCTGGAAAAGCAGATTGAAGAGGCGAAGGCTCGCGAATATGCCGAGGTCCTCGACGAAATCAAGCAGAAAATGGCCGACTACGGCATTACCCTGGCGGAACTCGGCGGCAGCCGCTCCAACGCCAAGGCCGCGAAGGCAGCCAGCCGCTCGCGTGCGAGCGTCGCGCCGAAATATCGCGATCCCGACAGCGGCAGCACGTGGTCGGGCCGCGGCAAGCCGCCGCGCTGGATCGCAGGCCAGGACCGCGATCGTTTTCTGATCCAGAAGTAAATCAACTTGTAGCGGCGCGTTTGAATGCGCGGCGCTTGAGTCGAAACAGGCGGGGAATCGGCGAGGCATCTCCGATTCCCGAAAGCAGAAAGCCGCGCAGTCCGCAGACGCGCGGCTTTTTGATTTTCTGGGCACGGCGCCCGGTATCCGCCGCGTGAATGCGAATGCGACGTGTTATGGTAGGCATCTGATTTAAAAGAGATTTTTAGGGATATCCAGAAAATCGGCGCGCCCCGTCGCTACAATTGCGGTTATTCCCTAATTTGCTTGCTGGTTGCATGACTTCCTCCGCCGTCCCGACGTTATCAGATAAACACGAGGTCGCGCGCCGCACGACGTGGGTCAGCGTTGCCGTCAATAGTGTTCTGGTGGTGCTGCAAATCGCCGTGGGCGTGTTCGCGCATTCGCAGGCGTTGATTGCCGACGGCGTGCATTCGCTGGCCGATATCGTTTCGGACTTCGTCGTGCTGCTCGCCAACCGGCATAGCGGCGCCAAGCCGGACGCCGATCATAATTACGGTCACAGCCGTTATGAGACGGTCGCGTCGTTATTCCTCGGCGCATTATTGATTGCGGTGGGCGTTGGCATGCTGGTGCGCGCCGGCACGCGTCTCATGAATCTCGGCGATATTCCGGCGCTGCACGTGAGCGCGCTGGTCGTCGCGCTCATCGTGCTGGTTTCCAAGGAAGGGCTCTTTCGCTACATGCTGCGCGAGGCGCAACGCGTGCGCTCGGCCATGCTGATCGCCAATGCGTGGCATGCGCGCTCGGACGCCGCTTCGTCGCTCGTGGTGGCCATCGGCATCGTGGGCAGCCTCGCGGGCGTGCGGCTGCTCGATCCGATCGCGGCGGCCATCGTCGGCTTCATGGTCGCACGCATGGGCTGGGTGTTCGGCTGGGATGCGCTGCAGGACCTCTCCGACCGCGCGCTCGACGAAGCCGCCGCCGCCGATCTGCGCGCGCTGCTGATGAGCACGCCGGGCGTGCTCGACGTGCACGAGATGCGCACGCGCAAGACCGGCGACCTCGCGCTCGTGGATGCGCACATCCTCGTCGAGCCGCTGATTTCGGTTTCGGAAGGGCACTACATCGCGGAGACGGCGCGCGCGCGCCTGCTCACCGATTCACGCGTGCTCGACGCGCTGATTCACGTCGATCCGGAAGACGACATGCACGTGCGCTCCGTGGCCAACCTGCCTGCGCGCGACGACGTGGCGCAGCGTCTGCGAAAGGCTCTGGCGGAACACGACGTGCATGTGGAAGCGGTCACGCTGCATTACCTGAGCACGGGGCTGCAAATTCAGGTGGCGCTGGCCGCGGCGGACGACGCGCGCCGCGTTGCCTCGGTGGACCTCGAAGCGCTGCGCGCGCGCCTCGGCGCAAGCAAACTCGACGTGATGCAGCCGCTCGATGCGCATGGCGCGCTGGCCGCGCACGGCAAACCGGGAGAGACGCATTGAAGCGTGCCTTCGTGCCTTCGCGCCTTCGCCGCTTCAAAGCGGCAATTGCGTATCGAACTTGATTTCCCGTAACACGACGCTCGTGCGGACCTGCGCCACGGCGGGAATGCGGAAGATGCGTTCGTGCAGGAAGGTGTCGTAGGCCTTGATGTCGGGCGCGACGATCTTGAGGATGTAGTCCGACTCGCCCGTCGTGCTGTAACACTCGGTGACTTCGGGGCAGGTGGCGATTTCGCGCTCGAAGGCCTCGACGCCGCCTTCGGTGTGCCGCGTGAGATGGATATGCGCGAGCGCGCACACGTGCAGGCCAAGCTTTTCGCGATCGAGCAGCGCCGTGTAGCGCTGGATCACGCCCGACTGTTCCATGTCCTTGATACGGCGCCAGCACGGCGTGCTGGATAGCCCCACCTGATCGGAAATTTCCTGCACCGAGCGGCGCGCGTCGAGCTGCAGCAGGCGCAGGATCTTCTGAGAGAACGTATCGAGTGTCAACTGCGCCTCCATTGCGTCGCTGTATTCCCGAATGTTAGAGGCCAGGAGAACAGAACGCAATGCGAAGCGCGGATGATGAGGGAGATTACCTAATTTGTCGGAGTGCTCGCGACGTTTTGCCCTGAGTCGTCCCCATCAGCGGCGAGCGCGGCTTGCCTCGCGCTCAAGTCCGCGCGCAGGTCGGCGAGCATGTTGCAGAAGAGGGCGCCTTGCTCGATGGCGTCGTCGAGCGCGACGTGCGTGTGCGGGTGGTCGTCGAACCAGTGCTTGGGGAAGCGCGGCTTGATGCACTTGCGGTAGGGCAGGCCCGTCATCGCGAAGGCGAGCGTCTTGATATCGAGCGCCGACCACGAGAACGGGCAACGCCCCGCGAATCGCATCATGTACCAGAACATGAAGGTGAAATCGAAGCCGGCCGGCATCGCCACGAACACCGGCTTGCCGGGCAGCCCCTCCACCCACTCCACATAGGCGACGAGCGCCGCGGCCGGGTCTTGCAGATCCGTGCGGCAGGCGGCCCACGCCTCGGGCTGCGTTTCCCACCAGGCGGCCTGCACCGGGTGCGGCGCGGCGCCTTCGAGCGTCGCGAGATTCGCCGAGAACGTGGCGATCAAACGCTTGTCGGCGGTGTACGCCGCCGAAGCGAAGCTCAGCATCGAATGCGGGCCGGGAATCGGACCGTCGGCCTCGACGTCGGTGCTGACGTAAATCTCCTCAATAGCGGCTTGATTCATCGTACGTTTCACTCTCATCCAGGTACGCCATCTGCGACGTAAGGGTTGGAGCGGCGCTCCTCACCGAAGGTCGAAACCGGACCGTGGCCCGGCACGAAGGTGACGTCGTCGCCTAGCGGCCAGAGTTTTTCGCGGATCGAACGAATCAGATCCGCATGATTGCCGCGCGGAAAGTCCGTGCGGCCAATCGAACCGGCGAACAGCACGTCGCCCACCGTGGCGACCCGATGCTTGCGGCTGAAGAAGATCACATGGCCGGGCGTATGCCCGGGGCAGTGATAGACCTCCAGTTCCTCGTCGCCAAAGCGCACCGTGTCGCCGTCCTGAAGCCAGCGCGTGGGCTGGAACGCCTCGGCATGGCCGAAGCCGAAGCGCACGCTCTGCTGCGGCAACTGGTCGATCCAGAAGCGCTCGTCTTCCTGCGGCCCTTCGATGGGCACGCCGAATTTCGTCGCGAGCGCTTTCGCGCCGGCGCAGTGGTCGAGGTGGCCATGCGTTAGCAGCACTTTTTCGAGCTGCACGCCCTGACGCTCGATTTCGGCCTCGATGCGTTCGAGGTCGCCGCCTGGATCGACGACGGCGGCGCGGTTCGTCGTTTCGTCGACGAGCAGCGAGCAGTTTTGCTGGAACGGCGTGACGGGAATCAGCGTGACTTTCATGCGGGGTTCGTGAGGTTCGGGTCTCGCGGGGCGAAGCGACGCTTCGAAAGCGCGGGTGCCTCCGCCAAAAGCCCGATTGTACCGGGGTGCGGGATGCGCCGCCGACGCCGTTCGTGTCGGCGCAATCCCTTGTCTGACAAGGGATGCGGCGGCGCAAGGCGAACGGGTTTGTTACATCAATAGTGAAAAATCATGGAGATTTGTGGGGCATCGGCGTGACAGGAATAACTTTTGGGTATAATGCGGCCCATCACGCACGAAATTCGTGCTTTCAAAGGGCGGTGTGATCTCCTGAAAAAAAGAGGTCGCATACATCGCCGTCAAGCAGTGCTGTCGGTGGAGGCGGGCCCAGAGAGGCTGCCTTACAAGATGGCAAATCAGGTGTCGATACGTTCGACGCCGCACGTCTTGCCCAGCCAGGTGCCACGCGCCTGCAACGGCCTACATGCCGTGACGCTGGGTGGGGCCTACGCCGCCGTTCCTGTGCGCCGCGAGTTCCGGCGCGCCTGAACGAGTTTCATCGTTCGATGGCGGCATGTGGGGTCTGGTCAGGCTGCCGGGGACAGGTTGCGCCAGACGTGAAAGATAACTAGCGGTTAGCGGCTTATTGGGGCTGCATCCGGGCATTGGCGCCCGTTCGTCTTTTTCATTTGAGACGAGCGATGGCACAGCTTTGCCCGCGACCGCCGAAGCCTTCCGGCAACGCGCACCTATGGCGTGGGACAGGCTTCGAGAACGTGATGGCAATGTTATGAACCTTAGACTGACTCGACGACGACTCGGGAGTCTCGCAGCCGTGTCCATTCTGGCCGGTTGCGCCATGCCGCCTGGCCCGCAGGACCAGGCGTCTAGCGACGCCCTTCGTACGAAGGACGCGGCGTTCACCGCGCCGCAGGGCTACGGCTCCGCGCTCGCCGCGCTGCCCGCGTCGGGCGCCGCCAAGGACAACTCGCTCGCGAACGCCGAGGCGATCGACGAGAACGGCCCGGACGTCCACGCGTTCCACCAGAGCGGCCGCGCCTCCTGGTACGGCCGCGCGTTCCACGGCCGCCGTACCGCAAGCGGCGAGCGCTTCAACATGGAAGCGCTCACGGCCGCCCACCGCACGCTGCCGCTCGGGTCCTACGTGCGCGTGAGCGTGCCCGGCACGTCGAAGTGGGTGGTGGTAAAGATCAACGACCGTGGCCCGTTCGCGCGTGGCCGCGTGCTCGACCTCTCGTATGCCGCCGCCAAGGTCCTTGGCCTGCAGCACGCGGGTACGGCGAAGGTGGACATCGACGGCCTCTCGCGTCAGCAAGCGAAGGTCGCGCAAGCGGAGATGGTTGCCGCGAACTCGAACATCGATCACTAAGCGCGCTCGCCTGGGCGTGGCGCTGAGTGCGCCGCGACGCGCCCAAGGCTGAACCGCGCGGCACTGCTGGATGCCTATGCGAAGGGCCGCTTGATTGACTCAGGCGGCCCTTCGGTTTTTCTGACTGGTATGGGCTGGCGGTTCAGTCGTCCGCTTTTCCCTCACCCTTCCTCATCTTCACCCTTCAACTCCAGCGCCCGCGCATAGAGCGCATTGCGCGACGCGCCCGTCAGCGCCGCCGCGATCTTCGCCGCGCCCTTCACCGGCACTTCCTGCAGCAGCATGCGCAAGAGCGCGTCGTGATCGGCTTCGCCTTCTACCTGCCCGCTCGCGCCTTCCACCGCCAGAACGAACTCGCCGCGCTGACGGTTGGCATCCGCTGCGAGCCACGTTGGCGCTTCGGCCAGGGTGCCGCTCCAGAGCGACTCGTGTAGCTTCGTCAATTCGCGGGCGATGAGGATGCGGCGCGCAGGGCCGAACGCATCGGCGAGCGACTGCACGG
Source organism: Paraburkholderia sp. J76 (assembly GCF_905220295.1). Taxonomy (NCBI): domain Bacteria; kingdom Pseudomonadati; phylum Pseudomonadota; class Betaproteobacteria; order Burkholderiales; family Burkholderiaceae; genus Paraburkholderia; species Paraburkholderia sp. J76. The sequence goes on from NZ_CAJMZJ010000009.1 coordinate 30,375, forward strand.
TTTCGACGATGCGGTGCGGGGCTTCGTAAAACACCATCGCGTGCGTATGCGCGGCGAGCGGCTGCAATGCGGCCGCTCGCTGTTTGGGCCTGGGCGGCAGAAAGCCGAGGAACGTGAACGTCGATACCCAGTCGCCGGCAGCCGAAAGCGCCGTGGCGAGCGCGCTCGCGCCGGGCAGCGGCACGACGTTCAGGCCGGCGGCGCGCACGGCGTCCACGAGCTTGGCGCCGGGATCGGAAATGCCGGGCGTGCCTGCGTCGGAAACACAGGCCACGCGCTCGCCCGCGCGCAGGAACTCGATCACGCGCTGCGCGGCCTCGCGTTCGTTGTGCTCGTGCACGGCGACAAGCGGCTTCGAAATGCCGTAGCGCGCGAGGAGCTGGCCGGTGTTGCGCGTGTCTTCGGCGGCGATGCGATCGACGAGACCGAGCACGTGCAGCGCGCGCAAGGTGATGTCCGCGACATTGCCGATGGGCGTGGCCACGACATACAGCGTGGCGGCCGGATACTGCTGGGCCTGAGCGAGTTCGAAGGGGGACGAGAGGGACGTCATGACACGGAACACGCGAATGCAGGAAAAGAGGCCGACATTGTGCCACGCGGGCGCTGGCGCGCCCGGGAGACGCGGCGCGAGCGAACGTGCGCGCGCAGACAACTTTTGCACGCAAGCGCAGTCGAATGCCAAACGCCGCGCCACGGGCGCGCGCTTCGAGACACATGCGCTCGTGTTTTTGCGGCGAGAGGGCCTCGCGTTGGTCGCGCGCAACGTGAATTGCCGAGGCGGCGAACTCGATCTCGTGATGCGCGAGCGGGACGGCACGCTGGTATTCGTGGAAGTGCGCGCCCGCGCGAGGCCGGAATTCGGTGGCGCCGCGGCGAGTGTGGGGTGGCGCAAACAGCAGCGCGTGCTGCGCGCGGCGCGCTACTTTCTCGCGACGTGGCGAGCTGCCGATGCAAGCGGTGAATTGCTAACACCGCCCGCGTGCCGCTTCGACGTGATCGCGTTCGAGAGTGGCCGGCTCGTGTGGCTGCGCGACGCGTTTCATGCGCAGGCGCACGAGAGCTAAAACTTTGGCCTTTAAAAAGAAGGGCGAAAATGAACGCCCCTGAGTGCGCTAAACTTGCGGCACGCCGCAGCACGCGGAATTTTCGTGATACCCGCAGTACAGATTAGAGAGTCGATGTCCGTCGAACGCATTCAACAGCACTTCCGCGATAGCGCAGCCATTACGCACGCGGCCATGGAAACCCTGGCGGTCCCGATTGCCGCCGCGGTCGATACGATGTTCGCCGCGCTCGCGAACAGCAACAAGATCCTCGCATGCGGCAACGGCGGATCCGCCGCCAATGCCCAGCAACTCGCCGCCGAACTGATTGGCCGCTTCGAACGCGAACGCCCGGGCTTGCCCGCGCTCGCGCTGACCACCGACGCCTCGGTACTCACCGCCGTTGCCAACGACTACGCGTACGAACAGGTATTCGCGAAGCAGGTGCGCGCGCTCGGCCAGCCCGGCGACGTGCTGCTCGCCATCACGACATCGGGCAACTCGGTGAACGTGCTGGCCGCCATTCAGGAAGCGCACGAACGCGAAATGGTCGTGATCGCGCTGACCGGCAAGGGCGGCGGCGACGTGAACAGCGTGCTCGCCGATACCGACATCCAGTTGTGCGTGCCGAGCGACCGGACGGCGCGTATTCAGGAAGTGCATCAGTTAACACTCCACTGCCTGTGCGACGGCATCGACGCGATGCTGCTGGGCGAAGACTGACACCGTAAGACGAAGAGAGGGGAAGTTGATGAGCAGATACGGCATGACGCGCGCGCTGGCACGGACCACGCTGACGATCGGCTTCGCAGCCTCGCTCTGCGCAAGCCTGCAGGGCTGCTTCCTTGCGCTGGCGGGCGCGGCGGGCGGCACGGCGCTGGTGGCAACCGACCGCCGCACGGTGGGCTCGCAAACCGAGGACCGCGAGATCCAGGTGAAGGCGCTGGCCGACCTCGGCAAGCAATTGCCCGATTCGGCGCACGTGAACGTGGCGGTGTTCAACCAGCGCGTACTGATCACAGGTGAGGTGCCCGACGACGCCTCGAAGCAGAAGGCCGAGAGCATTGTGCGAGCCGTGACGAACGTGGAGTCGATCGTCAACGAACTGGCGGTGCAGCCAGCTAGCTCGTTCTCCTCGCGCGCAAACGACTCGTACCTGGAAGGACGCGTGAAGGCGGAGCTGATTGCCTATAAGGATATCTCCGCGAACAACTTCAAGGTGGTGAGCGAGCGCGGCACGATTTATCTGATGGGGCTTGTTACGCCTGATGAAGGCAATATCGCCGCCAATGCTACCGCCGGAGTGATGGGCGTGGCGCAGGTGGTGAAATGCTATCAGTACATCGACCCGCAACAGGCGACAGTGACGACGGCAGCCGCGCCCAGTGCGCCGGCGGCGGCTCCTGCCGCCGATGCGCCGACGGTGGGCGCGGTGCCGGATGCGGGTGTGACCTCGCAGCCGATTGAGCACCAGGCGCCCGCGCCCGTTACGAATTCTTCGGCTTCGCGGCCGGGGAATACGGGGGCTTTGTGATGCGGGGTTTTGTTGGTGGATTGGTTGCGGCGGTGGTGGTTGCTGGAGCGGGGTTTGGGTTCGCTTCGCCGGCGTTTGCCGCTGTGGCCTCGGATGGGTTGAGGGTGGCTCAGGCTAATGCCTGCATGGGATGCCATGCGGTGGATCGCAAGCTTGTTGGGCCTTCGTTCAAGGACGTCGCCGCGAAGTACAAGGGCGATGCTGCCGCGCAGGCCAAGCTGGAGAAGAAGGTGCGGGACGGCGGGGCTGGGGTTTGGGGGGCGATTCCTATGCCGTCTCACCCTGGGATGAGCGCCGGCGATATTCATTCCGTTGTGGCCTGGGTGCTCGCCGGGGCGCCTTCGAAGTAGTTTTGCCTGGGGTCAAATTTGACGCTTGGCAAAACGGATTTCGTGTGTGTAGAATCGGTGGTTCGTTGGGGCGGTAGCTCAGCTGGGAGAGCGTCGCGTTCGCAATGCGAAGGTCGGGAGTTCGATCCTCCTCCGCTCCACCAAGAATTCCCTTTAAAACCGGTCACTTAGGCCGGTTTTTTCATTTGGGCGCTACGTCCGTGGTCGTCTGGTTGACATCCCGCAGGGTGACAGGCGGGTGCCTGTCGAGGCCGAGGATGACATATGGTTCGTCGCACGGCAATCCTTGAACGCAGTTTCAGTACCGAAATACCTTCCACCTAGCCACTGCGAAGCGCTCGCGCGGTGCAGATCGACCTTGGTTTGACGATCGGCCGCTGCGCGAACGAACGCGATAGCCGAACCTTCGCAAACTGTCCCATGGCCCGCTGCGGGGGGGCACGAAACCGAATTCGATTCGACGAGCAGCGGTTATCGCAATTATGCGTTGTGTCGAGATCACGAGCGAAACAGACTTGTGCCGGTCAGCCATATAGCAGCGCGTCACGGCAGGCAACATTTCTCAACGCGGCTCTGCGCCCGGACGGTGGGCGGCGCGTTGCAGACATCGAGGCATTCTTGAAAGCGGCATCCGGCTGTGAGGTGCCAGACGTGGGTGGCTGATCAGCATGCAACGGGCGCATTCGGGGGGGCGTCTCTACGGACTATCTATCAAGCTATTAGGCGGTGCTTGCCGCTCATTGAGAGGACGACACTGACCAAACGGCGGGTCCGTCCGCGCAGAGGTTGGATTGCTGCTGCGATGTGAGTTGGGGACTTCGAGACGGACGCAGGAGTAGCGCCTACAATCCTGTTTTCCATATCACGTGACGGGTAAACAATGATGGCCAGCAGTCCGAAAGTGCACCTTGACCATTTGATCAGGCGAGAGAGTCTGCGCTATCGACACAAACGGTCTAACGTCCACGTTCAAACTGGCAGCGGCTCGGGTCATCGGCCCGATAACAACATTCGCTTCGACGATGTCCGACAAAAGGATGGTTGGTTTAATCGGCTTCTCAAGCCCGATTTCCAGCGGGCAACTTGCGCTTGGGATCCGGAGGCATGCGTCGCCTTTTTGAGCTCGGTGATCCGTGGGCGGATTATCCCGTCGATTATCCTGTGGCAAAGCAGCGAGAATGGAAGCACGTTTGTGCTTGACGGGGCGCACCGCCTATCCGTGCTTCGGGCTTGGATGATCGACGATTGGGGCGATGAGGCGGGCGACTTCTACGAAAATTACGAGAACCTGGAAGACGTACTGGCGGCTGCCCGAGCAACCCGAGCACTTGTCAAAGCACGAATCGGGTTGTTTTCTGATTTCGAGGCCGCCCAAACCAAGTTGCACCAGATCGCTTACACGGGAAGAGCACCTCTCGACGAAATGTCAGAGCGGGAAGCGGAGATGGCAAAGTGCTACGCTGGCATGGTTGGTTCCAGCCGGACGCTACATGCGCAGTGGGAATTCGGCGACTACGAGGCGGCAGAGGAGTCTTTCCTGGTGATCAACCGACAGGGCGAAAGGCTGGATGACGTTGAACGGCTGCTCATCGAACATCGAAATGGAAGTCTCAGCCGGGTCATCATGAGCATCGCGAGCGCTGGGGCGTCTGGGCGCTACTGGCCCGAGCATGACCTACCGGGGGGAGTACGCCAAACGCTCGATGGACTGAATGACCGATGCAACGCGTTGCACCATCTGCTGTTCGTGCCGCCGTTTGACGCGACTGTTCTCGACATCAATGTCCCTTTTCTTGTCGCGCCCGGACATTTCCGTCTCCACCAACACCTCATTGAACTGCTGCCCCTTCTGACGCGCGGCCCAATCGGCCGCGAGCGTTTTCCTCAGTTGTTAAGCGAGGATACAGATGCAAGCGCCGAGCAAATCATTGTCAATGCGGACCAGCTGCTGGCCGCGTTGGAAAAGAAACTCGGTCATCTGGGCGGGAAGAATTCGGACTCCCTCTCACTGTCCGTGGCGCCGCTGATCTACTGGTACAACCGCAAGGCCGTCTTCGTTCGCGGCCTGTTTTACGGTTGGTGCTACTGGCTCCTGTCTGGTGATGATGAGCAAGTGCGAGATCGGAAACTCGCTGTGTCAGCCGTTCGGGGTGAGCTCGAGGAAGTGCTCGTCCAGTACAAAGATGAAATTGCGGAGCTCACGCACAGGATCGGCGCAGGGTTTAAGTCCGTCTATGCAGTAGGGGATCTGCTTCAGAAGCTGGTCGAGACATTGCTGCTCGAAAGATCCGCCCCTCTGGCCGCCCGGGACGACAAAATAAGGCAGATAGTTGGGGCAAAGCCCGAGCCTCGTTCGAAAAAGGCAGGTACTGCCCGCGCGTTTTCCAAAGGAAGCCGGAAAGAAATCAATGTTCGCGCACTCCTGGGTTCGACGATCAAATGCGAGATTTGCGGCGGCGTCGTAGACCTAAAGCAAGGGCTCCAGTACGACCACAAGCACGAGTACGCCAATGGCGGTCGCAGTATTGCTGAAAACGGCCGCCCGACGCATCCGTTCTGCAACCTCTCCCGAGACCGCATCACCCAATTGCGCAATGGCGCCGCCAGTATCCGTTTGCCAAATCTTGCCGATCCAGCAACGGCCGGGCGGCCTTCCGTGCAGCTCGTGCTTTTCGATGCGTTCCCCGGTGAATAATGGCATGTGAGCCCCTGTCCGAACCGAGGGAGCAAGTATGGTTGACACCGTGGATCAGGCGACCCGCAGCCGAATTATGGGGTGTGTGCGTAGCAAGAACTCGTCGCCGGAAATGCTCGTCCGGCGTTTGCTGCATCACGCCGGGTATCGCTACCGGCTTCACCGCACAGGACTTCCAGGTACGCCGGACTTGGTGTTTCCCGGCCGGAAGAAGATTATTTTCGTGCATGGCTGCTTTTGGCACAGGCACGAGGGATGTGCGCTCGCGCGATTGCCAAAGTCGAGGCCGGATTTCTGGATACCCAAGCTAGAAGCCAATCGGCGGCGGGACCGCGCCAACGAGGTCAAGTTGCGCGAACTGGGGTGGGACGCAATGACCGTTTGGGAGTGCGAGCTACGCGATCAAGCTGCAGTGCTGGATCGTCTTAGACGCTTTCTTGAGTTCGGGGCACGGGGATGAGCGGGCCGTGATCGCGGTATCTTGCTCGGCTCGCCGCGTGGGGTGGCGCAAGGCGGTAATATATTGTTCCCCTTTTTCTTAATGACGGCATGGCAAAGAAAACGAAAACAGCAAGTCCGGCAGAGCAATTGCACGAGGAGCTTCAACGAGTTGTCGAACTCGTCAAAGACGTTGCCGGAAAGTCATCTCCCCGTTCCCTCGGCAAAGTCCGCGCGGTAATTGACGAGGCTGCAGCGGTTTTGCAGGAGGTTCACCAAGATTTGGATTTGGTTAAGCTTCCGGGGGCAATCTTCGATCCATCGAATCCACAGGTCGTCGGACGGTTTGTCGCCATGGCTTTGCTTGCCCAAGAGCGCCAAGAACTTTCATCGATAGGTCGGTTCTACGGATCTGGCGTCTACGCCTTGTACTACAAGGGCGAGTTACCCATTTATGGGACCGTCGCAAACACTGACCATCCGATCTATGTGGGGAAGGCCGACCCAGCGTTGCAAACTGCACGCACGCCCGTTGAGCAAGGGGAGAAGCTGGCGGGCCGGTTGTCGGATCATCGCAAGAGCATTTCAAAAGGCAAAGATCTGGCTCCCGAAGAATTCGAATGCCGCTTCCTCGTCGTATCGAGCGGCTGGCAGGAGGCGGCTGAGTCCCATTTAATTCACCTTTATCGCCCAATTTGGAATAGCGAAACCGGCATTTGCTACGGGATCGGTAAGCACGGTGACAGTGCGGAGAAGCGAAGCAATGACCGGTCTCCTTGGGATACCTTGCACCCCGGGCGTAAATGGGCAGACAACGCCAAGCTTGTCGACAGCAAGTCTCCAAGCCAAATTTCCGATGAGATAGCTGCGCACTTCGCCGAGTTTCCGCCACTCCGTACCCGCGAAGAGGCGGTCGAATTGATGCTTAAGGAGATGAGCCAAGGCTGATCAGTGACCTCGCGATGACGATTTGGTGGCAGCCAGTCGCAGCACGTCGGCCACTGACCGCGAAACGATTTCGGCGAGACGCACCGGAACGGCGTTTCCCAGCTGTCGCATCGTTTCCGACCAGGACCCGTGGAAGCGGTAGGTATCAGGAAAAGTCTGAATCCGTGCCGCTTCACGTACAGTGAAATACCTGACAGTGCCATCGGGATACGCGAGCATGTTCTCCCCACCCGGGACCCCATGTACCCCGGCCTTCAGTGTTTTCGCGGGCTCATCTAGCGGACTGCCTGTGTGTCCGGGGTACGTTCTAGCGCCGCCATTAAAGACGTGATTGTGGAACTTCGAAGCCTCTTTGCTTTGAGGATCTGGAAGGCCTGCTATTGCATCACGGACGGTCTGCCAAGGCTTGAGAGTCCACAGTGCATTCCCCGAAGTAAGCTTAGCAATTCGCGATTTCATCCGATCAGGTGGCAGCGGCCGTTGCTTCTTCGGAACACCATGCTTGTCCCAGTAGGTGCCCGTCACATACTTCGCGATCAGCAGTTCATCTTCCGAGTGTGTTGGCTCTGGGAACGACCATTCAACGCCAAGGTCTGCGCGAATACCCACGATGAAAACGCGCTCGCGCTTCTGCGGCACTCCATAGTCTGCGGCGTTGAGCAGTCGGAAAAGGATCTTGTATTTCGGAATGCGCTTTCCGGAACTGTGGATCCGCTCAAGTCGAGCTAAGTGCTCAAGCCAGGTCTCGTTCTTTTTGCGAACGACTTCCGGATACGTCAACTGCAGAATGATCGACTCGAAATAGCTTGCGAAACTCTCACGTAGCAATCCTTTGACATTCTCGAAAATGAAGGCCTTCGGATTGATGCGTCGGATGGATTCTATGGCAACGGGAAACATATCCCGAGCGTCCGTATCCCCACCGTGTTTGCCACCCATGGAGAAGGGTTGGCAAGGTGGGCCCCCGGAGATAACGTCTATCAAATCCTTGTGCGCGTCGTAATTAAATTTACGCGCGTCATCGTCGAAAAGCTCAAACGTCTCGCCTTGCCCTGAATAGTGGGCTCGATTGTCTCGAATGGTTTGACAGGCATCGGCGTCCCATTCGACAACAGCGTCATGGACGAATCCAGCCCTGGTCATCCCCATTGCGAGACCACCGGCGCCGGCAAAAAGCTCGATGTTATTCATCTAGTCACTTCCGTTGTTTTCTAGTGGCAGGTCAGTCTGCCTGTCACCGCCGAAGCGCCCCTTGTGTCCCGCGCCTCTTGCCCTTTTGGGCTCAATCCCGACGCGCTGCAAGGGGGGCCGAAAATCGACGCCCCGCTCCGCTAGCTCAGCCATGAGCGTAACGATCACGGCAAGGTGAGACGGGACCTCCCCCCGCATCGCGCAGTTGGTCACGGAGTTGCGATTCATCCTCAGCAGTTCCGCGAATTCGCGGACGGTAATCCCGGCCTTCCCAAGCTGCCTTTGGAACTCTTCGTAGGTCATGCGGAATTCTAGCCGCCTTGATAGAGAGTTTACACATCTTTTTGTGGGTATGACACATTAATTTATGTGATATCGACCTTGGCCTCCGAATATCGAACAACGATGGCTAGCCTGTTTGGATTTTGGGGGGCAATTGAAGGGCGGCAAATGGGGTACCGCATGGAACGTGGTCCGGAGGTAGACTCGGACGAAATTACCGGGGGGAGCCGAATTGGCAAGCATGTTCCAAGTAACCGACAAAGACGGCTCGCGACTGGATGCGCGATTCTCGGTGGACGGCGCGAACGTTATCCTGCATAGCCGGGGGGGAGCGAACGGGCGGCGTGGGGTGGCAAATACGGACTACGCAACGGCGCTCCTCCTGCTGACCAGCAGACTCTCACAAGCTGCTATACCTATCTTGGGGGCATGGGTTGATAGCTCGACTGTCCAGTCGCTGCCCCTTGGCGCACGATCGATTTTGGACGAATCCGAAGGAGGTTTGTCGCCAGAGCGAATCTGCAGCCTATTGAGCAGTCGCATGAAAGGTGTTCGTCGCGATCCGGATTCCACCGCGAAGGGCGGCAACTCAACGAAACGCATCAGAATCGCAACCGGCTTCGGTGGGACGAGTGGGGACTTGGCTTCTACGCTCGGGGGCGTAGCGGTTGAGGGTGACCTCCGAAGCGTGGAAAGGCTACCCGCCGAGATGCTGCGTCGGGTGACGCCCGAGCATGTCTTTCGTGCGGTTCAGCAGTTCGTCGACGGCAATGCGCAGGATGATCCCTTCGGGCCGTCAACCGACCACGACCTGATCGCTGACGGCGGTCGCCGCCTTCCGCCCAAAGCCGTCTTCGGACTCGCACTTTCGTTGGCGCTCGATGGCGCACCGATCGAACCGAAACATTTCACTGCTGGAGGGTTGTGTTTCACCCTGTTGCGGGAGGCGGGTTATCAGGTTGTGCGCAAGGACGAGGCACATGGATATCCCGACAGTGAAATCTACAGCGACCAGGAGTGGCGTGAGGGCGGAGTCAAGCTGAGATCTCACATGAAGCGGGAGCGGAAACCGGGCCTCGCGAGGGCAAAGAAGGCGGAGTATCGCCGAAGGCACAATGGGCGGCTCAATTGCGAGCGCTGCGGCTTTGACCCAGTGGCGCACTACGAAGCCGAAGAGGCCGAGGCATGTATCGAAGTCCATCATTCTGCCGTTCAAGTCAGCGAAATGACGGAAGGGCACAACACAACTCTCGGCGACCTCCAGTGTCTCTGCGCTAACTGCCACAGACTAGTCCATAAGCTTCTAAGTAAGCAGAAAAAGCAAGCCCCGAGAGCCGATGTGGGCGCCCCGTATCCAACTGTCCGTACCGAATCCACGTAGTACCTCACGTGGCGCGTCGTGGGTACCGGCTGGCCATTGTCTGTCACGACTCAACAGACCAGCCCGGCCCCCGCCTAGGGCTGACCCTTTTGGAAAACACAGGCCCCTATTTTGCGTGGACCCCTGGAGTGTGTGGGGGGGTATCCTGGGAAATCGGACCGGATATTTATGGCGACGGACTCCCACTCACAAGTCCGAACAACAACAACGTAGTTCGAGCTTTAACGGAGTTTTTGAAGCTGGCTGAACCGGCGATAGGGGGTAGCCTAACTGGTTTGAAAGTGTGTGGCACGTCTACGTTTCTGTGCGGGTCATGAGGCGCCTCCTGCAAACCATTTCCGAATGTGCGGTAACAAGGTGACTATCCGCCCTTGGTCGCAGCCGTCCCGACCTGCTGTGCGTAAGTCGCCACTGACATTACTCTGAGCGAGAAACTGCGTGTTTTGCGGCGTCCACTTGCAAACGGATAGCAGAGCCAATATGAAAAGCCTAACGAATACTTCGGGAGACGTGAATTTCAGTACCCACAGGCAACCGCGATGCGTCGGGATGGTGGTAACTCGCGGTCGCTGGTATCCTCTCGCCATAACGCGACGGGGGACCTAATGCTACATTCGCTTACCATCGACAATTTTAAGGCGTTCAGTTCGCGGCAGACGGCGCATCTTGCACCTATCACGCTGATATATGGGCCGAATTCCGGTGGAAAAAGCTCCATAATTCAGTCGCTATTGCTGCAAAAGCAATCGATGGAATCGAAAATCAACACTGGGATTAAGAAGAAATTTTTAATTCCAAATGGTGCGCATGTAGATTTGGGGCAATCAAAGTCGATGCACCACGGGCATAATTTGGATAAGCCGATATCGTTTGGGATGCAAATCTCCGATCCGGCTTTTTCCGCTTCATTCAACACGCCAGCACAAGATGGCGATGTTCTTTCGGTCTATGCATCGTTCAAAGATTTTGGTGTTCTCGGAAAGAGGCCGCTTCCAGAATTAGTTAAAGTTCAGCTAGGCATAATGAGCCTATATGGTCGAGACTTCAACATTGGACTTCAGCGTGAGGCTCAGAAAAGCCCTCCTCTACTGTCTGACGAAGAAGAGCTGATCAGTGGAAGTCAAATATTCAGGGAGAATTTCTTCCGGTTCCGGCGACATGACGAAGTAGAGCAGCTTTTGCAGTTTTGCGAGGACCGCGTCGCGCGCCCCGAGCGATATCGCAGTGAATTGTCGCGCCAAGACGCGCTCTGGCTTCTGGAGCAGGGGCGGGTTTCCTTTCGGCCAATGCTTAGCGTGGCGAATAGTACATTTCTTCCCAGTCAAATCCGGGGGCCGGAAAGCCGTAATGTCCGTGGTCCGGATGAATATGCGACTGCAAGCAGAGTACTTTTCACAATTGTGCGCGCATACGAACGAGCTCTAGGCGCTGTCTCATATTTAGGGCCTCTGCGATCCCGGCCAAAACGAGTCTATGAGTATTCCCGCCAATTTACCAATAGCGTTGGCGTTAGTGGTGAATATGCAATCGATGCTTTGGGCGAAAAAATCGACTCGGAGGGGGTTGAGGTGGTCTCCGATCGAGTCAATCGATGGCTTGAGGACTTTGAAATTCCGTATCTGCTCAAAGTTGACGAGGTTGGTGATGAGGTGCTTGGCGACATCGCAAAACTCATGCTGGTTGATAAGAGAACGGGCGTTACGGTGGCCGCAACTGACGTTGGGTTCGGAATTGGACAAATCCTGCCGATTATAATCGAAGGTATTTTGGCTGACCAAAAGCCTAGCAGAGTCACGCCGCCGCGGGTAATCTGCGTTGAACAGCCAGAGCTGCATTTGCATCCAAGATTGCAAGCTCATATTGGTGATTTTTTTATTGAAACTCATCGCCAGAATGGTTGCCAATGGATCGCCGAGACGCACAGTGAATCCATTTTGCTGAGAATCCAGAGGAGAATCAGAGAGGGATTGATTAATAGCTCGGATGTATCGGTCGTTTTCGTAAATCCAACGGGGCGTGCAGGTTCCGAGATTATGCAGCTTCGGATGAGTAAGTCTGGTGATTTTATTGATGAATGGCCAGGTGGGTTCTTCGAGGAAGGATTTCGGGAAATGTTCGGGTAAGAGGATCTATGCTTGTAAAATTCGCAGTGGACCCCGCGGCGTTGGACACAAGAAATATCGAGCACTCGTTGGCGGTGGCGCTCCACCGACGCGTGATTGAATCGTGGCGCGAAGTCGGAATATTTGTTCATGCCGGAGCGCGTCTGAAAGAGTCCCCCTTTCTTGAACACGTTGATAAGCTGCCTGTAGCGTTGAAGTCCCTATGGATTAATGCCCTTAAAGCTAACAAGCGGGTCGCGTGTCCGATCGACTGGGACGGTGACTTCGGTAACACACCCGATTCCCAGTTAGATGTTCTTGCCCGTATCGATCTCGCGTTGTTGGAGTCCGCAAAAGTAACATGCTACACAGATATTGATGACGGCGAACACGGTGTCTGCGTGCCCGCACTTGGCAACGTTGAACTATGTCGTTTTCACTCGGTTGAACAGTCGATTCGATTGAATCAAGCTCGCACGACTCAAAACACATCACTGCTCAAGAACTCCAACAATGCGGACGAGTGGGGTAAACGTTACTCAGCGTGGCTTCGGATCTGTGACAACGTGGTTGTCGTCGATCGCTACGGAGTACAAGACTACCTAAGAAGCTTTCACAATGGAGAGAAACCAGGACTCACGAGAATGCTTGACACTGTTTATGCGCGAGGCAAGGAAGCACCTGCAAATGTCACCCTTTTTGTGGGCGATCCCAAGGTTACTGGCGACATATCCACGTTTATTGCAGAACTGCGCAAATTTTGCGGCGATGGGATACGCGAAATTGCGCTTTTTTTGGTGGACGATCGTGTCTTCCGTGAGCACGGCCACCATCGGTACATGAGATGTGACTATGCAGTGTTCGGTATCGATAGGGGCATTGGGGCGTTTTCGGGAATACTGGCTCAGGCGAATTGCGTGCTCTGGCGAAGAGACCGTGCAACCGATTCAGTCTTCGAAAAAACGGAGACGGCACTCCGCCTCAATGGTAGCAAGTATCAGCTTTGATTAGGCCAATTGCAGTTCAACAGCGTTACTCCGTTTTGCGTTCTGGGGCGCATATGCGACTAGTGTCTTTCGGCTGCGTTTTAGAATTGATGTAGCGCTCGAGGTCAGCATAAAGAGCGGCGGCAATGACGGGCCGCCGTCTGGGAGCGTCTGGTCGGCACATGCGCAGCAAGGCGGTGATGCGTCCTCCCGGGGCGATATCAACCTCTTATCTTCGGGAGGCTTTAGTTTGATTGCAGATAATTAATTAAAATGGTAGAAGTAAAACCGGATTTGCATTTTAGCGATAGTGAGGCTGCTATAATGAGTGGCGCTTCAACAATTTAACGTGTTATTTCTACTGATTATTGTTTGTTCTGGATTTAGACTTCAACGAAAAGAGATGGGGATCGCGCTCTGCAACAGCGATCCAGCCATCGAACAACTACCCAAGACCAAACAGCAATTCGTCTCAGAAATGTTGGACACCGCGCTAGCCCAGGCACGGAAGTAGAAGGAGCCTCAAAGCAGTAAACGAAGCGCGGGCCATGAGTGTTACCAGCACTCACGGCCCGCTAACCAAAACCAACTCACACTAGGAGTTGACCATGGCTGACGCCAATCTTAATGCATCGCGCGCTCATCCCGAGCGCCGAGTAACCATCCAGCAGTCCTGGCGATACCGCAGCCTTAGCTCGCGGACAAGAACTGACCCACCGCTTTACCCATGGCTCAAGCTAGCCGGCAGATGGCTCGAACTCGCGGGCTTTGAAGCAGGCCAGCGCGTGCGAATCACGGTGGAGGACAAAAGGCTTGTGATCACGCCAGACTGATCCGCACGACGGACCAAAGCTCGCACCACACGAAGAAGGCCACGAACCCACAAGGTTCGTGGCCTTCATGCCTTCAGCAGTCACGCCAAAAAGCTTTTTTGAAAGACTGGATCCAAAAATCCACCCGTAGTACCCTGCCTCCTAACAGCAACCGAAAGCGACGTCCTCCCGCACCGCACAAAAATGCCTGCAATCAGCGTCCGCATCACAACCAGCGTAGGCTTAACCGCCGAAGAAGAGGCCTACCGCTTCCTCCTGGAAGCGATCATCGAAGGCCGCTACGCCGCCGGCCAGCGCATCGTCGCCGAGACGGTTGCAGAAGAACTTTCAATGAGCCGCATGCCGGTTCGCGCAGCGCTCAAAAGGCTCCACGCCGAAGGCCTGATAATCCAGCGCCCGAACCGCGGCGCGATAGTCCGAGGCCTGACAGTAGAGGAAGTCCAGGACATCTTCGACATGCGCATCGCGCTCGAATGCCTGGCCATGCGGGTAGCAGCCCCCCGCTGCACCGAAGCACACCTAACCAAACTCCAGCGCTTGCTGGAAGACATGGACGCCTGCGTAGGCGACACGGACACCTGGGTCCAGCGTCACTGCGCGTTCCACGAATACCTCTGTGAAATCAGCGGCCGCACGCGTCTCTACCAGCAAATCCACTCGCTCTACACGCTAATCGAAGGCCCCATGCGCCTGTGGATCGAACAAGCCACCTTCAAACGCAAACGCGCGCGCGACGCCCACCAGATCCTCATCGAAGCACTGCGCACACGCGACCCCGCTCAAGCCGAGCAGGCGCTGCGCGAGCACCTCGAATCAACCATTCCCCAGATCATCAAGTTCCTCGAATCGCCCGCGTCGCGAGCATGACGCGTCGGCGTCCTAACTGTCGTCGTATCTCAAGCAGCTCACTCTCAGCCAGGAGCCTCTCGATGTCAGCAAATCAGTTCAAGCGTCTTCGTCTCGCCGCGTGCGCAGGCTTCGCGCTCCTCGCGCAGGTTGCTGGAACCACAGCAGCGCACGCCGCCGATCTGGGCCTTGTGAAAGGCGGCACGCTCACGTACTGTTCGAGCATGGACGCGCCGCCGCTCGCGTCCTACGACGAGAACCAGCAGCCGCGCGGCTTTTCCGTCGACGTGGCGCAAGACGTCGCAAAACAACTCGGCAATCTCAAGGTCGAGTGGAAGGTCATGTCTTTCAGCGGACAGATTCCGGCGCTGCAGGCGAAGCAATGCGATCTCGTGATCGGCCAGCTCTTCGACAAGCCCGAGCGCCGCCAGATCATCGACATCGTCGACTACATGTATTCGAGCCAGTCGATCATGGTGCCGCGCGGCAACCCGCGCCACGTGCGCTCGCTCGACGATCTCTCCGGCATGAAGGTCGCGGTGCTCAACGGCACGACCATCGGCACGCTGCTCGACAAGGAAAACGAGAAGCTAAAAGCCGCTGGCAAGCCGCCTATGAATATCGTTGTCTATAGTTCGGACGCCGATGCATTTCAGGCCTTCCGTCTGAACCAGGTCGATGCCTACGGCACCACCTCGGAAAGCGCGGCGCACTTCCAGCAGGTCTCGGGCGACATGTTCGAGGAGGCGGTGCCGGGCTTCAATCGCATCGCGACCGGCATTGGCGCGCGCAAGGGCGAGCCGCTTTCGCCCGCAGTGGCGAAGGCCGTGGCCGATCTCGTGAAGAGCGATCGCTACAGCAAGATGCTCGCTACCTGGAAGCTCCAAAACGATCGCCTGTGAACGCGGGGTGACGCCATGAATTTCAGTTGGGAAATCTTCCGGAAATTCCTGCTCGACCCGAGCCCGGCGTATCTGCACGGGTTGTGGCTCACGTTCTCGATCAGCGCCTGCGCGATCGTGTTCGGCGCCACGCTCGGGCTGATCGTCGCGCTCATGCGGCTTTCGTCGAGTCTGCCGGTGCAGTATCTCGCGCGCGGCTATATCTGGGTCATGCGCGGCACGCCGTTGCTCATGCAGATCGTGTTCCTCTACACCGCGTTTGCCGCGGCGAACATCTTTCACTTTCACGATCTCGACTTCGGCATCATCTCTCTGCCGGGCAACATTCAGGCCGCCGTGCTCGCGCTCGGCATGAATTCGGCGGCTTATCAGGCGGAGATCATTCGCGCGGGCTTGAGTTCGGTGGACAGAGGCCAGTACGAAGCGTCGCGCTCGCTTGGCATGACTTCGGTGCTGCTCATGCGCCGCGTCGTGCTGCCGCAAGCGTTCCGCATTATCGTGCCGCCGCTCGGCAACGAGTTCAATGTCATGCTGAAAAACACCACGCTCGTGAGCGTGATCGGCGTGCCGGAACTGCTGCTCAGTACGCAGATGATCACCTCGGTGAACTTCCGCGTGTTCGAGCTGTATCTCGTGCTCGGCATTTACTTCCTCGCGCTCACCACGCTGTGGGGTTTCGTGCAGCGTCGGCTCGAAGCGCACTTCGGCCGCGGCGAAGCGAAACCGGCTGCGAATACGCGTCTGTTCGGCGCGCAAACGATGAAACTGCTGCGAGGTCGTTGACATGAACGAAGCACGCGAAATCGTCATCGAGGCGTCGGACATTCACAAGTCGTTCGGCGCGACCAAGGTGCTCAACGGCATTTCGTTGAGCGTCGCGAAGGGGGAGGTGGTGGTGCTGATCGGTTCGTCGGGGTCGGGCAAGACCACGTTCATTCGCTGCCTCAATCTGCTCGAATCGTACGACAGCGGGCGGGTGCGCGTGAACGGCCATTTGCTCGGCTTCGTCGAGCGCCCCAACGGCACGCTGGTGCGCGATTCCGCGCGGCAGCTCGCACGGCAGCGTCGCGATATCGGCATGGTGTTCCAGCGCTTCAATCTGTTTCCGCATATGACGGCGCTGGAGAACGTAATCGAGGCGCCCATTCACGTACTGAAGATGCCGCGCGAAGAAGCGATCAGGCTAGCGAAAGCGCTGATCGCGCGTGTGGGTCTTGCCGATCGCGCCGACCATTATCCGTCGCAGCTTTCCGGCGGCCAGCAACAGCGCATCGCCATCGCTCGCGCGCTCGCCATGCAGCCGAAGGTGCTGCTCTTCGACGAGCCCACCAGTGCGCTCGATCCCGAAACCGTTGGCGAAGTGCTCCAGGTGATGAAGGAGCTTGCGGAAGACGGCATGACGATGGTCGTCGTCACGCACGAAATGGGCTTTGCTCGCGAGGTGGCCGACCGCGTGGTCGTGCTCGATCAGGGCGAACTGATCGAAGAGGGGCCGCCCGAGCGCATCTTCACCGCGCCTTCGCATCCACGCACACAGACGTTCCTGAAGCGCACGTTGCGCACTGCAATGCCCGCGTCCGCATGAGACGTAGCTGCAATGCCGCGTTGGATGGAACAAGACATCATCAGGACACCAAAAGAGGAGAACGCCTCGATGCGTAACTTCGAAACGCCGGGCCGCTCGCTCGTCATGGCTCGCAATGGGATGGCCGCAACCTCGCATCCGGGCGCGACGCTCGCGGCGGTGCAGATTCTCGCCGCTGGCGGCAACGCCATGGATGCCGCGATTGCGGCGTGTGCGGTGCAATGCGTGGTCGAACCGGGTTCGACGGGCGTGGGCGGCGACTGTTTCGCGCTGTATTCGCGCGGCGGCACGGACAACGTAATCGCCTATGACGGCTCCGGCTGGGCCCCCGCCGCAGCCAGCGCGGAGCGCTTGCGCGCAATGGGCGTAGAAACGATTGCGCGACATTCGCCGCACGCCGTCACGGTGCCGGGCGCGGTGGACGCGTGGACCAGGCTCCATCGCGATCATGGGCGCCTGCCGCTGCGCGACGTGCTGGCGCCGGCAATCCGTTTCGCGGAAGAAGGCTACGCCGTTGCGCCGCGCACGGCGCATGACTGGGCCGCAGAGGTGGAAACGCTCTCGCGCGACGCGGTAGCGCGCACCACCATGCTCGTGGATGGCGCCGCGCCGCGCGCCGGCTCGACGCATCGTCAGCCGCGCCTCGCGAACACGCTGCGCGCCATCGCCGAAACGGGCCGCGACGCGTTCTACCGGGGCGCCGTCGCCGCCGATCTCGTCGCGCGGCTTCAGGCGCACGGCGGCTTGCATACGCTGGAAGACTTCGCCGAATTCCGCGGCGAATACGTCACGCCAATTCGCGCGAAATTCCAGGGTTACGACGTGATCGAATGCCCGCCGGCAGGCCAAGGCGTCATCGCGCTGCTGTTGCTCCGTCTGCTCGACAAGTACGACGCCGAAGGCAGCCCGCTGGACCCCGATCGTCTGCATCGCGAGATCGAGGCGGCAAAGCTCGCCTATGCCGTGCGCGACGCCGTGCTCGGCGACCCGCGCCATGGCGCCGTCGATGTCGATCGTCTGCTGTCCGACGAATACGTGGACGAACTGCGCAGCCGCATCGACCTCGAAAGCGTGCTGGACCCGGCGGCGGCGCTCGCTCAGGTCGAGCACCGCGACACGGTGTACATCACCGTGGTGGATCGCGACCGCAATTGCGTAAGCTTCATCAATTCGTTGTTCTATCCATTCGGCAGCGGGCTGATGGGCAAGGAATCCGGCGTGATGCTGCACAACCGCGGCATGAGCTTCTCGGTGGAGCCCGGCCATCCCAACGCCATCGCGCCGCACAAGCGTCCGTTGCACACCATCATTCCGGGGATGGTCGCGCGCGAGGGCCGCGTGCAAATGAGTTTTGGCGTGATGGGCGGCCACTATCAGGCGATGGGCCACGCGCATTTTCTCTCGAAGGTGCTGCACTATGGCCTCGACATGCAGGCCGCGATGGATCTGCCGCGCGTCTTCCCGCGCCCGGGTACGGGAACCGTGGAAACCGAATCGACATTGCCGGCCAATACGCGCGCGGTGCTCGCGGATCGCGGCTTCAAGCTCGTGCCGGCAGCCGGGCCGATTGGCGGCTCGCAGGCTATTCGCATCGATTGGGAGCGGGGCGTGTTGACCGGCGCGTCCGATCATCGTAAGGACGGCTGCGCGCTAGGGTACTGAAGGCGCATGCGCTCGAAATGAAAGGGGCGCGAGCCCCTTTCCGCTACCCCTTGATTTCCGCCTCGACGAGCTTCGCCAGCAACGCCAGCGACTCCTGCCAGCCCAGGTAACACGCTTCGACCGGAATGATCTCCGGTATCGCTTCCTGCACGACGTTCATTTCCGCGCCGAAAAACACCGCGCGCAATTCCACCGTGGTCTGCATGGTGCCGGGCAGGTGCTTGTCGTCGAACACGCCGGTGTAACGCAAACGCTCATTGGGCACGAGTTCCAGATATTCGCCGCCGAACGAATGGCCGTGGCCGGTCGTGAAATTCTTGAACGACATCCGGTAACGGCCGCCGACCTTCGCGTCGAGTTCATGAACCGTGCAGGTGAAACCGTAGGGCGGCAGCCATTTGGCGACCGCGCTCGCGTCGAGAAAAGCGCGATAGATGCGCTCGGGCGGCGCGCGCAGCACACGATGCAAGCGGACGGTGTTCGATGCCATGTCTAAGCTCCCGGGTTGGTGGATCGCCTTGCAATAGTAGGCCACCCGACGGGACGCATCGCCTAAACTTCCCAATACCGAACGCCCGGTCGCGCACCCACGGCCTGGCACAGCCCGCAGCCGCTCACCCGCGGCACCGGAGGTCACCATGAGCGCTCAACCGCTAGCGATGCATCAGGTCGACTACGAAGGCTTCGAGATCCACGTCAGCGCCACGCCAACCGACGAAGGCGCGAACCGCTACACCTACACGGCCTACGTTTGCCACCCCGGCGCGAATCCCGCGAAACCTGGGCACACGGTCGCTTACCACGCGGACGGCGACGAAACGTGGCGCAGCGAGCAGGACGCCACCGAAGAGGCAGTGCATGTGGGCCGCAGCATCATCGAGGGCACGCACCCCGATCTTTCCGTGCTTTCGCTCGTCACCCACGGTTTCTGAGCCCGGAGGGCGCGAGAGAAAGGAGGAAAAAGGCCCGGACCGCAGTCCGGGCAAAGCCGCCGGTTTTCCGGCGGCGGAGGTTTTCGTGGGCTTGCGGGTTCTTTGAACGCACCGCACGCATTGCACGCGCGGCGCAGAAATGAACAGCGGGCCCGCTCTCTCTCAATCAGGAGAGCGGGCCCGCCAGGCGTTGCTTGCGTAGCGCGCCCGCGCCACGCGTGAGCCGCAGTTACTGGCCGAAGTAAGTCGGCTTGATGTTCGGTGCGCGAGTGCCGGACTGTGCGCTGCCGTTCGTCGATGCGCCGTAGGCCGACGCTTCTGCTGCGCCGTTCTGCTGGGCGACGCGCGCCTGGGCGGCTTGCAGGTCTTCCGGATAGTACGGGCTCGAGAGGTTCGGACGGTAGCCGGCCTTTTCAAGCTGAACCAGTTCGGCGCGAACTTGAGCGCGCGTCACGGGCTGCTGTTCGGCTTGTGCGAACGAGAGCGCCGGAGCGGCGAGAACGGTAGCGGCGAGTGCAGCAGCAATCAGATTCTTCATGGTAACAACCTCCAGAAATTATGTTGTCGATTCGTAACAATCATGTTGTTCGAGTCGTTGATGAGACTTTATTGCAGTGCACTTCAAAGAAAAATACCGCAATACAGCAAACATCATTACTCGAACTGCAATAATTTCCCCATCTGCGGCGGTGCGCTCCAGGCTATATACGGCCCGGTGAGGCAAAATAGGTCGCCAGGCCGCGCGTGGCGACGCTGCATAATTTCAATCGCTTGTTGCGAAACCCATTTCGAAGTTCAAGGAGAAACGCCATGAAGAACTCACTCGGCCGCCAGGCGCTGATCGCCGCCGCGCTCGCGGGTCTTGCAACGGCCGGCCCGGGCGTGGCCCACGCGGACGACACCGTGAATTGCTACGGCGTCGCCAAGGCGGGCCAGAACGATTGTTCGAGCAAGACCGGCGTGCACGACTGCGCGGGCCAGGCCAAAGTCGATCACGACAAGGGCGACTTCAAGACCATGCCGAAGGGCACATGCGAGAAGCTTGGCGGCACGCCGGAAAAATGAGTGTCGCGATTGAGCGGGCTTGCATGACGGATTGCGCAAGATGAACGCGTCAAGCGCATTAAACGGCGTGGGCATCGGCCTGCGTCACGCGCATTACGACGCCTTCATGGCGGGGCCGCCTGCGGTGGACTGGATCGAGGTCCACAGCGAAAACTATTTCGGCGAAGGCGGCTACGATCTGCACGTGCTCGAAACCGTGCGTTGCGACTTGCCGGTGAGCCTGCACGGCGTGGGCCTCGGGCTGGGCTCGGCAGCGCCGCTCGATACGGCGCATCTCGCGAGGCTCGCGCGGCTGGTGGCGCGTATCGAGCCCGCTCTCGTTTCGGAGCATCTATGCTGGGGCGCGAGCGCGCAAGGCGCGCTGCACGATCTGCTGCCCATGCCGCTCACGCAAGCCTCGCTGGACCACTTGAGCGCACGCGTCTCGCAGATGCAGGATGCGCTGGGCCGTACCGTGCTGATCGAAAATGTTTCGACCTACGTACGATTTCGCGGCGATACCTTTACCGAGGCGGAATTCCTCGCGGCGCTCGCGCGGCGCACGGGCTGCGGCGTGCTTCTCGACGTGAATAACCTATACGTGAATCAGTGCAATCACGGTGAAGATGCACTGGCGGCAATGGCCGCGCTGCCGCCGCGGATCGTCGGCGAGATTCATCTGGCGGGGCACCGCGCAACGCCTGCCGCTTTGATCGACGACCACGGTTCGCGCGTCGCGCCGGCGGTCTGGTCGCTATATGAAGCCGCGCTCCAGCGATTCGGCGCGACGCCCACGCTCATCGAATGGGACACGGCGGTGCCGGCGCTCGACGTGCTGATCGACGAGGCGCGTCTGGCGCGCGAACGCCTCGTGAAGCACGCACCACCCGCAAGCGAGCTTCGCCCATGACCGCGCGCGACAAGCTGGAAGCGATGCAGCAAACCTTCGCGGCCGCTTTGAACGATCCCGGTTCGGACGCGGCGCTAGCTGGCGATTTGCTTCCCTCCGACGCCGCGCTATTGCACGAGCGCATGGGCCTTTATCGCGGCAACGTGCGCGCGGCGCGGCGGCATGCGCTCGCGAATGCGTATCCGGTGCTCGCGGCCCTGACCGGCGAGACTTACTTCGATACGCTCGCGCTCGCCTACGCGCACGCGCATCCTTCACGCGACGCGGATCTGAACCGCTTCGGCGCGCAGTTGCCGGAATTCATCGAGCGTTATGAAAACGACGCACGTTACGCGTATTTCGGCGATGTCGCGCGGCTCGAATGGGCGCTGCACACGGCTCATTACGCAGCGGATGCCACGCCGCTCGGCACGCAGCAGTGGCAAGCGCTCGGCGCAGAGCGCCTCGGGCATTCGCGCCTCGCGGTGCATCCCGCCTGCGCCGCGCTCGCTTTGCGCTTCGACGCCGTGGCGATCTGGCGCGCGCATCAGCCGGGTGGCGTGTGGCCCGAGCGCGTAGACGTGCAGTCGTGGGCGCTCGTGGTCCGGCCGCAATGGCGGCCCGCGGCGCTGGTGCATACGCACGCCGCGCACGCCGCGTTCGTCGCGCTGCGCGACGGTGCAACGCTCGACACGGCGCTCGCGCAGGCATTCGACATCGACCCGGATTTCGATTTCGGCGGCCAGTGGCGCGCGTGGATCGAAGCGCATGCAATCGTCGGCGTGCGTGGCGACTAATCGCGCAGCACGACAAGCCGTAAAGAAGAGGAATCCAAACTAACAGGAATGCTGGCTCCGTGGAGTCGCACTTTATTCAGGAGAATAGGGCGCGTAGTCTGATTTGCGGATTTGCCCGCATGGCGACGCTTCCCGCGCTATGCGAGGATGAATGCATACGCGCGGCATGCGCTCCCCGGCCGTTGTACACTCGATTGCATCCCGGCGCGCGCGGCGCCGGGCATCGTCCGCGGCCGGGCGCAGGCAAGCGCCCTGCAACGGGCGCCACTGAAAGGCCAGCCCCCGAAGGCCCGAGATGATGATCCGCCGACCGAACGCCGTGCTTGCTATCGGCATTGCGCTCGCCGCAGTGCTGACGCTGGTCGCCGCGTGGGTCATGGCGCAGATGCGGCACGACGCGCTCGCGAGCGCCCGCGCGTCGGCCTCCAACATGGCGCTGCTTTTCGAGCGCGACACCGCCCGCAATTTCGACGTCTACGACCTTTCTCTGCAAGCCGTCATCGACGCCATCGACGACCCGCGTCTCGCCGCGCTTCCCGCCGACATTCGCCAGAACGTGTTGTTCGACCGCTCGGCCACGGCCAAGAATCTCGGCGCGATCTTCGTGACCAACGCGGCGGGCGACGTGGTGTTCGATTCGCGCTCGGTGCCGCCGCGCGAACTCAACGTGGCCGACCGCGACTACTTCATCGCACAGCGCGATTCGCCACACGCGGGGCTCTTTCTGAGCCACCCGTTCATTCCGCGCGACGGACCGGCCAACGCGACCATCGGCATGAGCCGCCGCCTTTCCAATTCCGACGGCTCGTTCGCGGGCATCGTGGTCGGGACCATGCGGCTCGATTATTTCCGGCAGCTTTTCAGCGGCGTGGACATCGGCGCGAACGGCGCGGTGGCGCTCACGCTCGCCGACGGCACGCTGCTCATGCGGCGCCCGTACGAACCGGAACTGATCGGCAAGAGCGTGGCGGAATCGGCGCTCTTCCAGCATTTCCAGCGCTCGCAGACCAGCGGCTTTTTCTCGTTCGGCCCGGTAGATAGCGTGCGCCGCTGGTTCGCGCTGCGGCGCGTGGAGGGCTATCCGCTCGTGTTCAGCGTCGCCGTCGCGGCGGACGACATCTACCGCGAATGGCGCGTGCGCGCGTGGGTCATCGGCACGCTCACGGCCGTGCTCGACGTCTCCCTGATCGCGCTCGCGGTGATGTTCACTCGCCAGTTGCGCCAGCGCGGCGCGGTGGAAGCGGAGTTGCGCGTGCAGGCGGGCACCGACGCGCTCACGTCGCTCGCGAACCGGCGCGCCTTCGAAACCCGCGTCGAACAGGAGTGGGCGCGCGCGCGCCGCTCGGGCAGCCCGCTCGCGCTCGTGCTGCTCGATGTGGACCGCTTCAAGCCCTACAACGATCGCTACGGCCACCTGGCGGGCGACGATGCGCTCGCGGCCGTCGCGCACGCGCTCGGCGCGCATGCACGCCGCGTGGCGGACTGCGCTGCGCGCTACGGCGGCGAGGAGTTCGTGTTGCTGCTGCCCGAAACGAGCGAGGCCCAGGCGCTCGCGCTGGCGGAGAAAGTGCGCGCGGCGATCGAGGCGCTGGCGCTGCCGCACGCCGATAGCCCGAACGGCGTGCTAACGGTGAGCGTGGGCGTGGCCTGCACGACCCAAAGCGCCTTTGCCGACTGGCGTGCGCTGACCGACGCCGCCGACGCGGCGCTCTACATGGCCAAGCGCTCCGGGCGAAATCGCGTAGCGGCGTGGCTGCCCGCCACGACGGACGATGCGCGCGGCGCGGACATAGAAGACCGCACCGGCTGACCGCTCAATTTTTACCCGGGTGATATTGCGCGATACAATTTACCCGGGTAATATTCGCCCATCATCGGATATCGAGAAGGAGAAACCATGAGGGCGGAGAACGGCTGCACGGCATTCGCGGGCACACGCCTGATCGCGCGGGGCGCGCCGCTTCAGGTGGCGCTGGCGGTCAAGGCGCAACTCGAGCGCGAAGGCAACGAAAACGGCGCGACGGTGCTGGTCTTCGACGACCGCGACGCGCGCCCGGTGGAATTCGACCTGCGCGGTACGGAAAAGGACGTCGAAGCGCGCATTGGCGTGCAGGCGGGCGGTGAGGAAGCATCAGTAACGCAGACCGTTTTCGGCGAAGTCGCGCAGGAAGACGCTCCGCGCGGCCGCGGCCGCCCGAAGCTCGGCGTGGTCGCTCGCGAGGTCACGCTGCTGCCGCGGCATTGGGATTGGCTCGGCGCGCAGCCAGGCGGGGCCTCAGTGGTGCTGCGCCGGCTCGTGGATTCCGCGCGCCACGCTAGCGAGGCGCGCGAACGGGTGCGAGCAGCCCAGGAAGCCGCGCATCGCTTCATGACCGCGCTGGCGGGCAATCTGCCGGACTACGAGGAGGCGCTGCGCGCGCTTTACGCGGGCGAGCGAAACCGCTTCGAGGCGGCGAATGCATGCTGGCCGGAAGACGTGCGCGACTACGCGCGGGAATTGGCGGAACCTGCGTTCGCCTGAGTGCGCGCAACAACGACAGCGCGCAAAAAAAAACCGCTCAAGCGGGGGGCAAGAGCGGAGAAGTCGGAGAGTTTACAACTTACAACCTCTGCATGGACCGTTATAGAGTCACGCAGCAAGAGGAAGTCTAGTTCCGCTATCCCGCCCCGAATATAGGATGAGTCTGAAACTCCGTTCGGCATCGGCTTAATAGCGGGTCCGGGCGGCTGCCGGGAGGGTTTCGGACGCCCTATATCCGGCTTGCCACGCGGATTGCGGCTCCGTACACTCCCGCCTGACCTGCATCAAGGCCGGCCGTCGCATCGACGCGTGCGCGCCACAAACAAAACCAGAACCAAGACCGCAAATCACGCCGATAAAAGGCACAAGAGGCACAAGAGGAACCCATGTCCGACTCCTACTTCCCCCGCTGGCGCGCGCAGACGGGCGACACCCGCAGCGTCGTGGCCCCCGACGAGCGCCTCCCCTGGCCGCAGATGTTCGCGATGGGCGTGCAGCACGTCGTCGCCATGTTCGGCTCCACCGTGCTCGCGCCGCTCCTCATGGGCTTCGATCCGAACCTGTGCATCTTCATGTCGGGCGTGGGCACGTTGCTGTTCTTCGTGGTGGTGGGCGGCCGCGTGCCGAGCTACCTCGGTTCGAGCTTCGCGTTCATCGGCCTCGTTATCGCCGTGACCGGCTACGGCGGGCAGGGACACAATCCCAATATTCCCGTGGCGCTCGGCGGCATCATCGCGTGCGGCGTGGCGTATACGCTGATCGGCCTGCTCGTCTCGGCGGTCGGCACCAAATGGATCGAAACGCTCATGCCGCCCGTCGTGACCGGCGCCATCGTGTGCGTGATCGGCCTGAATCTCGCGCCCATCGCCGTGAAGGGCGTGAGCGGCTCGATTTTCGACTCGTGGATGGCCATCGTCACCGTGCTCTGCGTGGGCGGCGTGGCCGTGTTCACGCGCGGCATGCTGCAGCGCTTGCTGATTCTCGTCGGCCTGTTGATCGCCTATGTGATCTACGCGATCGTCACGAACGGCATGGGCCTCGGCAAGCCCATCGACTTCTCGATCGTGTCGAACGCCGCCTGGTTCGGCATGCCGAAGTTCACCGCGCCCGTGTTCGATCCGCACGCCATGACGCTGCTCGTGCCGATCGCCGTGATTCTCGTGGCCGAAAACCTCGGCCACATCAAGGCCGTTTCCGCGATGACGGGCTACAACCTCGACCGCTACGTGGGCCGCGCGTTCATCGGCGACGGCCTCGCCACGATCGTTTCCGGTTTCGCGGGCGGCACGGGTGTCACGACCTACGCGGAAAACATCGGCGTGATGGCCGTGACGAAGATCTACTCCACGCTCGTGTTCGTGATTGCCGCGGTCATCGCGCTCGTGCTCGGCTTCTCGCCGAAGTTCGGCGCGGTCATTCAGACGATTCCCGGCCCGGTGCTCGGCGGCGTCTCGATCGTCGTGTTCGGTCTTATCGCCGTGACGGGCGCGCGCATCTGGGTCGTCAACAAGGTGGACTTCTCGGACAACCGCAATCTCATCGTCGCCGCGGTCACGCTCGTGCTGGGCGCGGGCGACTTCTCGCTCAAGCTCGGCGGTTTTGGCCTGGGCGGCATCGGCACCGCCACGTTCGGCGCCATCATTCTCTACGCTCTGCTGCGCCGCAAGCCGGCGCAGGAAGCGGCGGTTTAAGCCTCTCGCTGTAATACGCGGCGCCGTTTCCGGCGCCGCGCTTTCCCTTCTCCGTGCCAGCGCGCGCTCAGTTGCGATTCAGTTGCGATTCAGTTGCGGTTGCGCCCGCGCGTCGTCATCGCCGTTTCGGAGAGGTCGACTTCGCGCATCAGCTTCGCCAGCGTTTCGTCGTTGATCTGCATCTGGTTGCGCAGCGCGACCAGCGTCGCGCGCTCGGCGCGCATGCCCGCGAGCCGCATCTCCAGTTCGAGCGCTTCGGCGTGGCGCGCGTGGGCGCTGCGGTCGCGGTCGGCGTCGAGCGAGGCGAGGCGGCGGCGGTAGGTGTCCATCACGCGCGCCGTGGTGTCGGCGGCGTAGGCGGCTTCCGATTCGTCGAGATCCTCGCTCACCTTTTCGTGCACCGCATCCACGGCGCGGATTCCCGCCTGCGCCGCCTGGATGCGCGCCCGGCGCTCCTCGGCCGCGTGCGGTCCCTGCGCGCCGCGCCGCACGCCGCGCAGCAGCAGCGGCAGACCGACGATCGCCACCAGCAGCGAGGCGAGGATCACGCCGGTCGCGATGAAAATGGCGCTGTCGCGCCCCGGCAGCGGGCTGCCGTTGGCGAGCGCCACGGGCAGCGAGAGCACGCCCGCGAGCGTCACCGCGCCGCGCACCCCCGCCACGGTGGTAATCGCCACGGTGCGCAGGCCGGGCACCGCGTTCGCCACGCCGTGACGCGCCGCGCCGCGGCTTGCCACCCAGCGCAGCAGCCACACCCAGCCAAAGCGCATGGCGTAGAGCGCCACGAGCACGGCGGCGATATAGCCGAGTAGTCGCAGCATCTGCACGTTGCTCGTGTGATGCGCGTCGAGCAGCGCCTTGCCGAGGATGCCCGGGAACTGCAGGCCGAGCAGCGTGAACACCATGCCGTTGAAGACGAACTCGATCATCGACCAGGTGCTCGTCGCCCGCACGCGCGTCGAAACTGGTCCTTTGTGCGCGACGCTCGTGTAGTTCATCGTCATGCCCGCGGAAACGGCGGCGAGCACGCCGGACACTTCGAGATGCTCGGCGAACAGATACGCCGCGAACGGAATCAGCAAGGTGAGCACGACGCCGGGCGCGGGGTCGCCTTCTTCGGTCACGTTGAGAAAGCGCTCCGAAACGAAGCTGAAGAGCCAGCCGATCGCCGCGCCCAGCGCGAGTCCGCCTGCCGCGATCAGCACGAAGCTCAGCGCCGCCTCGCGCAGCGAAAAATAGCCGGTGAGCGCGGCCGCCACGGCGAACTTGAGCGCGACGAGGCCGGACGCGTCGTTCATCAGCGCTTCGCCTTCGAGGATGTGCATGAGTTGCGCGGGAATGCGGTCCTTGCCGGCGATGCCCGAGAGCGCCACGGCGTCGGTGGGCGAGAGCACGGCGGCGAGCGCGAAGGCGACGGGCAGCGAAATTTGCGGCACGAGCCAGTGGACGAAGTAGCCCACGGTCACGACCGTCAGCAGCACGAGGCCGAGCGCGAGCATGAGGATCGCGCGGCGCTGCATGAAGAACTCGCGCTTGGGCATGCGCCAGCCGTCCGCGAACAGCAGCGGCGGAATGAACAACGCCATGAAGATGTCGGGATCGAACGTAACGTGCGGGTTCACGAGCGGAAACGTGAGCAGCGCGCCAATGCCGATCTGCACGAGCGGCAACGGCAGCTTCAGGGGCACGGTGCGCGTGACCACGCCGGACACGGCGACGGCAAGCAGCAGAATGAGAACGGTGAAGAGGATGTCCATCGAACAAGCGTAGCGGGGGCGAAACGGAAGCGCGCTGAGGCGGCGGCGGACGCCGCTTGTCAGGCGCGGTGCGGCACGGCGTTCTGGCGCGCTTTAGTGAGGGGCGCACCGGTCGCGGGACAGTTTAGCCCGACGCGTGCGTAAGACGCCGTGAAGCGCGCAAGCCGCCGGTAAGGCTGGCGCCCCGAGGTCCGCGTTTGCGTGCGATAGCGCGCCCCGAGCGCGGCATTTTGTCCGCCTGTGTGCGCCACCACCGAAGCAAAGGCGCGTGGAAAGGCGCACGATATCGGTGCACCTCGCGATGCCTCGCACGGTGCATGGCGTGCCCAATCGCTGCGCACGCGACGCCCCGCGGACGCATTTTCCGATGCGTGCCAGATCGCAGCGCGAGCGAGCACGGACCTTGCTTGATCCCCCGGCGACGCGATGACAATCAGGCTACGGAGGAGCGCGCGGGCCGTGCGAGGGTAGTGCGGACGGCTCTCCTTCTTAGGCGCTAGAGGATCACATGATCACAGAGCAACAGGACAAAGCAGCCGTGACCCCTCACGGCTTCGATCTCAGCGTCACATCGGGGCTGCAGCGCTACAGCGCGCAGCACGGCGACCTCACGCTCACGAGCGTATTCCAGCCGGTGTTCAGCCTCTCGCACATGCGGGCGGTCGGCTACGAAGGGCTGCTGCGCGCGCACGATCCGCTCGACCGCCCGGTTTCGCCGCTCGACGTGTTCGGCGACGCCGCGCGCGTGGGCGAAGCGCTGCTGGTGGACCGGCTCGCCCAGGGGCTGCATCTGGAGAACTTCGCGCTGCTGGGCGCGGAGCGCGAGTGGCTCTTTCTCAACGTGCATCCGGGCACGCTGATCGAGGCGTATCACTCGGCGGCGCTGCTTGCGAACCTGCGGCGGCTCAACATCGCCCCGCGCCGCGTGGTGCTCGAAGTGCTCGAAGACGAAGCGACGGACCTTGACGCGCTGGCGCAGGCCGTGGCGGCGTTTCGCGAGCGCGGCTTCCTCGTGGCGCTCGACGACTTCGGCGCGGGCAACGTCGATATTAGCCGCGTGTGGCAGCTCAACCCCGACATCGTGAAGCTCGACCGCATCATGCTCATGCACGCGCAGCATCGCGCCGACATGGCCGCGACGCTGCCCGCGCTCGTGGCGCTGCTGCACGATGCGGGCAAGCTCGTGCTGATCGAAGGCGTGGAGACGGAACACGAGGCGCAGCTTGCGCTCGCGTGCAACGCAGACTTCGTGCAGGGCTTCTTTTTCGCGCGCCCGGCCCCCGGGCTCACCGACGCCGCGCAGGTGCAAGGCGTGATCGCCGAAGCTACCGAGCGATTTCGTCAGCAGACCGAAACACGCGAGCGGGGCGAGACCAATCGGCTCGCACCGTACCAGCGTGCGTTCGAGCGCGCGGCGGAACGGCTCTCGGCGGGCGAGCCGATGGAAGAGGTGTGCTGGAACTTTCTCGCGCTCGATCACGCGGCGCGCTGCTATCTGCTCGATTCGAACGGCAGGCAGGCGGGCCGCAACGTGGTGCTGCGCGTCGATCGCGCGGAACGCGACGCGCGCTTCCTGCCGCTGGAAGACGCCCAGGGCGCAAGCTGGCTGCGCAGGCCGTACTTCCGCGCGGCGCTCGTTACGCCGGGGCGCGTGCACGTGACCGGCCCGTATCTGTCGATCAACGAGGCGATGCCGTGTTTGACGCTTTCGATGGCCGTGCAGGTGGGCGAGCGCCTGTGCGTGCTGTGCGGCGACATCGACTGGTTCGAATAGCCGCGCATCTGCGATCATGGCGTGTTCTTCACGACATGGCGCTCTCCTGTGCACAACGAACGGATATTGCTGGAAGTCATCGCGACCACGCTCGCCGACGCGCACGCCGCCGCGCGCGGCGGCGCGGATCGTCTCGAACTCGTCACGGCGATGGGCGAGGGCGGCCTGACGCCGAGCATCGGCATGATCGAAGCCGTGGTCGAGGCGGTGACGATTCCCGTGAACGTGATCGTGCGGCCGCACAGCCGCTCCTTCATTTACGATTCGAACGATTACGAAGTGATGCTGCGCGACGTGCGCGCCGCGAAGCGCGCTGGCGCGCATGCGGTCGTGATTGGCATGCTTACGCCTTCGCATGAAGTGGATCGCGACGGCTTGCAGCGCGTGATCGACGCCGCCGATGGCATGCCGCTCACGTTTCATCGCGCGTTCGATGAAGCGCGCGACTTGCACGAAGCGCTCGACGTGCTGCTCCGTTTCGACGCCGTGACGAACGTGCTCACCTCGGGCGGCAAGCCTTCGGTGCTCGAAGCGCAGGCGCAAATCCAGACGCTCGTGCAGCGCGCGGCGCACACGCATTGCACGGTGCTGGCGGGCGCGGGACTCACGGCGGATCGCGTCGCTGGGTTCGTGAGCACGACACAGGTGCGCGCGGTGCACTTCGGTTCGGGCGTGCGCGTGGACGGCAAGAGCCTCGCGCCCGTCGATGAAAACATGGTACGGCGCGTGCGAACCTTGCTCGACGCGTGAGTCATAAAAAAAAGCGCGCGCCATTCCGGTGAACGGCGCGCGCTTTTGAGCTTCACTTCACCTTATTTCGCCACCACCACCGGAATGCCGCGCAATGCGCCCGCGCCCTTGAATGACGCGAGCGCTTCCTGCACTGCGGCGCTCGTCTTCACGTCGATGGCAAGGCGCGCCGCCAGTTCACGCTCGCTGCGCTTCACCGCCGCGAGGTTCGCGAGCTTCACGTGCCCATAACCGCGCACGCGTTGATGCAGATTCGCGAGCCTGGCGATGTCGTCCGCATTTTCAGCGGTGAGGCTGGCGAACGCGCCGCGCAGCGTCGCTTCGTAATCGCCGGCGAGTGCGCGTTCCATGCGGCGCTCCAGCGTCTTGCCGAACGGATCGAGCCACGTGCCGCGCACGCTTTTGCCCTTTTTCAGCAGCCCGAGCGCTCTCCACAGCCACTGCCCGAACTGCATCTTGCGCGGCGGCTGGCCGCTCTTCTCGCGCGCGATGAGCGGGGGCGCAAGGTTGAACTTCACCGTGAAGTCGCTGCCCGCGGCGCCTTCGAACTGCGCTTCGAGCGCGGCGCGGAACGCCGGGTCGGTGTGCAGACGCGCGACTTCGTACTCGTCCTTCACGGCGAGCAGCCGATAGAACGTGGTCGCGACGGCGCGTGCGAGCGTTTGCTCCGCGCTCCTGTCGGCGCTGCGTGCGGCATCGACCAGCGCGCGATAACGCGTCACGTAGCTCGCGCCGCCATACGCACCCAGACGCGCCTCGCGATCGGCGATCAGTTCGTCGAGCGTTTGCGTGAGCTTGCGCGCCGTGGCTTTGGCGACTGCGGCGCGCTGCGTATCGAGCGCTTCGAGCGCGGCCGGATCGGCGGCCGCCATACGGCCGATGGAGAACGCGAACAGGTTGGCCTGCACGGCCACGTTGTTCAACTCGATGGCCCGCGTAAGCGCCGCGAGCGAAACCGGCACGAGGCCAAGCTGCCACGCAAAGCCGAGCATCACGATGTTCGCGCCGATGGTGTCGCCGAGATAGCGTTGTGCGAGTGCCTGGGCATCGCAGGTCGAGAGCGGATCGTTTCCGCTAACAGCGCCATGCGTCGCCGCGTGCCGCATTTTCGCGAGCAGCGCATCGGCGTGCAGATTCGCTTCGGGATTCTGCACGAACGACGCGTTCGGAATCTCATGCGTGTTCACGACGATACGCGTGCGGTCGTGGCGCACCGTTTGCAGCGCGTCGGCGCTCGCGCCCACGACCATGTCGCAGGCGAGCAGCAGATCGGCCTGCTGCGTGTCGATGCGCACCTGGTTGAGCAGCGCATCCGTTGCGGCGAAGCGCACGAACGAGAGCACCGAGCCGCCCTTCTGCGCGAAGCCCATGAAGTCGAGCACCGAAGCGCTCTTGCCTTCGAGATGCGCCGCCATGCTGATGAGCGCGCCCACCGTCACGACGCCCGTGCCGCCCACGCCCGTCACGAGAATGTCGTACGGCGCCTCGTCGAGATGCGTAGCCGGAACCGGCAGCGCATTCACTCGCGCGGCGAGCGCCTGCGGATCGAACGCCGCGCCCGCGGCCTTCTTGAGCTTGCCGCCTTCGATGGTGACGAAGCTCGGGCAAAAGCCGTTCACGCACGAGTAATCCTTGTTGCACGACGACTGATCGATACGGCGCTTGCGGCCCAGTTCCGTTTCCACGGGTTCGACCGAAAGACAGTTCGACTGCACGCCGCAATCGCCGCAGCCTTCGCACACTTCTTCGTTGATGAACAGGCGCTTGTCCGGATCGGGGAACTCGCCTTTCTTGCGGCGGCGGCGTTTTTCCGCGGCGCAGGTTTGATCGTAGATCAGCACCGTCACGCCCGGCGTTTCGCGCAGTTCGCGCTGCACGGTGTCGAGTTCGCTGCGGTGATGGAACGTCGTGCCCTTCGGAAAGAAGCCGTGATGGCCGTCGTACTTCTCGGGTTCGTCGCTCACCACCACGAAACGCGAGACGCCTTCGGCCTCCACCTGGCGCGCGATCTGCGGCACGGAAATGCTGCCGTCCACGGGCTGGCCGCCCGTCATCGCCACGGCGTCGTTGTAGAGAATCTTGTAAGTGATGTTGGTCTTCGCCGCCACCGCCTGGCGAATCGCAAGGATGCCTGAATGAAAGTAGGTGCCGTCGCCGAGATTCTGGAACACGTGCGGCATCTTCGTGAACATCGAATGCGCGGCCCAGTCCACGCCTTCGCCGCCCATCTGGATCAAGCCCGTGGTGTCGCGCTCCATCCACGAAGCCATGAAGTGGCAACCGATGCCGGCCTGCGCGATCGAGCCTTCGGGCACCTTCGTCGACGTGTTGTGCGGGCAGCCCGAGCAGAAGTAGGGCGTGCGGCGCACGGCGTCGGCGGCGTTCGAGAGGATTTGCGGCGCGACGAGATCCACCACGCGCTCGCGGCGGTCGAGCGCGGGCCGATGTTTCGCGAGCCACGCCGCGAACACGGGCAGGATGCGCGAGGGGCGCAGCTCGCCAAGCTCGGAGAGCAGAAGCGTGCCGTCTTCGGCGTGCTTGCCGATAACGGCCGGGCGCGCGCCCTCCTTGCGGTTGTAGAGATAGTCCTTGATCTGCTGCTCGATCACCGGACCCTTCTCTTCGATCACGAGCACGTCGGTGAGGCCCGAGACGAACGCGTCGATACGCGACATCTCCAGCGGGAACGACAGGCCCACCTTGTAGATGCGCACGCCGGCTTGATCGAGATCGTCGATGGTGAGATCGAGGCGGCGCAGCGTTTCCATCAGGTCCAGATGCGCCTTGCCGCAGGTGACGATGCCCACGTTCGCGTGCGGGCTCGGCGCGATCCACTTGTCGATGCTGTTCGCGCGCGCGAACTGGCGCACGGCGTCGAGCTTGGCGGCAAGACGCTGCTCGATCGCGAGACTCGGCAGATCGGGCCAGCGGTTGTGCAGGCCGCCGGGCGGCGGCGTAAAACCTTCGGGCGCCTGCCAGTCGGTCTTGATGGCGTCGAGATCGACGGTCGAGCCCGACTCCACCGTTTCCGAAATCGCCTTGTAGCCCACCCAGGCGCCCGAGTAGCGCGAGAGCGCCCAGCCGTACAGGCCGAATTCGAGCATGTCCGCGATGTTCGACGGATTCACCACGGGCATATGCCACGCCATCATCGCGAAGTCGCTCTGATGCGGCATGGACGACGACACGCAGCCGTGATCGTCGCCGGCCACGACCAGCACGCCGCCGTGCGGCGACGAGCCGTAGGCGTTGCCGTGCTTGAGCGCGTCGCCGGCGCGATCCACGCCCGGGCCCTTGCCGTACCACATCGCGAACACGCCTTCGACCGTGCGCTCCGGGTCCGCCTCCACGCGCTGGGTGCCGAGCACGGCCGTGCCGCCCAGTTCCTCGTTGATGGCGGGCAGGAAGCGCACGTCGGCGGCTTCGAGCAATTTCTTCGCCTTCCACGCCTGCTGGTCGACCATGCCGAGCGGCGAACCGCGGTACCCGCTGATGAAGCCCGCGGTGTTCAGCCCATGCGCGCGGTCGAGCGCGCGCTGCATGAGCGGCAGGCGGATCAGCGCCTGGGTGCCGGTGAGGAAGATGCGGCCGCGCGTGGCGGTGAGGTTGTCGGTGAGCTTGTAGTCAGCGAGGGGCGGCGTATCAAGTGGCGAAGGCGTGTCGCCGAACGCGGGGCGCGCGGTCATTGGGGGAGTCTCCTTTATCGACCGCGGTTGGCGCTTCAGCGCTTGCTGCGGTCCTAAGCTATTGCGATCGCTCAAGCCCTCTGGAGAAAGGCGGCGAAAGAGACTCTATTTTTTCTCGCCAATGACGGAAATTTTTTGCTAACTCTCCGGTGCCACAGGTTATTCGCGCGAGAGCCTGCCCGTGCCGGTTCAATTTCGAGAGAGATTTTCCCGACCCCCGTGCGATCCCGCCCGCATAGACTGTCGGGTACGTCCGTCAGATCACGCGCGGCCCGTAAGGCTTTGCACCGTCGAACGGCACGATATCGTGAAAATGCGTGTAGTCGATCGTGCTCACGCCGCCCGCATCGCTCATCAGATCGACATAGCGGTACTGCCAGCGGATCTGCTGGTCCGACCAGCTAAAGCGCGCCTGCATGATTTGCGCGGTCGATTCGTCCGAGCCTTCGATCACGACATGGAGCGTGGCGTGCTGTGCGGCGAGCATCTCGGGCGTGACGCCGTAGAGCGGGCTCGTCTCGTCGATCACGTGCATGAGGTTCCAGCCCAGCGTGAAGAGCGGATGCTGGTCGCGCACGAGCGCGAGGTCGTGGATGCGCCGCGCGTGAAAGCCGTCCGACGACGTTTCGATGCGGATGAGCCGCAGCTTCGCGACCGCTTCGGCAATCACGTTCTGACGCGCGTTCGCGGCGCGCGCCATGAGCGTCATGCGGCCTTCGATGGGATGCACCACTACCTGGCTTGCGAACATGATCTTCGCGCGCGGGCGCGAGAAGCGCGCGAACACGAGGCCGGTCGCCAGCGCGACTCCCGACATGCCGACGAAAATTTCCAGCGTGGCGACCAGATGCGCGTAGACCGTTTGCGGATGCATGTCGCCGTAGCCGACGGTCGCCAGCGTCTCCACGCTGAAGAAGAACGCGCCGAGAAAGCCCTTGGGGTACTGGTTGGCGATGGGCGCGGTGCCGAGCTGGTAGAGGCACGCGAACACGCCGTTCATGAACAGGAAGAGCGCCGCGAGCGAGGCGAAGAATGTGCCCCAGCGCACGGTGAGCGCCGAATGGTAGAAGTCGCCCCACGCTTGCGGCATGCCGTAGACGAGCACCTCGCGCGAGCCCACGGTCAGCCTGCGCGGCGCGCCGCGCTTTTTGCGCTTCGTACCGGCGGGCGTTTCGGCCTGGCAGGCGGCCATGTCCACGCCCGGCGAGCCTTGCGGTGCCGATTCGGCTTGCTGGGCCGCATCCTGGTTCGCGACGCGCTCCGGCGTTTCGGGCGTCATGGTGTTCCTGCGGTTCTGAAGGAGGAAAGGGAGCGTAGCAATGCCGAAGCTGCGCGGCAAGGCGATGCGTCAAGCGTACCGCAAGACGGTATCCGCGAAGCGATGCTCAGACGATGCACACCGGCGCCTCGTTCCCGCAGGGCGGCCGGGAGCGAGGGGCACAGAGGCGCGGCGGCGAGCGTTGGGCTTACGGAAACCCGTGCGGCTTGGGAATGCCTGCGCCGTGTTCGATATCGGCGATGGCCTGGCGGCGTGCGGCGTCCACGGCGAGCGTGGGGGCGTCGAAGCCCGCGTTGCCGCCGACCGTGACCCACGGCTGCACGGCCTTGTCGCGATGCGTGATCTGATACTCGGCGTCCCAGCGAGCGCCCTGCAATTCGAGGGGATGCACGTGGATGGCGTAGACGCCGTAAAGAAAGAGCTGTTCGGACATGGCTAACCTCCTGTCGGCCCGAGCCAGGTGCTTCGACGCCAGGCCGGGTCCCATGCAGAGCACCCCCGTCTCATGCAACGCTGCCGGCGATCCCCGAGTGGCCGCCAGATTCATCCCGCGACTTACAGTTCCAGCTCGCCGAGAATGCGATGCGCCAACGCCTTGGCTTCTTCGAGAGCCTCTTCCGGCGTGCCCGATGCGGCTTCGACTTCATACACCGCGTTTTCGAGTTCCTCGCCGTCGTCGCGCGCCAGGGAGACCAGGCCCTGGTACTGGCCGGCGTTCACGGGCCGCACCGTGGCAACGGCCGTGTAGATCCCCTTGGTGTAGCTGACGTCTTCCATAGCGTGCTCCTCGTGGAAGGAAACCCCTCGACGGCCGCGCGGATCGGGCCGCGCAGGTTCGGTGCAGGCTCAAGCGCTCAAGCCTCGCGCGTTGCCGGCAACAAGAGGGAAATTCCATGCTAGCACGTTGCCCGCGCGGCTGCGGGGCACGACGCTTGTCGCAACTGCGGACAACTGCGGACAGCGGCGCCGACACGAAACCGCCGCATTTCGTATCGGCGCCGCGCGCCTTGCGTCGTCAGTCGGCGAGCAGTGCGACGACTTCGTCGAGCGTCGGCGAATGGGCGCCGGGCCGGCGGCACGCGGCTGCGCCCGCGGCGAGCGCGAAGGCGAGATGCTGGCGCCAGTTGCGCTGCGGCGCGCTCATGAGGCTGAAGAGCAGCCCGCCGATGGAAGCGTCGCCCGCGCCCACCGTATCGGCCACTTCGACGCGCGGCGGCGCCGCCTCAATCACCTCGTTGCCCGCATGGAGCGTGGCTGTCTGGGCGCCGCGCGTGACGAGCAGCGTCGCGGCCGGATTGAGCGCGCGCAGGGCTTCGATGGCGTCGGCTTCGCTCTTGCCGGCGAACAGCATGCGCAGGTCTTCGTCGGAGACCTTGATGAGATCCGCGAGCGCGGCCATGCGGCGCAGGATCGGCTCGTAGCCGTGCGCCATGAGGTTGCGGTAATTCGGATCGAAGCTGATCTTCACGCCGGCCGCGCGCAGTTCGGCGGCGAGCGTGGCGAGCGTTTCGCCGAGCGGCTGGCGCACGAGGCTGATGCAGCCGAAGTGCGCCCACTTCGCATGCGCGCGCCAGCCTTCGGGCAGCCTGGCGGGATCGAAGGCGAGGTCGGCGCTTTGCTCGCCGATGAAGTAGTACGCGGGCGGATGCGTCTGATGCACGATCGCGAGCAGCGGCGGGCGCTCCACGCGCTGCATGAAACGCATGTCGAGTCCGGCTGCCACACTCGCGTTCCAGAGTTCGTCCGAGAAGTTGTCGACGCCGAGCGCCCCCACGCTCGCCGTGGGCAGCCCGAGGCGCGCGACCGCGCGCGCGACGTTCCAGCCCGCGCCGCCCGGATGCGCGCGCCAGTGCGAGTCCATGCCCGGCGTGCCGGGCGGCGCGCTGTGCGGCGTGCCTTCGGGCGCGGGCGTGCGCACGAGATCGGTGAGAATGTCGCCGGCCGAGATGAAGGCCGGGAAGCCGGACGAGAAGTCCGGGCCGGTGCTGCAGGTGCTCATGGTCTTATTCCTCTGCCTGGTTCTGGCCGGCCGTTGCGCCGGCGGCGGCTTCCTCGCGGCCCACGATCGGCGCCATGCCGCGTCCTGGCAGCGCGTTCAGCGCTTCGTAGCATGCGCCCATCGTGTGATAGTCGGTCTTGCCGGCGGGGCTCTTCTCGTCACTGTACTTGCGGTTGTCGCACGTGAGGATGCGATACCACGCACCGTAACGATGATCGACGAAATTCGCCCAGCTATAGCGCCAGATCTCGTCGTACCAGTCCCAGAAGCGCTCGTTGCCGGTGCGCTTGCCGAGCAGCGCCGCCGTGGCGAAGGTTTCCGCCTGCACCCAGAAGTACTTGTCGTGATCGCACACGGTGCCGTCGGGGCCGAAGCCGTAGTAAAGGCCGCCGTGATCGTTGTCCCACGCGTGCGCCATGGCGGCGTCGAACAGTTCGATCGCGCGCGGCAGCAGCCACGGCAGCGGGCGGTGACGTTCCAGCAGCAGCAAGAGCTTGGCCCACTCCGTTTGATGGCCCGGCTGGAAGCCCCACGGGCGGAAGATGTTGGAGCTGTCTTCCTCGTTGTAATGCCAGTCGACGGACCAGTCCGCGTGAAAGTGCTCCCATACGAGCCCTTGCGAGAGCTTCGCCTGGCGCAGCGTGATGTTCGACGCGACGCGCTCGGCGCGGTCGAGATACACGAGATGACCCGTCGCCTCGTAGGCCGCGAGCAGCGCCTCGGTCGTGTGCATGTTCGCGTTCTGGCCGCGATAGCTGGACACGAGCCAGTCCGCGCTCGCCTCGTCGGCGTAGAGGCCCGCCGCGCCGTCCCAGAAGCGGTGTTCCATCAGATCGAAGGTCGCGCCGATCATCGGCCGCGCCTCCTCGATGCCGGCCATCGCCGCATGCGAGTAAGCGAGCAGCACGAACGCGAGGCCGTAGCAGTGGCGCGTGGCGTCGAGCACGCGCTTCTTGCCGTCGCGCCAGTCGATCTCCCAGTCGTAGCCTTGCAGTTGCGCGTCCCAGTGGCCCTCGCGCAGGAACTGCAGGCCGTGGCGCGCGTATTCCAGGTGCTGCGGATCGCCGAACTCACGATACGCCATCGCATAGTTGAAGATGTAGCGGCAACTGCTCACGAGGTGCCGCGAGTGCGCGTTGTAGATCGAGCCGTCGTCGCGGAAGTAGTGGAAGAAGCCGCCCGACGGATCGAGCACGTTCGGCGCGTAGAAGCGCAGCGTGTCCTGCACGTGTCCGAGCAGGAAGCCGCGGTCGCGAAAACTCGCGACGCGCGGCGCGGCGGCGGGTTGGGCGGTGGCGGAGGAGGCGGTGTCGGCGGTCGTCGTCATGGCTTTCTCTTCTGGCTTGGACGTGGCTTCAGCGTAGGTTCAACGTGTTGTTTGCAGGGGCGCGCTACGCGCTTTGCGGCGTGCCCGCAGTGTGACGGACGGCATGCGCGGCGGCGGGATTCGATGACGTCGCACCGAGCGTGCTCGCGCGCGCGACGAGCTGGACGGCGAGGCGGATCTCGCTCGCGGCGGGCGCTTCTTCGAGCAGCAGTTCGACGCCGCGCCGCCCGAGCGCTTCCTTGTCGACGGCGATCGTCGAGAGCGGCGGCGTGGCGTGCGTGGCGCCCGCGATATCGTCGAAACCGATGATCGCGATGTCCTCGGGCACGCGCAGGCCGTTGGCGAGGCACACGCGCATGGCGGCGAGCGCGGCGGCGTCGTTGTAGGCGAAGAGGGCGTCGGGCGGCGGCCGCGAAGCTGCGCGCGCCGAATCGATCAAACGCTGCATGGCGAGCGCCGCGCCGGTATCGGGATCGAGGCCGCCGTCGATGGTCGTTTCGAGCGATGGATCGAACAGGAGGCCCGCTTCAAAAAACGCGCGCCGGTAGCCGAGCGCGCGCTGCGCGATGCTGTAGTGCGCGAGCGAGCCGCCGATGAACGCAATGCGCCGCCGCCCCAGCGCGAACAGATGCTGCATGGCGAGCGCGGCGCCCGCCGCGTTGTCGATGTTCACCGAGCGCAGGCCCGGCGCCCACAGGTCGATCAGCACGAGAGGGCGTTGCAGCGCGACGAGCGCCGCGAGCATTTCCGGCTCGACGAAGCCCGCCACGGCGATGGCGTCGGGCGCGTGCAGGCGCAACTGCTGGACGGTGTCGTCGGCGGGGCCGGCCGTGAGCAGCGCGGGCACGATGCCGTGTTCGCGGCAGGCGTCTTCCACGCCGTGCAGCACGTGCGAGAAAAACGGGCTCGCGGCGAAATTATTGTGCTGACGGTGAAGCAGGAAGGTGAGGCGGCGAATGCGCGGGCGCAGTTGCGCGCAGTCGTAGCCGAGCGAGCGGGCGACTTCGACGATGCGCTCGCGCGTGGCCTCGGAAAGGCCCGGCTGATTTTTCAATGCGCGCGACACTGTGCCGATCGACACATTGGCGGCCTGCGCGACGTCGCGAATGGTTGTCCCCATGATTCCTGGCAAGCGGTGAGCGCGATGAGCGTTCCGGGAGTGGTCAGGTGTGCGGCGATTGTATAGTAAAAACGGCGTGAAAAGGCCCGAATCGACGCTGCGAATTCCAGGTAAATACCAGTAAACAATGAAATAAGCGCGAATATGTATGTTTAGTAAAAATAACTAAACGGGAGTAGGCACGACGCTTGCGGAGGGTTCCCCACTCTCACCCGTTACGGAGGCATCATGCTCGGCACCCTGCTTCTGGTCATTCTGATCCTGCTGCTCGTGGGCGCATTCCCAGCCTGGCCGTATAGCCGCTCATGGGGCTATGCGCCCTCGGGCACGCTCGGCATCGTCGTTATCGTGGTGGTCGTGCTGGTCTTGATGGGGACGATCTAGCGAAGGCGTAGCAGCGAGGATACGAAAGCACAATGGGCCGGCGCGCGACATCATCGCGCGCCGGCCCGCGTTTTTTTGGGCTGCGCAAGGACATGCGCAGGGGAAATTCAGGCGGATGTCGAGCCGGGAATGAGATCGGCGTTCGCCCCGCCGTCGAT
Source organism: Paraburkholderia sp. J76 (assembly GCF_905220295.1). Classification (NCBI taxonomy): domain Bacteria; kingdom Pseudomonadati; phylum Pseudomonadota; class Betaproteobacteria; order Burkholderiales; family Burkholderiaceae; genus Paraburkholderia; species Paraburkholderia sp. J76. The sequence continues at coordinate 71,264 of NZ_CAJMZJ010000009.1, forward strand.
CACGACGAGTCCGCTCGGCTCCTGTTTGGCGCGGCGCTTGGCGAGGGCCGCGAGCGACGCGATGCCGTCGCTGCTGTGCCGCGCGCCTTCGCCTGGCGCGATGCGCACGCAGCCTGTCGCCATTGTCACGAAGGTGAAAAAGGTGGCGTTGCCGTGGCGATCCTCGCCGTGAATGCCGCCTGCGAGCCGGTCGCCCGGCGCATAGAAGCGCTGCACGCCTTCGTTGAACGTGTCGATCGCCTGTCGTGCGCGCTCGCGCCACGTCTCGCTCTGGAACAGGACCAGGAAGTCGTCGCCGCCCACGTGGCCGAGGAAATCGCGCGTGGGGTCGCAGGCGTCGGCGAGCACGGTCGCCGCGAACTTCAGCACTTCGTCGCCCTGCCAGTAGCCGTATTGATCGTTGAACGGCTTGAACAGGTTCAGATCGACGTAGCAGGCGTGAAAGCCCGCGTCGTTCGAAAGCAGCCGCTCGATATGCGAGCTGATCGGGATGTTGCCCGGCAAAAAGGTGAGCGGATTCGCGTAGCGCGCGGCCTGGATGCGCACCTCCGTCACCGCGCGCACGAGGCTTTCGCCCGTGCCGAGGCCGGCGTACCGGCCGTTGTCGGTGATGACGAAGCCATCGGCGAGATAACGCTGGTCGTCGCTCGCGAGAAGCGTGGCCATCTGCTCGACCGTCATCGACTGCTCGATCAGCACCGGCTGCGCGTTGGCGAATTGCAGGCAGGCCTTCTTGCCGAATAGTTCGCGGTGATACGGCAGCGCATAGCGGTCCATGAACGCGCGCCGGTTGATCAGCGCAATGGGCGCTTCGTCTTCCACCACGGCCACCGCGTGCAGATCGGGCTGGCCGTTGAACAGTTCGAGCACGTCGTTGTTGGTCGCCTGGCGCGGCAGCGCGGGCGCGCGCACGAGCATCTTGCTGGCGGGCGCGCCGCCGCCCGCGGGCTGCGTGGCGGCGCTGCGCGTGGCTTCGGGGAACACGGCGATATGATCCGCGCGTATTGCCTCGCGCGCTTCGCGGGCGAGCGCGCGCAGCGGTTCCACGTTCGGGCGGCCGAAGAAAAAGCCCTGGCCGCAGTCGATGCCCATGTCGCGCAGCACGATCAGGTCGGCGGCGTTCTCGATGCCTTCGGCCACGAGGCGCGCGCCGCTCGCCTGCGCGAAGTGCTGCATGGCGCGTACGGCTTCGAACTTGAGCGCATCGTGGGCAATGTCGTGGATGAAGAAGCGGTCGATCTTCACGACATCGGGCTGCAACTGCACCCAGAGATTGAGGCTCGCGTTGGCGGTGCCGTAGTCGTCGAGCGCGAACTGGGCGCCGGCCGCGCGCAACGTCTCGACAACGGGCGAGAAGTTGCGCAGGTCGTGGATGGCGCTTTGCTCGGTGAGTTCGATCACGACGCGCGTGGGGTCGATGGGGCCGTCGAAGAGCGCGAGCGCGGCCTCGCCGGCGGCGGTGAGCTGGCGCAGCGCGTCGGCGCTGAAGTTGAGGAATAGCTTGCCGGGGCAGTCGAGCCCCGCGAACGTCTCGATGCAGGTGCGGGCGGCCGCGCGTTCGAGCGCGGCGGTGCATTGCTCGTCGCCGGCGCGCGCGAAGAGGGCGGCGGGTGTTTCGAGCGGCGAACCGGCTGGCCCGCGAATGAGGCCTTCATAGCCGAGGATCGCGCCGTCCTCGAAATCGACGATGGGCTGGAAGACCGCGCGCAACTGGCGCTGGGCGATCAGTGCCCCGACGCCGGGCGTGGCGTGAAGGAGTGGCGCGCGAGCGGACGCAGACATGGACAGGCCGGAACGGGCGAAGACGTTGAACTTAACGGCATATGATCTGATGAATTAAATGAAATTTTGGTGACAGCGGCGGGAAGCGCCGAAATTTGGGCGTGCGGCGGGCGCGCTTGCGCAGAGGAAAACGGGCGAGAGAGGGGTGCGCCGCAGCTTGGCGGCGGGGTTTGCTGCATCAAGGGCGGCGCGTTTTCGCCGCCCTTGCAGGTAGCGCTTAAAGGCCTTGGCGGCGGGCGGCCGTAGCGGTGCGCTCGCTCGCGCCTGCGCGCGATTCGTCGCCGGCGCTGGCGGCGCGCTCGGCGCTCATGTCGCGAGCGCCCCAGCGCTGGGCAAGCGCCGCGCACACCATGAGCTGGATCTGGTGGAACAGCATGAGCGGCAGCACGACCGCGCCCACGGCGTTGGAAGCGAAAATGACCTTCGCCATCGGCACGCCGGCCGCGAGGCTCTTTTTCGAGCCGCAGAAAATGATGGTGATCTGGTCGGCGCGCGAGAAGCCGAGCTTCTTGCTCGTGAATATCGTGATGCCGAGGGCGAGCGCAAGCAGCACCGCGTTCACCACGAGCAGGCCGCCGAGCGCGGTGAGCGGAATGTGATGCCAGAGCCCTTCGTTCACGGCCTCGGAAAACGCGCCGAACACCACGAGCAGGATCGAGCCCTGATCGACGAACTTGAGCACGCCTTTGTTGCGCTCGATCCAGCGCCCGATCACCGGGCGCAGCAACTGGCCCGCCACGAACGGCACGAGCAGTTGCAGCACGATGTTCCAGACGGTATGCCATGCCGAGCCGCTGCCCGCGCTCTGGTTCGTGACGATCAGGCTCACGAGCGCGGGCGTAATGAAGATGCCGATCAGGCTCGACGCCGAGGCGCTGCAAACGGCGGCGGGCACATTGCCGCGCGCAATCGACGTAAAGGCGATGGACGACTGCACCGTGGACGGCAGCGTGCAGAGGAACAACACGCCCGCGTAAAGCGCCGGGGTGACGAGCGGCGAGAGCACGGGCTTGAGCGCGAGGCCCAGCACCGGAAAGAGTACGAAGGTGCTGAGCAGCACGACGATGTGCAGCCGCCAGTGCGTCGCCCCGGCGACGATCGCCTCGCGCGAGAGCTTGGCGCCGTGCAGGAAGAACAGCAGACCCACGGCGACGTTGGTCAGCCAGTTGAAACCGGTGGCGGCCTGGCCGTGCACCGGGAACAGGCTCGCAAGAATCACCGTGCCGACGAGGCAAAGGGTGAAGTTATCGGGCAGGAATTTCGGACGTGCCATCGGACAATCTCAAGTGCGCGCCTGGGCGCCTGGCTGCGCGCAATCGGTGTGCGTGCAACGGATGAATCGGGATCTCTATTGTCGGCGCAAGCCGATTGAAAAAGCAAATTCATTTGAAGCATCGATTAATGAAGGATGCGCATGTATGTGCTGCATCGATGCGATCTTTACGTGCGATTTGCTCATGGATAAGCGAGCGGATTTTTCGCCCGGGAAGTCGTCAGGAGTCCGGGCATTCTTCAGATGATCAGCCGCGCGGAATCTTCGCGCAGAGCCTTGCCGGGTGGCCTTCCCGCACCGGCCCGGGAGCCGGAAAACCCAGCAGTAACATGGTGTTACAACCCTTCGGGCGGCATAACATCTTTTGGCTCGACACCCCTTCGGCACGCCCATAAATTACCGTCAAAGGGACGCCCGGGTCGTTGTGGCGGCAATCGTTACGCGCTGCGCGGCTTGCGTCCCGGGACTGGCCCGCCACGGCCCGAGTGGCGGGTTGCCGAGCGCAAACGTCGGGCAGGTGAAACGTCACAATGCACGCAGGGTTGTCAAAACTGGGACAGTGGGTGTTGGGGGCCGGACTAGCGGCCCTCGTTGTGCTCGCCCATGCTCAGCCCGGTTTTCCGGGTCACGGTGGAGGCGGCGGCTTCGCGCAGGCCATGCACCCGGCGCCCCGGGCCGGCATGTCGTGGGGCGGCGGCTACCACGGCGCCCCTGAGCGCGGCGAGGGTCGCGCCGCAATGCCGATGCGCGTCGCCGACCGGGGCGGCCGCTATGAGCGCGCCGGCAACCCCGCGCCGAACCAGTGGCAAGGTCGGGTCCAGCAGCAGGCGCCTCGGCGCGACTACAGCTACGGCACGCCGTTCAGCGGCGGCTACGGCGGCTATCGCGGCAATCCCATCACGCCCGTGAGCGCGGAAACGCGCCAGGTGCCGCATCCGCCCGCCGACTCGCCGGTGCGCGCCGGCTCGATCCGCGAAGACGTCGCCCGCTACAACGAGGAGCGCGGCGGCACGTTCCGGCCATTCCCGCGCAATGGCGGCGAAGTCCCGCGTCCGCCCATGCCCTCGCCCTACCGCAATTGAGCGGCGCCCTACAGCCGCTTTCGCTTTTTCCTTCGATTGCTTCCTCCTGCTCTGCTCTCGCAGTGCGGCTATGACACGTCCAGAACGTGCCCCGTTCGTCCACGCCGCCAAAACTGACGCGTGGATACCACACTTTTTCGAAATCTCTCGTCATACGTAACCCTTTCGTCATCAAATCTCGCTTTCGCTTCGGCGGCGCATTATCGGCAGCCCCCGCGCGTGCGCAGCGCCCCACTGGGCGCGGCCCGGCGGGCGGCGGTTCGCAGTGATGCAGCGCAGCGCAAAGCAGCGTCGAGAGGGGCAAAAAAGGTCTTATGGACGGCAAACTAATCCGCCCGATATACCGGCAATAACACCGTTTATTTTTGACCATAAAAATGGTCCGCAAAGATGGATCCGCCCAGAACGGCCACGCCTGCGAACGACGACAAAAACCAGGCTCTTGCGCGAGCGCCTTAGCCGCCCGACACCCTTTTTTGACAAAGACTGGAGAACCCATGAATACAACGGTCAGCCGCGCGCTGCGCACCACCCTGAAGGCGAGCGCGCTCGCCGCTGTTCTTGCCGCCGCGTCGTCGTCGGTATTTGCGCAGTCGAGCGTCCAGCTCTACGGCCAGGTCGACGAATGGGTCGGAGCGACGAAATTCCCGGGCAGTCAGACCGCCTGGAATGTGGGCGGCGGCGGCATGTCCACGTCGTACTGGGGCATGAAGGGATCGGAGGACCTGGGCGGCGGCTACAAGGCGATCTTCACGCTGGAAAGCTTCTTCCGCGCGCAGAACGGCCAGTACGGCCGCTTCGCGGGCGACACGTTCTTCGCGCGCAACGCGTACGTCGGCCTCGAATCGCCGTACGGCACGGTCACGGCGGGGCGCCTGACGACGCAACTGTTCGTCTCGACGATTCTCTTCAACCCGTTCATCGATTCGTACACCTTCTCGCCGATGGTGTACCACGTGTACCTCGGCCTCTCGACGTTCCCGACCTACACGACCGACCAGGGCGTGGTGGGCGACTCGGGCTGGAACAACGCCGTGCAGTACTCGACGCCTAACTTCAACGGCCTCTCGGGTTCGGCCATGTACGCGTTCGGCAACCAGGCCGGCCAGAACGGCTCGAAGAAGTGGAGCGTGCAGGCCCTGTACTTCCATGGCCCGTTCGCGGCCACCGCCGTCTATCAGTACGTGAACTTCAACAACACGCCGGGCGACATCGGCAGCATCGTGAGCGGCGATACGACCATCGTCGGCCTGAAGAGCCAGGGCGTGGCGCAAGTCGGCCTGTCGTACGACCTCAAGTACGTGAAGTTCTTCGGCCAGTACATGTACACGGCGAACTGGCAGGACGTGGGTAGCTGGCACGTGAACACGGCCCAGGGCGGTGTGACGGTCCCGGCCGGTCCCGGCACGGTCATGGCCTCGTACGCGTACTCGCGCAACGGCGGCGGCCTGAACCAGACGCGCCAGACGGCGGCTGTCGGCTACGACTACCCGCTCTCCAAGCGCACCGACGTCTATGCGGCCTATATGTACGACCACTTCGACAACATGTCGAGCGGCCAGACTTACGGCGTGGGCCTGCGCGCGAAGTTCTGACGGGCGCTGCATCCAAAGTCAAAACCCCGTGCTGCGTGCAGCGCGGGGTTTTGTTTTTTTGGGCATTCCTGATGCAAAAGAGGCAAGACGCTTTCGCCCGTTTCAGCACCCGCCTTTGATAAAACGACGAAAATATCGCCGATTGATTCCCCGTTATTGATGTTCGAGCAGAAGGCCGCGCAATGGATACCCTCGTCAGCATGAAAGTGTTCCGCCAGGTGGTGGAAGCGGGCAGCTTCGTCGCGGCGGCCGAACGCATGGACATGTCCGCCGCGATGGCGAGCAAGCATGTGGCGCATCTGGAGCAGCAACTTGGCGCGCGGCTGTTGAACCGCACCACGCGCCGCGTCGCGCCCACCGAGGCGGGCCGCGAGTATTACGAGCGCGTGGCCCAGGCGCTCACCGAACTCGACGAAGCCGGCCAGGCGGTGGGCGCGGCGAGCGTCGTTCCCAAGGGGCGCCTGCGCGTCTCGTCGCTCACGGCGTTCGGGCTGCGGCACGTGATGGGCGCGGTGGCCGACTATGCCGCCGGGCACCCGCAGGTGACCGTCGACATCACGCTCTCCGACCGCGTGGTCGAACTGATCGACGAGGGCTTCGACGTGGCGATCCGCGCCGCGCCTTCGGGCCTGAAATCTTCGTCGCTGATAGCGCGGCCGCTCGCCACGGCGCACATCGTGCTGTGCGCCTCGCCCGACTACTTGCGCCGCCACGGCGCGCCGAAGAGCGTGGCCGATCTCGCGCGCCACAACTTCGTGCAGTACGCGGGCGCCTCGGCCCAGGAACTCGCGCCGTTCGCGGAGGGCGCGGGCGGCGCGAAGCCGAAGCCGGGCGGCAACCTCATCGTCAATCACCTGGAAGCGCTGCGCGTGGTCTTGCTGCAAGGCGGCGGACTCTCGATGCTCGGCACCGAGGTCGTGGGCGACGATATCGCCGAAGGGCGGCTCGTGCCGCTGCTCCTCGACGCGCTGCCGCCTCGCGAGTTGCCCATCTACGCCGTGTACGCGAGCCGCCGCCATCTCTCGGCGAAGGTGCGCTCGTTCGTCGACTTTCTCGCCGCGCGCTTTTCGGAGCGCGAACTCTGGCCGGGCGTGGAGGCGATCCGCGCGGCGGCCGTCCATGCGGGCGCCGCACGCATTGCTTCCACCGCGCGCTGAAATCAGCGGCTCACGCCGAGGCGTGCCTTCGTCTCGTCGTACTCGCGCTTGAGGCGCCCGACGAGATCGGCCACCGAGGGCACGTCGTCCATCAAGCCCACCGCCTGGCCCGCGCCCCACACGTCTTTCCAGGCCTTCGCCTTCGAGGTGCCCGCGCCGAAATCCATCTTCGATTTGTCGGACTCGGGCAGCGCATCGGGATCGAGCCCGGCGTTCACGATGCTCTCGCGGATGTAGTTGCCGTGCACGCCGGTAAAGAGGTTCGTGTAGACGATGTCGGCGGCCTTCGCTTCGAGAATGGCGTGCTTGTAGTCGTCCATGGCGTGGGCCTCTTTCGTCGCGATGAAGCGCGTGCCCATGTAGGCGAGGTCCGCGCCCATGGCCTGGGCGGCCAGGATCGAGCCGCCGTTGGCGATCGCGCCCGACAGCACGATCGGGCCGTCGAAGATGCGCCGCACTTCGCCCACCAGCGCGAACGGCGAGGTCGTGCCCGCGTGGCCGCCCGCGCCCGCGGCCACGAGGATCAGGCCATCGACGCCCGCTTCGAGCGCCTTGGTGGCGTGACGCAGGTTGATGACGTCGTGCAGCACGATGCCGCCGTAGCTGTGCACGGCGTCGAGCAACTCGCGCGGCGGCGCGCGCAGGCTCGTGATGAAGATCGGCACGTGATGTTCGACGCACACGCGCACGTCGTGCTCGAGCCGCGCATTCGACTGATGGACGATCTGATTGACGGCGATCGGCCCGATGACGGCCTGCGGATTCGCGGCCTTGTACGCGCTGAGTTCTTCGCGGATCCGCGTGAGCCAGACGCCCAGTTCTCCGGCGGGACGCGCATTGAGCGCCGGAAACGACCCGACGATGCCCGCCTTGCACTGCGCGAGCACCAGTTCCGGGTAGCTGACGATGAACATCGGCGAGCCCACGACGGGCAGCGAGAGGTTTTGCAGGACGGCGGGCAGGGCCATGGGGGAGGTCTCCTTGCGGCGCTTCGATAGGGGGGCGGGCGCGCGGATGGGATGCCGGTATCGACCGGGTGCGATCTCGCTTGACCGCGCGCAGCCGCGCGGAAGCGGCGTGATTCGACGCACACACTCCGACGCACAAACGCCGACGCGCAAACGGCCGTTCGATTATAGGCCGGGGGGGCGTTCGGGCATTCCTCGCGCCGTATTCGAGGAAGTGTTCGGTTTCTACCGTTGCGGGCCCAAAAGCACATTTTCGAGCCGCGCTCGCCTCATACAATGACCGATAGACCAACAAACACAAGAGACTAGCCCCATGCCCTTCGACGGATTCCAGCCTTTCACCGTCCGCACTGCGGGCGGCGTAGACATCTGCGGCGTGAAGGGCGGCGACGGACCGCCGCTATTGCTGCTCCACGGCGATCCGCAGACTCACATGATCTGGCATCGGTGCGCCTCGTCGCTCGCGCAGCACTTCACCGTCGTCGCGACGGATCTGCGCGGCTACGGCGCCTCCTCGAAACCGGCCAGCGACGACACGCACGCCGCCTACTCGAAACGCGCGATGGCGGCCGACCAGGTCGAGGTCATGCGCCACTTCGGCCACGAGCGCTTTCTCGTCTGCGCGCACGATCGCGGGGCGCGCGTCGCGCATCGCATGGCGCTCGATCACCCGAATGCCGTCGAGCGTCTCATGCTTCTCGACATCGCGCCCACGCTCGCCATGTACGAGCAGACCGACCGCGAATTCGCCACGCTCTACTTCCACTGGTTCTTCCTGATCCAGCCCGAGCCGCTGCCGGAAACGCTGATCGAGGCCAACCCCGACGTCTATATCGAGCGCGTCATGGGCAGCCGCCACGCAGGTCTCGCGCCGTTCGCGCCGAAGGCGCTCGGCGCCTACCGGGCCGCGCTGCGCCAGCCGGGCGCGGTGCACGCGATGTGCGAGGACTACCGCGCCTCCGCGACCATCGACCTCGAGCACGACCGCGCCGACCTCGAGCGCGGCAACAAGGTGGCGTGCCCGCTGCGCGTGCTGTGGGGCGCGGAGGGCGTAATCGAGCGCTGCTTCGACCCGCTTGCCGAATGGCGCAAGGTGGCGCGCGACGTGAGCGGCCGCGCGCTGCCGTGCGGCCACTACATTCCCGAGGAGGCGAGCGAGGCGCTGGTCGAGGAGATGCTGGCGTTCTTCGAAACCACGGAGCAATAAGGGCGGCGGCTGCCTTCAGCGCAGCGGCGGCAGGCGGCGCGGCACCGGAGTGGACTTGACGATGGCCGTGCTGGTTTCGGCGCGCTCGGTGACTTTGGCGAGAATCTCGTCGAGTTGTTCGATCGAATGCAGATACAGCCGGGCGACGAAGCAGTCGTCGCCCGTAACCTTGTCGCACTCGACGAATTCGGGAATGCGCCGCAATACCTCTTCCACCAGATGCAATTGCCCGGGCAGCGGCTTCACGCGCACGATGGCCTGCAGCGTGTAGCCGAGCGCCCGCGGATCGATCTGAACCGTATAGCCGCCGATCACGCCTTGCGCTTCGAGCCGGCGCAGCCGCTCGGACGTGCTCGGCGCGGAAAGCCCAACGTGCCTCGCCAGGTCGGCGGCGCTCGCGCGGGCGTCTTCGGCGAGCGCGGCGAGCAGCATGCGGTCGATGTCGTCGAGCGGGGCGGCGGCGGGCGTGGGGTTCGGACGTCGATTCATGGTTGCGCGGGTGCTCCGGCGAGTTGGCCTTTTTAACGAAGGCAAGAGTTGCCTGCCGCCTTAGTTTAGCCATGTATTCCCTGCCTTGCAGCCGATAAACTGGCTGGCAGATGCGCAGGGCCGCGCGCCCTGCGTCCGCCATACAGAGGATGCAAGCCCATGTCTTCCCCCACTCCTGAAATTCGCCGCGGCGCCGCCGAGATGATCGTCGCGATGCTGATGTCCGGCACCATCGGCTGGCTCGTGGTCGCCTCGCGGCAGGCACCGATCAACATCGCCTTTTTGCGCTGCGTGCTCGGCGGCGCGACGCTCACGCTCGTGTGCGCCGCGCTCGGCCTGCTGCGCCGCAAGCACCTGCCGCCGCGCACGCTCGCGCTTGCCGTGCTCGGGGGCGCGGCCATCGTCGCGAACTGGGTGCTGCTGTTCGCCGCCTATTCGCGCGCCTCGATCTCCATGGCCACGGCCGTCTACAACACGCAGCCGTTCATGCTGGTGGGCCTCGGCGTGGTCATTCTGCGCGAGCGCGTGAGCGCGTCGACGCTCGCGTGGCTCGCGGTGGCCTTCGTCGGGCTCGTGTGCGTGGTCGAGGTGCAGCCCGCCGTGCTCGCGGTGCCTGGCGAGTATCTGCAAGGCGTGGCCTACGCGGCGGGCGCGGCGTTTCTCTACGCGATCTCGTCGATCATCACGCGGCACCTCAAGGGCACGCCGCCTCATCTCATCGCGCTCGTGCAGCTCGCGTTCGGGGCGCTCGCGCTCGCGCCGTTCATTCATTACGGCACGCTGCCGGCCACGCCGCTGCACTGGGCGCAGCTCGTGACGCTCGGCGTCGTGCATACGGGCATCATGTACGTGCTGCTCTACGGCGCGATCCAGAAGCTGCCCACGGCGATGACGGGCGCGCTCTCGTTCATCTATCCCGTGGTCGCGATCCTCGTGGACTGGTTCGCGTTCGGCCAGCGTCTCGCGTGGATTCAGGTGGTGGGCGCGGCGCTCATCCTGGTCGCGGCTGCGGGCGTGAACCTCGGCTGGCGGACCGTGCCGCAGCGGCGGGACGCGCGTTCGGCGTAAGGCGCGCGTCGCATCGCGGGGCGCGCCTGCGCGCCGGCATGTGGGGTAGGCCGTCCCGGCCGCATAATGTCGCGGTTCGAACCCGCCACCTTTGCCCGCATGACGCAAGACCACGCCAGCCACGACGAAGCCGAACTCGCGCGCGCCAAGCGCCGCGCGCTGCTTTTGCTGCTGGGCGCGGCGGCCGTGTTCGTCGGCACGGCGCTGTCGCCGCCCGGTATCGTGATCGACGGCATCAAGGCCGTGAGCGAAGCGGCCATGGTCGGCGCGCTCGCCGACTGGTTCGCCGTGGTCGCGCTCTTTCGCCGTGTGCCGATTCCCTTCGTTTCGGCGCGTACGGGTGTCATTCCGCGCAACAAGGACCGCATCGCCGATGAGCTTGCCAACTTCGTGCGCGACAAATTTCTCGATGTCGGCTCGCTAGTCGGTCTGATCCGCCGCCACGATCCGGTCGAGCGTCTTGCCGCGTGGCTCGCGGCGCCGCACAACGCACGGCGCCTGGGCGACTACGCGGTGCGCATGATGTCGGGCATGCTCGGCCTCACCGACGACGCGCGCATCCAGAACTTCATCCGCGAGGGGCTGCATGCGGCGCTCGAACGGGTCGATCTCTCGAAGTCGGCGGGCGCGATTCTCGACACGCTCACGAAGGACGGCCGCCATCAGGAACTGCTCGACCAGATGCTGGACCAGCTAGGCGCGCTGCTGCGCGACGAGGGCACGCGCGCGTTCGTGGCGGGACGTATCGTGGACGGTCTGAAGGGCGAGTTTCCAAAGACCGAGAAGTTTCTGCCTTCGGAATGGATTGGCGAGAGCGGCGCGCGGGTGCTGGAGAGCGCGGTGAACCGGCTGCTGCTTCAGGTGGGCGAAGACCGCGAGCATCATCTGCGCAAGAAGTTCGACGACGTGGTGGAGCGGCTGATCGTGCAGCTCAAGAGCGATCCGGCCTTCCTGCGCAAGGGCGAGGAGTTGAAGGCGAGCCTGCGCGAAGGCAGCGCGCTCAACGAGTACACGCGCGCGCTATGGGACAGCCTGCGCGCGTGGCTGCGCGACGATCTCACGCGCGAGGACTCCGAACTGCACGCGAAGGTGGCCGCAACGGGCCGCTGGCTTGGCGAGACGCTCGCCGCCGACGCCGAACTGCGCGCCTCGCTGAACGGCCATCTCGAAGACGCCGCGCGCGCCATGGCGCCCGACTTCGCGCGCTACCTCACGCATCACATTCGTGACACCGTGCAGAACTGGGACACGCGCGAGACGGCGCGGCTCATCGAACTGAAGATCGGCAAGGATCTGCAGGAGATTCGCGTAAACGGCACGGTGATCGGCGGCGCGATCGGCCTTGGCCTTTATCTGTGTTCGCATCTGTTCGAGCTTGTGCGGCTGAAAATGGGCTACTGACAATTTGCTTCGTATTCCGGATCAATTGCTTAGGCTCGGAGACACGGCGAGTGCGGCCGTAGGTCATCTGTAGGGAAATCACCGATGCTTCGGGAATTCTGGCGCGAGTATCATGCGCTCGACAGTTTGATCACGTCAGAGCTAATTCCAACGCTCGTCCGGAAACGGACGAGCGTTTTTTTTAGACCGCCGCCGCCGGGGCTTCGAGCCGCTCGCCATTCACGATCAACGCGCCGCTCTTCGCCAGTTCCTCGGCCAGTTCGCGCAGCAGTTGCGGCCATGCGCTGCGGGGGGCGAGCCGCTGCGCCGCGGCGCGCAGCAATGCAGCGCTTTCGAGCATCGCCAGGAGCGAGTCGAAGGTCATCGCGCGCACTTCCAGCAGCTTGAAGACGATCAGCACCTTGAGCGCGTTTTTCGCGTTGCGGGCAGGGTCCGCGCGCAGCCAGGCGAGGCGCGAGAATGCGCGCTCAAGCGCCGCCTCGACGTTGGCGAACGGTTTGCCGTGGCCCGGAATGACCGCGCGCACGTCGAGCTTCGCGATGGTTTCCAGCACCGCGTGCTGTTCCGCGAAACCGCTTTCCCCATCGAGTTCCGGAAAAATCACGCCGAAGCCGTGTTCCCAAAGCGCATCGGCGCTGATGAGCAGGCGCGGTTCGGCTGCGTAGAGCATCACCGAGTCCGGGTCGTGCCCCGGTGCGCCGATCACCTCCCACTCGAAGCCGCCCAGCGTGAGCCGCTCGCCCGCCGCGAGCGTGCCGGTGAAGGCGAACCGCGGGCAGGTCTGGCCGGTGGCGAGAAAGCTCAAACGCGCCTCGTCCCAGTCGCGCACGACCGGCGCGCTCGCTGCGGGGATCAGCGTGGCGCACGGCCACTGCGCCTGCAGGCTGGCGTTCCCGCCGCAATGATCCGAATGCAGATGCGTGTTGACGATCAGATCGAGGGCGCGCGCGCCTAGCGCGTGGCGCACGAGCGCCAGCGTTTGCCCGGCGTGCGTGGCGTAGCCGGTATCGACGAGTGCGGCGCGCGACTCGTCGATGAGCAATACGTTGTTCGACGACAGCCAGCCGCGCTCGAAAACGCGGATCGATTCGGCAAGCGCGGGCGCGGCGCTCATGCCGGCGGCACTCCCGGGGCATGCGCGGGCTTCGGCATGACGAGAATCGTCGCGTGGCCCACCACGAGCAGTTCGCCGTTCTGGTTCACGGCCTCGCCCGCGAGCTTCACGAGATCGCCGTTCAGGCTCGGCTTCCACCACGCTTGCTCCACGCGCCATTCGAACGTGATCGTGTCGTTCGCATGGGCAGCGCGCTTGAGCTTCATGTCGAATTCGAGCCCGAGCGGTTGCGCGTACTGCGAGTAGTGCGTGGCTAGCAGCGCCATAAAATGCGCGGTGGGTTGCGTGCCCGAAGCGATCAGGCCGCCAAAGCGGCTTTGCGCCGCGTAGGCTTCGTCGTGATGCAACGGGTTCAGGTCATTCACGAGCAGTCCGAACGATTTCACCGATTCGGGCGTGAGCTGAAGCGTCGAGCGGAACGTTTCGCCGACCGTGACGACGCGAGGGGCCGCGTTCATTGTTGTTCTCCTTGCGATGCGAAGCGCCTCGCGACCCATTCGGCGTGCCGTGTCTCGATCGCGTCCCAGACGGCGCGCTTCGCTGCGTCGTCGAGCGTGGACCAGGTGGCAATTTCGTCGATGGTGCGCAGGCAGCCCTCGCACAAGCCGCTGCGCTCGTCCATGCGGCAGATGTTGATGCAAGGCGAGGGCGGCGGCGTGACGGCGCCGCGAGTCGAATTCATGCTCACGCGTCGCGCAGCGCGACGTCCACCACGGGCGCGCCGGTCAGCGCTTCGAGTTCCTGCGGCGAGAGATTGAACACCGCATGCGGATGGCCCGCCGCGGCCCACAGGCTTTCGAGTTCGAACAGATCGGCGTCGATCAGCGTAACGGGCGCCGTGGCGTGGCCGATCGGGCACACGCCGCCAATCGCGTAACCGGTTTTCTCGCGCACGAACTTCGCGTCGGCGCGGCCGATTTCGCCTACGTGCGCGGCCACTTTCTTTTCGTCCACGCGGTTCGCGCCGCTCGCGATCACGAGCACGGGGGCGTCGTCTTCGCGACGGCGGAACAGGATCGATTTGGCGATCTGCGCGACTTCGCAGCCGAGGCCCGCGGCGGCTTCGGCCGAGGTCTTGCCCGTTTCGGGCAGCATCACGACCGGCCTCGCGTGACCGCGCTCGCGCAGCATGAGCGCGACGCGGCGCGCGGAGTCGGGCAGGGCGTCGAGATTATCGAGGGTTTCCGTCATGAGTTGATTTCCTTCGTACTGCGATTCGATAGTCGATGGATCGCGGGGCACCTCGCGGCTCACGAACACGCCGTTTCGCTGCGAGCCTTCGCGAGCAGCGCCTTGCCCGCGCGCGAGACGTTCGCCCGGCCGATGGCATTCGAAATGAAGTCGCCGGCCTCGACAACCTGGTTCAGATCGATGCCGGTATGAATGCCGAGTCCGTTCATGAGGTACAGCACGTCTTCGGTCGCGACATTGCCCGTGGCGCCCTTCGCATACGGGCAGCCGCCAAGCCCCGCCACTGAAGCGTGAAAAATGGCGATGCCTTCTTCGAGCGCCGCGTAGATGTTGGCGAGCGCCTGACCGTAGGTGTCGTGGAAGTGGCCCGAGAGCCGCTCGCGCGGGAACACCTTCGTCACGGCTTCGAACACTTCGTGCACGCGTTTGGCCGTGCCCACGCCGATGGTGTCGGCGATATCGATCTCGTCGCAGCCGAGCGCGGCGAAGCGCTGCACCACGTCGACAACCGACGCGAGGGGCACCTCGCCCTGATACGGACAGCCGAGCGCGCACGACACGCTGCCGCGAATGCGCACGCCGTGCTCTTTCGCGGCTTGCGCGACGGGCGCGAAGCGTTCAATGCTTTCCGCGATCGAGCAGTTGATGTTCTTCTGCGAGAACGCCTCGCTCGCCGCGCCGAAGATCACGATCTCGTCCGCGCGCGCCGCGAGTGCGCCTTCGAAGCCGCGCAAGTTAGGCGTGAGCACCGAGTAAATCGCACCGCTGCGGCGCTCGATGCCGGCCATGACTTCGGCGCCGTCGGCCATCTGCGGAACCCACTTCGGCGAGACGAACGACGCGGCCTCGATGTTCGGAAAGCCCGCGGCCGAAAGCCGGTTGATGAGTTCGACCTTCGTTGCGGTGGCAACGAATTCCTTCTCGTTCTGCAGTCCGTCGCGCGGGCCGACTTCGACGATCTTTACGGCGGCGGGTAGGTTGGGTAATGCCATTGCCTTGTCTCCAGCGAATATTTGAAATGATTCGGGGTGCTCAGTAACCGCGCCCGACATGCACGACGCCGCTCACGGTTTCGCCGCGAGCGAGCGCGCCGATCTTGTCGGCGACTTGCGAGATCGCTTCGTCCCGCAGCGTGAGCGCCGAACTATGCGGCGTGATGGTGATGCGCGGCTCGCGCCAGAAAAGGTGATCGGGCGGCAGCGGTTCTTCGCGGAATACGTCGAGCGTCGCGGCGGCGAGCGTGCCGCTGGCCAGCGCGTCCAAAAGGTCCTGCTCGTCCAGATGCGTGCCGCGCGCGACGTTCACGAGATACGCGCCGCGCGGGAGCTTGCCGAAGGTGCGCGCGTTGAGCACGCTTTCGGTGTCGGGCGTGGCGGGCAGCAGGTTCACGAGCACCTTGACGCCGCTGAGGAAGGCGTCGAACTGTTCGCCATGCAACTCGCCCGAGTACGTATCGATGCCCTGGATCGTCTTCAGGCTGCGCGAAAAGCCGCGCACGGGCACGCCGAGCGCGGCCACCGCGTGCGCCACCTGCGCGCCCAGTACGCCGAGACCCAGCACGCCCACTGTGAAGGTCTCGTGCGGATGCGGCGCCAGCACGTGCCATTCGCGGCGCGCCTGCGCGAGCGCGTATTCGTCGAAGCGGCGCAGGTAGCGCAGCACGGCGTGCTGGACGTACTCGCTCATCTGCCGGCCCATGCCCGAGTCTTCGAGCCGCACGAGCATGGCGGTGCCCGGCAGCGTGCCTGGCCGCTCGCGTTCGTGGGCGAGGATCGCATCGACGCCCGCGCCCAGATTGAAGATGGCGCGCAGTCCCGGCACGCCGAAAAGCTCGCGCGGCGGGTGCCAGACGACGGCGTAGTCGGCGGGGGCGGTGTCGCCGGGCTGCCACTCGCGCAGATCGGCGTCGGGCAGGGCGCGCGCGAGGCCGTGCAGCCACGCGGAGGCGTCTGTCTGCGGGAACCAGAAAATGATTTTCATGATGGATGAACCTGTCCCTGGTATGCGGGTGTCGCTGGTGGCTCGCTGGCGGCGGCGGGGATCGCGCAGCGTGCACCGGCACCATTCTACTTTTTCAGGCTCGCGGCCGCCGCGCAAATCGCGGCGCGGCGAACGAGGGGCGAGGGCGCCGAAAAGCTAAGCAAAAAAAATTGGTTCGGCGCGCGGGGCTCGCAAGCCATAATCGATTCACGCCGTGTTCCAGCAAGGAAAAAATCATGCTTTCGTGCGCGCAAATGCGTTGGCCGCCCCGCCTCGTCACCGTGCCGGGCCTGCACGGCAGCGACGGCGCTCACTGGCAGAGCTGGCTCGAACGCCAGTTCGCGCGCTCGCTGCGCGCGGAACAGGACGACTGGGACGCGCCCGATCTCGCGATCTGGAGCGCGGCGCTCGCACGGCGCCTCGCGGACGAGCGCGGCCCGTTTTTGCTGGCCGCGCACAGCTTCGGCTGCCTCGTGGCGGCGCATGCGTTGCAGGCAGGCATACTCGGCGAAAAGCTCGGTGAAAACGGCGCCGACATTGCGGGCGTGCTGTTCGTCGCGCCCGCGAGTCCCGAGAAATTCCGTTTCGCCGGGGCGTTCGAGGCGCGGCAGCTTCCGGTACCGTCGATACTCATCGGCAGCGAAACCGATCCGTGGATGCCGCTCGAAGGCGCTCGCGCGCTCGCACAGCAGTTGGGCAGCACGTTCGTGAATCTCGGCGATGCGGGCCACATCAACACGGCGGCAGGCTTCGGCCCGTGGCCGCGCGCGAAGTATTTCGTCGATACGCTGATCCACGGCGCGGCTCCAGGCCGGCTGCGCGACGAGGCGTTCGACCAGAGCGGTCCGGCGTACGCCTGAGGCCAGCCGGAGCAAACGCAGGGCTGCTCAGCGCTTGAGCGCGCCCCGCAACAACCGCGCGGTATGCAGCGCGATCATCCCTTCTTCGTCGGTACGAATCGCGAATACGGGCACGCGGCTTTCGCGCGTGCTCACGCGTTCATTGCCCTGGCTGCTGCCCACTTCGTTGACTTGCGCGTCGACCACGGTGCCGAAGACCGGCGCGAGCCGTTCGCACACCTGCGCGCGGATGGGCGCGGCATGCTCGCCGATACCGGCCGTGAACACGAGTGCGTCGAGCCCGCCGAGCACCACCGCGAGCTTGCCCACCTCCTGAGCGATGCGATACGTATAGAAGTCGATCGCGAGTTTCGCCCGGTCGCTGCCGCTCGCGAGCAATTCGCGCATGTCGCTGCTCAAGCCCGAGAGGCCCTTCAGCCCGGACTCCTGATACAGCACCTTCTCGATGGCGTGGTAATCCATGCCCTTCGCCATCATCCAGAGCACGGCGCCCGCGTCGAGCGCGCCGCAGCGCGTGCCCATGGGCAGGCCGTCGAGCGCGGTGAGGCCCATGGTGGTCTCCACGCTCTTGCCGTCCTTCATCGCGCACAGGCTCGCGCCGTTGCCCAGATGCGCGACGACCACGCGCCCACGCGCGATGTCCGGCGCGACCTGATGGAGGTGCCGCGCGATGTATTCGTACGAGAGGCCGTGAAAGCCGTAGCGCCGCACGCCCTCGCCGTAATAGCTGTACGGCAGCGCGAAAAGCTGCGCCATGATGTCGTTGCCTGCGTGGAACGCGGTGTCGAAGCACGCCACCTGCGGCAACTCGGGCGCGGCCTCGCGCACCGCGCGAATGGCCGCGAGATTGTGCGGCTGATGCAGCGGCGCGAGCGGCGTGAGCGCGTCCAGCTCCTGGATCACTTCGTCGTCGATGAGCACGGCGTCGGCGTAGCGCGCCCCGCCGTGCACCACGCGATGGCCGATCGCGGCGGGCGGCGTATCGCGCAGGCCCACGGCGAGCACGAGGCGCAGTAGGCGAAACGCGGCGTCGTGATCGGCGACCTGGGCGACGGGAAACTTCTCGTCGACGATCAGGCGTCCGTCGGCCATATGCGCTTCCACGCGCGGCGCGACGCCGATGCCTTCGATTTGGCCGCCCGCGCCATGCACCGCGCGCGCGCCGCCCTCCACATGATCGTCCTCGATTACGCGAAACACCGAACACTTGATGCTCGACGACCCCGCATTCACGACGAGCACGACATGGCCTTCGCTGGCCGGATGGGGCTGGACGCTGCTCACAGGATCTCCGTGGCTTTGCGTGCGCGCCGCGCATGCGCGAGCAGCACGGCGATCGCGCAACTGCCGATGCGCGAGCGCACGCTGTCGGCGCGGCTCGTGAGGATGACCGGCACGCGCGCGCCGAGGACGATGCCGGCCGCTTCCGCGCCGGCGAGGAAAGTGAGTTGCTTGGCGAGCATGTTGCCCGCTTCGAGGTCGGGCACGAGCAGGATGTCGGGGTCGCCGGCCACGGGCGAGGTGATGCCCTTGATGCGCGCGGCTTCGGCGCTGATCGCGTTGTCGAAGGCGAGCGGCCCGTCGAGCAGGCCGCCCGTGATCTGGCCGCGGTCGGCCATCTTGCAGAGCGCGGCGGCGTCGATGGTGGAGGGCATCTTCTCGGACACGGTTTCCACGGCGCCGAGAATGGCGACCTTGGGCGTGCCCACGCCCAGCGCGTGCACGAGATCTATCGCGTTGCGCACGATGTCGGCCTTGTCGGCGAGCTTGGGGAAGATGTTGACGGCCGCGTCCGTGATGAAGATCGGCTTGTGGTACGTCGGCACGTCCATCGCGAACACATGCGAGAGGCGGCGCTCGGTGCGCAGGCCGTTCGCGCCGAGCGCGACTTCGTGCAGCAGTTCGTCGCTGTGCAGGCTGCCCTTCATGAGCAGTTCGGCCTGGCCCTCGCGCACGGCGCGCACCGCGAGTTCGGCGGCGGCGTGGCTGTGCGGCGCGTCGATGACGGTAACGCCGTCGAGGCGCAGGTCGGCTTCCTCGGCCACCGCGCGGATCTTCGCTTCGGGGCCGACGAGGATCGGCACGATCAGGCCGAGGTTGGCGGCGTCGAGCGCGCCGGTGAGCGACGACGCGTCGCAGGGATGCGCGACGGCAGTGGGCACGGGCGGGAGGCCGCCGCAACGGGCGAGCAGAACCGAATACTTGTCGGGCGATGACGTCATGGCGGTCTCCGGGCGTTCTCCACTAGACATTTGAACCATGCTGCGGCGCGCAAAGCCGTAACAGTGTAGACCAGCGCGTGGGGCGCGGTCGCCAAGGTGCGCGCCACGCTGGCGCGACATCGTGACGCGCCCGGCAAGGGTGGCGCCGACGCGCCTGTCACGCCGGGTTCACAGCGCGATGCCATCGTGAAGCGGGCATTGGGTGCCGCGCTGCGCCTTGACTTTCGTCAGCGTGCCGCCTAACTTTTTAGATGCCGCAGTGCAGCATGATCTGGCTCTTTTCCTCTCGCGGCCGCGAGGTGCACCAAACGGTGCACGAAGCGCGCGGCCGCCAACGTCTTCCGCCGGCCCGGCGCGTGCTCGCCGCGAGGCGGGCAGGCGCTCCCTCAAAGGAGATTCGTCTCGTGGCAGTTTCCCCCTCCTCGCCCCAGCTTTCGTCGCCGTTCTCGTTTTTGCGTACGCCCGCCCCGGGCGCGTCTTTGTGGCCCTTCGCGCCTTTCTGGCCCGGCGCGGGCGCGCCCGACGAGGAGTCATCGCCCCATACGCCGCTAACCCAGGCGGCTTCGGCCGTGTCGACGGCAGTGACCCGGGCAATCGAATCGGCGCGCGCCGCGCCTGCTGGCGCGCAGCCGCTCTACGACTACCTCTACGACGCGTGGCAGCGCAGCGTCCTCTTTTTCGACGTGCTGCGCGAACGCGGCAACCAGACTTACGTGCACGAACAGGCGGGCATGCCGCCCGTGCTCGCATTCGACTACGAAGTGATCGTCGACGGCCGCGAACTGGCCGATCCCTGCAATTACGCACTCCTGCGCATCAAGCCCGACGAGGACGCGCCGACCGACCCGCGCATGCGCCCGTTCGTCGTGATCGATCCGCGCGCGGGCCACGGCCCGGGCATTGCCGGGTTCAAGATGGATAGCGAAGTGGGCATCGCGTTGCGCAAGGGCCACCCGTGCTACTTCGTGACCTTCTTCCCGGTGCCCTGCGAAACGCAGACGATCCAGTCGGTCGCGCAGGCCGAAGGCGTGTTCGTGCAACGCGTGCGCGAACTGCACCCGGACGCGGACGGCCTGCCCTTCATCATCGGCAACTGCCAGGGCGGCTGGGCCGCGGCGCTGCTCGCGGCGTCCGCACCCGCGCTGGTCGGTCCGCTCATGCTCGCGGGTTCGCCGCTTTCGTACTGGGCCGGCGTGCGTGGCAAGAACCCCATGCGTTATTCGGGCGGCATGCTCGGCGGCTCGTGGATGTCCTCGCTCGCGGCGGACCTGGGCGATGGCCGCTTCGACGGCGCCTGGCTCGTGCAGAACTTCGAGTATCTAAATCCCGCCAACACCTACTGGGGCAAGCTCTACAACCTCTATTCGAAGGTCGATACCGAGCGCGAGCGCTTCCTCGAATTCGAGCGCTGGTGGGGCGGCCATTTCCAGTTGAACCGCGCCGAGATCGACTGGATCGTGCAGAACCTGTTCGTGGGCAATCACCTCACGCGCAACGAGGTGTTCGCGAAGAACGCGCGCGCGCCCGTGGATCTGCGCAACATCCGCACGCCGATCATCGTGCTCGCCTCCTGGGGCGACAACATCACGCCGCCGCAGCAGGCGCTCAACTGGATTCCCGACCTCTACGCGAGCGTCGACGAGATCGTCGCCAACGAGCAGGTGATCGTGTACTGCCTGCACGATAAGGTGGGGCACCTCGGCATCTTCGTTTCGGCGAGCGTGGCCAATAAGGAGCACACCGAACTATTCTCGGCGCTCGACCTGATCGACGTGCTGCCGCCGGGCCTCTACGAAGCGAAGATCACCGACTCGACGCCGGAAGCCGGGCGCCTCGAAGCGCTCGAAGGGCGCTACGAGATCCGCTTCGAGCGCCGCACCATCGACGACGTTCTCGCGCTCGACGACGGCCGCGACGACGAGCAGCCCTTCGAGGTGGTGCGCCGCTTCGCGGAGAACAACCAGCGTCTCTACGACCTGTTCGTTTCGCCGTTCGTGCGCGCGTCGAGCAATGCGTTCAGCGCGCATGCGCTGCGCGAGTCGCATCCGTCGCGCGTGGAGCGCAGCGTGCTGAGCGACGCGAATCCGGCGCTGGGCGTGCTGCCCGCCCTGGCACAAACCGTGCGCGGGCACCGCAGGCCGGTCGCGCCCGACAATCCGTTCACGCTGCTCGAAAAGCAGGCGTCGGCCACCATCGAGGCGTCGTGGGACGCGTACCGCGACGCGCGCGACGCGTGGATCGAAAGCACCTTCTACAACGTCTACACCGCGCCCTGGGTGCAGGCGTGGGTCGGCGTGACGCCCAACCAGCCGCTCGAACCCATCGCGCCGCCGCTCATGGCGCTGCGCAAGGAACTCGCGCAGTACCGCCTGCGCGCGGCGCGCGCGCATCTCGCCAAAGGCACGCTCGTCGACGCGTTCATGCGCATTGCCGCGTACATCGTCGACGAAATGCATACGGTGCAGTACCGGCCGTTCCAGCGCATGCGCGAACTCGCGCGCGAGTACCTCGGCGATCGCCAGCCGACCATCGCCGAACTGAAGGAATCCGCGCGCCGCCAGGGCGCGATCGTGCAACTCGACCCGCAGGCCGCCATCGACGCACTGCCCGAGATCGTGCCCGACATGAAGTTGCGCCGGGCGCTGCTGGCGGCCGTCTACCGCATCGCGACCGTGTCGGCGCCGCTCGAAGGCGAGCGGCGCGAGCGCTATCGCCATGTTCAGCGCGCGCTGGGCGTCGAGCCGGGCAGCGAGAAGTCGGGCTTGCCGCCGCTCGATGACGGCGGGTCGTCGTCGCAAGGCGAGGGCGGTGGCGAGGGCGGCGTTGGCGGCGATGTGGCGGGTGCGGCCGCCGAAGGCAGCGCAGTGCAGGGCGCGAAGGCCGCCGCCAAACCGGCTGCGCGCCGCCCGCGTGCGGCGTCCAAGCCCCCGGCCACGCGGGCTGCCGGCACGGCGGCCGCGCGCCGACGCGCCACGCGTAGCGCGGGCGAGTAGTCATCCACCGCGAGGTCAGCCATGCACACCCCTCCCGAACGGCCGCTCGCCGGCATGCGCGCGCTCGTTACCGGCGTGGCCAACGCCGATTCCATCGCCTACGGCTGCGCGCGCGCATTCGCCGATCTCGGCGCGCAACTCGCCGTGACCTATCTCAACGACAAGGCCCGGCATTACGTCGAGCCGCTCGCCAACGAACTGGGCGCGCAACTGCTGCTGCCGCTGAACGTCGAGGAAGACGGGCAACTCGACGCCGTATTCGACGCCGTGCGCGACACGTGGGGCTCGCTCGACATCGTGCTGCACTCCATCGCCTATGCGCCGAAGGAAGATCTGCAGGGCGGCCTGCTCGATTCATCGGCAAAGGGCTTCGCCTATGCGATGGACGTGTCGTGCCACTCGTTCATCCGCATGGCGAAGCGCGCCGCGCCGCTCATGCCGCACGGCGGCACGCTCTTCGCGATGAGCTACGACGGCGCGAACCGCGTCGTGCCCAACTACAACCTCATGGGTCCGGTGAAGGCGGCGCTGGAAGCGTCGTGCCGTTATCTCGCGTTCGAACTCGGGCCGCTCGGCATTCGCGTGCACGCCATCTCGCCGGGACCGCTCAAGACGCGCGCGGCCTCGGGCCTGCCCGACTTCGACCGCATGCTCGCCGAGGCCGTGGACCGCGCGCCGCTTGGCGAACTCGTCGACATCATGGACGTGGGCTACGCAACCGCCTATCTCGCCACGCGTTACGCGCGCCGCATGAGCGGCAACACCGTGTACATCGACGGCGGCGCGCACATCATGGCGTAAAAACACGTCCAAAGCCCTTAGCACGAAAGCCGCAAAGCAAAGCTTGCATCGGTATAAGCCGTGCGCCCCGGCTCGCTAGAATCGAGCGTTCGGTCTGCTTACGAATTCACGCAGGCCGTAACGACTTTCAACGACAGACGGGGATCACCATGGCAGGTTTGGGACGCACGGCGCGCTGGCTCGGCGCGGGCATCGTCGCATTGAGTGCAGTGGCGGCGCATGCCGAAACGTCGCTGCTGAACGTTTCGTACGACGTGACGCGCGAGCTGTACAAGGACATCGACGCGAGCTTCATCGCCGACTATCAGAAGAAGACCGGCGAAACGCTGTCGATCCGGCAGTCGCACGGCGCTTCGAGCGCGCAGGCGCTCTCTGTGCTGCAAGGTCTGCAAGCCGACGTCGTGACGATGAACCAGCCCAACGACATCGACCTGCTCGCGCAACAAGGCCATCTGGTGCCGGCGAACTGGCGCACGCGCCTGCCCGACGCGAGCGCGCCCTATACGACGACGATGGTGTTCCTTGTGCGCAAGGGCAACCCGAAGCACATCAAGGACTGGGACGATCTCGCGAAGCCCGGCGTGCAGGTCGTGATCGCCAATCCGAAGACGTCGGGTAACGGCCGCTATGCATATCTGGCCGCGTGGGGCTATCGCAAGCAGCAGGGCGCGAGCGACGCGCAGGCGCTCGACTTCGAGCGCGCGCTGCTCAAGAACGTGCCGGTGCTCGATGCGGGCGGCCGGGGCGCGACGACGACCTTTACGCAGCGCGACATTGGCGACGTGCTCGTGACCTTCGAAAACGAAGTGGCGCTCATCGACACGGGCGTCGGTGCGAAGGACTTCGAAGCGGTTTATCCGTCGGTGAGCCTGCTGGCGGAGCCGCCGGTGACGATCGTCGACAAGGTGGTGGACAAGCGCGGCACACGCAAGACCGCGCAGGCGTACCTCGACTATCTGTACTCGCCCGCCGCGCAGGAGATCATCGCGCAGCACCATCTGCGTCCGCGCGATGCCGCCGTACTCGCGAAGCACGCCAGCGAGTTCAGGCCGATCAAGACCTTCACGGTCGAGCAGGTGTTCGGTAGCTGGCAGAACGCGCAAGCCACGCATTTCGCCGATGGCGGCACGTTCGATCAGATCGTCGCGGACCGCAAGTAACGCGCGCCGCGTAAAACGGGCGGTGCAAGAAAAAGCGCCTCGCGGTTTGCGAGGCGCCTGGCTTTTCAGGCTACGAATTTAGTACCAGCCGCGATGGCCGTACCACTCGTGGCGGCCGTACCAGCGATGGCCGTCCCAGTAGCGGTCGCCGTGCCAGCCGACCACGACGGCCGGCGCGTAGCCGACGCGCACGGGCGGCGCGACGTACACCGGACGCGGCGCGACATAAACAGGCGCGGGCGCGACATAAACCGGAGCGGGCACGCCGACGTTCAGGCCGACCACCACACCGGCCATCGCGGTTTGCGAGGCCGCCAGGACGAGCGCTCCAGCACCCAGCGCGGCAAAGAGTTTGTTTTTCATTTTGAGCCCCTTCGGTTGATTCGACGCCTCCAATGTAGCCAGGCGCTCGCCCGCTTGAGTTACCAAACTGCAACAAACTGCGCGCGAATTTTACGGGCGGAAAGGGGCGGAAAGGCTGCCCGGCCCCTGTGGCGGGGCCTCCGCTCGTTCGTCGCGTGCGGCGGTGTTTCAATTCGTGATTGTCAGGGCAGGTCTGTAATCGGCGCGCCGGGCGAAAACACCCGGCGCGCCTGCCGTTACTGCACGGCGACGCCCGCGAAGTTCTGGCGTCCGAACGGGCTCACCTGATAGCCGCTTACGTTCGTGCGCGTGATCGCCGCGGCGGTGGGGTAGCCGAGCGGAATCCACAGCGCCTGGTCGTGGATGATCTGCTGTGCGGCTTCGTAGAGCTTCACGCGTTTGGCCTGATCGGCGGTGGCCTTGCCGTCGGCGATCAGTTTGTCG
This sequence comes from Paraburkholderia sp. J76, assembly GCF_905220295.1. Classification (NCBI taxonomy): domain Bacteria; kingdom Pseudomonadati; phylum Pseudomonadota; class Betaproteobacteria; order Burkholderiales; family Burkholderiaceae; genus Paraburkholderia; species Paraburkholderia sp. J76. Next base: position 96,414 of record NZ_CAJMZJ010000009.1, read on the forward strand.
AGCTGCGGGTCGCAAAAGCGCGCGAAGTTGATGCCCGACTGCACCGCATTGCAGCTAAAGAGCGGCGAGAGATAGTTGTCGGGGTCGCCGTTGTCGCCGGCCCAGCCCATGAAGAGCGTGTCGTGCTGGCCCTGCTTCGCCTGCTTGATCAGCTCGCCCCACTCGATCACCTTGATCTCGGCCTTCACGCCGATCTTCGCGAAATCGGCCTGCAAAAGCTCCGCGCCCGCGCGCGGATTCGGGTTCAGCACGCTGCCGTTCGGGCGCACCCAGATCGTCGTCGAGAAGCCGTTGGGGAAGCCCGCATCGGCGAGCAGTTGCTTCGCCTTCGCCGGGTCGTACGGGTACGGCTGGATCGACTTGTCGTAGCCCCAGGTGATGGGCGGCCAGGGGTTCGTCGCGGGCGTCGCCGTGTTATCGAAAATCGCCTTGAGATACGTCGTGCGGTCGAACGCCATGTTCAGCGCCTGGCGCACCTTCTGGTTGTCGAGCGGCTTCTTCTGCGTGTTGAGCGCGACGAACGCCGTCATGAACGCGGGCGTTTGCACCACCTTGAGCGACTTGTCGCTCTTCGCGCCGGCCACGTCCTGGGGCTTGGGCGAGAGCGCGATCTGGCATTCGCCGGCCTTCACCTTCTGCGCGCGCACGGCGGCGTCGGGCGTGATCGCGTAGATCAGGCGATCCACCTTCGGCTTCGGCCCCCAGTAGGTGGGGTTCACGTCGTAGCGGATCAGCGCGTCCTTCGTGTAGCTCTTCAGCGAGAACGGGCCCGTGCCCACCGGCTTCGCGTTGAGGTCGACCTGCTTGCCGGCCTTGAGCAACTGGTCGGCGTACTCGGCCGAATAGATCGACGCGAAACCCATCGTGAGGATCGAGAGGAACGTCGCGTTCGGCTCGTTGAGTTCGAACTTCACCGTGTTCGCATCGACCTTCGTGACCGACTTCACGAGCTTCACGAGGCCCATCGACTGCGCGTGCGGAAAGCCGCTCGCGCCCGCCACCTTGTGCCACGGATTGTTCGCGTCGAGCATGCGATCGAACGTGAAGACCACGTCGTCGGCGTTAAGCGTGCGCGTGGGCTTGAACCATTCGGTCGTCTGGAACGCCACGTTGGGCCGCAGATGGAACGTGTAGGTCAGGCCGTCGGCGCTCACTTCCCATTTGTCCGCGAGCGAGGGCACGACCTTCTTCTGCGCTTCGTCGTAGGCCACGAGCGAATTGAAGATGACGTCGGCGGACGCGTTGGTCGTGACGAGCGAGTTGAACTGCACGACGTCGAAGCCGTCGGGGCTCGACTCGGTGCAGACCGTCAGCGGTTTGGCGAGCGCGGGCGTGGCCGCGAACGCGCAAGCGGCGCCAAGCGCGCTCGCGAGCACGAGCCGAGGCACAAGCGTGGGCGAGGTGAAACGCATGGGATCTCCGTGGTTCTTCGGTGGCGGCCGGCGCCCGTTTTTTTGAGTCAGGAGAGGCGAGAAGGCTATGAAGCGATGAAGGGCGCCTGGACGAGCCCAAGCTTATCGAAGGGAATTTGCCGAGACAACAATTTAATCCACATACCCATATGGCATGGGGATGCCGGCTATTCAGTGGCTTGCCGCGCGCGGCTTGCGCGGCGCTTTTTCGAACACGCGGTCGTACACCCAGCGCGGCAGCGCGCGCAGCATCGTGGCGGCCACGCGCATCGGCCAGGGGAACACCGCGAACGCGGCGCCGCGCGCGATGGCTTGCGCGGCCTTCGCGGCGAACTGGTCGGCATCCATCAGGAAGGGCATGCGGTAGGGATTCTTCGCCGTCATGGGCGTGCGGATGTAGCCCGGCGCGATGGTGACCACGGGCACGCCGAACGGGCGCATTTCCACGCGCAGCGCTTCGAGATAGGCGAACGCCGCGGCCTTCGAGGCGCTGTACGCGCCGGAGCCCGGCAAGCCGCGCACGCCGGCCACGCTCGCAATGCCCACGAGCGTGCCGCGTCTCGCCTTCGCCATGGCCGAGGCAAACGGCTCGAAGGTGGCGACCATGCCGAAGTAGTTGGTGTCCATCACGTCGCGGAACGTGGCGAGATCGCCTTCGCCCGTGAGCGCGCCGCGGCTTACGCCCGCATTGGCGATCACGACGTCGGGCATGCCGTGCTGTGCGATGAAGTCGCGCGCGGCGGCGGCGAGCGCATCGGCGTCGCGCACGTCGGCGCTATAGATGGAGATGGCGTGACCGGCATGGGACTGCCGGAAGGCGGCAAGGGCCTCGCCGCGCCGCGCGACGAGCCCGAGGATCGCGCCCTGCCGCGCGTATTCGGCTGCGAGCGCGGCGCCAATGCCGCTCGACGCGCCGGTGATGAAGACCTTCAGTGGCGCGCTTTGCGTGGCCTCGCGTGTCAAATCCGGCCTCACATCTTCTTTGCGCGGATTTGCGAGACGATGAAGTCCATCACCTGGAGCGTGGCCGGCAGCGCCTTGTCTTCCGGACCCTGGACCATGGCCGGGCCGGTTTCGTACTTGCCCTGGATGGCGATGGTCGGCACGCCGTCGATCTTGTAGGAATCGAGCAGGGCCTTGTCGCGCTGCAACGCGCTCTGCGTCGAGAACGAGTTGTACGCTTCCATGTACTTCTTCGGATCGACGCCCTGGGTGGCGAGGAACTTCGCCTGGTCTTCCGGCGTGAGCAGATAGTTCTTGTTCACGTGGATTTCGTGGAACACGACCGGCGTGAGCTTCTGGGCGAGGCCGAGCGCGTCGAGCGCGTAGTACATCTTCGAGTGCGGGATGAAATCGTCACGGAATGCCACCGGCACGCGCTTGAACACGACATCCGGGCCCTGCTTCTTGATCCACCCTTCGAGGAACGGGTCGAACGCGTTGCAATGGGGGCAGCCGTACCAGAAGAACTCGATCACCTCGATCTTGCCCGCGGGCACGTCGAGCGGCTGGGGCGCCTTCAGGACCGTGTAGTCCTTGCCCGCCACGGGGGCGGCGGCCGAGGCGTGGGCCGCGCCGGCGATCAGCGAAAGCGAGAGAAAAAGCGTACCTAGAAGTCGTTTCATGGCGTAAGAATTCACTGTTCCTGGGCCGGCGGCGGCCGGTTGTGTGCCGCGAGACGGCGATTACTGTTTCGTGAAGCGGATGACGGCCGTATCGATACCGGCATCGGACAGGCGCTGACGCGTGGAGTTCATGTCGTCGAACTTCGTGAACGGACCGATGCGCACGCGGAAGTACGTCACGCCGCCCGCGTCGCGCTGCGTCACCTTCGATTCGAAGCCCTGGAACGCGAGGCGCGCGCGCTGCTGCTCGGCGTCGCCCGACGTCTTGTACGCGCCCACCTGCAGGAAGTAGCCGGTGTTGGCGTCGCCCGCCGCGGGCGCCGCGCTGCCGGGCTTGGCGGCCGGAGGCGTGGGCACCGCATTGGCAGGCTTTTGCGGCTGGTTGCCCGCGAGGATCTGCGCCGGGTTGCTCGCGGTGTTGCCGTTCGTGCCGTTCGCGCCGTTTGAATTGCTGGCCGATTGCGGCTTCTTCGCGATGGCCGTGCCGCCCGTGACGGTTTCACCCGTCGAGGGCTGCGGCGCGACGGCCACGCCGTTGTTGTTGGCGGCGTTGTTGTTCGCACCCGAGGGCGGCACCTCGACGATCTGCGGCTCTTCGAGCATGCCCGAGGACTGCGACTGGTTCGTGGTCTGGCCCGGCGCCGTGTTGGGCGGCGTGCTTTGCGCGGCCTGCGGCACCGGCTGGCCCGGCGACTTGCCCTGCAGCGCGCGGTTCGGATCGACCTGCTCGTTGTTCTGGCTGACGTCCGAGGCGGCCGGCGGCGCGACCTTCGAGACAAATGGCGTGGGCGCGCGCGTGATATAGAGCGCCACCACCACCGCGATCGCAAGGCCGACAATCAGGCCCAGCACGATGCCGAGAAAGGTTCCCCCGGACTGCTTCGACTGCTGTTTTGTAGTGCGGCGCGGTTTTGCCATCGTCTGAATCACCTGCAAACAAGAGAATCCTGGAATGGCCGTCCGCGCGAGGCGGCGGCCCCAAACATGCTGCTGTGCGAGCGTCTCGTTACATGCGCTCCGGCGCGGACACGCCGATCACGGCCAGGCCGTTCGCGAGAACCCGGCGCGTGGCCGCGAGAAGGGCGACGCGGGCATCGCGCTCGGCGACGTCGTCGACGAGAACGCGTTCGGCATTGTAGAACGAGTGAAACTCAGCGGCGAGGTCGCGCAGGTAGAACGCCACCGCGTGCGGCGCGAGTTCGCTGGCCGCATGCGTGAGCATGTCGGGGAATTCGCCGAGTTTCGCGATGAGGGCGAGCGCGCGTTCGCTCGAAAGCGGCGCGAGATCGACCTTGGGCAGCGCGGCCGCATCGCCGCCGAACTTGCCTTGCCAGTCGCCGAGGATCGACGAGATGCGCGCGTGCGCGTATTGCACGTAGTACACGGGGTTTTCGTCGTTTTCCTTCAGCGCGAGGTCGATGTCGAACACGAATTCGGTGTCGGCCTTGCGCGAGATGAGGAAAAAGCGCACGGCGTCGCGCCCGCGGCGGATGGTCGCTTCGTCGAGCAGATCGGGCGAGACTTCGCTGCCTGCGGGGTCCACATCGGCGCCGCCCGACCATTCGATCAGGTCGCGCACCGTCACGTAGCTGCCCGCGCGCTTGGAGATCTTGACCTCCTGGCCGTCGCGCATCACCGTGACCATCTTGTGCAGCACGTAGTCGGGATAGCCCTTCGGAATGCCGACGCCGAGCGCCTGCAGCCCCGCGCGCACGCGTGCGATGGTGCCGTGGTGGTCGGAGCCCTGGACGTTGATGACCTTCGTGAAGCCGCGCTCCCACTTCGTGACGTGATAGGCCACGTCGGGCAGGAAGTAGGTGTACGTGCCGTCGGACTTGCGCATCACGCGGTCCTTGTCGTCGCCGTAGTCGGTGGTCTTGAGCCACAGCGCGCCTTCCTGCTCGTAGGTCTCGCCCGAGGCGACCAGCGCCTCGACGGTCTTCTCGACGCGGCCTTCCTTGTACAGCGACGATTCGAGGTAGTAGCGGTCGAACTTCACGCCGAACGCCTGCAGGTCGAGATCCTGCTCGTGGCGCAGATAGGCCACGGCGAAGCGGCGGATCGCTTCGAGGTTCTCCGGGTCCTTCTCGCCCGTGACGGGTTCGCCGTCCTTGGCCGCGACGGTTTCGCCGGCGAGGTAGTCGCGCGCGATGTCGGCGATGTATTCGCCGTTGTAGGCGGCCTCGGGCCATTCGGCGTCGCCGGGCTTGAGGCCGCGCGCGCGCGCCTGGGTGGACACCGCGAGGTTGCCGATCTGCACGCCCGCGTCGTTGTAGTAGAACTCGCGGTGCACGTCATAGCCCTGCGAGGCGAGCACGTTCGAAACCGCGTCGCCGAGCGCCGCCTGGCGGCCGTGGCCCACGTGCAGCGGGCCCGTGGGATTCGCCGAGACGAACTCGACGAGCACGCGCTTGCCCGCTTCGCGCTGCGAGCGGCCGAACGCCTCGCCCTGCTCGAACACGGCGCCGATCACAGCGCGCTTCGCCTGGGCGGTGAGACGCAGGTTAATGAAGCCGGGGCCGGCCACTTCCGCCGCCTCGACGAGGCCGGCGGCCTCGGGCTGGGCGAGCACGGCGTCGACGATCTGCTGGGCGAGCTGGCGCGGATTCGCGCGCATGGGCTTGGCGAGCTGCATGGCGACGTTGCAGGCGACGTCGCCGTGTGCGGCGACCTTCGGACGCTCGAGCGTGATGGCGGGCACGATGAATGCGGCTTCGCTCGCGCCTTCGGTGGCCTTTGCTACCTGGGCGACGGCCTGCGCGAGCAGGGTCTCCAGGGTGTGTTTCTGTGCGGGCAGCATGCTGGTTGCAAGTCCTGTGCGGGTAAGGGGATGCGGGGCCGGCGCCGAGGGTGCGCCCTCAGGCTGCCGGCGCGGACCGCCGGATACGGGTGAGGGCGCCGGCCTTGCGGCGGACCGCCTCTCGTGCGCCAGTGCGCGGGCGGCCTCGTTGCGGCAGGCGGCGTGGCGGCGTCCGTGACGTCGGAATGTCCGGGCACCGCACCCTGCGGGTAATTCCGTCCTGACGGATTTTAGCAGGTGCTAATATGTGAAATGAGGTAGCGCGACAGGGGCCGCCTTGGCCCGCCTGCTTCGCAGGCCGCAGCGTCGCGCGCAGATCCAAAAAATCATAAAGGGAACAGACATGCTGGTTACTTTCAAATGTCACGCGGCACCTGATGTCACGATGCTGGAGAACCTCGCGCAATACCTTCTCGGCATCATCGGCAAGCGGCTCGGCCCGCGCGGGGTGATTACCCACGACGAACTCGACGCCGCCATCGGCAAGCTCGAAGCGGCGATCGCCACGGACAAGAAAGAGCGCCACGAGCAGGAAGGCCACTTCCACGAAGACGAAGACGACCACGCCCATCACGAACTGCCGGTCGGCCTCGCGCAACGCGCCTTTCCTTTCCTCGACATGCTGCGCGCCGCGAAGAAGGAAGAGAACGACGTGCTCTGGGGCGTTTGAAAGGGCGTCTGAAACCCCTTTGATGTTCACGAAAGAGCCCGCAATTTGCGGGCTCTTTGCTTTGGTTCATCTTCGGCGCGCGTGACTACGCGTGACTCCGCGTGATTCCGCGCGACACGTTACTCGCTGGCGGCCGCCGGTTCGTCAGCGGAAGCCGCCGACTTCTTCGCCTTCTTTTTCTTCGGCTTCTTCACATGCTTTTCGGTGGGCGCCGAATACGACGTCGCCGGGCTCGCCTGCTCCGGGGCGGACGCCGGCTGGGCGAACGACGGCTGCGCAAGCGCTGCGACGCCGAAGGCGGTCAACATCAACATCAGCTTCTTCATACGATTTCTCCGTCGAGGTTGCTTCGATTTTGCGTTTTAAGGATTTGCTGATGATCGAGCCGGCGGTGGCGTTGCCGCGCGCGGCCAGCGTCATGCAGGTCTTTCCGGGCCATGCAGGTCATGCGGGGTCTTGCCAGGCCATCTTACAAAGCCGAAAAATTGCGCGCGCGTAATTTCCACCTTGCCGGATCGCATATGTCGGGCGGCGACAACGGCGGTAACGCCAACGGAGCAGGCGCGCCGCGGGGAGCGGCGCGCTGTAAGACTTAGAGCTGCGGCGCGAGCGCGCGGCGGGCGTCTTCGTCGGAGAGCGACATACGTCGGGCGTAGTCGGCGAGCTGGTCCTGGCCGATCTTGCCCACCGAGAAGTACGTGCTGTCCGGGTGCGCGAGGTAGAAGCCCGAAACGCTCGCCGCCGGCAGCATGGCAAGCGATTCCGTCACGCTCATGCCGACTTCGCCGGCCTGCAGGAAGTCGAACATGTCGCGCTTCACGAGGTGGTCCGGGCAGGCCGGATAGCCCGGCGCCGGGCGGATGCCCGCGTATTTTTCGGCGATCAGCGCGTCGTTGTCGAGCGTTTCGCTCGCTGCGTAGCCCCACAGGTCGCGGCGCACGCGCGCGTGCAACGCTTCGGCGAAGGCTTCCGCGAAGCGGTCGGCGAGCGCCTTGAGCATGATCGCGCTGTAGTCGTCGTGGTCCTTCTCGAACTGCGCTTCCTTCACGTCCACGCCAATGCCCGCCGTGACCGCGAACATGCCGATGTAGTCCGCCACGCCCGAATCCTTCGGCGCGATGAAGTCGGCGAGCGAGCGGTTCGGGCGCATCACGCCGTCCACCACGGGGCGCACCGACTGCTGGCGCAGATTGCGCCACGTGAGCGCGACTTCGCGGCGCGATTCGTCGGTGTAGATTTCGATGTCGTCGTCGTTGACGGTGTTCGCGGGCAACAGCGCGATCACGCCGTTGGCCTGCAGCCAGCGGCCCTGAATGAGGCGCGAGAGCATCGACTTCGCATCGGAAAACACGCGGCGCGCCGACTCGCCCACGATCTCGTCGTTGAGAATCTGCGGATACGGACCCGCGAGATCCCACGTCTGGAAGAACGGACCCCAGTCGATATAGTTCGCGAGTTCGCTCAGGTCGAAGTTCCTGAACACGCGGCGGCCGATGAACTTCGGCTTCACGGGCTGGAAATTGGCCCAGTCGATCTTCGTCTTGTTCGCGCGCGCTTCTTCGAGCGTCACGAGCGGCGTGGCCTTCCGGTTCGCGTGCTGATCGCGAATGCGGTCGTAGTCGGTCTTGAGTTCGTCGATGAACTTCGTCGCGCCTTCGTCCGAAAGCAGGCTCGAGGCGACCGAAACCGAACGCGACGCGTCCGGCACGTACACGACCGGCCCTTCGTAGTGCGGCGCGATCTTCACGGCCGTATGCACGCGCGAGGTGGTCGCGCCGCCGATCAGCAGCGGAATCTTCTTGATGCGGAAGTACTCGTCGCGCTGCATTTCGCTGGCGACGTAGGCCATTTCCTCGAGCGAGGGCGTAATGAGCCCCGAGAGCCCGACGATATCCGCGCCTTCGACCTTCGCCTTCGCGAGGATCTCATTGCACGGGACCATCACGCCCATGTTGACCACTTCGAAGTTGTTGCACTGGAGCACGACCGACACGATGTTCTTGCCGATGTCGTGCACGTCGCCCTTCACCGTGGCGATGACGATCTTGCCCTTCGCGCGCACGTCGGCGCCCGATTCGGCGAGCAGGCGCTTTTCCTCCTCGATGAACGGAATGAGGTGCGCCACCGCCTGCTTCATCACGCGCGCCGACTTCACGACCTGCGGCAGGAACATCTTGCCCTGGCCGAACAGGTCGCCGACGATGTTCATGCCGTCCATGAGCGGGCCTTCGATCACGTTGATCGGCCGGCCGCCCGCGCCCATGATCTTCACGCGCGCTTCTTCGGTGTCCTCGACAATAAAGTTCGTGATGCCGAGCACGAGTGCGTGCGCCAGACGCTTTTCCACGTCCTGGTTGCGCCACTCGAGGTTCTCTTCCTTCTTCGCGGCGCCGGTCTTGAACTTGTCGGCGATTTCGAGCAGACGGTCGGTCGCATCGGCGCGGCGGTTGAGCACCACGTCTTCCACGCGCTCGCGCAACTCGGCGTCGAGGTCGGCATACACGCCGAGCTGGCCCGCGTTCACAATGCCCATGTCCATGCCCGCCTGAATGGCGTAGTAGAGGAACACGGTGTGGATCGCCTCGCGCACCGGGTCGTTGCCGCGAAACGAGAACGACACGTTCGACACGCCGCCGCTGATCTTCGCGTAGGGCAGGTTCTGCTTGATCCAGCGCGTGGCTTCGATGAAGTCCACGGCGTAGTTGTTGTGCTCCTCGATGCCCGTGGCCACCGCGAAAATGTTCGGGTCGAAGATGATGTCTTCGGGCGGGAAGCCCACTTCGTTCACGAGAATGTCGTAGGAGCGCTTGCAGATCTCGGTTTTACGCTGGAATGTATCGGCCTGGCCTTGCTCGTCGAACGCCATCACCACGCTCGCTGCGCCGTAGCGGCGAATCAGTTTCGCGTGGTGGACGAACTGCTCCTTGCCTTCCTTGAGCGAGATCGAGTTGACGATGGCCTTGCCCTGCACGCATTGCAGCCCCGCTTCGATCACGTCCCACTTCGACGAGTCGATCATGATCGGCACGCGCGCGATGTCGGGCTCCGACGCGATGAGGTTCATGAAGCGCACCATCGCCGCCTTCGAGTCGAGCATGGCTTCGTCCATGTTGACGTCGATGACCTGCGCGCCGTTTTCGACCTGCTGGCGCGCGACGGCGAGCGCTTCGTCGAACTGGCCGTTGAGGATCATCCGCGCGAACGCCTTCGAGCCGGTCACGTTGGTGCGCTCGCCCACGTTGATGAACAGCGTGCCTTCGGTCACGTTGAAGGGTTCGAGGCCGGAAAGGCGCAGGGTGTGGTCAGTCATGGCGTGGGACCGGATCGTATGTTGTTGTAGCGGGACTTGGAAGCAGCGATCGAACCTGTTGTCAGGCCGCGTCGCGATACTGCCCGGGCCAGCGGCGCGGCTTGATTTCGGCGAGCGCCTTCGCGATGGCCGCGATGTGTTCGGGCGTCGTGCCGCAGCAGCCGCCCGCCACGTTCACGAGACCCGCGCTCGCGAATTCCTTGAGCAGCGCCGACGTATCGGCGGGCGTTTCGTCGAAGCCCGTGTCGCTCATGGGGTTCGGCAGGCCTGCGTTCGGATAGCACGAGACGTAGGTGTCGCACAGCTTCGCAAGCTCGGCGATATACGGGCGCATGAGCGCCGCGCCGAGCGCGCAGTTCAGGCCGAACGTGAGCGGTCTTGCGTGGCGCAGCGAGTTCCAGAACGCTTCGACAGTCTGGCCCGAGAGGATGCGGCCCGAGGCGTCGGTCACGGTGCCCGAGATCATGATCGGCAGATTCTCGCCGGTGTCCTCGAAGAGCTGGTCGAGCGCGAAGAGCGCGGCCTTGGCGTTGAGCGTGTCGAAGATCGTCTCGACGAGGAAGAGGTCGCAGCCGCCCTCCATGAGCGCCTTTGCCTGCTCGTAGTACGCATGACGAAGCTCTTCGAACGTCACGTTGCGCGCGCCCGGATCGTTCACGTCGGGCGAGATGCTCGCCGTTTTCGGCGTTGGCCCGATTGCGCCGGCGGCGAAGCGGGGCTTGTCCGGCGTCGAATACTTGTCGCACGCGGCGCGCGCGAGCTTCGCCGACTCCACGTTCATCTCGACGGCGAGGTCGCCCATGCCGTAGTCGTCCTGGGCCACCGTGGTCGCGCCGAACGTGTTCGTCTCGATGATGTCAGCGCCCGCCGCGAGATATTGCTCGTGAATCTCGCTGATGATCTGCGGCTGCGTGAGCGAGAGCAGTTCGTTGTTGCCCTTGATGTCGCGCGGGTAATCCTTGAAGCGCTCGCCGCGGTAAGCGGCTTCGTCAAGCTTGTAGCGCTGGATCATCGTGCCCATCGCGCCGTCGAGAATCACGATGCGCGAGGCGAGCAGCGCGGGAAGCGCTGCGCCGCGCGTGTATTGGGCGTCCGCGGCGGGGCGCGAGGCAAGGACTGCGGGCTGGTTCATGGTCGCGGGCGGGCGTGGCGCCGGTTGAACTGGGAAACCTCACATTGTAGCCGCTGCGGCAATGGGCCGCTCCCAGCGGCCTCACGCCCGGAGGGGCCCAAGGAAGCGGCCAAAAGGAACAGCCAAAAGGAACCGCCAAAAGAAAACCCCGGCCGGCCAGGCCGGACGGGGTTTCGTGTGAAGGACGCTGCGCGTTGAGTGCCGCGGTGTGCGCTAGCGTCAGTGAAGCACGACGGGTTGCTGCATGAGGCTGTCGAACTGTCCGAGGAATTCGTCGACTTCGTCGAGCGACTGATCTTCGTCCATCAGCTTTTGCACGTCTTCGCGAAAACGTGCCGCCATCATGCCGTCGATGAAAATCTCGCGGCGTGCGTTCTTGTCGACGATCTCGTAGCCTCCTGCGCGCATGGCGCTGTGGCCGTCCTGCGGTGGGAACTCGACGACGCAATAGTTGGGACTGTTGTAGATCATTTGCATGGCGACACTCCTTTTTCCTGTGCTCCCTGACCTCTCGGTCAATACGTGGAGCGTTCGTTCTGGAATTCAAGGGGTGGGTCCCGCATCACCTCTTATGTGGACTGCTCTCCCTTTTTTATACTTCACTGCTCAACTGCGTCTAGTGCCACTGCCGTGATGCCTTGACCTGGAACTGCTTAGACCACCTGCTTGAGAAACGTTTCGAGCAACGCGGTGAAACGGTGCGACTCCTCTACCGGGGCCAGATGCGCGGCATCGAGCACCACGAAATGCGACCCTTCTATGGCCTTTGCAAGCGCCTGCGTGACGGCCACCGGCGTGCCGCTGTCGTGGCGGCCCGCTACCGCGAGCGTCGGCACACGTAGTTGCGCGAGTCTCGTTTGCACGTCGAAATCGCGCAGTGCTTCGCAGGCCATGGCATAGCCTTCTGAAGGTGTCCGTAATAAAACGTCACAAATCCGCTCGACAGTCGGCGCATGCGCGTGCCGGAAGTCGGCGGTGAACCAGCGCGCCATCGTCGCGTCGGCGAGTGCCCCCACGCCCTCGCTGCGCACCGTGGCGGCGCGCTCGTTCCATATTTCGCGCGCTTGCGGCGGCGTATGGCTGGACGTGTCGCACAGCGCGAGCGTGATCACGCGTTCGGGGTAATCGAGCGCGAACTGCTGCGCGATCATCCCGCCCATCGACATGCCGACCACATGCGCTTGCTCGATGCCGGTCGCGTCGAACAACGCAGCGAGGTCGGCGGCGAGTTCCGCGATGCCAAAAGGCTCGCTCGCGACGGCGCTCGCGCCGTGCCCGCGCACGTCATGGCGCAGCACGTTGTGGCGATGGCGGAAATGTCCGGCGAGCGTGTCCCACACGCCAAGGTCGCCGCCCAGTTGATGAATGAACGCCAGCGCCGGCCCACCGCTCCTGTCGTCGAGGACATAGTGCGTATCGATGCCGTTTACAGTCACTTGCATGGGTTCCTCCTTCGCCTTCCTGGCTGGGAGTCAAGCCGTTTGCGAGGTACTGCATGCACGCGATGCTGGTGGAGCAATCCGCGCGCCCGGAGCACGCGGACGATGCGCGATGCGATGTTCGTTAGCTTGTGTGTCGCGTCCCTGTTGCTGCGCTGTTTATTCTGTTGTGCCGATTTTGTTCGTCTTTGCAGCGTCGTATCGGTTTGTTGTTGCCGATGTGCGTTCGCTGATCTGTTTGATCTGTTGTTCGCGCGCGGCATGTCGCCGCCTGGTTTTGTCTGCTTGTTTTTTGGGCCTTCGTTTTTGGCCTAGGTAGTGCGCGACGCCGTGCGATTCATGCCTCATGGCGCGATTGCAGTATGCGCTATTTCGCGAAGTTGTGTCGTGGAGCACGCCGCCTGAATCCGACGGTTTGTGCGATTGCGCGCTCAGGGATGCTCGGGCGCCGGGCCCGGCGAGGCGCCCGAAGGTCGTGCGTCGTCCGCGGACGGTTGCGGCGGCGATTCCGTCTGCGGATTGATGGATGAGTCGGCGGGCGATGCCGGTTGCGCAGGCGGCTGTGGCGCCGATGCAGGTACAGCCTCCGATGTTGCGGATGGTGCCGGCGTTGTGTCGGGTGCGGAGGGCGTTGTCGGCGAGGGGGCGCTCATCGCGCTCGCCGCGCCCGGCACCGTGAGCGCGCCGCGCCACACCAGTTCGAACTGGTTGCCGCTCGGCTCGGTCTGCACGAGGCGCACTGGCAACCAGCCGAGCGACGGCGCGAGCCACACGTCGATGCGCCGCTTGTCGCCTTCGCGGCGCGGCAGACGCATGAAGTGGCGCGCCGTGACCTGGCCGTGATCCGTGCTCACGGTTTCGTCGCCGATGGTCGTGATGGGCCACGTCTCGCCGCTGTCGTTATCCGCGACATAGAACTCGCGCGTGACGCCCGGCTTGTACGCATCGGGGTCGCCGCGCACGAGGCTCGCGAGTTGCATCACCATGCTGAAACGGTCCTGCGCGCCATCGGGCAGCGCGAGCGAATTGGGCGTGCGCGTGAACACGATCTGCTTGTCAGCGCGATTGAAAATCGTCACATCCGAAGGACGATGGCCGCGCTTTTCGATGTACTGATCGGGCGCGAGGCCGAAGGCATCCACGCGGCCCTTGCTCGTCCAGCTGAACTCGCCGACGAAGGGCAGCGGCACGCGGACGACCATGTCGTAGCGTTGCCCGTCGCTTGACCAGTGGATCGTGCCGGGCTGATTGCGCACGCCGTTATAGAACGTGTCGTACTGCAATTCTCCCGATGGAGGCACCGAAAACTTCAGCCCGTGCGAAGCCTGCGTGGCTTGCGCCGAAGGCTGTTTGCCGTTGCCGGGCGCGGCGCTGGCCGTACCGTTTGCGCCATTCGTGCCGGCTGCGTTCGCGTTGCTTTCTGAAGCGGCTGCGGGCGCGGACGCCGCTTGCGTATCCGGCGGCGAGGCAGGCGCTTTGGGATGCGGCTCCGGCGGCGCCGCCGCGCGCAGCGTGTGCGGCTCGGCAGGCTTCGGCGCGGGTTTGGGCGCGGCATGCGCGGGTGCGGCCGCTGGCCCCGCGGGCCGTGCTTCGCGTTCGATGCGCTGCGGTTTGAGAAGCGCCACCTGCACCGGCACGCGCACGTGCGCGACGGGCGGCGGCGCGCCGTGGTGCCGCTCGAACCACTCGGCCGCGAGCCAATGGAACGCCGTGACCGCGACGAACACGACCACCCAGCGCCACGCGCGCGAGCGCTGTGACGGGCGTGAGTCGGCGTCGAGACGGCGTGCCTCGCGCGGGGTGGAGGGAGTGGACATCGGCGGAGTCGGTGTGTCGCTTGATCGGTATCTGTCGTACGTTACTGTGACACAAGCCACGAGGCACGCGCAGGAACCCGGGCGCTTCAGCGCGGCGTCGGACTGTACCCCAATTCGTAGGAGAGCTTTTCTGCGCATGCGCGCAACGCGGTGTCCACGGTGCCGTTCCAGTCGATATCGAACGCGCCTTCGTGACCGAGCGCGATGAGCCCGAGCGCGAGTTCGCCGCTCGCATCGAACACGGGCATGCAGAACGCGTGGATGGTCGGCAGCAACATGCCTTCCACGCGGGCCGCGCCGTGCTCGCGAACTTCCGCGAGGGCGACTTCGAGCGCCTGCGCGGTACGCGGCGTGGAACCGTACGAGTAGTGCTGCGCGCCCGCGAGTTCGCGCTCGATCATCGGCGCGGTCTTGCTGCGCGGCAGCCAGGCGGCGAACAGGAGACCGGTGGCGGAACTGAGCATCGGCATGACGTCGCCGAGCTTGAGCGACGCTTTCGCGGGGTGGCTCGATTCGAGCCAGTGCACGACGGTCGGCCCCTGGTTGCCCCACACGGCGATGCCCACGGTGATGTCGAGCGCGTCGCGCAATTCGGCGAGCGCGAGGCGCGCGAGTTTGACGCCGTCAACGCGCGCGAGGCGCGCGAGTCCAAGCTGCAATGCGAAGCCGCCCAGTTCGTAGCGTCCCGAGAGCGGGTCCTGCGCCACGACGCCGAGTCGCATGAAGCTCACGAGGTAGCGGTGCGCCTTTGCCGGGCTCATGCCCGCGCGTTGCGCAAGGTCGCGCAGCATCATCGCGCGCGGCTCGTTCGTGAGCACTTCGAGCAGGCGAAAGCCCACTTCGATCGACTGAATGCCGGAGCGCAGCTTTTCCTCGCCGGCCTCGGCGCCTTCCGGGGTGTCGGCGGCGTCGGCTGTGTCGAGAGCGTCGGCGAGATCTTCGGCGTTCGTGGCGCTCGCGCGCGGCGAGGCGGATCGGACGGTAGGCGGCATGGAGGCGTTGTGGTGTTGAAAATGCGATGAGCGGCGCGCCCGCTTGGGGCCCGTCGATTCACCATCGTAGAATACATTTCCCTTATCGTCACTCACGCCTCATTCCATGAAATTTGCCACGCTGAAGGACGGCACCCGCGACGGGCAACTGATCGTCGTTTCCCGCGACCTGCGCAGCGCCGCCATCGCCGACGCGATCGCGCCCACGCTGCAGCGCGTGCTCGACGACTGGCGCTTCTACGCGCCGCAGCTCGCCGAACTCTACGACGCGCTCAACTACGGCCGCGCGCGCAACGCGTTCAGCTTCGACGCGCGCGACTGCATGGCGCCGCTGCCGCGTGCGTACCAGTGGGCCGACGGTTCGTCGTACGTGAATCACGTCGAACTCGTGCGCCGCGCGCGCGGCGCGGAAATGCCCGCCGGGTTCTGGACCGACCCGCTCATGTACCAGGGCGGCAGCGACGACTTCATCGGGCCTTGCGACGACATCGTGTGCGCGTCCGAGGCGTTCGGCATCGACTTCGAGGCCGAGGTCGCGGTCGTGACCGGCGACGTGCCGATGGGCGCGAGCCCCGACGAAGCGCTGCGCGCCGTGCGGCTCGTCACGCTCGTGAACGACGTTTCGCTGCGCAACCTCATTCCCGCCGAACTCGCGAAGGGTTTCGGCTTTTTCCAGAGCAAGCCGGCCAGCGCCTTCGCACCCGTGATGGTCACGCCCGACGAACTGGGCGCGCACTGGCGCGAAGGGCGCGTGCATCTGCCGCTCGTTGTGCACTGGAACGGCAAGAAGGTCGGCCAGCCCGATGCGGGCACGGACATGGTGTTCCACTTCGGCCAGTTGATCGCGCACGCCGCGAAAACGCGCAATCTGCGCGCCGGCGCCATCGTCGGTTCGGGCACGGTCTCGAACAAGGACGCCAAACGCGGTTACTGCTGTATCGCCGAGAAGCGTTGCCTCGAAATGATCGAAAGCGGCGAGGCGAGCACGGAGTTCATGAAGTTCGGCGACAGCGTGAAGATCGAGATGTTCGACGAAGCGGGCAAGTCGATTTTCGGCGCGATCGACCAGGCCGTGGCTGCGCTTCACGGCGAGCCGTGATGCACACGCGCTGAAGGGTTTCGCCGGATGCCGCGCGCCACGCGTACGGCTACACTGGCGAACGCCCTTTTCGCCTGGCGGGCATCGACGAGACCAGGCAAGGTACGAGCCGTGGAAGCACGCAGCATCTGCATCCAGAAAAAGCGAAGAAAGAACGTATAACGAAGGAGACACCGTGAACGCTTCTCGCCCCAGCCGTCTTGCTGCACGTATCGCCCTGCTTTTCAGCGTCTGCGCGCCCACGCTTGCGCTCGCGCAGGTCAAGATCGGCCTCGTGCTTTCGCTCACGGGCCCGGCTGCGTCGCTCGGCATTCCCGCGCGCGACACCGCCGCGATGTTCCCCGCCGAGATCGCGGGGCAGAAGGTGCAGTACATCGTGCTCGACGACGCCTCCGACACCACCCAGGCCGTGCAGGACACGAAGAAGCTAATCGACGAACAGCATGTCGATGCGATCATCGGCTCGTCGATCACGCCCAACTCGCTCGCCATGCTCGACGTGATCGCGCAAGGCGAGACGCCCACCCTCTCGCTCGCATCGTCGGCGAAGATCATCGAGCCTGTCGACGACAAGCGCCACTGGATGTTCAAGACGCCGCAAACCGACGCGATGATGGCCGGCGCGATCATGGAGCACGCGGCCGCGCATAACGTGAAGACGCTCGCCTACATCGGCCAGGCCGATGCGCTCGGCGAGACGTTTTACGCCGAAATCGCGAAGGCCGCGCAGCAGCACAACATCAAGCTCGTCGCGAACGAGCGCTTCAATCGCACCGATCCGAGCGTGACGGGCCAGGTGCTCAAGATCGTCGCGGCGCATCCCGACGCCGTCGTGGTGGGCGCGGCCGGCACGCCCGCCGCGCTGCCGCCGAAGACGCTCAAGGAGCGCGGCTACAAGGGCGTCATCTATCACAACCACGGCGTGGGCAACCGCGACTTCCTGCGCGTGTGCGGCGCCGATTGCAACGGCACGTTCCTGCCCGCGAGCCAGGTGCTCGTGGCCGCGCAACTGCCCGAGGACGCGCCTGGCCGGCGCGTCGCGCTCGACTATATTTCGCGCTACGAAGCACGCAACGGCGCGGGCACCGTGTCGGCGTTCGGCGCGTACACGTGGGACGCGGGCCTGCTGCTTCAGAACGCGATTCCGGTTGCGCTCAAATCGGCTGCGCCCGGCACGCCCGCGTTTCGCCACGCGCTGCGCGACGCACTGGAGGCCACGCACGATCTGCACGACACCAACGGCGTCGTCAACATGAGCGCCACCGATCACCTCGGCCTCGACGCGCGCTCGCGCGTGATGGTCGAGATCCGCGATGGCAAGTGGGTGTATCAGCCGCATTGATGCGCCGCACGGCAATCGTTTCTACGTAATCAGTAATCCGAAGCAAAGGAGGTCCGCCCATGAACGATCCTTTTTACGCCCGCTATCAGGCTCTGCGCGTGCGGCGGCACGAGCACGGCATCGTCGAGATCGTGATGAGCGGCGAGGGCGCGAACAAGAGCGGCCTCGCGACCGCCGACGCCGACATGCACCGCGAACTCGCCGAAATCTGGCGCGACGTGGACCGCGATCCCGACGCGCGCGTCGCCGTGATTCGCGGCGAGGGCAAAGGCTTTTCGGCGGGCGGCGACCTGAAGCTCGTCGAGGACATGGCTACGCATTTCGACGTGCGCGCGCGCGTGTGGCGCGAGGCGCGCGATCTCGTCTACAACGTGATCAACTGCGGCAAGCCCATCGTTTCGGCCATGCACGGCCCGGCGGTCGGTGCGGGGCTCGTCGCGGGCCTGCTCGCCGACATTTCGATTGCCACGAAAACGGCGCGCATCATCGACGGCCATACGCGCCTGGGCGTCGCGGCGGGCGATCACGCGGCGATCGTGTGGCCGCTCTTGTGCGGCATGGCGAAGGCGAAGTACTACCTGCTGCTGTGCGAACCCGTGAGCGGAGAAGAGGCGGAGCGCATCGGCCTCGTCTCGCTCGCCGTGGACGAGAACGACCTGCTGCCGAAGGCGTTCGAAGTGGCGAAGCGTCTTGCGGGCGGTTCGCAAACCGCGGTGCGCTGGACCAAGTACGCGCTCAACAACTGGCTGCGCATGGCGGGGCCGACCTTCGACACGTCGCTCGCGCTCGAATTCATGGGCTTTGCGGGCCCCGACGTGCGCGAAGGCGTGCAGTCGCTGCGCGAGCGGCGCGCGCCGGATTTTCCGGGCGGCGATCCGTTCTGAGCGGTTCCGCGCGCTATCATCGACAGAATGTTTTGCGGCGCCCAGCGCGCGCATTTGACCACCTATCTAAGCGAGGGAGATCCGCATGACCGACCCAGCAGGCAACATGCCGCCGTTCCCGGGTTTTCCGGGCTTTCCGCCCGCCGAAATGCTCGACCGCATGTGGGGGATGATGCGCCTCACGCCGTTCGGCAGCGCATTTCCGGGCAGCGAACCGGGCGTGGCGCAAGCTTTCGGCCCGTCGCTTTCGATGATGTCCGACATGATGACGCCGCTCACCAATATCGAGGAACTCGACAAGCGCATCACCGACCTTCGCGCCGTCGAGCAGTGGCTCAAGCTCAATCTCGGGATGCTGCAGTCCGCCATCCAGGCGCTCGAAGTGCAGCGCGCAACGCTTTCCACGCTGCGCGCATTCGGCGCGTTCGCGCAGGCGCAGATGACCCCGACACACGCCGATAGCGAGCCGCCGCGAGCGTCGAGCGCGTCGCGCGAACAGGCCGCCCGGCCCGAAGCCGCGGACGCTGGCGCTGCGCCCGAGGGCGCGGCATCCGCGCCGCCGGGCTTCGATGCGGGTTCGTGGTGGAATCTCGTGCAGGCGCAGTTCAACCAGCTCGCGCAATTCGCGATGGCGCAACCGGCCGCTGCCGCGCAGGCGGCGCAAGCCGCCGCCGAAGCGGTGAGCGAGGCGCAGGCGAAGACTGAGGCGGCGGCCAAACCCGGCGGCACCGCCAAACGCGGCAATGGCAACAGCAGCAGCACGGCGGGCCGCAGCGCGCCGCGCGGCGCGAAGAAGGCGCCCGCGCAGCCGGAATAAGGCGCTGGCTTTCGGCGACGGCTCGATCCGGCAGATCGCGCCGCTCCCAGCCGCCAGGCGCAAGACGGACTCGGCGCGCTCATGGACTTGCGGCGCGGCGGAACTGAAAGACCGGCATGCTATTATTGTGTAAGGTTTTTCTGGTCATTTGTGGGACTCGCGGGCGGCGTGGCGCTGCTTCGCCGCGCGGGTTCCACGGCCTTGGCGGGCGGGAGGTTCGCCCCCTGAAAAAACAGCCGGCAAACGAGCGGCATCAGGATGTCGAGCGTGGGCGCGAGAGTGCGACATAGGTGCGCGAGGTGCGGCATTGTGTCGCATCTGCCCGCGTGACGGCTGATGCGCTTTGCGGGCTTCGGTGGTGATCAGCGGTATCGGGCGGCCGGGTTCGAGGAACGGAGCAACTACCCAGAATCCACGACGGCGCCTTCATTCCGGTTGGCTGGATTGTCGTGGGGCAACGCCCATTGCGTTAGCCGGTCCGCGATTGCGTCCAGAGGGCCGGATACCGCGTAAAATTAAATGCTTTTTGCCTGCGCGGCCGCGTTCCATGCGGATCCCGCGGCACGCTACGAATTCGTCATGCGCGTTTTTGCGCAGATCAGGGGCGGGACTATGAACACGATGCTTTATCCGGAACTTTACAAATCGCTCGAATCGGTCCGTTGGGACATGGAAAAGGACATTCCCTGGGACAAGTTCGACGCGTCGCTCCTCACCGACGAGCAGGCCGCGACCATCAAGATGAACGCGATCACCGAATGGTCGGCGCTGCCGGCCACGGAAATGTTCCTGCGCGACAACCACCACGACAGCGACTTTTCGGCGTTCATGAGCGTGTGGTTTTTCGAGGAGCAAAAGCATTCGCTCGTGCTCATGGAATACCTGCGCCGCTTCAAGCCGGAAATGGTGCCGACCGAAGAAGAGCTGCACGCCGTGCGCTTCGAGTTCGATCCGGCGCCCCCGCTCGAAACGCTCATGCTGCACTTCTGCGGTGAAATCCGCCTGAACCACTGGTACCGCCGCGCCGCCGAATGGCACACGGAGCCGGTCATCAAGGCTATCTACGAAACGATTTCGCGCGACGAGGCGCGCCATGGCGGCGCGTATCTGCGCTACATGAAGAAGGCGCTCAACAATTTCGGCGACGTCGCGCGCGCGGCGTTCGCGAAGATCGGCGTGCTAATGGCGTCGGCGCGCCGCACCGAAAAGCCGCTGCACCCCACGAACCTGCACGTGAACCAGGCGCTGTTCCCGCGCGACACCGTGCAGTCGCGCCTGCCCGATCCCGAATGGCTCGAGCGCTGGCTCGACGAACAGATCCGCTTCGACGACGGCTGGGAAAAGAAGGTGATCGAGCGCATTCTTCACAACCTCTCGATCCTGTTCGAGCGCACGTTCAGCACGGCGCAGGAACTGAACCGCTACCGCAAGGAAGTGGTGCAGCGTCTGCAGGCCGAGCAGGGCACGCAGCAGCCGGCCTGACGCGCCGGGACATCTCGCGTACGCGCCTGAAGTTGCGCGCCGCGACCGGGACGGCCCGAAGCGCTTTTCGCGTGACGGGCCGTTTTCATTGGCGCGCTTCCCCTTTTTGATCGACGCCCATTTTTTATCCGAGCCTCATTCCATGCCCGCTCCCTTCGAACGCAAGATCACGACCCGCGACGCGCTCGCGCAACTGCGCGCCTCGCTGCGTGGCCCCGTGGTGTTCACCAATGGCGTCTTCGACATCCTGCACCGCGGGCACGTCACCTATCTCGCGGATGCGAAGGCGCTGGGCGCCACGCTGATCGTCGGCGTGAATAGCGACGCTTCGGTGAAGATGCTCGGCAAGGGCGACGACCGCCCCATCAACAACGAGAACGACCGCATGGCGCTGTTGGCGGCGCTGGAGAGCGTGGACTGGGTCGTGCAGTTCGGCGAGCAAACGCCCATCGAGCTGATCGAAGCCGTGCGTCCGGACATTCTCGTGAAGGGCGGCGATTACGACATGGACGCGCTGCCCGAGTCCGCTCTGGTGCGCGGCTGGGGCGGCCGGGCGCTCGCGATCGCGTTCGAGCACGACCGCTCCACGACCAAACTGCTGCAGAAGGTGCGGGCCCAGGAAGGCTCGAAATAACTTCCGGTTGCGCTATTGCCCGTTATTGCGCGAGCGTCGACGCCTGTACGGCGGGCTCCGCGACCGGGCCGCCGACGGTCGGCACGTCGGCCGATTCGGAGGGCCGGATGGCCTTCACCACGAGCCGCTCGGGGTGAATCTGCCGGTTCAGGTGCTGGGTTTCGCGCGTGCCCGACGACGGCGTCGGGCCGAACACGCCGGCAATAGCCGCAAAGGCCAGCCCGTTGGCGAGAATCAGAATGGCGATCAGCCAGCGCAGCATCGTGTGAAGCTCCTTCGAAGTCGTTTGTTCAGTTTCAGGACCGGTTCAGCGGATCAGGGTTGCGCCGCGATGAGCGCCAGGCCCGAAAGCACCAGGGCATCGTGGCGAGTATGCGGCACCTTGAGCGCCGCTGTCACTTCGGCTGCGGCGCCGCCACTCACCACGAGCCGCACCGGGATTCTCCACGCGTCCTGTAAATCGGCCAAGGCGCGCTCGACCAGCGCCGCCTGCGCCAGCGCGCAGCCCGCCGAGATCGAGCTTCGCGTGTCGGTGGCGAAGGCAATGCCCGGATGTGCGGCATCCGCCACGCCGCCCGCGACCACGGGCAGTTGCGCCGTGTGCTCGCCGAGCGAGCGCATCATGAGCGTGAAGCCCGGCGCGATCATGCCGCCCACGAATGTGCCATCGGCGCGCAGGGCTTCGAGCGTGGTGGCGGTGCCGAACGTTGCGATCAGGAGCGGTTCGCCCGGATACGCCGCGTGCGCGCCGATCATGCCGGCCCAGCGGTCGCTGCCGAGGGCGTCGGGCATGGCATAGCTGTTCGTCACGCCGCATTGCCGCGCGCCGGCCCGCACGACGTTGCGCGTGAGGCCCGGCCACTGCGCCTCGACCAGCGCGTCGAGCCGCTCTCCAACCGCCGCGCCCGCGACGTTCGAAATCCACGCGCCAGCGGGCCGGGGCAGCGCCGACCATTCCTTGCAACCGGTTTCAAAAGCAGAGGAGCACTGCGCGCCGTCAACGCGCAGGTGATCCATCGCGCCCGCGTGCAGGCGCGACCCGTCTTGCGCGACGAGCGCCCACTTGATCCGGCTGTTGCCCGCGTCGATCAGGAGAAAAGGCCCGCGGCTCATGCGCCGCCGTCCGCGAGCCGCAGCGACACGTCGCCGGCCGTGACGGCCTCGCGCCCGTTCGGCGTATCGACGAGCAACTGGCCTTGCTCGTCCACGCCGGCCGCCGTGCCGCGCAGCAATTCCCGCCCTTGCTCGTAGATGGCGACTTCACGGCCGGCGTACGCGTGACACGCGTTCCAGCGCGCCTGGAAGGGCGCGAAGCCCGCCGCGCCGAAGCGTTGCAGCGCCGCTTCGAGCGCGTTGAGTTCGGCGGCGAGCGTGTCGGTGAGATTGGCGTTCGGCCACGCGCGCGAAAGCGCCGTGGGCGTCGTGCCGGGCACGGCCGCCGCGCTGCCGCCCGCGGCGTTGAGCGCCTCGACTTTGGCCGCGAGCGCATCTTCGCCGCGCACGTTCGTACCGATGCCGATCACGACCGCCGTGGCGTCGGGCGTGGTCCAGGCCGTCTCCACCAGAATTCCTACCAGCTTGTCCCCTTCGAGCAGCACGTCATTCGGCCACTTGAGCGCGATTTGCCCCGGCGCGCTCACGGGCAGCGTGCGCAGACCGTCCACCAGCGCCGAGCCGAGGGCGAGGCTCAAGCCCGCAAGCCCTTCGATCGGGCGCGGCAACACGCAGCCGATGGAAAACAGCAGCGCGTCGCCGGGCTGCGCGACCCAGGTGCGGCCGCGCCGGCCGCGGCCAGCCGTCTGCAGATAAGCCACGCGCACGATCGGGCGCGCGAGCGCGGTGCGCTTTTGCGGCAGCGCCTTCAGGCGCGCCATGAGGTCGGCATTGGTCGAGCCGGTTTCCTCGACGATCTCGATGGGCCAGTCGTGCGCGGCGGGGCCGAACAGCTCGATCGCGCGGTTACGGTCGATGCGCCAGTCGCCGGCGCTCGGAGTATCGGGGGTGGGGGGCGTCGCATTCATGTCTCATATTGTAGTGGCTGGGGCGTTGCGACCTGAAAATGTGCGGTATCCACAAGCGGTCCACAGGCGGCGCACAGGTTATCCACGGAATCATCCACAGGGGCGACGGAGGGCGAAGGTTGCCGAAGGCGATACCCGCGCCGCAGGTTTTCGCGCAATCTGCTTAATTTTTAGGCAATTCACAGCCTGCTCACAGGCAGCCCACAAGTTATCCAGAGCGTTATCCATATCCCGGCGCGTGTCGGAATGCGCGCCGTGCGCGTTCGGACCGCCGAAACGGGGCGCGTTCGCTACAATGTTTGCTCACACCGCCCGTCGAGTGCTTACCCTTGAATCAAGACACGCCGCCCGGCCTTGAAGTCTCGGCCGGCACCCACGGAAAGACCGTGCGCCTGTCTGGCCAGTGGACGGCGCTCGCGCTCGCGCGCGACCGCGATCAGGGCGGCGCGGCGCGGCGTCTGCGCGCGCTCGCCGAAGAGCGCATCGGCGAATGGGACCTCTCCCGCGTGGAGCGCATGGACCATGTGGGCGGCCAGGCGCTCTGGCGCGTGTGGGGCCACAAGCTGCCCGCCGATCTCGTCGACCTCACGCAAACGCAGCGCGACATCTTCGAGCGCATCGCGCTGCTCGATTCCGTGCGCGAGCCGGCGGAACGCGTCGTGCGCATCGACCCGGTCACGCAGCTCGGCCTCGCGATCTTCTCGTTCTTCGACCACCTGTACGGCGGCGTCGCCATGTTCGGGCGGGTGATTCTCGACCTGCTGCTCGTGCTGCGCCGGCCCAAAGTCACGCCGTGGATCGAGATTTCGGCGAACATCTACAACGCCGGCGCGCGCGCCTTGCCCATCACGGCGCTCGTCGCTTTTCTGATCGGCATCGTGCTGTCGTACCTCTCGGCGCAACAATTGCGGCTCTTCGGCGCGAACCAGTTCATCGTCAACATTCTGGGTCTCGCGGTGATCCGCGAACTCGGGCCCGTGCTCTCGGCGATTCTCGTGGCGGGGCGCTCCGGCTCGGCCATCACCGCGCAGATCGGCGTGATGCGCGTGACGGAAGAACTCGACGCCATGCGCGTGATGGGCATCTCGCACGGCCTGCGGCTGATCCTGCCGCGCGTGATCGCGCTCGGCGTGGCCATGCCGCTGCTCGTGATCTGGACCGACATCATTGCGTTGCTAGGCGGCGCGATCGCGGCGAAGATCGTGCTGGGCATCGACATTTCGTGGTTCATGCGCTCGCTGCCCAGCGTCGTGCCGATCGCCAACGTGTGGATCGGCCTTGGCAAAGGAGTGGCGTTCGGCATGCTGGTGGCGATCGTGGGCTGTCACTTCGGCTTTCGCATCAAGGCGAATTCGCAGAGCCTGGGCGAGGGCACGACCACTTCGGTCGTCACGTCGATCACGATCGTGATTCTCGCCGACGCCGTGTTCGCGATCCTGTTCCAGAACGTGGGGCTCTCATGAGCACGACTGGCACGACGGTTACGACGATCGAGACGAAAACCACCGGCACGATCACCACGCCGCTGCGGGAGGTCGCGCAGGATCTGCCGCTGCCGGCCATCGGCGAGCCGGTGATCGAGGTTGAGAATCTCTCGAAGCGCTATGGGCGCAACATCGTCCACCAGCATCTGAACCTCGAAATCCGCCGCGGCGAGATCGTCACGCTGGTGGGCGGTTCCGGTTCGGGCAAGACCACGCTCGTGCGCCAGATCCTCGGGCTCGAAAAGCCGACGTCGGGCACCATCAAGATGTTCGGCGAAGACATCTCGACCATCGACCCCGAGCGCGCCCGCCTCATGCGCACGCGCACCGGCATGCTGTTCCAGCAAGGCGCGCTGTTCTCGTCGCTCACGGTGTTCGACAACATCGCCCAGCCCGTGCGCGAGCTTGGCAAGGTGCCGGCCGCGCTCCTGCGCGACATCGTGATGCTCAAGCTCGAAATGGTCGGGCTGCCGTGCAAGCACGCCTCGAAGATGCCGGCCGCGCTCTCGGGCGGCATGATCAAGCGCGTGGGCCTCGCGCGCGCGATCGTGCTGGAGCCGGAACTGCTCTTTCTCGACGAGCCCACGGCCGGGCTCGATCCGCGCTCCTCCGACGAAGTGGTGGAACTCATCAGCACGCTGCACCGCGCGTTGGGCCTCACCGTCGTGCTGGTCACGCACGACCTCGATGCCATGGTCGCGCTCTCCACGCGCGTGGCCGTGCTCGCCGAGCGCCGCGTGCTGGTGGCGGCGCCGGTGGAGGAGGCGGCGAGCGTCGATCATCCGTTTATCCGCGAATACTTTCTGGGCATGCGCGGTCGCCGCGCGCTCCAGGCGCTGCCGCCCGAGCGGCGCGCGAAGCTGCCGCCGGCGGCGCTCGCTCCCGCAGCCGTGGGGTACAAGCCGTGGTAGGGCACCGGCATAACCGGCCTGGCCAGCGCCTGGCGGCCGCCTACGAAGGAATCTGACGATGGAAAACAAACCGCATGCGTTCTGGGCGGGCATGTTCACGATAGGCCTGCTCATCGTGATCGCGCTTGTCGTCATCTTCTTCAGCGCTGACCACACCGTGCGCGTGCCGTACGACCTCATTTCGCGCTCCAGTGTGACGGGCCTTTATCCGGACGCGTCGGTGCGTTTTCGCGGCATCGACGTGGGCAAGGTGCAGTCGATCAAGTTCGATACCCAGCATCCGGGCCAGATCCGCATTCGCATTCTCGTCGACCAGAAGGCGCCGATGACGCGCTCCACGTTCGGCTCGCTCGCGCTCCAGGGCGTGACCGGCATCGCTTTCGTGCAGCTCGACGACAACGGCATCGACCTCTCGCCGCTGCATTCTTCGCAGGCGCACGTGGCGGAACTGCCGCTGCGCCCGGGCCTGCTCGACCAGCTTCAGCGCCGCGGCGACGCGCTCCTGCGCAAGCTCGACAACATCGCGGGCGACATCGACGAAATGCTTTCCGAAGACAACCGCAAGCAGGTGATGCTGGCCGTGAACAGCCTGCAGCAGGCCGCGAGCAGCGTGAACGTGCTTGCCCAGCAGCTTCAGCCCGCCACGAAGCAGTTGCCGGGCGCGGTGACGGAGTTGCAGCGCACGCTGCACTCGACCAACACGCTGATCACGAGCATGAACCGCCCGGACGGCCCGTTCCAGACCAACCTGAACAAGGCCGGCACGGCGGCCGCCCAGGCGGGCGCGGCGCTCACCTCGATCAACGCCTCGATCGAGGACCTTTCGGCGCGCGTGGGTTACGACACGCTGCCACGGGTCGATTCGCTCACCGACGACGTGCGCTCGGCCATGCGCTCCGTGGACCGCGCGGCGGGCGCCTTCAGCACGAGCCCGCGCAGCCTGCTGTTCGGCGGCGCGCCGCAGCCCGCGCCCGGGCCCGGCGAGCCGGGCTTCGCGTGGCCATCCGCCGCGGGGACGAAGTAGGCCGCGCCGGGACCGTACGCAGCACCATTCGATGTACTCCGCGCGGGGCAAACGCCGCGCGCCAAGGAAGGAAACGCAATGTCACGCACATCACGCCTGCCCCGATCGATGCAACGCGCCGCGGCGAGGGGCTCAGCCTGGCTGGCGGCGCTCGCCCTCGGCGCGCTTCTGGCCGCCTGCGCGGGCAATCCGGCTCCGGTCAACGACGTTCGCTACGACCTCGGGCTGCAGTCCTCCCAGGAGGCGCCGGGCGCTCAGGGTGCTCCCGTCGCGCCAGCGACGCCGGGCGCCAGGCCGCTCCTGAAGGTGCTGGCGGTCAACGCGCCGCCGCCGCTCGATAACGACGGCATCCTCTACCGGATGAGTTTCGACTCGCAGCGCACGGCCCGCTACGCGAACAGCCGCTGGACGATGTCGCCCGCGCGCCTCCTCACGGAACGCCTGCGCACGTCGCTCGGCGCGTATGCGACAGTGCTCGCGGGCGGCGACGCCGTGCAGGCGCCGTTGCTCAAGATCGAACTGTACGAGTTCGAGCAGGTGTTCGAGAGCCCGACGCAAAGCGCGGGCGTATTGGCCGCGCGCGCCACGCTCATGCAGGGCGGCAGGGTGCTGGCGCAGCGCTCGTTCGCCACGCGCGCGCCGGCGGCTACGCCGGACGCCGCGGGCGGCGTGCACGCACTGCAGGCGGCCAGCGACGACTTCGCGAACCAGCTCGGCGCATGGCTGAGCACGCAGTCGTTCGCGGGCACGCCTTGACGGACGCATCGACGAACACGGACCGGCGTTGCGCGACAACGGTGCGCGGCGCGGCATTGGGGGCAAGGGCAGGATAGCGGCATGATCGAAGCGGGACGGCTCCGGCTGCGCGCCCCGCGTGGCGGGCGGCGCGGGATGGACGGCGACGAAGGTGGCCAGAGCGGCGGCGAGCGCGAGGCAGGCGAGGAGCGCGGCGTGAGCGTCAGCGGCGATACGGCCGCGGCTGCGCCATCGCCCGCGGCCGCCGCCACGCGCGAGCCGCCGCCGCGCCAGACCTCGACGCTCTCGCGCCAGTCGCTCGCGCTCTATACCGCGCTGATCGTCTACGGTTCGTGGTATCCGTTCTCCGGCTGGCGCTCGCTCGGCCTCAGTCCCCTCGCGTATCTCGGCGATCCCTGGCCGCGCTACTGGACGGTCTTCGACATCGTCACCAACGTGCTCGGCTACATGCCGTTCGGCGCGCTCGCCGTGCTTGCCGTGTGGCCGCGCTGGCGCGGCGTTCGCGCGGTGCTGCTGGCCGCACTCGCGGGCACGCTGCTTTCGGGCGTAATGGAGGCCGTGCAGACCTGGCTGCCCACGCGCGTCGCCTCCAATCTCGATCTCGCCTCGAATGCGCTCGGCGCGTTGCTTGGGGCGCTCGTTGCTGCGCCCGCCACCGGCGCGCTGCTCGAACGCGGCTTCCTGCGCCGCCTGCGCTTTCGCTGGTTCGAGCGCGACGCCGCCGTGCCGATGGTGCTCGCGGCGCTCTGGCCATTCGCGACGATGTACCCTACGCCGCGCCTCTTTGGTCTCGGCGAGTGGGCGCGCGCGCTCTGGCTGCGCCTCGACGGCTCGATGCAGGACGCCGTGCTCGCCTGGACGCCCGCCGCCTGGCATCTACGTTCGCTGCCCGACATGCTCGCGGCGCGCCTGCCCGACAGCGGCTGGGAAGCGATCGTCACGACGCTCAACCTGTTTGGCGCGGCGGCGTTCGCGACGCTCCCCATGCGCTCGCGCGCGCCGCGTGCGCGGCTCGTCGTCGCGCTCATTGCGGTGACACTCATCGTCAAGGTGGGCGCGACCTTTCTGCAATCGCAAAGCGGGCTCATCTTCGACTGGGCGACGCCGGGCGCGCTCGCGGGCCTCGTGTGGGGCGCGCTGCTCGCGTTTCTCGCCTTGCGTCTGCCGCGCGCCGTGCGCGCCGCGGCGGCGGCGCTCGCGCTCGCCGCGGCCCTCGTGCTCGTGAACGTGCTGCCCGTGAACCCGTATTTCGACGTCGTGCTCGCGGACTGGCGCCAGGGCCGCTACCTGCACTTCAACGGCCTCGCGCGCTGGCTCGCATGGACATGGCCCTGGGCCGCGCTCGCATGGACGGCGTTCTCGCTCGAACGCGCGTGGCTCGTGCGGCGCGCCGCGAAGCGCGCTCGCCAGGACGCCTGAGTTCACGTCGAGGCGCGCGGCGCTCGCCGGAGCGTTCACGCCGCGCTCGTTATAATCGACCGGATCGTCGCGCAGCCGCGCCCGCGTCCGCGCATATGCCATGCAACGCCTCAGGCGGCGGGCCACACGCTTTCAGCAAGCCTGCGCACACCGCCCGACACTCACCGGTGCCCACGCCATGACCGATTCGTTCTACAAGTACCACGTCTTTTTCTGCCTGAACCAGCGCGACCCCGGCGCGGATCGCCCGAGTTGCGGAAACTGCAATGCGCAAGGCATGCAGGAGTACGCAAAAAAACGCGTGAAACAGCTCGGCCTCGCGGGCCCGGGCCAGGTGCGCATCAACAAGGCGGGCTGCCTCGACCGCTGCGAGGAGGGCCCGGCCGTCGTCGTGTATCCGGAAGGCACGTGGTACACGTATATCGACGAGAGCGACATCGACGAAATCGTGGTCTCGCATCTGCAGAACGGCCAGGTGGTCGAGCGCCTGAAGATCGACCGCTGATCGATTGCTGATTGACCGCTCATGGACAGATAAGGACTGCCGCACGATGAACGCCCAGACACAAAAATTCCAGATCGACGGTCCCGTCGGCAAGATCGAATGCGCGCTCGACGTGCCCGACGCCGGCACGGCGCCGCGCGGCATTGCGCTCGTCGCGCATCCGCATCCGCTCTTTGGCGGCACGATGGACAACAAGGTCGCGCAAACGCTCGCGCGCACGCTGGTGCAACTCGGCTACACGACGTATCGCTCGAACTTTCGCGGCGTGGGCGAAACGGCGGGCACGCACGACAACGGCATTGGCGAGCAGGACGATCTGCTCGAACTGATCGCCTATATGCGCGCGCAACCAGGCCAGGCCGACGTGCCGCTCGTGCTCGCGGGCTTTTCGTTCGGCACCTTCGTGCTCTCGCACGTCGCGAAGCGCTATCTCGAAGAAGGCGGCGCGATCGAGCGCATGGTGTTCGTCGGCACGGCGGCGAGCCGCTGGGAGGTCTCGCCGGTGCGCGAAGACACGCTCGTGATTCATGCCGAACTCGACGAAACCGTGCCCATTCTGTCGGTGTACGAATGGGCGCGGCCGCAAGAATTGCCGATCGTCGTTATTCCGGGGGCAGAACACTTCCTGCACCGCAAGCTGCATGTGCTCAAGCGCATCATCGTCGAAGCGTGGCGCTGACGTTTGATTTGCATCCGCCGCCGATGTTTCGGGGCCCGATGCAGGCCGTTCGTCATCGCCCATATGCCGACGCAAATTCACGAAAAATGCACGACAGGTCTGCGCAAACGTGTGACATCGCGAAAATTCGCCACGACGCGGCGCGTATAATGTTCGCCAATTTTGTGCTTCCTGCGCCGCGACCGGCGCATGTACGGCACCCGCATTCCGGCTTTCACCGACCGTGCGCCGCATGGCGCGCTACGTTCACTCTGTCCCAATTCAGCCCGACCTGAACCTATGCGTTTTCTTTCCTCCGGCCATCCGTCTTCTTTCGTTTCTTCCTCCATTGTTCGCAACGTCACGCTCGCAGCGCTCCTGCCCGCCACGCTTCTCGCGGGCGCGGATGCATTGGCACGCACGCCCGCACACACCGCGGGCGTGAAAGTGCAGGCGCAGCCGCAAGCAGACGTGGCTGTCGGCACCGCCGCCGACAACGTGCTCGGCGGCCTGCCGCCTCCGGGCGTGAACGCGCGCTCGTGGGTGCTCGTCGACGCCACCGCGAACCAGGTGCTCGCCTCCGGCAATGCCGATGAGCGCGTCGAGCCCGCATCGCTCACGAAGCTCATGACCGCGTACCTCGTGTTCGAGGCGCTGCAGAGCAAGAAGATCACGATGGACCAGGTCGTCACGCCGAGCGAAGCCGTGCGCCGCGTGAAGAACGACGAGTCGCGCATGTTCATCGAAGCGAACAAGCCGGTCTCGGTGCACGACCTCGTGTACGGCATGATCGTGCAGTCGGGCAACGACGCCGCCATCGCGCTGGCCGAACTGGTGGGCGGCAGCGAAGCGAACTTCGTCAACATGATGAACACCGAAGCGCAGAAGCTCGGTATGGCGCACACGCATTTCGCCGACGTGAACGGCATGCCCGACCCGAATCACTACACGACGGCCGGCGACCTCGCCACGCTTTCCGCGCGCCTGATCCGCGACTATCCCGAGTACTACAACATCTTCTCGGTGAAGGAGTTCAAGTACAACAACATCAAGCAGCCGAACCGCAACCGCCTGCTGTGGATCGACCCGACGGTCGACGGCCTGAAGACCGGCCACACGCAGGCCGCGGGCTACTGCCTGATCGCGTCGGCGAAGCGTCCGCTCGCGGGCGGCGGCAACCGCCGTCTCGTCTCGGTGATGATGGGCGAGCAGAAGGAACACGACCGCGTGCAGGACAGCCTGAAGATGCTGAACTACGGCTATAGCGCGTACGACACCACGCGCATCTATCAGGCCAACCAGGCCGTGGCGACGCCGCGCGTCTACAAGGGCACGCTCGACGCCGTGAAGGTCGGCGTGCAGAAGGACCAGTACGTGACGCTGCCCAAGGGCGCCGCCGAGAAGGCCAAGCCGCAGGTCACGCTCAACAGCCCGCTGATCGCGCCGCTCACGCTCGGCCAGCAGGTCGGCTCGGCGAAGTTCGTGGGCCCGGACGGCAAGGTGCTCGCGCAGGTTCCGCTCGTCGCGCTCGAAGCCGTGCCGCAAGCCGGTATCGTGGGCCGCGTGTGGGATTCGCTCATGCTCATGGTCAACAAGAAGTGATGACGGGGACTTCAGTGGCACAAGGGCAGATGCAGGCGGGCGAGCCGCTCGTCTGGCTCAACGGCGAGATCACGCCGCTTTCCGAAGCGCGCATTCCCGTGCTCGATCGCGGCTTTATCTTCGGCGACGGCATTTACGAGGTCGTGCCCGTGTATGCGCTCGACACGGCCGATGGCGAAGGCAAGGTGCGCGTGCCGTTCCGCATGGCGCAGCATCTCGCGCGGCTCAAGCGTTCGCTGGAGAAGGTCGGCATTGCGAATCCGTTCGACGAAGCGGGCTGGCGCGCGCTGGTCGCGCGCCTGATCGAGACGAACGAAGCTGCGGGCGCGCTTGCGCATGACGCTCACGCCAACTTCTACGTGCAGGTGACGCGCGGCGTGGCGCCGCGCGGCCACGCGTTCCCGGCAGCGGCCACGCCCACCGTGTTCGCGATGGTCAATCCGCTCAAGCTGCCAGGCGCCGCGCAGCGCGAGCATGGCGTGCGCTGCGTGAGCGCAGAAGACAAGCGTTGGCTGAATTGCGACATCAAGTCGACCTCGCTGCTCGGCAACGTGCTGATGGCGCAGCACGCGGCGGAAAACGACGCGTTCGAGACGATCCAGTTGCGCGACGGCTGGCTGACCGAGGCTTCGTCGGCGAACGTGTGGGTCGCGAAGGGCGGCGCGCTCTTCGCGCCGCCGCGCAGCAATCGCATTCTCGAAGGCATTCGCTACGGCCTGATCGAGGAACTGGCCGCGGAGTGCGGCGTGCGTTTTGAAGCGCGCGAAGTCTCCGAAGCCGAATTGCGCGAGGCGGACGAGATTCTCGTGACGTCGGCAACCAAGGAAGTGCTGGCGGTCGTCGCGCTCGACGGCAAGCCGGTGGGCGGCGGCAAGCCGGGCCCGGTTTACGCGGCGCTTTACGCGGCGTATCAGCGCGCGAAGCAACGCGAGGCGGAGGTTGTGCGCGCACCGGCCGCCGCGCTACAGGAAGTGGAGATACGAACGTGACACAGCAAGCAGGCAAGCCCGGAGCGAAGGAATCGCTGATCGAATTTCCTTGCGACTTCCCGATCAAGGTGATGGGCAAGACGCATCCGGAATTTCAGGACACCATCGTGACGGTCCTGCGCGAATTCGATGGCGGCTTCGATGCCACGACCATCGAAACGCGGCCGTCGAGCGGCGGCAACTACACGGGCCTCACCGTCACGGTGCGCGCCACGAGCCAGGCGCATCTCGACGACATCTACCGCGCGCTCACCGGGCATCCGATGGTGAAGATCGTGCTGTAAGCGCTCGCGGTAGCGGTTTTAAACAACAAGGGCTGCACACCTGTGCGGCCCTTGCCGCATCTGCGCCTTTGGCTTCAGGGCACGTCGCCCGCCCGCGCGCGCTGGGCAGCGGCGGCGGCCGTTATCAGCGGGCCGGCTTCGCAGGCATCTTCGTAGAGCCGCCGGAAGCGCGCCACTTCGTCGAACACCCAGTCCCGAAACGCCCGCACGCGCTCGGTCTGCATGCGCTGCGGCGGACAGATGAAGTAATAGCGCCAGGGGCTCGGGCCGTCGACGTCCTTGAAGAGCCGTACGAGCCGGCCGAGCGTGATCTCGTGCATGGCGAGCGAGCGGCGCACGAGCGCGATGCCCTGGCCGTCCATGGCCGCCTGCAGCAGGTTCGACGAGTCCTGGTAAAGCACGCCGCGCTTCGGTTCGGGCAGGTCCTGGAGACCCGCCGCGTCGAACCAGGGGCGCCAGAGTTCGTCGTCCGAGCGCAGGAGCGGCAGCTTCGCGAGTTCGTGCGGATCGGTGGGCAGCGCGCCGCCGTTGAAGTCGGGCGAGCAGGCGGGAAAGAAAATCTCGTCGAGCAGCAGCTCGGCATGCAGCCCCGGATAGTGCCCGTAGCCGAAACGGATGGCGACGTCGACGTCGTCGCGCGCGAAGTCGGTGAGCGAATTCGTGGATTGCAACTCGACGTCCCACTGCGGATGCGCCTCGATAAAGCCGCCGATGCGCGGCGTGACCCAGCGCGCGGCGAACGACGACAGCATCGAAACGACGAGCCGCCGGTCGCGGTCGCCCGCGCGGATCTCCTGCGTGGCGTGCGCGAGCTGGTTGAGCGCCTCGCGCACCTGGCCGGCGTAGCGGCGGCCGGTGTCGGTCACGCGCACGCGTTTGCCGTCGCGCGCAAAAAGCGCCACGCCCAGTTCCGCTTCGAGCGCGCGGATCTGGTGGCTCACGGCGCCGTGCGTGACGAACAGTTCGTCGGCCGCGCGCGAGAAGCTTTCGTGGCGGGCGGCGGCTTCGAAGGCCTTGAGCGCATTCAGCGCGGGTAGCTGGCGCAAATCCATATCGTATTTTTTCTCACATAGGCGTGAAAATTGATCGTTTTGCTCGACCCCTTATGGTGTCTACGATTGTAGCCATCGGAGCAGGTCATTCGGAGCGAAAAATGAGAGAAATTTCTTCGGATATCACGTTTGAAGTGGCGGCCGACCAAACGGCTTCAGTGCGCGTTACGCGCAGCACGCGGCTGACCGTGACATGCGGCACCGTGTGGATCACGCGCAGCGACGACACCGCCGATTACTGGCTTGAACCCGGCCACACGCTGCGGCTGCGGCGCGGCGAGCGCCTGTGGATCGGCGCGGAAAGCGGCGCGGCAGCGTGGGTGCGGTTCGCCGTGCCGGCGCGCCTGGGCGAGCGCGTGGTGGACCTTGCCGCGCGCGCCGCACAGCGCGCGGGCGTTCACATCGGCGACGGCTGGCGCACGGTTTGATCGTACGAGTGGTAGTAAAACGGCGGCGATGGAAGGGCAATCCACCGCCGCCGTTATCCGCAGCATGCCCGGCGCGCTTGTCCCGAATTCGGTAAACTCCCGGAATCATGTGCGCCACCCCGGTTTCATTCTTGCAAATTCATTCCGACCCCGGCGCAGCCGAGGTCGCGTCTCACGCGGCAAAGTCTCACGCGGCAAAGCCGGCCGGTTCGCCCATCGTCGTGCGCTGGCGCGGCAACGAGGCTTATCAAACCAGCTTCGACGCCATGCGCGAGTTCACGGCCGCTCGCGATGCCGCCACGCCCGACGAAATCTGGCTCGTCGAGCATCCGCCCGTGTTTACTCTGGGCCAGGCCGGCAAGCCGGAGCACCTGCTGGTGGGCAACAGCGGCATTCCGCTCGTGCAGATCGATCGCGGCGGCCAGATCACGTATCACGGGCCGGGTCAGGTCGTGGCCTACCTGCTGCTCGACTTGCGGCGCCGGAAGCTGATGGTTCGCGAACTCGTCACGCTCATCGAGGACGCCGTGATCGAAACGCTGGCGGCGTATAATCTCGCGGGCGAGCGCAAGGCCGGCGCGCCCGGCATTTACGTGCCGCAGGACGCCAGCGGCGCGAGCGCCGCACACACGGGCGCGAAAGTCGCCGCCCTCGGGCTGAAGATCCGCAACGGCTGCAGCTATCACGGCGTGAGCCTGAACGTGTCGATGGATCTGAGCCCATTTCTCGCGATCAATCCCTGTGGTTACGCCGGTCTCGAGACCGTCGACATGGCCACGCTGGGTGTCGAGGCGAACTGGCGCGACGTCGCCGCCACGCTCGCGGCGCGGCTCGAGGCAAATCTCGCGGCGCACGCAGCAACACTTCCAACGGCGGCCGAAGCGGCCGCCACAGACCCTTCAGCCGAAGCGGCTGCAGTGGACCCGGCCGCCCACGCGGCCCCAGGCGGGCAACCGCCGCAACCGCAGGCTGGCGTTGCACCGGCGGCCTGACTGGATCGAAAGCATGACTGACATCACTGCGAACCCCGCTGGCGCCAACGCCGACGCCGTTCCCTACGACGCCACCGCAAAACAGAAGGCGCAGGCCAAGACCTCGCGCATTCCGATCAAGGTCATTCCCATCGAGAAGCTCAAGAAGCCCGAATGGATCCGCGTGAAGGCGGCCACGGGCAATTCGCGCTTCTACGAAATCAAGAACATCCTGCGCGAGCACAACCTGCATACGGTGTGCGAGGAAGCGAGCTGCCCGAACATCGGCGAATGCTTCGGCAAGGGCACCGCGACGTTCATGATCATGGGCGACAAATGCACGCGCCGCTGCCCGTTCTGCGACGTGGGCCACGGCCGTCCCGATCCGCTCGATCCCGACGAACCGGCGAACCTCGCGCGCACCATCGGCGCGCTCAAGCTCAAGTACGTCGTGATCACGAGCGTGGACCGCGACGACCTGCGCGATGGCGGCGCCGGCCACTTCGTCGAATGTATTCGCCAGGTGCGCGAGCAGTCGCCCGAAACGCGTATTGAGATTCTCACGCCCGACTTCCGCGGCCGCCTCGATCGCGCGATCGGCATTCTCAACGCCGCGCCGCCCGACGTGATGAACCACAATCTCGAAACGGTGCCGCGTCTTTACAAGGAAGCGCGCCCGGGTTCGGATTACGCGCACTCGCTCAAGCTGCTCAAGGACTTCAAGGCGCTGCATCCCGAAGTCGCGACGAAGTCGGGCCTGATGGTGGGTCTTGGCGAAACCGAAGAGGAAATTCTCCAGGTCATGCGCGACCTGCGCGCGCACGACGTGGACATGCTGACGATCGGCCAGTATCTCCAGCCTTCGGAGCATCACCTGCCGGTGCGCTCGTACGTGCATCCCGACACCTTCAAGATGTACGAGGAAGAGGCCTACAAGATGGGCTTCACGCATGCGGCCGTGGGCGCGATGGTGCGCTCCAGCTATCACGCCGATCTGCAGGCGCATGGGGCGGGTGTGGTTTAAAACCACCGCGCGCTTCTCGCAGGCACGCCATCGAAAACCCCGCTGAAACCCGCTGAAAAGCGGGTTTTTTGTTTTGCGCTGCGCTCGAACGGCGCGGTGCATGCGTCGATTCCGGCACCATCCACCTCAACGCGAAAAGCAATGCTCGAGCAGCCTCATTAGCTAACGCGGATAAGTTAGAACCGCCCGCCGCGAGACTCCCTATAGTCGGAACCTTCATTCACTCGAACGTCGTTCCGCCGGAGTCTCCCGATGAACCCACGCGCTCCCTCCGCCTTCGCCTACCGTCCGCGCTTGCCCGCCATGGCATTCGCCGCCGTCTGCCTCGCCGCCGCGTTCGGTGCGCCGCGCGCGCACGCCGAAACGCGCGAGGTCGTGATCGCGTATCAGGACATGGTGGTGCCGTGGCGCTACGCGCAGGCCACGGGCGAAGTCGAGAAGGAAACGGGCTACAAGGTCACCTACCGCAAGCTCGCGAGCGGCGCCGACGTGATCCGCGCGCTCGCCTCGGGCTCGGTGCAGCTAGGCGAGGCTGGTTCGAGCCCGATCGCGGCAGGCCTCTCGCAGGGCGTGGATCTCTCGCTCTTCTGGATTCTCGACAACATCAACGACGCCGAAGCGCTCGTCGCGCGCGATGGCTCGGGCGTGACCAGCATTGCGGGCCTGAAGGGCAAGACGATCGGCGTGCCGTTTGTCTCGACTTCGCACTTCCATGCGCTCGTCGCGCTGCAGAACGCTGGCGTGAATCCCGCCGACGTGAAGATCGTCAACCTGCGTCCGCCCGAGGTCGCGGCCGCCTGGCAGCGCGGCAACATCGACGCGACCTACATCTGGGACCCCGTGCTCGCGCAGGTGAAGAAGAATGGCCGTGTGCTGATTACGTCGGGTCAGGTGGCGAAGGCCACGGGCAAGGCGACCTTCGACGGCTTCGTGGCCGACAGGCGCTTCGCGAAGGACAACGCCGACTTCGTCGCGAAGTTCGTGAAGGTGCTGGCCGCCGCCGATGCCGACTACAGCGCGCATCGCACGGCATGGAACGCGGCCTCGCCGCAGGTGCAGGCGGTGGCGAAGGAGTCGGGCGCGAATGCCGACGAAGTGCCCGCGAGCCTCGCGCTTTATGCGTTCCCCACGCCCGCCGAGCAGGCGTCGAAGCAATGGCTGGGCGGCGGCGCGCAGTCGGGCGCGGCGCAGTCGCTGCTCGCCACGGCGACCTTCCTCAAGGGGCAGGGCACGATCCAGAACGTGCTGCCCGACTACTCGGTGGGCGTCGATCCGCAGTACGTGCAGCGCGCCGCCGCGCATTGAACGCAAGGGGCAACCGATGAGCGCGCTCGCGATCCGCGATCTCACCGTCATCTACGAGGGCGCGCAACGTGGTGCGCCGCCGAACGTCGCGCTCGCGAACGTGAATCTCGATGTGGAGAGCGGCGAGTTCGTCGTGGCGCTCGGCGCCTCGGGTTGCGGCAAGACCACGTTGCTCAACTGCATCGCGGGCTTCATCGAACCCGCGCTCGGCGAAGTGCGCGTGAACGGCGCGCGTGTGGAGGGACCCGGCGCCGAGCGCGGCGTGGTGTTCCAGAAGCATGCGCTGCTGCCGTGGCTCGACGTGCTGGACAACGTCGCGCTCGGCTTGCGTTTCCGGCGCGTGCCCAAGGCGCAGCGCGAGCGCATCGCGCGCGAGCAGCTTGCGCTCGTGGGGCTGGAAAAGCAGGCGCGCGAACGCGTCTATGCGCTCTCGGGCGGCATGCAGCAGCGCGTGGGCATTGCGCGCGCACTCGCGAGCGATCCGCAGATTCTGCTGATGGACGAACCGATGGGCGCGCTCGACGCCATGACGCGCGAGCAGGTGCAAACGCTCGTGCTCGATGTCTGGGCGCGCACGCGCAAGACGGTGTTCTTCATCACGCACAGCGTGGAGGAGGCGCTCTTTCTCGCGACGCGCATCGTGGTCATGACGCCGGGGCCGGGCCGCATCGAGCGCGAGTACGAGGTGCCGTTCGCGCGCGAGTATCTCGCGTCGCGCGACGCGCGCGCGGTGAAGTCGTCGCCGGAATTCATCGCGTGGCGCGAGCGGCTGGTGGATTTGCTGCACGCGGACGCGCACGAGCACGAGGAGCCCGTATGAGCGTGCCGCAAGAATCGCTGCGGGAAGGTGCGTTGAAGGCGCGCCGCACCGCGCCTTTTGCCGGCGCTGCGCGCGACGCCCGAACCGCCCGCTCGAAAGTGTGGCGCATGCCCGGCGAAGGTCCCACGGCTGCGCTGAGCGTGGGCTGCGTGGCGGCGCTCGCGCTGCTGTGGTGGCTCGCCACGCATCTGCACTGGCTGCCGCCGCTTTTCCTGCCGACGCCCGAAGCCGTCTGGCAAGCCTTCACCGACGCCTTGCACGGGCGCATTCAGGGCGGTCTGCCGCTTTCCGAGCATCTGTTCTGG
Source organism: Paraburkholderia sp. J76 (assembly GCF_905220295.1). Classification (NCBI taxonomy): domain Bacteria; kingdom Pseudomonadati; phylum Pseudomonadota; class Betaproteobacteria; order Burkholderiales; family Burkholderiaceae; genus Paraburkholderia; species Paraburkholderia sp. J76. The sequence goes on from NZ_CAJMZJ010000009.1 coordinate 135,427, forward strand.
AGCGCGCTGCGCGTGTTCGGCGCATTCCTGCTCGCGGTGGTGACCGCGGTTCCCGTCGGCATTCTGATGGGCGTGTCGCGCATCGCGCGCGGCGTGCTCGATCCGCCGCTCGAGTTCTACCGGCCGCTGCCGCCGCTCGCCTATCTGCCGCTCGTGGTGATCTGGTTCGGCATCGACGAAACGGCCAAGATCGTCGTGATCTGGCTCGCGTGCTTCGCGCCCATCGCAATGGCCGCGCGCGCCGGCGCGAAGAGCGCGAGCGTCGAGCAGATTCGCGCGGCGGCGTCGCTCGGCGGCGGCTTCGCGCAGATCGTGCGCTTCGTCGTGCTGCCCGCCGCGCTGCCGGAGATTCTCACGGGCCTGCGCATTGCCATCGGTTTTGGCTGGACCACGCTCGTGGCCGCCGAGATGGTCGCCGCGACGGCGGGCCTCGGCCAGATGGTGCTCAACGCGTCGAGCTTCCTGCGCACGGACGTCGTGGTGATGGGCATCGTGCTGATCGGACTCATTGCCTGGGGCTTCGATCTGGGCATGCGCGCGCTCGAAAAGCGCCTCGTGCCGTGGAAGGGGCGCGGCTGACGCGGCAACACCGCCAATTCTGGAAATCCAAACACCCATAAGGCGCGATTCTGGAAAACCAGATTCGCGCCTTTGTTAGTTCGATAAAAATCCTTATAAATCAACGATGTGAGCGCTCATGCGCGCTGGCATCCTCCTTGCAAATAAGAGCGCGCGGCCGCCCTGTGCCGCGACATAAAAACAGTAAGGAGACAGCCGATGTCCGATCCCATCTTCCGGTTTCGCTGATCCCCAGTTTCGTCCTGTCGCGGCCCGAACGCGCTTCGTTCGGCCATTGGCTTAACTCATTTGCGGGAACCATCGTGAAGAAACCTGTCCACAAAGTCCTCTACGTCCAGGTGATCGTGGCGATCGTCATCGGCGTGATTCTTGGCCATTACTGGCCCGCCATCGGCATCGACATGAAGCCGCTCGGCGACGCCTTCATCAAGCTCATCAAGATGGTGATCGGACCGATCATCTTCTGTACCGTCGTGACCGGCATCGCCGGCATGGAGGACATGAAGAAGGTGGGCCGCGTGGGCGGCAAGGCGCTGCTGTACTTCGAGATCGTCTCGACCTTCGCGCTCGTGCTCGGCCTGATCGCCACGCACGTGCTAAAGCCCGGCGCGGGCTTCAACGTCGACGTCCATTCGCTCGACGGCAAGGCCGTGGCGAGCTACGCCGAAAAGGCGCACGGCCAGAGCAGCGTCGACTTCCTGATGCACATCATTCCGGACACGCTCACCTCGGCGTTCGCACAAGGCGAAATCCTGCAGATCCTGTTGATCGCGCTGCTGTTCGGCGCGGTGCTCACGCAACTGGGCGAGCGCGGCCGCGTGGTGACCGAGTTCATCGACGGCATCTCGGGCGTGCTGTTCGGCGTGGTGAAGATCGTCACGAAGCTCGCACCGATCGGCGCGTTCGGCGCGATGGCGTTCACCATCGGCAAGTACGGCGTGGGCTCGCTGATCCCGATGCTCAAGCTCATCGGCACGTTCTATCTCACGTCGATCGTGTTCGTGCTCGTCGTGCTCGGCGCCATCGCGCGTTTCACGGGCTTTTCGATCATCCGCTTCGTCGCCTACATCAAGGAAGAACTGCTGATCGTGCTCGGCACGAGTTCGTCGGAATCGGCGCTGCCGCAACTGATGCAGAAACTCGAACGCCTTGGCTGCTCGCGCTCGGTGGTGGGCCTCGTGGTGCCGACCGGCTACTCGTTCAACCTCGACGGCACCAACATCTACATGACGATGGCGGTGCTCTTCATCGCCCAGGCGACGAACACCGATCTCACGTGGACGCAGCAGCTCACGCTGCTCGCGGTGACGATGCTCACCTCGAAGGGCGCGAGCGGCGTGACCGGCGCGGGCTTCATCACGCTCGCGGCGACGCTCGCCGTGGTGCCGACGATCCCGCTTTCGGGCATGGTGCTGATCCTCGGCATCGACCGCTTCATGAGCGAGTGCCGCGCGCTAACCAACATCGTCGGCAACGGCGTGGCGACGGTCGTGGTCTCGGCGTGGGAGAAGGAACTCGACCGCAAGAAACTGCGCGCCGTGCTCTCCGGCGAGATCGAGGAAGTGAAGGAAAGCGCGGGCGCGTAAGCCGCCGGAGTTTCGCCTTTCGTTTTGTCTCCCGTTGTTTCGCGGCTATGCCGCCGGGCGGCGCGCCCGTTTCCCCTGCGTGAGCGCCGCCCGTTTTTGCTGTTCCCCTCCGTTTGGTGCGTTCGTGGCCCGCTGTGTACCCCGGACGCCCCGGCGCGGCCGTGTGCCACAATCTCCCTCGTTCCCCTCGACGTTCTGGAAGCCGCTCCCGTGACGCGCCGCCTCATCATTCTCTTCGCGCTCGCCGCCGGCCTCGTCGCGGTCTGCGCGCTGACGTGGGCGCTCACGTGGCAGGCCGGCATCGACGCGCTGCGCCGCAACGCCGCCGTGCGCGGCGACCGCACCGCGGCTTCGCTCAAGAGCACGCTCGAGCGATACGACTCGCTGCCCTATATCGTCGGCGAGCATCCGCTCGTGCAGGACGTGCTCGCCGACCCGCGGCCCGAGTGGGTGGCCGCCGCCAATCGTTATCTCGAAGACGTGAACCGCCACGCGCGCGCGACGACGACCTACATCATCCGCGCGGACGGCATGAGCGTCGCGGCCAGCAACTGGCGCGAGCCCGACAGTTTCGTGGGCGTGGACTACCGCTTCCGGCCGTATTTCATCGACGCGATGAAGGGCGGCGTGGGCCGCTTCTTCGGCATCGGCACGATCTCGCACGATCCGGGCTACTACGTGTCGCAGCCCGTGCGGCGCGACGGCAGGATCGTGGGCGTGGCCGTGGTGAAACTCAATCTCGAATGGTTCCCGGGCACCGACGCCTCCGAGCCGCTGCTCGTCACCGACGACCACGGCGTGATCTTTCTCTCCTCGGTGCCCGCGTGGAAGTACCGCACGGTGCGTCCACTGCCGCCGGCCGTGGTGGCCTCGATCGACGCCACGCGCCAGTACGCGAGCGAGCCGATCGCGCCGTTGCCCGCGAGCGTCGAGCGCGTGCTTCCGGGCGACGCCGACATCGTGCGCATGGGCGCGGGCCTGCGCGCGCCGCGTTACCTCGAAACGCGCCGCTCGCTTGCCGAACCCGACTGGCACCTCGTCACCATGTCGTCCATCGACCCCGTGCTCGACGCCTCGCGCAACGCGACCATCATGACGGGCTTCGGCTACGTCTCGCTGTGCCTGTTCGGCTTCTACTGGCGCATGCGGCGCGCGCGCGTGAAGGAAGTGATGCGCAGCCGCGCGATGCTGCAAAAAGCCTACGCGATGCTAAACGAGCGAGTGGCCGAACGCACCGCCGATCTCTCGCAGGCGAACGAGCGCCTGCAACGCGAGGTGGCGGAGCGCACGCGCGCGGAAAGCGTGTTGCGCGCGACCCAGGACGAACTGATCCAGGCGAGCAAGCTTGCCGCGCTCGGCCAGATGGCGGCGGGCATCACGCACGAACTCAACCAGCCGCTGGCGGCGCTGCGCAGCTTTTCGGACAACACGCGCGTGTTTCTGGAGCGCGGCCAGTACGCGGCGGCCACCGAAAACCTGGAAGCGATCGGCTCGCTCACCGAGCGCATGGGCAAGATCGTGAACCAGCTCAAACTGTTCGTCGGGCGCGCGAGGCCGCGAAGCGCGCGCGCGCCGGTCGCCCGCGCGCTGCGCAACTCGCTCGCGCTGCTCGGCAAGCGGCTCGACGGCGTGCGCGTGGATCTCACGTTGACGGAAGACGGCGCGCCGCCCGCGCCGCTCGATATGGACGCGGAGTACCCGGACCTGAGCGCGCAGAGCGACGACCTGCGGCTCGAACAGGTGCTCATCAACGTGCTCGGCAACGCGCTCGACGCCGTGGCGGGTCTGCCGTCGCCGCGCATTGCGATCGACGTGCAGGCGAGCGCGGCGACGCTCGCCATCGCGGTGAGCGACAATGGGCCCGGCATTCCCGAAGATGTGTTGCCGCGCCTCTTCGAGCCGTTTTTCACGACGAAGGAAATGGGCCAGGGGCTCGGCCTCGGGCTCGCGATTTCCTCGTCGATCGCACGCGACTGCGGCGGCTCGCTCACGGCGAGCAACGCGCCGGAAGGCGGCGCGCGCTTCGTGCTGACGCTGCGCCGCGCGCGTGCGGATGCCGCGAAGCACGTTTACGAATGAATCAGGATAACGAACGAACAGGGTGAACACATGGTGAACACCACGCCTGGCCGGGTGCTCTACGTCGAGGACGACGAACTCGTGCGCCGCGCAGGCGTGCAAAGCCTGCAGCTCGCGGGCTTCGACGCCGCCGGTTTCGCCAACGCCGAAGCCGCGCTGCCGCTCATCGACGCCGACTTCGCGGGCGTCGTGGTGAGCGACATCCGTCTGCCGGGCATGAGCGGGCTCGATTTGCTCGCGCAGTGCCACGAGCGCGCGCCCGAAGTGCCCATCATCCTCGTGACGGGCCATGGCGACATCTCGATGGCCGTGCAGGCTATGCGCGACGGCGCGTACGACTTCATCGAGAAGCCGTTCGCCTCCGAGCGCCTGATCGAAACGGTGCGGCGCGCGCTGGAGCGGCGCCTGCTCGTGCTCGAAAACCTCGCGCTGCGCCGCGAACTCGCGGGGCAGAACGCGCTCGCGCCGCGCATCATCGGCAAGAGCCCGGCGATAGAACAGGTGCGCAAGCTCATTGCGAACGTCGCGCCGACGGACGCCTCGGTGCTCATCAACGGCGACACGGGCGCGGGCAAGGAACTGATCGCGCGCAGCCTGCACGAGCTTTCGCCGCGCCATGACAAACCGTTCGTCGCCCTGAATTGCGGCGCGCTGCCCGAGACGATGTTCGAATCGGAGATGTTCGGCTACGAGGCGGGCGCGTTCACGGGCGCGGCCAAACGGCGTATCGGCAAGCTGGAGCATGCGAGCGGCGGCACGCTCTTTCTCGACGAAATCGAGAGCATGCCGCTCTCGTTGCAGGTGAAACTGCTGCGCGTGCTGCAGGACGGCGTGCTTGAGCGCCTGGGCGCGAACCAGCCCGTACGCGCCGACTTGCGCGTGGTCGCGGCGGCCAAGGGCGACATGAGCGAGCACGTTGCGGCGGGCACGTTCCGGCGCGACCTGCTGTACCGGCTGAACGTCGTGACGATCGCGCTGCCGCCGCTCGCCGAGCGCCGCGAGGACATCGTGCCTTTGTTCGAACACTTCCTGCTCGACGCCGCGGTGCGCTACCAGCGTCCCGCGCCGCTTCTCACCGAGCGCGACCGCATGCGCCTTGCGCAGCGCGACTGGCCGGGCAACGTGCGCGAATTGCGCAACGCGGCCGACCGGCGTGTGCTCGGGATTCCCGACGACCTTTCGGCGGGCGCGGCGGCGGCAGCCGACGACGCGCTGCCGCTCAAGGAGCGCGTGGAGCAGTACGAACGCGCGCTGATCGCCGACGCGCTCGCGCAGAGCAACGGCGCGGTCGCGCAGGCCGCCGAACGGCTGCAGATGGCGAAGGCCACGCTGTACGAGAAGATTCGCCGCTATGGGCTGGTGGCGCGCGGCGAGGCGTGAGGACGAAAAAAAAGCAGCGGGTTTCCGCTGCTTTTTTGTTGGGCATAAGCCCTTTGTCAGGTCGCCAGCGCCTTCTGCAGCAACTGATCGAGTTCGGCGAATTGCGGCTCGCCCACATAGCGCTTGAGAATCTTGCCGTCGCGGCCGATCACGAACGTGGTGGGCGTGAGCTGGACGTTGCCGAACTGCCTCGCCGCCGATCCATCGTCCATCGCCACCTTGAACGGCAGTTGACGCGTTTGCGCGTAGTTGGTCACGTACATCGGGGCGTCGTAATTCATCGCCACGGCGACGAACTCGAGACCCTCGCCCTTGAAGCGGTTATAGGTCTGGACCATCTTCGGCATTTCCGCCATGCAGGTGGTGCAGCTCGTCGCCCAGAAGTTGACGAGATAGACCTTGCCCTTGAGATCGTTCGTGGAGACTTTCTGGCCGGACAGCAGCGTGAAGGTCGCATCGGGCACGCGCTGCTGGCTGCCGAAGAATGCGAAATAGCCGGCCACGGCGATCGCGACGACGACCACCGCCGCGCCAATGCGCATGAGCGCGCCGGAGCGCTTGTTCGACGGATTCGGGGATGCTGCGGTCATGGGTCTTGCCTCGTGCGCCAAAGGACGCAGGTGTTGAGCGCGATCATTGTAGCGCCGAATTTCCCGGCATAGCGGTTGCAGGACAACACCTGGGTATGCGCCGACGGATAATGTCCCGCACCTTTCACTCCTGTGACAAATCGCGCCCCATGGTCCTCGACATCTTTCGCCGTGTCCGTTTCAGCGTGAACCCGCCGATGCGCGCCTTCGCTCCGGCCCGCGTGGCGGCGCGAGGCATAGTCGCCGTGGCGTTCGCGCTGGCGGCGTGTTCGCCCACCTACGACTGGCGCACGATTTCGAACGACGCGAGCGGCTACTCGATCGATCTGCCCGCCAAGCCCGACAAGGACGAACGCCGTATCGACGTGAACGGCACACCGATGCGCATGCGTGTACAAACCGCGGAAGTCGCCGGCGACGTGTTCGTGGTCGGCACGCTCGACCTGCCCGACGCGCAGCCCGCGACGCAGCAAAAGGCGCTCGACTTCCTGCGCGCGGGCCTCGCGCGCAACGTGGGCTCGGGCGCAGAAGCGCGTCCGGTGGCGGTGCCGTTAGCGGCGGGTGGTTCGGTGGAGGGCGTGGAGATGCGCATCGCCGGCAAGGCAGGCACCAACGGCGACACGCGCACGATCCACGCGCGGCTCGTCGCGAAGGGCGCCCGGGCGTACCAGGTGGCCATCGTCGGACGCACCGAACCGCCGGTCGAGCAGATCGACCAGTTCTTCCAGTCTTTCAAGCTGTACTGAGCGTTGGCACCGCGCAGCACACCCTGCGTAGCCATGTTTCGTTCGCGCCGTGACGGGCCTTTGCCGGTCGAAATGAAGGTGGCGCTGCAGGTAAACGCGCTAATTACCGGATTTGATTGAGGGTTTACTGGTTACCCACAGGACCTGTGGGTAACTTTGTGGAAAACAACGCGGCGCGGGCCCGAAAGGGCCATCCTGTGGGCTTTCTGTTAGTTTTGGCGGCTTTTCTGTAAATCCAGAAAGGCAGAAGAATCAATGGGTTATGAAATCCAGTCATTCGTCATGCGAATGACTCTCGAAACCGGGGCCAGCACGAGAAAATGTGTATAAGTCAAGTCTTGACTTCAACTTATTGGCGCTATGCACCTTCTCTCGCGGCATAAGGCGGCCGTGTTTTCCACCGGCACCTGGCGCTGGGCACGGCTAACGCTCCGCAAACACGCGCCGGTACTGCACGGCCTCCGCTACGTGCGCCGCTTCGGGCATCGGTGCGCCGGCTAGATCGGCAATCGTGCGCGCGACCTTGAGCACCCGGTAGTGCGCGCGAGCCGACCAGCCGAAGCGCTCGCCCGCTTCGCGCAGCAGCGTCTCGCCTGCGGCGTCCGGCTGGCAGACCGTGTCGGTCTCGCGGCCGGTCAATTCGCGATTCGTTTTGCCCTGGCGCGCGAGCTGACGTTCACGCGCCGCCTGCACGCGCCCGGCAATCGCGGCGCTCGGTTCGGCGTTCGCGTGGGCGCGAGCGGCCAGTTCGGCGGGCGGTAGCGCGGGAATCTCGATCTGGATGTCGATGCGGTCGAGGAGCGGGCCCGAGAGTTTGCGCAAATAGCGCGCGGCGCTTTCGGGCGTGCAGCGGCAGCGTCCCGCGGGGTCGCCGCGCCAGCCGCACGGACAAGGATTCATCGCGGCAACGAGCTGACACGCGGCCGGAAAGTCCGTTTGCCACGCGGCGCGCGAAATCGTGATCGAGCCCACTTCGAGCGGCTCGCGCAGCGTTTCGAGCACGTGTCGATCGAACTCGGGCAGTTCATCGAGGAACAGGACACCTAAATGCGCAAGCGTGATCTCGCCCGGCTGCGGCGGATTGCGCCCACCGATCAGCGCGGCGGCGCTCGACGAGTGATGCGGCGCGCGAAACGGCCGCTGCCGCCACTGCTGTGGCGTGAAGCCCACCGCGCTTGCCGAGAGCAGGGCAGCGGAAGCTAGCGCCTCGTCGTCGGTCATGAGGGGCAGGAGTCCGGGCAGGCGCGCAGCGAGCATCGACTTGCCAGCGCCCGGCGGACCAACCATCAGCAGATGATGGCCGCCGGCCGCCGCGACTTCGAGCGCCCGGCGTGCGCCGCGCTGGCCGACCACGTCGGCCATATCGAGGGGCGCGGCGGCGGGGGCGGCGTCGAGTGCGCCCGGGCGCACGGGGGCGAGGCGCGCCTCGGGATCGGCGCCCGCAAGGTGAGCGCAGAGCGAGCGCAAATCTGCTGCTCCGTACACCGCGACACCGGGCGCGAGCGCCGCTTCGGCGGCGTTTTGCGCGGGCAGATAAAGCTCGGGCATGCCGGCGCGCGTTGTTTCGCCTGCCTCAGTATCAGGAATCCTGAAGATTTCGCTTGCGGTTGCCGCTTCGTCAACACGCGCTGCGCGCTCCTTATGCGCGCGTGCCGTGCCGCACGCCATGGCGAACGCGCCGCGCATGGGGCGCACGGCGCCGGTCAGCGAAAGCTCGCCCGCGAACTCGCGGTTCGCGAGCGCGACAACCGGTAGCTGGCCACTGGCCGCGAGAATGCCGAGCGCGATCGGCAGATCGAAGCGGCCCGACTCCTTGGGTAAATCGGCGGGCGCAAGGTTGACGGTAATGCGCCTCACCGGGAAATCGAAGCCGCAGTTCGAGAGCGCGGCGCGCACGCGCTCGCGGCTTTCGCGCACTTCGAGATCGGGAAGCCCGACGATGGAAAACGACGGTAGCCCGTTGGCGAGATGAACTTCTACGGTGACTTCGGGCGCGCGGCCAGCAGCCGGCGCGCGGCTGCGCACCACGGCAAGCGACATGGGATTCTCCGGAAGGCTCGCATGCGGTGGTGGCGCGCGCCGTACGCGCCGGGTACGGACATCGCGCGCCATGCATGCGCCAGGCTGGTGAGGCGTACGCCCCTTTACGGTTCCGTTGCGGGTTCCGTTGCATTACGCGCTACGGATCGCCTGCGGCTGAGCGGCAGCGTCACTGCACTCAATTGCGCCAGGGAATGCGCAAGGAAATGATCAGGACGACTGGCCAGTGAGCGGCAGCTTCTGCTCGAGTTCGGCCACGCGGCGCTCGAGTTCCTCCAGGCGCTGGCGCGTACGGACGAGCACCTGCGTTTGCGCGTCGAATTCCTCGCGTGTAACGAGGTCCAGCTTCGAAAAGCCTTGCGACAACATTGCGCGCACATTGCGTTCGACATCTCGCGCCGGCGAGTTCTTGAGCAGGTCGCTCATGCGCGCCTGTAGATCATTGAATACGTCGTTCGGTTGCTTCATTTGATTCCCCTTCGCTGCACAAAAAATGTGCAAGTTTTGTTTCGCCTGTGCCCCGCGACGAACCGTGATCGATCTTGGTGCGAACTTGCGGGGCCACGGCCGCCGTTGCGCGCAACTGGTGCGCAACGGTGGCCCGTGTGCTTCGCGCCGTGGCGCGGCCGGCCACTTCCAGCCGCTATGCGGCGCCCGGCGCGGCAGCGATGCCTGAGAACACTGTAGCAACGTTCCCCCCGCCACGCCACCGCGCGCGCCTCATGCTGGCCGTTCGGCCAGGGCCTTGCGCGCCGCGCCCCTCAAGGCGCGGACCGGCATTGTCCACGGCTTTGGGCGCGCTTGCATTGAAGTCCATCACATCGGCTTTGCCCACGGGTGAAGGGTGGGGTGCAGCAAATTGGCACGGGTGTTGCTAATACTGCCCCGCGCACCGAACGACGGTCGGTTCACGGTGTGCCGGCGAGACGGCTACGCATCCTGTACCGCTCGCAGGGCGCCCGTTGCAGAAGCAAACAAAGCGATGAAGCAAACCACAGCGAGGACTACATGAAACTCATTACAGCAATCATCAAGCCGTTCAAGCTCGATGAGGCGCGCGAAGCCCTCTCGGCGATCGGCGTTTCGGGGATCACGGTGACGGAGGTCAAAGGCTTCGGTCGCCAGAAGGGGCACACCGAGCTGTATCGCGGCGCGGAGTATGTCGTCGACTTCCTGCCGAAGGTGAAGATCGAAGCGGCGGTGGCCGACGACATCGTCGAGCAGGCCATCGAGGCCGTGGAACGCGCGGCCCGCACGGGCAAGATCGGCGACGGCAAGATTTTCGTCACGCCGATCGAGCAGGTGATCCGCATCCGCACCGGCGAGACCGGCGCCGACGCGCTGTAAAGGCCGCAATCAGGCTTAAAGAGACCGAGACAAGAGGAAAAGAGGAAACCGAGATGCGCAAACTTTTGATGTCACTGATGATGGCTGGCTCGCTGCTGGCCGGCGGCGTCGGCGCCGCGCTGGCGGACGACGCCTCCGCGCCGGCCGCGGCCTCCGCCCCGGCTACCACTGCGTCGGCGCCCGACGCGTCCGCAGCCGCACCGGCTTCGGCGCCCGCCGCCGATGCGACGGCAAGCGCCCCGGCCGCCGCCGCGAGCGCCCCCGCCGATGCATCGGCAGCCGCTGCGGCCGCCGCGCCCGCCGCCCCGACCGCGCCGTTCTCCGTCGACTCGTCGAAGATCAACTCGGGCGACACCGCGTGGATGCTGACCTCAACCGCCCTCGTGCTGTTCATGACGATCCCGGGCCTCGCGCTCTTTTACGGCGGCATGGTCCGCAAGAAGAACGTGCTGGCGACGCTCATGCAGAGCTTCGCGATCACCTGCGTCGTCACGGTGATCTGGACGGTGGTCGGCTACTCGATCGCGTTCACGCCGGGCGGCTCGTTCATCGGCGGCTTCTCGCGCATCTTCCTTGAGGGCATGAACTACATCAAGGGCGACAAGGCGACGACGCTCACCGTGAGCCACCTCGCGCCGACCATCCCCGAGACCGTGTACTTCGTCTACCAGATGACGTTCGCGATCATCACGCCGGCGCTCATCACCGGTGCGTTCGCTGACCGCATGAAGTTCTCGGCGATGCTCGTGTTCATGTCGCTGTGGTCGATCATCGTCTACTCGCCGATCGCGCACATGGTCTGGGAACCGACGGGCTGGCTCGCCAGCGCCGGCATCCTCGACTTCGCGGGCGGCACGGTGGTGCACATCAACGCCGGTATCGCAGGCCTCGTGTGCTGCCTCGTGCTCGGCAAGCGTGTGGGTTATGGCCGCGAAGTGATGGCGCCGCACAACCTCGTGCTCACGCTGATCGGCGCGGCCATGCTGTGGGTGGGCTGGTTCGGCTTCAATGCGGGTTCGGCAGTCGCGGCTGACGGCCGTGCCGGCTTCGCGATGCTCACGACGCAAATCGCCACGGCGTGCGCGGCGCTCGGCTGGATGTTCGCGGAATGGATCGCCAAGGGCAAGCCGTCGGTGCTCGGCATCGCTTCGGGCGCCGTGGCGGGTCTCGTGGCCGTGACGCCGGCTTCGGGCTTCGTCGGCGTGATGGGCGCAATCGTGATCGGCGTGGTGGCGGGCGTGGTCTGCTTCTGGTCGGCTACGTGGCTCAAGCACAAGTTCAACTACGACGACTCGCTCGACGCGTTCGGCGTGCACGGCATCGGCGGCATCATCGGCGCGCTGCTGACCGGCGTGTTCGCGGTGAAGGACATCGGCGGCGCGGACGGCAACCTCATCCTGCAAGCCAAGGGCGTGCTCACGACCCTCATCTACAGCGGCGTGGTGAGCTTCGTGCTGCTGAAGGTGATCGACATGGTGATGGGCCTGCGCGTCTCGGAAGAAGAAGAGCGCGAAGGGCTCGACGTGGTTCTGCACGGCGAGCGCGTGGAATAAGCGCGCCGTTCCGGATGGTTTGATCTAGCAGGGCAGCAAGCAGCGACCTGGGCCCGCCTTTCCGGCGGGCCCTTTTCTTTTTATGACCTGCGTTCGCGCGTGGGCGCCCAGGCGCCGGGTGCGACGTTTGCGCGCCCTGGTGGGCGCGTGAGGGGAATAAGCGCGCCGCCCGCGCGTTCGCATAGTGCCCCTTCAATCCGTGGGCCCAATTGCGCCGGGCGGCGCGCTCGGTCCAGAATGGATATCCGGCGTGAACATCCGCGCGGGCAGAAAGGGCGATTGACCCTGCCCCGATCAAGGGATTTCATGACGGGATTCACGTGGGCAATCCCGTCTTGCAACTGGCGCAATCGTCCCCAGATAAACGGCCGGTTTCCCTACAATCACAGCATTTCGTCCGCGAGTCACCCCTTATGGTCCCGCATCTGGTTACGGCGTTGAATGGCCCGCTCCTCGAACTGGAGCAGCGCATCCTCGACGCGACGCCGGCCATCGAGCGCTGGTTCCGCCTCGAATGGCAGGAGCACACGCCGCCGTTCTACGCCTCGGTCGACCTGCGCAACGCCGGTTTCAAGCTCGCGCCGGTCGACACCAACCTGTTTCCCGGCGCCTTCCACTGCCTGCCGCAGGAAGTGCTGCCGCTCGCCGTGCAGGCGGCCATGGCCGCCATCGAAAAGATCTGCCCGGACGCCAAGAACCTGCTCGTGATTCCGGAGATGCACACGCGCAACGCGTTCTATCTGGAGAACGTCGCGCGCCTCGCCACGATCATGCGCCAGGCGGGCCTGAACGTGCGCTTCGGCACGCTCGACGAAACCATCGCCGGGCCGGTCACGATTTCGCTCGCCGACGGGCAGAAGATCGTGCTCGAACCGCTCGAGCGCTCGCAGCGGCGCCTCGGTCTGAAGAACTTCGATCCCTGCTCGATCCTGCTGAACAACGATCTTTCGGGCGGGATTCCGCCCGTGCTCGAAAACCTGCACGAGCAATACGTGCTGCCGCCGCTGCACGCGGGCTGGGCCGTGCGCCGCAAGTCCACGCACTTCTCCTGCTACGACGACGTGGCGAAGAAGTTCGCAAAGATGGTGGGCGTGGACCCGTGGATGATCAATCCGTACTTCGCGCACGTGGAAGGCGTGGACTTCGAGGCGCGCACGGGCGAGGAGCAGCTTGCCACCGCCATCGACGCCGTGCTCAAGAAGATCGCGAAGAAGTACCGCGAGTACGGCATCACCGAAAAGCCGTATGTCGTCATCAAGTCCGACGCCGGCACGGACGGCCGCGGCGTGATGACGGTGCACGACGCATCGGAGGTCGCCGCACTCACGAAGCGCGAACGTGCGAAGATGTCGGCCACGAAGGACGGGCTCGAAGTGCACGACGTGATCGTGCAGGAAGGCGTCTACACGTTCGAGCATATCGGCGACGAGGTGGCCGAGCCGGTCGTGTACATGATCGACCGCTACGTGGTGGGCGGCTTTTACCGCGCGCACGGCAGCCGCGAGCGCGACCAGAACCTGAACGCGCCCGGCATGCACTTCGTGCCGCTCGGCTTCGAGCACACGGCGTTGCCCGACACGCGCGCGAAAGCGGGCGCGGCGCCGCCGAACCGCTTCTACATGTACGGCGTGGTTGCGCGGCTCGGGTTGCTGGCGGCGTCGGTCGAGCTGGAAAAGACCGACCCGGAGGCGATCCAGGTCTGATCCCGCCGCCGTCATTCATACAATCGAACGCAGCGCCCGCCACCGTGCGGGCGCTGCCGTCATGACACCAGGAACCACGCAGAGACGATATGGACATTCTCTTCATCGCCGATCCGCTCGAGCGGTTCAAGATCTACAAGGACTCGACCTACGCGATGATGGCCGAGGCCGCGAAGCGCGGCCACACGCTCTTCGCGTGCGAGCCCCAGCACCTTGCATGGGTGAACGGGCACGTGGAGGCCGACGTGCGGCGCTTTACCATCGTCGGCGATACGGCGGACCTGCATCGCGAAACGTGGTTCGAAGCCACGGCCGATTCGCGCGCGCTCACCGGCTTCGACGCCGTCGTCATGCGCAAGGACCCGCCCTTCGACATGGAGTACGTGACGTCCACGTGGCTGCTCGAGCTTGCCGAGCGTGCGGGCGCGAAGATCTTCAACAAGCCCCAGTCGATTCGCGATCACTCGGAAAAGCTCGCCATCGGCGAATTTCCGCAGTTCGTCGCGCCCACGCTCGTCACGCGCAGCGCGGCGCGCCTGCGCCAGTTCCACGAAACGCATCAGGACGTGATCCTGAAGCCGCTCGACGGCATGGGCGGCATGGGCGTGTTCCGCGTGAAGGCGGACGGCATGAACCTCGGCTCGATCATCGAGATGCTGAGCCATGACGGCGCGCGCAGCGTGATGGCGCAGAAGTTCATCCCCGAGATCAAGGCCGGCGACAAGCGCATTCTGCTGATCGGCGGCGAACCGGTGCCGTACTCGCTCGCGCGCATTCCTCAGGGCAACGAGGTGCGCGGCAATCTGGCGGCGGGCGGCCTGGGCGTGGCCCAGCCGCTCACCGCGCGCGACATGGAGATCGCCCGCGCGCTCGGCCCGGCGCTCGCGGCACGCGGTCTGCTGCTTGTGGGGCTCGATGCCATCGGCGACTGGCTCACCGAGGTCAACGTCACGAGCCCCACATGCTTCCGCGAAATCATGGAGCAGACGGGTTTCGACGTGGCCGCCATGTTCATCGACGCGCTGGAGCGCGCCGCGGCGTGAGCATTTGAATCCCGTACCTGGAATACAAGCTTGAAAGCTGCCTGTACGGCGGCATCTGGCCGATGTGGGCGCCCAGCAGGGCGGGCGCTCCATCGAGGCCGACTGCCGGGCAGTTTCGGACCACGAAAGGTTGCGCGAGCGCCCGGCGCCTGTGAACGGCGCACGACATCTGTCGCCGCCGTGAGCAAAAGCGCTGCGCGTGCGCGAAAATGACCCTGCTACAATGCCGCGAGCCCGCGTTCCGGGCTGGCACACTCGCGTCGACAAGGCGCGTTGACTGCCGCGCGGCGCGTGTTCCGACCCTGCGAGCCCACGGCTGGCCGCGGGATTGGCGCTGCAGGACGCGATCGACGAATCGTCCCGGCATCAACCTGAGCCGTTATTTGCAGTCAAGCTGACATGGCAGGGATTCTGATCATTGCGCACGCACCGCTCGCCACCGCGCTACGCGAGTGCATCGCGCATATCTACGGCGGTTGTCCGGCGCGTATCGGCGCGCTCGACGTGCTCCCCGACAGCGACCCCGCCGAAGTGGTCGCGAAGGCGAATTCGGAAATCGAGCGCTTGCGCGAGGACAACGGCGCGCTCGTCTTAACCGACATGTTCGGCGCCACGCCTTCGAACATCGCGGCGCGCCTCGCCACCGTGCCCGAAGTGCGCGTTCTCGCAGGCGTGAATCTGCCGATGCTCGTGCGCGCCGTGTGCTACCGCGCCACGCCGCTCGACACGCTCGTTGAAAAGGCGCTAGCCGGCGCGAGCAAGGGCGTCCAGACCATCGGTCCGACCATGCCGCCCGTCGCGGCCGCGGCGAGCGAGTGTTGCCCGCCCACGCCATGCTCCGAATCCGCTGCCGACGCAACAAAGCCGACCGGAAGTCACGCCACAGGCCACGCCGCAAGCCAGAATGCGAGCCAGCCGGTCGCCGCGACGCGCGGCGCGGCCTGCACCGGCGGCGTCGCGGCCGGCATGCTCAGGCCGGCCGGCACGACCTGAACCGGCGGCGCGGCACAGAAAGCCAAAAACAAGGCACATCGAAAGACCCCCTAGTCACACTTCCACACACTGCGTCCGGATCGACCTATGCTGCAACAAGAAACGACCATCGTGAACAAACTCGGCCTGCACGCGCGGGCGTCGGCGAAGCTGACGCAACTCGCAGGCAACTATCAGTCGGAAATCTGGATGAGCCGCAACGGCCGCCGCATCAACGCCAAGAGCATCATGGGCGTCATGATGCTGGCCGCGGGCATCGGCAGCACGGTGATGATCGAAACCGAAGGCCCGGACGAGGCCGACGCCATGAGCGCGCTGCTCAAGCTGATCGCCGACAAGTTCGGAGAAGGTCAGTAAGACGCGCGCAGTCGATGCGCGTTGCCCGGAACGCCGCGGTTTGCCGCGGCGTTTTCATTTGCGCGGCGCAGACTGCTGCACAAGGCCGCAGCCGGGCGCGAACGGGCGCGCATGACCACATTTGGCCGCGCTGGAATTTATAATCATCGCCGGGGTCTGAGAGAGCGCATTGCAGCGGTTTGCCGCAGCATCAAATAACCAGAGGAGGTGCGCGTGCCGTTCACGCTGCATGGAATTCCCGTATCACGCGGTATAGCCATCGGGCGAGCGTATCTGATCGCCCCGGCTGCGCTCGACGTCGACCACTACCTCATCGAGCCTGCGCAGATCGAAGACGAAATCGCGCGCTTTCGCACGGCGCTTCAGGCCGTGGAGCATGAACTCGAGTCGCTGCGCGCCGACCTCGCCGCCGACGCCCCTTCCGAAATGGGCGCGTTCATCGGCGTTCACCTCATGATCCTGAACGACGTGATGCTCGTGCAGGAGACCATCGACCTCATCCGCACGCGGCGCTTCAATGTGGAGTGGGCGCTTACCGAACAGCTCGAACGCCTCTCGCGCCATTTCGACGACGTAGAGGACGAATACCTGCGCGAGCGCAAGGCCGACATCGAGCAGGTCGTGGAGCGCGTGCTGAAGTCGCTCGCGGGCGCCATGCCGCCCTCGCTGCACGGCGGCTGCGACGAGATGATCGTCGTCGCGCACGACATCGCGCCCGCCGACATGCTCCAGTTCAAGGGGCAAACCTTCCAGGGCTTCGTGACCGATCTGGGCGGGCGCACCTCGCACACGGCCATCGTCGCGCGCAGCCTTGGCATTCCGGCGGCCGTGGGCATGCAGCAGGCGAGCGCGCTGATCCGTCAGGACGATCTGATCATCGTCGACGGCGACCATGGCATCGTGATCGTCGATCCCGCGCCCATCGTGCTGGAGGAATACACCTACCGGCAAAGCGAGATGGCGCTCGAGCGGCGCAAGCTGCAGCGCCTGAAGTTTTCGCCCACGCAAACGCTGTGCGGCGCGAAGATCCAGCTTTACGCGAACATCGAACTGCCCGACGACGCGCAGGCCGCGCTCGACGCGGGCGCGACGGGCGTGGGCCTCTTTCGCACCGAGTTCCTGTTCATGAATCACAAGAACCACTTGCCGGAGGAGGACGAGCAGTTCGTGGCCTACCGCCGCGCGGTGGAGCTGATGAACGGGCTGCCCGTGACGATCCGCACGATCGACGTGGGCGCGGACAAGCCGCTCGACGCCCTGGGCGGCGGCGACGGCTACGAGACGGCCGCGAACCCGGCGCTCGGCCTGCGCGCGATCCGCTGGAGCTTGTCCGAGCCGCAGATGTTCCTCACACAGTTGCGGGCGATCCTGCGCGCCTCGGCGTTCGGCCCGGTCAAGATCCTGATTCCGATGCTCGCGCATGCGCAGCAGATCGACCAGACGCTCGACCTGATCCGCGAGGCGAAGCGCCAGCTCGACGACGCGGGGTTCGCCTACGACCCCAACGTGCAGATCGGCGCGATGATCGAGATTCCGGCGGCGGCGCTCGCGCTGCCCATGTTCCTGCGCCGTCTCGACTTCCTCTCGATCGGCACCAACGACCTGATTCAGTACGCGCTCGCGATCGACCGGGCCGACAACGCCGTGGCCGATCTGTACGACCCGCTGCATCCGGCCGTGCTGCAACTGATCGCGCATACGCTACGCGAGGCGAAGCGCGCCGGCGTGCCGGTTTCGGTTTGCGGAGAGATGGCGGGCGATCCGGCGTTCACGCGCTTGCTGCTCGGCATGGGGCTCACCGAGTTTTCGATGCATCCAAGCCAGTTGCTCGTGGTGAAGCAGGAGATCCTGCGCTCGCAACTCAAGGCGCTGGAGAAGCCTGTGTCGGAAGTGCTGGCCGCTTACGAGCCGGAAGAGTTGCAGGCGGCGCTGCGGCGGGTGGCGCAGGCCTGAACGCGCTCCCGGCTCGCGCGGGCGTCACGCGTGCCGGTGCCGCTCGCCGCACACGGGGCAATCCGCCTGCCGCGCCACGCGCATCGTGTTCCACTCCATGCGCAGCGAGTCGAGCATCATGAGCCGCCCGACGAGCGGCGCGCCGATGCCGCCGATCACGCGCAACGCCTCGGCCGCCTGCATCGCGCCGATGATGCCCACCGTGGGCGCGAATACGCCCATCGTCGAGCACGCCACTTCCTCGAACGGCTGGTCTTCGGGAAACACGCACGCGTAGCAGGGCGAGGCATTGTCGCGGAAGTCGAAGGTGCTGATCTGTCCGTCGAAGCGCAACGCCGCGCCCGAGACGAGCGGCACGCCGTGCTTCACGCACGCGCGGTTGATCGCGTGACGCGTGGCGAAATTGTCGGTGCAGTCGAGCACGACCGTCGCGCCCGGCACGTGCGCGTGGAGCCACGCATCGTCGATGCGCGTTTGCAGCGCGTTCACCTTCACCTCGGGATTCAGACGCGCGATGGCGTCGCGGCCCGACTCGACCTTCGCGCGGCCCACGGACGCCGTCTCGTGCATGATCTGCCGCTGCAGGTTGGTGAGGTCGACGGTGTCGTTGTCCACGAGCGTGAGCGTGCCCACGCCCGAGGCCGCGAGATACATCGCCGCCGGCGACCCCAGGCCGCCCGCGCCCACGACGATCGCATGCGCGTCGAGAAAGCGCTGCTGCGCCTCGATGCCGATCTCGTCGACGAGGATATGGCGGGAGTAGCGAAGGAGTTGGTCGTCGTTCATCGCGATGCGCTTGTTCGATGGCGCCGCGATGGACCTCGAGAGCCGAGTGGCCCTGAATGGGAAGCGCGCGCCGGGGAAAGACAGTGCCGTTATTGTAACGACGCCAGCGGCTGGAGGAGGGGCGGCCTCGCGGCCCGGCGCACAAGACGCGCAGGCCGCGAGACGGGTACAGCGTGACGACTTACTTGCCCGGAGCCGGAGCCGGGGCCGGGGCGGGAGCCGAGCCGCCCGCCGGGGCCGAAGCGGCCGGCGCCATGATGAGCGCGCCCGGCTTCACGGCGATCGGCGCGGAAGCCGAGGTCGGCGGCTTCTGCTGCGCGAGGCGCCGCTCCATGGGCGACTTCGACTCGGCAACCGGCTTGCCCTGGAGCTTGTTCAGCGCCTGCTGGAGCATGAAGTCGTCGGCGGATCCGAACTCGACGGGCTTACGCTCGCGGTCCTTCTGGCGCTGCTCCGGCGTCTTCTTGTCGTTCTGCTCCTCGAGCTGGCGCAGCATGTCCATGCGCTCCTGCTCGCGCTGCTCCTGTTCCTTCTTCTCGTCCGGGTCCTGCGTGTTGGCGAGGTGGTTCTGGTAATCCACTTCGCGCGTGACGAGCGCGTCGTCCGGATCGCCGTCGGCGTACTGGTCGACCGCGATGTCGGGGCGAATGCCCTTGTTCTGGATCGAGCGGCCGCTCGGCGTGTAGTAATACGCCGTGGTCAGGCGCAGCGCCGTGTCGGCCGTCATCGGACGCACGGTCTGCACCGAACCCTTGCCGAACGTCGTCTTGCCGACGATGAGCGCGCGCTTCTGGTCCTGCAGCGCGCCCGCGACGATTTCCGAGGCCGACGCCGAGTAGGCGTTGGTCAGCACGATCATCGGCACGGTCTTGAACTCGGCCGCTTCGCCCTTGAGCGGGTCGCCGTCGAACGAAGGCAGGCGGTAGTTCTCGTAGGTGTCGCGGTAGACCTGTTTCGAGTCGGGGATCTGGCCGTTCGTCGAGACGACGACCGAATCCGGCGGCAGGAACGCGCCGGCCACGCCCACGGCGCTTTGCAGCAGGCCGCCGCCGTTGTTGCGCAGGTCGAGGATGATGCCCTTGAGGTTCGGTTCCTGGCGCGCGATGTCCTGGAGCTTGGCCGCGAGGTCGGGGACCGTGCGCTCCTGGAAGCTCGTGACGCGGATATACGCGTAGCCCGGCTGCAGGATCTTCGACTTCACGCTCTGCACCTTGATGATGGCGCGCGTGATGGTGAGCGGGAAGGTGCGGTCGTCGGTCTTGCGGAAGATCGTGAGCGTGACCTTGGTGCCGGGGTCGCCGCGCATCTGCTTGACGGCCTGGTCGAGCGTCATGCCGCGCACCGGCTTGTCGTTGATGCGCGTGATGAGGTCGCCCGGACGAATGCCGGCGCGGTACGCGGGCGTGTCTTCGATCGGCGAGATGACCTTGATCAGACCGTCTTCCGAAGAAATTTCGATGCCGAGGCCCGCGAAGCGACCCTTGGTCTGCTCCTGAAGCTCCTGGTAATCGGTCTTGTCGAGATACGACGAGTGCGGGTCGAGGCTCGACACCATGCCCTTGATGGCGGCGGTGAGGAGCTTCTTGTCGTCCACGGGCGTGACGTACTCATGCTTGATTTGACCGAACACTTCGGCGAAAAGCCTTAGCTGGTCGAGCGGCAGCGGTTCGACGACCGTCTGCTGGGTTTGCTGCGCCTCGGCGGAAATCTGCAGGGTGGCAAATACGCCGGTCGCGAGGCCAGCGGCGATCAGGCCGATGTTTTTCAGGTTCTTTCGCATAGAGTATGTTGCGTGCGGTCGATAAGGCGCGTGGCAGCGTCTATTGGAAAAGCGACGGACAAGTATAACTGCACACCCGCCGTGGCTGTGTATATGGCGCGTACGATGGGACTAAGACAGTAGGGCCGCGGCCTGGTTCGCAAACCGTGTGCCGTAATTTCGCTTCTGGCGCGCTTCTGACACAGCGCTGGCAGGGCGCTGGCAATCCTGCCAGCCAGGGCCCGGAAAGCGGGAAAGGGGAATCTGCAACGAACTGCGGAGCCGCCGATCGACGCAGCATTGCCGCGCGCTCAGCGCGAGGCGCGAGCGCGACCAGGCGCAGCCGCCTGCCCGACGGACTAGCGGCTGCCTGAAAAAAACAGGCACGGCCATGACGTGGCCGATGACAGCAGGCGCTAACCTCAGCCCGCCTTCTTGCCCTGGTTCGCCACCGCGGCCTGGGCCTTGGCGATGGCTTCGGCGTCGCCCAGATAGTAGTGCTTGATGGGCTTGAGGTTCTCGTCCAGTTCATAGACGAGCGGCACGCCGTTCGGAATGTTCAGCCCGACGATGTCGTCGTCCGAAATATTGTCGAGGTACTTCACGAGCGCGCGGATCGAGTTGCCGTGCGCAGCGATCACCACCTTCTTGCCCGCCTTGATGGCCGGTGCGATCGACTCGTTCCACATCGGCAGTACGCGCGCGACCGTGTCCTTCAGGCACTCGGTGAGCGGCAGTTCCTCGCGCGGCACCTTCGCATAGCGCGGGTCGTTGTACGCGGTGCGCGAGTCGGTCGGTTCGAGCGCGGGCGGCGGCGTGTCGTAGCTGCGGCGCCAGACCAGCACCTGCTCGTCGCCGAATTTCGCAGCCGTTTCGGCCTTGTTCAGGCCCGAAAGCGCGCCGTAGTGGCGCTCGTTCAGGCGCCACGAGTGGACCACGGGCAAGTACATCTGGTCCATCTGGTCCTGTACGTGCCAGAGCGTGCGGATGGCGCGCTTGAGCACCGAGGTGTAGGCGATGTCGAACGTGTAGCCGGACTCCTTGAGCAGCTGGCCTGCCTGCTGCGCTTCGCGGTTGCCCTGCTCGGTCAGGTCGACGTCCACCCAGCCGGTGAAGCGGTTTTCCTTGTTCCACGTCGATTCGCCGTGGCGGATGAGTACGAGTTTGTACATGAGGATGCCGGTCGGTAGTGAAGGAAGCGGTAATCGGGGACGGGAAGCGCACAGTGGTCCAGTCCGGCGGGCTGCGCCCGGGCTGGGGGGCGTCAACCCTGCGACAAACGGTTATTTTATAATGAGCGGATTGTCCGAATCCGATTTCGCACGATTTCTCCGACTTTCCCTTTTTCCGGCGGACCCTCCGTGACGTTCTTCACCAATTACATCAACCTTGTACTCATCGCGATCGTCCTCATCTCAGGAGGGTTGCTCCTGTGGCCGACGCTCAAGCGCGGCGGCCGCGGCGGCGTTTCCACCGCCGAGGCGACGCAGCTCATCAACCGCCGCAATGCGGTGGTGCTCGACCTGCGTCCCGCGGGTGAATTCGCGAAGGGCCATCTGCCGTCGGCGCGTCAGGTTGAATTTGGCGAACTCGGCACGAAGATCGGCCAGCTCGTGAAGAACAAGAGCAACCCGGTGTTGCTGGTCTGCCAGACGGGCCAGCAGTCGCACAAGGCGCTGCGCCTCGTGAAGGACGCCGGTTTTGCCGAAGTCCATGTTCTGGACGGCGGCGTGAACGCCTGGCAACAGGCCGGAATGCCGGTCGTCAAACAAGGAGGTTCGAAGTGAGCAAAGTGGTCATGTACAGCACCCAGGTGTGCCCGTATTGCCAGATGGCCGAGCGTCTTTTAAAGTCGCGCGGCGTCGAACACATCGAGAAAGTGCTGATCGACCGGGACCCGGCGCGGCGCGAAGAGATGATGACGCGCACCGGCCGGCGTACCGTGCCGCAGGTTTTCATCGGCGAGACGCATGTGGGCGGTTACGATGACCTCTCCGCGCTCGACCGTGCGGGCGGTTTGATGCCGCTGCTCGAAGCCGCCTGAGGTTCAGGGGCTGGGTCCAGGCGCCGGACCGAGGCTGATGCAAGGCCTGGTTCGCAGCGTGGCGTAGCGACGCAGGGTTTCGGCCCGCGCGAGCCAGTGGGGCTTGCGCGGGCCTGTTGCCGTTCATTGCCGTAGTGCGGCGCATTTTCGGGACTTCGAGATGCCACGATAATGCCGCCGTGATCCATTCAATCAGGGAAGCTATACATCATGTCTGACGAGAACAACCAGCCGTTCTTCAATATCCAGCGCATCTACCTCAAGGACATGTCGCTCGAGCAGCCGAATTCGCCGTCCATCTTCCTTGAGCAGGACATGCCTTCGGTCGAAGTGGAAGTCGACGTCAAGGCCGAACGTCTCGCCGATTCGGTGTTCGAGATCATCGTCACCGGCACCGTTACCGCCAAGGTCAAGGACAAGGTTGCGTTCCTGATCGAAGCCAAGCAGGCCGGCATTTTCGACATCCGCAACATCCCGGCCGAACAGGTCGATCCGCTCGTCGGCATCGCGTGCCCGACCATCCTGTTCCCGTACCTGCGCTCGAACATCGCCGACGCGATCACGCGCGCGGGCTTCCCGCCGATCCATCTGGCCGAGATCAACTTCCAGGCGCTCTACGAGCAACGCCTGCAGCAACTCGCCCAGCAAGAAGGCGCGAGCAGCGCGACGCACTAACGCGTACGTTGCTCGTTTCCACGAACTACCGGTGCGGAGTATCGGAATGAACATCGCCGTTCTCGGCGCCGGAGCGTGGGGCACCGCGCTGGCAGGGCACCTCGCCCAGGCGCATCGAACCGTGTTGTGGGCGCGCGATGGCGCGCTCGTCGACACTTTGCGCAAGACGCATGAAAACGCCCGCTACCTCGCGGGCGTCGCGCTGCCCAAGAGTCTCCAATACGAAATCGATCTCGCCGCCGCGCTCGACCATGCTTCGGGCGAGGCGGATCTCGTCGTGCTCGCCGCGCCCGTTGCGGGCCTGCGCGGCATGCTTTGCACGCTGCGCGACATGGGCCGCGTGCCCGCGCACTTCGTCTGGCTCTGCAAGGGCTTCGAGGCCGAATCGCAGTTGATGCCGCATCAGGTCGTGGCCGCCGTTCTGCCGGGCCACGCGAGCAACGGCGTGCTTTCGGGGCCGAGCTTCGCGCGCGAGGTGGGCGAGGGTCTGCCCGTCGCGTTGACGGTGGCGAGCGCCTCCGCCGGCTGCCGCGAGCGCACGCTCGCCGCGTTCCATCACCGCGCCATGCGCATCTATACCGGCGACGACGTGGTCGGCGTCGAGGTGGGCGGCGCGGTCAAGAACGTGCTCGCCATCGCGACCGGCATCGCCGACGGCCTGGGTCTCGGCCTGAACGCACGCGCCGCGCTCATCACGCGCGGCCTCGCGGAGATGACGCGCCTTGGCGTCACGCTCGGCGGCCGCGCAGAAACCTTCACCGGGCTCACGGGCCTCGGCGACCTTATTCTCACCGCCACGGGCGACCTCTCGCGCAACCGCACCGTGGGCAAGCAGCTCGCGAGCGGCCGCACGCTCGACGACATCCTCGGCGCGCTCGGCCACGTGGCCGAAGGCGTGCGCTGCGCGCAAGCCGTGCTGGCGCTCGCGCGCGCGCATGGCATTGAAATGCCGATCACCCAGGCGGTATGCGCCGTGCTGTTCGACGGCGTCACGCCGCGCGACGCCGTGAGCGCGCTGCTGCGGCGCGACGCGAAGGCGGAGTAGGACGCTTCGGTCCTGCCGCGCCTGGCGCGAAGCCCGCGCGCGCTGCGTGGGACCGGAGTCAGCGCCAAAGCGCCAACTCCGGATCGCAAAGGAGGAGGACCGTATGCTGACCATCGGAAATTGCCGCATCGAAGCGCAGGCCGTCGACATCACCACCTTGAAGGTCGATGCCATCGTCAACGCCGCGAACGAATCGCTGCTCGGCGGCGGCGGCGTGGACGGCGCGATTCACCGCGCCGCCGGGCCGGACCTGCTGCGCGAATGCGAGACGCTGAACGGCTGCCCGACCGGCGACGCCAAAATCACCGGCGGCTATCGCCTTCCCGCGAAACACGTGATCCATACCGTGGGCCCCGTCTGGCATGGCGGCGGCCGTGACGAGGCGTATCTGCTGGCTTCGTGCTACCGGCGCTCGCTCGAGTGCGCGCGCGAGGCGGGCGTAACCAGCATCGCGTTTCCGGCAATCAGTTGCGGCGTCTATCGGTTTCCCGCTGACGAAGCGGTGAAGATCGCGGTCGCGACCGTGATCGGCGAGCTGCCGCAATACCCGGCGCTCGAGCACGTGATCTTCGCGTGCTTCGATAACGCGATGCTCACGCGCTACGAGCGTGAACTTGCGGCGCGAGCCAACGCGTAGCGCCTCACTCGCCGCCCTCGAACCCCGCCTGACGCCACGCTTCGAACACCACGATCGCGACCGTATTCGACAGATTCAGGCTGCGGTTGCCGGGCCGCATCGGCAGGCGCACGCGCTGCGGCGTCTCGAAGCGGTCGAGCACCGCATCGGGCAGGCCACGCGTTTCCGCGCCGAACACGAACCAGTCGCCGGGCTGGAACGCGTGCGAGTGAAAGCGGCCCGAGCCGCGCGTCGTGAACGCGAACATGCGCGACGGATCGGGTGCTTCTTTCGCGATGAAGGCGTCCCAATCGCCATGCACGTGCATCTGCGCGTACTCGTGGTAATCGAGGCCCGCGCGGCGCATCTTCGCGTCGTCGAGCGGAAAGCCGAGCGGCTCGATCAGATGCAGGCGCGCGCCGGTGTTCGCGCACAGCCGGATCACGTTGCCGGTGTTCGGCGGAATTTCGGGTTCGACGAGAACGACGTTGAACATGACGATGAAACTCTCTCGATGTCTTGAATAGTGTGAAGCCGATCAGTCTTTCGGCGTGCGCAGCGCGACGAAATTCGTTACGCGCCGCGCGCCGGCCGCCTTGAGCGTGCGCGCGAGCGCGTCGAGCGTGGCGCCCGAAGTCATCACGTCGTCCACCACGCCCACGTGCTGGCCGTTCAGCGGCCGCGTGAGCGCGAACGCCCGGCCGACGTTGCGGCGGCGCGTCTCGCGATCGAGCTTCGATTGCGGCGCCGTATGCAGAATGCGTCGCACGAGCGTGGCGTCCGCATGCGCGCCCAGACGGCGCGCGAGCGGCCGCGCGATCTGCCAGGCCTGGTTGTAGCCGCGCTCGATGAGGCGTTCTCGCGAGAGCGGCACCGGCACGACGATCTCCGGCATGCCGTGGTCTGCGGTCATGTCTTGTGCGGCTTGCGCGAGGCGTCGCGCGAATTCCTCGCCGAGCGCGAGACGCGTGCGAAACTTCAGGCCGCGCGCGAGCAGGTCGAGCGGCGCGCGATAATCCGCGAGCGCTAGCGTGGCGTCGAATGCGGGCGGCGCGTCGATGCAAGCCTCGCAACGGTAGCCCGCGTGCGCCGCCGTACCGCGCCTGTGCGCAAGCGGCATGGCGCAGACCGTGCAGCGCAGGCGCGGCTCGTTCCAGTACGCGGCGTCGCAGCACGCGCAGAGCGTGAATGGCGACAAATTGCCGCATAATGAGCACAGGTTGGGCAGCACCAAGTGGGCAAGCCGTGCCGGGAGCGCCCGCGCTTTTCGGTACAAGCCCATAACGCCCATACCGCCCGCGACGCCCGCGAGATGCATGCGGTGCGCAGCGTGATCCGAAGTGAGAAGCGTGACACGCGCTGGATTGCGTGGCTCGCGTGATAAAGGGCGCGGCGGCATCGAAGGACGGCCCGGGCAGCGGGCTCGCGTGACTGAAAGGAAAGGAGTGAGCGAGTATACTTCGCAGACTTCGCCAATACGACCGACATGTCCCCGTCTCCCGCAAGAACTGGCCGTCCGGACTATGACACCCGGCACCTTCGGCGCATTTTCGATCGCCGTGCGGCGACTTTCGACGACGTTGCCTTCCTGCCGCGCGAAATCGCGCAACGCATGCGCGAGCGCCTCGAGTACATCAAGGTGAATCCCACGGCCGTGCTCGACATCGCGTGCGGCCAGGGCGACGACCTGCCCGGCTTGCGCGAGCGCTTTCCCGAAGCGCCCGTGTTCGGCACCGATCTCTCCTTTGCCATGCTGCGCCGCGCCCGCGAGCACGACGCCCCCGACACGAGCTGGCGGCGCTTTCTGCCCGCATCGGTTGGCCGTGCGCTCGGCTCGCGCGGTCCGCGCGTGGCGCAGGCCGACTTTGCGGAGTTGCCGTTCGCGCGCGACGCGTTCGAACTGGTCTGGTCGAATCTCGCGCTCCATTGGCATCCGCGTCCCGACCTCGTGTTCGGCGAATGGCAGCGCGTGCTCAAGGTCAACGGGCTGCTGATGTTCAGCACGCTCGGGCCCGACACGCTCAAGGAGCTGCGCGGCGCATTCGCCGAAGTCGAGGCCGCGCACGGTGTGCCGACGCGCGCTCACGTCATCGATTTCGTCGATATGCACGATCTTGGCGACATGCTCGTCGAGAACGGCTTCGAGATTCCGGTGATGGACCAGGAAACGCTCACCATCACTTACAAGACGCCGGAGAAGCTGCTCGCAGACGTGCGCCGCTGGGGTGCGTATCCATTCGCGCGCAACGGCGAGGATGAAAACGGCGGCACGCACGGCGCGCGGCGTCTGCATCGTGCGCTGCTGGCCGCGCTCGAGGCGCGCCGCCGCACGGACGGGCCGCAGGCGGGAACGATCCCGTTGACCTTCGAGATCATCTACGGCCACGCGTGGAAGGCCGTACCGCGCACGACCGCGGAAGGTCATGGCATCGTGCGCATCGAAGACATCGGGCGGGGTCCGGCAAGGAATCGGTAATGCGGTAAGGGGGCTTTCGTTATGCCTGAAATTAGCGCCTGAAAAGCCCCGGCAAAATGCCTGAAAAATCGCCATAATGCCCGTCCAGTATGGGTTTGCGGGCGATTGAGCGTTGCTTGTTAGGGCTGGGGATCGCGCCTATAATGCGTCAGTTTGCTGCACGGAAGGGTCCCCAAAATCCATTGTGGCAAGTCCAGATGTTCCCGCAGTTGTGCGACGCGCGACGCGGCGATAGTCTGACAAGGTTGCAAGTGGGGGAAGCGAGCGATGCAGGCGTCCGATCTGCTGGCGAGTCCGGAACCGGTCCTGAAAGACTGGACCATGAAGCGCAACTGTTCGGTTTCGCCCAGGCAATTCGTGTTCTTCTATGTTTCGCTGGCGCTGGTTTCCATCGCGATCGCCGTTCTGTTGTTGATCCACGGCGCCTGGCTGGTTTTGCCGTTTACCGGTATCGATCTGTTGGTAGTAGGCGGCGCTTTTGTCATTCATGCGCGCCATGCTGTCGATTACGAACGTATCAGGCTTTATCCGAACCGGCTGGTGATCGAACAGATGAGCGCCGACGCGCTCACGCAGTTCGAATTCAATCCCCGCTGGGTCCGGGTCGAACCGGGCGCGACCCCACGCGACCCGGTGCGTCTCGTGTCCCGCGGTCAGGCGGTCGCTGTCGGGTTGCATCTGCCGCAATATCGGCGTGCGCAGTTCGCGCGGGAACTGCGTACCTGGCTTGCGCGCGCCGTTTGATGCGCGGCGCGTGAGTTTGCCGGTTGGCGGCGGTACGAGCGTCCCAGGGGGCGCCCTGGTTGCAAAACCTTCCTGCGGGGTCGAGGGTTTGAATGGAAATTATGGGTAAGGAAGCTATGAAAACAATCAAGCGAGCCCTCCAGGGCGTGCTGGCGTGCAGCGGATTCCTCGTCGCCGGCGCGGCACTCGCAGTTGGAGACAGCCCGGGCGGCCCTGCGGTGAACGAGATCAATTTTCAGCCGCCCGTCACGCGCATCGCCGAAGAGCTTTACAGCCTCCATATGATGATGCTGCTGTTATGCGCCGTGATTTTCGTCGGCGTGTTCGGCGTCATGTTCTATTCGATCTACGCGCACCGTCGATCGAAGGGCCACAAGGCCGCTCACTTCCATGAAAGCACCACGGTCGAAATCATCTGGACGGTGGTGCCGTTCATCATCGTCGTGCTGATGGCGCTCCCCGCGACCAAGGCCGTTGTCGCGATGAAGGACACGTCCAACGCCGACCTCACCGTGAAGGTCACGGGCTACCAGTGGAAATGGGGCTACGACTACGTGAAGGGTCCGGGCGAGGGCATCAACTTTCTCTCCACGCTCAGCACGCCGCGCTCCGAGGTGAACAACCGCCAGCCGATCACCGACACCTACCTGCAGGAAGTCGACAATCCGCTCGTCGTGCCGGTCAACAAGAAGATCCGCATCATCACCACGGCCAACGACGTCGTGCACTCGTGGTACGTGCCCGCGTTCGGCGTGAAGCAGGACG
Source organism: Paraburkholderia sp. J76 (assembly GCF_905220295.1). Classification (NCBI taxonomy): domain Bacteria; kingdom Pseudomonadati; phylum Pseudomonadota; class Betaproteobacteria; order Burkholderiales; family Burkholderiaceae; genus Paraburkholderia; species Paraburkholderia sp. J76. Next base: position 164,286 of record NZ_CAJMZJ010000009.1, read on the forward strand.
CGATTCCGGGCTTCGTGCGCGACACGTGGTTCAAGGCCGACAAGGTCGGCACCTATCGCGGTTTCTGTACCGAGCTGTGTGGCAAGGAGCACGCGTTCATGCCGGTCGTGGTCGAGGTGCTTTCCGACGACGACTACGCGAAGTGGGTCGCCACGCAAAAGGCGAAGATGGCCGCCGCCAACGACGACCCGAACAAGACCTACACGCTGGCCGAACTCAAGGAGCGCGGCGAGAAGGTCTATACGTCGAACTGCGCGGTGTGCCACCAGCCCACCGGCAAGGGCGCGGGCGCGTTCCCGGCGCTCGACGGCAGCAAGATCGCCAACGGTCCGATCGCCGAACACGTGAGCATCGTCCTGCACGGCAAGAACGCCATGCCTTCGTGGGCGCCCACGCTCAACGACGTCGAGATCGCCTCCGTCATCACGTTCGAGCGCAACTCGTGGGGCAACCACACCGGCGATATTCTGCAGCCGCGTCAGGTGGCCGACGCGCGTAACGGCAAGATGCCTGAAGGCGGTGATCATACCGCCGCGGCGGGCGGAGCCGAAGCGGCGAGCGGCGCAGCCGCGGCGAGCGGTGCGCAAGAGGCCAGCGGCGCTGCCGAAGCGAGCGCTGCCGCCAGTGGCGCGGCGGCCGCAAGCGGCGCGGATCAGGCGTCGGGCGCAGCGGCGCAGGGCGCGGCCGTGTCGGGCGCCGCTGCGTCGGGCGCCGCTGCATTGCCGGCGAGCGTCTACTTCGAAGTGGGCAAGAGCGCGCTGCCTGCCGACGCGAAGGACGCCATCCAGGCTGCCGCTGATTACGCGAAGGCGCACCCGGACGCGAAGTTCACGCTCTCGGGCTACACCGATTCGAGCGGCAATGCGAGCGCGAACGCCGATCTCGCGAAGCGCCGCGCACAAGCCGTGCGCGACGCAATGAAGGCGGCGGGCATTGCCGAAGACCACATCATTCTGAAGAAGCCGGAAACGATCACGGGCGGCGCGAACGCGAAGGAAGCGCGCCGGGTGGAGATCAGCGCGGCGGCCTGAGCGCCGGCCAGCGCAAGAAGAACGAGCAGCACGGGACAAGCAGCAACAGACGCAGGACAGGCGCTGCGCGAGCACATAACAAAGCAGGCAAACGCTGCAGCAAGAGACGCAAAGCCATTCGCTTTCGCAATTTTTTGCAAGGGATCGCAGTAGGCGCACAAGCGCCGCGAGCGATCGACAGGAGATAAGTCATGTCTAGCATCGGACACGATGTAGCTGGGGGGCACGATCACGTGCATGGCGACCACGCGCACGCCACGCCCCACGGCTGGCGGCGCTGGCTGCTCGCGACGAACCATAAGGACATCGGAACGCTGTATCTGCTGTTCTCGTTCGTGATGTTTCTCTCGGGCGGCGTCATGGCGCTTGCCATTCGTGCGGAGCTGTTCGAGCCGGGCATGCAGATCATGCGCCCCGAGTTCTTCAACCAGCTCACCACGATGCACGGCCTCATCATGGTGTTCGGCGCGATCATGCCGGCGTTCGTGGGCTTCGCGAACTGGATGATCCCGCTGCAGATCGGCGCCTCGGACATGGCGTTCGCGCGCATGAACAACTTCAGCTTCTGGCTGCTGCCCGCCGCCGCGTGCCTGCTGGTCGGCTCGTTCTTCGCGCCGGGCGGCGCGACCGCCGCGGGCTGGACGCTCTACGCGCCGCTCTCCACGCAGATGGGCCCGGGCATGGACTTCGCGATCTTCGCGGTGCACATCATGGGCGCCTCGTCGATCATGGGCGGCATCAACATCGTCGTGACCATCCTGAACCTGCGCGCGCCGGGCATGACGCTCATGAAGATGCCGATGTTCGTGTGGACGTGGCTCATCACCGCCTACCTGCTGATCGCCGTGATGCCGGTGCTCGCAGGCGCGATCACGATGCTGCTGTTCGACCGCCACTTCGGCACGAGCTTCTTCAATGCGGCCGGCGGCGGCGACCCGGTCATGTACCAGCACATCTTCTGGTTCTTCGGGCACCCCGAGGTCTACATCATGATCTTGCCGGCGTTCGGGATCGTCTCGCAGGTGATTCCGGCGTTCTCGCGCAAGCCGCTGTTCGGCTATAGCTCGATGGTGTACGCCACGGCGTCCATCGCGATTCTCTCGTTCATGGTCTGGGCGCACCACATGTTCGCGACCGGCATGCCGGTCACGGGCCAGCTCTTCTTCATGTACGCGACCATGCTGATCGCCGTGCCCACGGGCGTGAAGGTGTTCAACTGGGTCGCCACGATGTGGCGCGGCTCGCTCACCTTCGAAACGCCGATGCTGTGGGCCGTGGGCTTCCTGATCGTGTTCACGTTCGGCGGTCTTTCGGGCCTCATGCTCGCCATGGCGCCGCTCGACATCCAGTATCACGGCACTTACTTCGTGGTCGCGCACTTCCATTACGTGCTCGTGGCGGGATCCTTATTCGCGTTGTTCTCAGGGTGGTATTACTGGTCTCCAAAATGGACCGGCTGGATGTACAACGAGACGCGCGGCAAGATCCACTTCTGGTGCTCGCTCATCTTCTTCAACCTCGCGTTCCTGCCGATGCACTTCGTCGGCCTCGCCGGGATGCCGCGGCGCTATGCCGACTATCCGGCCCAGTTCACCGACTGGAACCAGGTGATTTCGATCGGCGCGTTCGGCTTCGGACTTTCTCAGGTGTACTTCCTGTTCGCGGTGGCGCTGCCCGCGTACCGCGGCGGCGGCGAACTGGAAAAGGCGGCCGACAAGCCGTGGGACGGCGCAACGGGCCTCGAATGGACCGTGCCGAGCCCGGCGCCGTTCCACACGTTCGAGAATCCGCCGACGGTCGAGTAAGCCACGCACGAGAGGCATGAGAGGCCATTGACGATGCAAGGAGAAGCCGCGGCCAGCCGCGCTGCACGTATGACGCGCGATCCACAAAAAAGACGCACGCCCGAGCAGATCCGCGCGGGCAATCTGCGGCTCGGCCTGATTTTGCTGGCCGTCGTGGCCGGCTTCTTCGTGGCCGCCGTCGTCAAGCAGGTGTATTTCCCCGGCCCCTGACGCACGAGCGTTTTGCCGGAAGACCGTTCGAGGAAGTCCGATGTCCACGCAAGCGGGAAATGATCGCGCATTCAACCGGTCGATGCTCATCAAGCTCGTCGTCGTGGCGCTGCTGATGTTCGGTTTCGGTTTCGCGCTGGTGCCGATGTATCGCGCGATCTGCCAGGTTACGGGCATCAACAACCTCGTGCAGCGCGACGCCACACAGCGCGAGGCGCGCAACACGCAGGTGGACATGACGCGCACGATCTCGGTCGAGTTCGACGCGAACGCGCGCGGGCTGCTCGGCTTCAGGCCGGAGCAAACGAGTCTCGACGTGCACCCGGGCGAAGTCATGACGGTGATGTACGACATTTCGAACAACGAAGGACGCACGATCGACGCGCAGGCCATTCCGAGCTACGCGCCGAAGCAGGCCACGGAGTACTTCCGCAAGATCGAGTGCTTCTGCTTCACGCAGCAGGTCCTGAAGGCGAACGAGACGAAGCGCATGCCGGTGGTGTTCGTGATCGACCCGAAGCTGCCGAAGGACGTGAAGACGATCACCCTGTCGTACACGTTCTTCGAGCTGAGCAAGCCGGCCGTGCCGCCGCCGCCGAAACAGTCGGCGGGCGCGTGACACGGCGGCGCCGAGGTCAACGAAGCCAGGAGGCGAATGGCGCATGAGCGACGAACGCGGCAGCGGCGTTGGGAGGCCGGCGAAGAAGAAGGGCGGCGTCCTTCAGGTGATGAAGGCGGTGGCGTGGTCGTTTCTCGGCGTGCGCAAACGCGCCGATCTCGAAGACGACGCCGCGAACCTGCACCCCGTGCAGTTGATCATCGCGGGCATCATCGGTGCGGTGCTGTTCATCGTCGTGCTGCTGTTGATCGTGCACGCGGTGGTCGGATGAACGAATGCGCGCCATGCTGCGCGCGAAGCAGTGAAGAACGAGGACACACTCGGGTACAAGCAGCCGGCGATGTCCGGAGCAACTGGAAACTGGAGAAACAGGCATGAGCGGCCAAAACGATAGCCCGTACTACTTCGTACCGCACCCGTCGCGGCATCCGATCAGCGCATCCATTGGGCTGCTGGTCATGCTTTCTTCGCTCGCTTCGTGGATCAACGGCGAGTCGTGGGCGCCGATCGGCGTGCTCGTCGGCCTGCTGTGGCTGCTCTTCACGCTGTGGCACTGGTTCGGCGACGCCATCGCCGAGTCCGAGGGCGGCATGTACGGCAAACGCGTCGACGTGTCGTACCGCTGGAGCATGAGCTGGTTCATCTTCTCGGAAGTGATGTTCTTCGGCGCGTTTTTCGGTGCGCTGTTCTACGCGCGCGCGATCGCCCTGCATCAGCTCGGCAGCCTCGACTACAAGCTGATCTGGCCGGACTTTTCCGCGGTGTGGCCGAACAACGGTCCCGCGGCGCTCGTCTCGCACTTCCGCTCGATGACGCCGTGGCCCGTGCCGACCATCAACACGGCGCTGCTGCTTTCCTCGGGTGCGACGCTCACGGTTTCGCACCACGCGCTGCGCGACAACCATCGCTCGAAGGCCATCGCGTGGCTTGCCGCGACGATCGTGCTGGGCGTGTGCTTCCTTTTCCTGCAGGCGTTCGAATACATCCATGCGTACAACGAACTGAACCTCACGCTCGCTTCGGGCATTTACGGTTCGACGTTCTTCCTGCTCACGGGCTTCCACGGTTTCCACGTGTTCCTGGGCGGCACGATGCTGACCGTCGTGATGATCCGGCTCATTCGCGGGCACTTCACCGCGGAGCATCACTTCGCATTCGAAGGCGCGGCGTGGTACTGGCACTTCGTGGACGTCGTCTGGCTCGGGCTTTACGTCGTCGTGTACTGGCTGTAACGGGTGGTGCGCCGCGCAGGCCGCGGCGCTTGCAGAGAGAGGGGATGAGAATGAAACAAGGCGCCGCCCGACCTCGTCGGCGCGGCGCCTTGTGTTTTCCGGAATGCGGTTTGCGCGGCGGTGTTCAGTCAGGAAAGAGGAAAGCCTAGCGACCGTAAGGAATGCCGGTGGACTGAATCCAGCCCATCCAGTGCGCGAACAGGATGAACAGAAAGAGCGAGATGGAAAGGCCCACGCGCGTGGCGAGCGACCAGACCATGCGCTTGGTGCGGCCCCGGTCGTGCATCATGAAATAGAGCGCGGAGATCATGCTGGCGATGATCAGCGCGAACGCAACGGGGACGAGTATGTGCATGAAGTTCACGGAATTTGGCATGCCTGAAAACGTCTGTCTCATTATCGCACCGTGCCACGCGGCGCGGGGTTCGATCCCCTGCATGTTTCGCATCGGACGTGCCCAATGAAATTCAGGCTCGTCCCCGTATTGCTCATCCTGATCGTGATGGCCGTGACGATCCGGCTCGGCTTCTGGCAGCGCGACCGCGCGCATCAGAAGGAGGCGCTGCAGGCGCAAATCACGCAGTACGAATCGTCTGCGCCGCAGACTGTGGGCGCAACGCCGCTCGCGCTGAAGGACATCGAGTTTCACCGCGTGCGGGCGACAGGCACATTCCTGCCCGAGCGCGTGGTGTATCTCGACAATCGTCCGTATAACGACCAGCCGGGCTTTTATGTCGTGATGCCGCTTAAACTCGAAGGCGGCGGCTACGTGCTGGTGAATCGCGGCTGGCTGCCGCGCAACATCGCTGACCGCGCCGCGATCGCGCCCTATGTCACGCCGTCTGGGCCCGTGGTCGTGGAAGGCATTGCGCGCGCGGATGCCTCGCGCGCGTTCGAACTCGGTGCGGGCGGCTCTGCAGCGCATCAGAAGATACGGCAGAATCTCGGCGTCGCTTCCTACGCAGCGGAAACCGGGTTGCCGCTGCAACCGTTCGTGATCCAGCAGACCGGCTTCGTGCCGGCCTTCAAGGACGGGCTCGTGCGCGACTGGCCGGTGCCGGATACCGACGTCGAGCGCAACTACGGCTACATGCTCCAGTGGTGGGGCATGGCGCTGGCGGCGCTCGGTTTCGGTCTCTTCGCGGCCAGGAAAGCAGCGAAAAGCACGGCGAAAAGCTCTGCGGCAAAAGAGCGCACCGAAGGCGATCCCGCGCGGCACGCCGAAGAGCCCGGAAGGCAAAACGCGGGCATGGACAACTGAAAGCGACAGAAGCGAGGTTCCACGAGTGTCGACGCAATCCCCCCGTTCCGCCCCGGTCGCACAGCCGGCCGCCACGCCCGCAAAGCAGGCCGCAAAGCGGCGCGGCCGCTGGACGCTGCTCCTCATCATGCTGATCTGCGGCGCGCCTATCGCGATTTCGTACTTCACGTACTACGTGATCAAGCCGAAGGGCGGCACGACGAGCTATGGCACCCTCATCGAGCCGCAGCGGCCCATTCCCGGCGCGCTCATGGTGACGGGCGAGGACGGCCGTGAAGTGCCGCTTGCTTCGCTCAAGGGCCGCTGGCTGATGATCTCCGTGAACGGCGGCGCCTGCAACGAGGCGTGCGCCACCAAGCTCTACTTCATGCGCCAGGTGCGCGCGACGCAGGGGCCGGAGCGCGAGCGCGTCGTCACGGTCTGGCTGCGCACCGACGACGCGAGCGTCCCGGCGAACGTGCAGGGCGCCTACGCGGACACGCGCATGCTGCGCGCCGATCCGGTCGCCGTCGCGGCGTGGCTGCCCGCCACGGAAACGACGCAGGACACCGATCACATCTATCTGGTCGATCCGAACGGCAACCTGATGATGCGATTCCCCGCGAATCCCGATCCGTCGAAAATCAAACAAGACGTCACTAAACTGCTCAAGTGGTCCCGCATCGGTTAAGGTGCGCAGCGCGAGTCTGACAGAGAAGAGTAAGAGAGATGTTTATCCTGGAGCTGGGCCTGATCGGCCTGTGCATCGCGTTGCTGCCGCTCTCGTGGGTGTGGGTGAAGGCCGACGACGACAAGTTTCGCAAGCTCGTGTGGCTCACGACGTTCATGACGCTCGACCTCGTGATGTTCGGCGGCTTTACGCGCCTGACCGATTCGGGCCTCGGCTGTCCCGACTGGCCGGGCTGCTATGGCACGTCGTCGCCGTTCATCGCGCATGCGCAGATTGCCGCCGCGCACCTCGCCCTGCCGAGCGGCCCCGTGAGCATGACGAAGGCGTGGATCGAGATGATCCATCGCTATTTCGCCATGGCGATCGGTGTCCTGATCATTGCGCAGATGGCGATTGCCTGGCGCGCGCGCATCAAGCGCCTGCCGCTGCATGTTTCGCCGTGGTGGCCCACGGCGCTGCTCGGGCTGATCCTCGTGCAGGGCGTGTTCGGCGCCTGGACGGTGACGATGAAGCTGCAGCCCATCATCGTCACGACGCATCTGTTGCTCGGCCTCACGCTGCTCGGGGCACTCGCGTGGCTCGCCGCGCGCATGACGCCGCTGCCCGCATACGAACCCGACGCCGCGCGCTGGCGCGCGGCCGCGCTCGCGGCGCTCGTGCTGCTCGTCGCGCAGATCGCGCTGGGCGGCTGGGTGAGCACGAACTACGCGGTGCTCGCCTGCACGGACTTCCCGACCTGCAACGGCGCGTGGATTCCGCCGATGGATTTCCATCACGGTTTCCATCTCTGGCGCGCGCTAGGCATGGACGGCAACGGCGACGTGATCACGCAGGACGCACTCGTCGCGATCCACTGGACGCACCGCACGTTCGCGTTCGTCGTGATCGCTTATCTGGTATGGTTCGCCCTCAAGTTGCGACGCTATGCCTCGCTGCGACGCCCGGCAAACTGGATCATCATCGTGATCTTTATCCAGTTTCTGACAGGGCTTTCCAACATCGTGCTGCAATGGCCGCTGCCCGTGGCGGTGGCGCACAACGGTGGCGCGGCGATCCTGCTGCTTTTGATCGTCGTGCTAAACTTTCGAATTGCTTGTAGCCGCCCCGGCCGCGCCGTTCTCCCTGCGCGCGACACCGCTGCGGTGTGATCCCGCCCTATGGAAAGTACAACCCTATCCGAGAATTCCGGCAGGCCCGCTAGCCGGATTTCGCAATATCTCGCGCTCACCAAGCCGCGCGTCACGCAACTGGCCGTGTTTTGCGCCGTCATCGGCATGTTCCTCGCCGTGCCGGGCATGGTGCCCTGGAAGCAGTTGATCGGCGGCACCGTCGGCATCTGGCTCACGGCCGGCGCGGCCTTCGCGATCAACTGTCTGGTCGAGCAAAAGGTCGATGCGCGCATGCGCCGGACGTCGTGGCGTCCTTCGGCGCGCGGGGAGATCACGAGCCGGCAGATCCTGATCTTCTCAGCGGTGATCGGCGGCATCGGGATGTGGGTGCTGTACACGTTCGCCAATCCGCTCACCATGTGGCTCACGGTCGCGACCTTCATTGGCTACGCGATCATCTACACGCTTGTGCTCAAGCCCGCCACGCCGCAGAACATCGTGATCGGCGGCGCCTCGGGCGCCATGCCGCCGGCGCTCGGCTGGGCCGCCGTGACGGGCCACGTGCCCGGCGACGCCTGGATTCTCGTGCTGATCATCTTCGTGTGGACGCCGCCGCACTTCTGGGCACTCGCGCTCTACCGCCGCAAGGACTACGAAAACGCCGGTCTGCCGATGCTGCCCAACACGCACGGCGAGAAGTACACGCGTCTGCATATCCTGCTCTACACCGTGATCCTCTTTGCGGTCACGCTGATGCCGTACATCTCGGGCATGAGCGGCGTGCTGTATCTGGCTTCGGCCGTGCTGCTCGGCGCGGTGTTCCTCGCGTACGCCTGGAAGATCTACGTCGAGTATTCCGACGCACTGGCGCGCAAGACCTTCCGCTATTCGATCCTCTATCTCTCGCTGCTGTTCATGGCGTTGCTCGTCGACCATTACGTGCATGCGCTCATCGCGGCGTAACGCCATGGCTCACCGCACGCTTGCGCGCTTCGTGCGCGCCACGGTCGTCGCGCTCGCCGCTGCGCTCGCGCTCGGCGGCACGCTGGTTCTCACGGGCTGCGGCCAGCAGCCGCCCTCGTTCACGAACCTCGACATCACCGGCAATACGCAGTTCGGCAAGGACTTCGCGCTGCCCGACACGAACGGCAAGACGCGCACGCTCGCCGACTTCAAGGGCAAGGTGGTGGTGCTGTTCTTCGGCTACACGCACTGCCCGGACGTTTGCCCGACCACCATGGCCGAGCTTTCGCAGGCGCTCCAGCAACTGGGGCCCGAGGCGGCGAAGCGCGTGCAGGTGCTGTTCGTCACCGTCGATCCCGAGCGCGATACCCCGCAAATCCTGGGTCAGTACACGGCTGCGTTCAATCCGACCTTCATTGGGCTGCGCCCGGCCAGCGAGGACCAGCTCAAGCAGGTAGCGAAGGACTTCCGCGTGTACTACGCGAAGGTGCCGGGCACTACGCCGGGCAGCTACACGATGGACCACACCGCCGCGAGCTATGTGTTCGATACGACCGGCAAGCTGCGCCTGTTCGCGCGCGACGGGCAGGGCGTCACGCCCTGGCTGCACGATCTGAAGATCCTCCTCGGCTCGAATCTCGACTAAGGGACGCCTTGCGCCCTCGCCGGGCGCTCGCCGCCCCGCGCGGGCATACCAGTATGCGAATTCATTATTTCCGGCAACCGGCGCCATATGAGACGATTTATATCGTCCGGCAGACGGCGCATAACGCCGCGGGACCGGAGCAACAACAAAACCACGCAGGAACATCACCTCCATGCAGCGCAGAAATCTGATTAAAGCACTCCTCGCCGGCCTCGCCGCCACCACTCTCGCAGTCAGCTTCGGCGCCCGCGCCGACGACCAGGTCATCCGCGTCGGCACCGTTTCGGGTCCGGACGCGCAGGTCTGGGCCGTCGTCCAGAAGGTTGCCAAACGCGAAGGCCTGAATGTCAAGGTCATCGAATTCAACGACTATGTGCAGCCGAACGCCGCGCTCGACTCCGGCGACCTCGACGCCAACAGCTTCCAGACCGGGCCGTATCTCGACAGCCAGATCAAGCAGCGCGGCTACAAGCTCGTGAACGCCGGGCTCACGTATATCTCGCCCATCGGCGCGTATTCGAAGAAGCTCAAGTCGCTTAACGATCTACCGCAAGGCGCGAAGGTCGCCGTGCCGAATGACCCGTCGAACGAAAACCGCGCCTTTCTGCTGCTGCAGAACAAGGGCTTGATCAAGCTGCGCGCCGGCGCGGGCGTCAACGGCAACAACGCGACGCCGCTCGACGTCGCCGAAAATCCGAAGAAGCTCAAGTTCGTCGAACTGGACGCCGCGCAACTGCCGCGTGCGCTCGGCGACGTCGACGCCGCCGTGATCAACACGAACTACGCGCTCGCAGCGGGACTGCAGCCGACCAAAGACGCTATCGCCATCGAAGACGTCCACAGCCCGTACGCGAACCTGATCGCCGTTCGCGCCCAGGACAAGGACAAGCCGTGGGTGAAGAAGCTGGTCGCCGCCTACCAGTCGGAAGACGTGCGCCAGTTCATCAAGAACGAGTTCAAGGGCTCGATGGTTCCGTCGTTCTAAGGGACATTCGAGAACCGGCTACCCGCATTGCACGACGCGGGAGCCCAGCAGGACCCGAACGCCGTGGCGAAAGTCACGGCGTTTTTCATTGTGCGTGCAGTTGTCGGGATAGTTTGAAATGGAGGATCGCAGCGCGCCGGATTGATTTGACTCAATTGAGACGCTAGGGAATCGCGTGCGCGCGCGCTATCTTCCTACCGAAGTCGCGCTTTGGTCCTACGGCGGTACTACGGTGGGCTATGTCAGATAACCTGTCGATACCACTCTGGTCCCATTACCAGGCCCGTCCAACCCCTTCCAGGGGTAAATCCCGATGTCGAAGCAAGACCAGCCAGCGCCTTATCTGTTCGTATAATATATTGATTTTTAACGATATTTCTGGTGACGTCCCGGCGGCACGGCATCTGTTGACTGGTATTATTGTGGTTATATAATGGGCTCGCTTTCGCACCGGACCAATGTGCACCGCCACGCAGCGGGCCCGTCCGGCCCCCCACGATCGTCCAACCGCTGGCGCCTAGTCCATGGAAACCCGTTGGTCTGCCCTGATGCCCGATGCGCGCAACGTGACGCCGCTCTATCTGCAGCTCGCGCGCAACCTGGCCACCGCCATTCACTGCGGCGTGTGGTCTGCCGGCGAGGCGCTGCCTTCGGAGCGCACGCTGTCGGACGCTATCGGCGTGTCGCGCATCACCGCGCGCAAGGCGATCGAGCTGCTCGTGGAGCAGGGGCTGATCCGGCGCGCGCGCGGTGCGGGCAGCTTCATTACGCCGCGCGTGGAAGATCCGCTTTCGCGCCTTACGGGCTTCACGAAGAAGATGGAGCAGCGCGGCTTCACGCCCGACTCGGTGTGGCTCGCGCGCGAGGTGCGGCCCGCGCACCGCGAGGAGATCGTGCAGCTTGGCCTCTCGCCGGGCGCCTCGGTCGCCAGCCTGCGCCGCCTGCGCCGCGCCGACGGCACCGTGATGGCCGTGGAGCATTCGGCGCTGCCTGTGTCGATCGTGCCGGACCCGGAAGCCATCGAAGGCTCGCTGTACACGTATCTGGAGCAACGCCGCGTGCCCGTGGTGCGGGCGTTGCAGCACTTTCGCGCGGTCAACGCGACAGGCGAGATCGCCGCGCTCATGGGCGTCGAACCGCGCGCGGCGCTGCTCGTCATCACGCGCGTGGGCTTTTCCGCCGATCAGCGCGCCATCGAGCTGACCGACACCTATTGCCGCGACGGCTACTACGACTTCGTTGCGGAGTTGCGCCAATGAACGCCGCCGCAGTCTCTTTCACGCACGTCACCGAAACGTCCTACCGCGCCTGGATGCGCCTCATCGGAAAACTCTCATGCTGAGCGGAAACATACTCACACCTGAAGGCTGGATCCACGGCACGCTGTCGTTCGAGAACGGACGCGTCACCGCGATCACGGGCGAGGCCACCGATCCGGCGAACAACGACGCGCCCTACATCCTGCCGGGCTTCATCGACCTGCACGTGCACGGCGGCGGCGGCGCCGACGTGATGGAAGCCGGCGACGCGATCGAAACCATCGCGCGCACCCACGCCCGCTACGGCACCACGAGCCTGCTCGCCACCACCATGACCGCGCCGCGCGACGAGCTGATGAACGTGGTCGCGGGCCTCGGCAACGTCACGCGCAACCGCACGGCGGGCGGCGCGCGCGTGCTGGGCGTGCACCTGGAAGGCCCATACATCAATCCGGGCAAGCTCGGCGCGCAGCCCGACGCCGCCGTTTCGGCCGTGCTCGACGAAGTGCTCAAGTACCTCTCGATCGCGCCGATTCGCGTCGTGACCGTGGCGCCAGAGATCGCGGGCCATATCGAGATCATCGGCGAGATGGCGGCGCGCGGCGTGCGCGTGCAGATCGGCCACTCGCTCGCGACCTACGACGACGCCGTGGCCGCGCTCAAGCACGGCGCCTGCGGCTTCACGCACCTTTTTAACGCGATGTCGCCGCTGCATCACCGCAATCCGGGCGTGGTCGGCGCGGCGCTCGCGCACGCCGAGTACGCGGAGATCATTCCCGACCTGCTGCACGTGCATCCCGGCGCGATCCGCGCCGCGCTGCGCGCCATTCCGCGTCTTTATGTGGTGACCGACAGCACCTCGGCCACCGGCATGCCCGACGGCGAATACCGCCTCGGCAGCCAGCACGTGACGAAATGCCTCGGCGGGGTGCGTCTCGCCGATGGCACGCTCGCGGGCAGCACGCTCACCATGGACCAGGCGCTGCGCAACCTCGTTTCGATCGGCCTGCCGATCGCCGATGTTTCCGCGCGTCTGTCGCGCTATGCCGCCGACTACCTCGGCATCGAAGACCGTGGCCGCCTCGTGCGCGGCGCATGGGCCGATGTCAACGTGTTCGATCGCGCGCTGGCGCTCACCGCGACCTATGTCGAAGGAGAATCGATTGTCGAATATGCTTAAAGAAGCGCTGGCCTCGGCCAGCGTCGTCGCCGCGCAACTCGCGGATACCTCGCGCGTTCAGGCGCTCGCCCAGGCGCTTGCGGCCGAGCCGCGCCACGTCGCGCTCACCGTCGCGCGCGGCAGTTCGGACCACGCGGCGAGCTATTTCGCCGCGCTTACCATGAGCCGCATCGGCGTGCCGGTAGCCACGCTGCCGATGTCGATCGCCACGCTCCAACAGGCGCCCTTACGTGTGCGCGGCCAGTTCGCTCTTGCTTTCTCCCAATCGGGTAGGAGTCCTGATCTCGTTGCGACGATCAAGGCCCTGCGCGAAGCCGGCGCGCTGACGGCGGCGATGGTCAACGTCGCGGGTTCGCCGCTCGCCGAGGCCGCTGGCACGGAACTGCCGCTGCTCGCGGGCCCCGAACTCAGCGTGGCCGCCACCAAGAGCTATATCGCGATGCTCGCGATGTCGGCGCAGCTTGTCGGCTTCTGGCAGCGCGACGCCGCGTTCCTCGACGCCGTGCGCGCGCTGCCCGACGCGCTCGATCGCGCAGGCACGCTCGACTGGTCGAAGGCCGTCGATGAATTGCGCGACGTCAAACAGATGATTGTTATCGGCCGCGGTCCCGGTCTCGCCATTGCGCAGGAAGCGGCGCTCAAGCTCAAGGAAACCTCGGGCATCCAGGCCGAGGCGTTTTCGAGCGCCGAAGTGCGCCACGGCCCGATGGAACTGATCGACCGCGACTACCCGCTGCTCGTGTTCGCACCGCGCGGGCCGGAGCAGGCGGGTCTGATCGAGTTTGCCCGCGACATGGAAAAGCGCGGCGCGCGCGTGCTGCTCGCGGCGCCCGCCGACGTAGCGGGCGCTGCGCTGCCGCTCGAAACGGCCGCCGATGCGGCGCTCGATCCCATCGCGGCCATCCTGTCGTTCTACGTCATGGCGGCGGGACTTGCGGCCGCGCGCGGGCGCAACCCCGACGAGCCGCGTTACCTGAACAAAGTCACCGAAACACACTAGATTGGAAAGCGAATGGAACGCATCGAGGAGTCTCGCCTGATGGATCCGCATACTCGCGTCGAGGGGCACATCGTGCTGGTTTCGCCGCTTACCGGGCCGGTCGTGCCGCTCGCGTCGGTGCCCGATCCGGTGTTCTCGGAAGGCCTGTTCGGAGATGGCATCGGCGTCGATCCGCTCGTCGGCCGTGTCGTCGCGCCGTGTGACGGCGTCATCGTGCACCTTGCGCGCACCGGCCACGCGGTCACGCTGCAAACGGCCGAAGGTGCGCAGGTGCTCGTGCACGTCGGCATCGACACGGTCGAGCTGAACGGCAAGGGCTTCACGCCGAAAGTCGCGCAGGGCGCGCAGGTGCGGCTCGGCGACACGCTGATCGAATTCGATCTCGACGTGGTGGCGTGCACTGCGCCGAGCCTCGTCTCGGTCGTCGCGATCGCCAATTCGGATGCGTTCGAGGTGATCGAGCGCGCGGGCGCGGGTCACGTCGAAGCAGGCAAGGCCGCGCTCCTCGTACTGCGCGCGCGTGACGGCGCGCAGATCGCTCCCGTCCACGAACTCGTTGCGAACGAAGTGCGCCGCGGCATTACGCTCGCGCATGCGGGCGGCCTCCATGCGCGGCCCGCCGCGCGGGCGCGCGAAGCGGTGCGCGGCATCGACGCGCGCGTCGAGGTCCGCTTTGGCGAGCGCAAGTCGGCCATCGAAAGCGTCGTGGGCCTGCTCGCGCTCGGCGCGGGCGAGGGCGCGACCATCGAACTCGTGGGCATCGGCAGCGACGCGCAGCGCGCCGTGGACGCCGTAGCGAACGAACTCCTGCGCGAAGCGCCGGGCGAGGCCGGCGAAACGCCGGCGCGGCAGATTTCGCCCGCGCCCGCGATGAAGGAAGCCGCTGCCGCTGTGGCGCCCAGCGCCGGGCCGGGCGTGCTCGCCGGCGTGTGCGCGGCGCCGGGTATCGCGGTCGGCAAGCTGGTGCGCTGGGACGAAGCCGAACTCACGCCGCCCGAACTCGCGAGCGGCGCGTCGGCTGCGGAAAGCCGCCTGCTCGACAAGGCGATCGCCGCCGTGGACGCCGAACTGGACCAGAGCGTGCGCACGGCTTCGCAGCGCGGCGCGATCGGCGAGGCGGGCATCTTCACAATGCACCGCGTGCTGCTCGAAGATCCGACGCTCGTAGACGCCGCGCGCGATGCGATCAGCCTCGGCAAGAGCGCGGGCTACGCGTGGCGCGAGGCGATTCGCGCGCAGATCGCTGTGCTCGGCAAGGTGGAGGACCCGCTGCTCGCGGAGCGCGCCGCCGACCTGCGCGACCTCGAAAAGCGCGTGCTGCGCGCGCTCGGGCTTTCGAACACGGCCGCCCGCGCGCTGCCCGAAGAAGCCGTGCTCGCCGCCGACGAATTCACGCCGTCCGACCTTGCCTCGCTCGACCGCAAGCGCGTGATGGCGCTCGTCATGGCGCGCGGCGGCGCGACCTCGCACGCCGCCATCATCGCGCGCCAGGCCGGCATTCCGGCGCTCGTCGCGCTCGGCGACGCGCTTCATACGGTGCCTGAAGGAACCGAAGTCGTCGTCGATGCGGGCGCAGGGCGCTTTGCGTACGCGCCGAGCCCGCTCGACGTGGAAAGCGCGCGCAACGAGAAGCAGCGCCAGGCCGGCGTGCGCGAAGCGAATCGCCGCACGTCGCACGAAGCTGCCGCGACGCGCGACGGCCACGCGGTGGAAGTCGCCGCGAACATCGCGACGCTCGACGACGCCCACACGGCCGTGGAAAACGGCGCGGACGCCGTGGGCCTGCTGCGCACGGAACTGCTGTTCATCCATCGCCAGGCCGCGCCGACGGTGGAGGAACATCTTCAGAGCTACCAGGCCATCACGGACGCGCTCGCGGGCCGCACGGCGATCATCCGTACGCTCGACGTGGGCGCCGACAAGGAAGTCGACTATCTGACGCTGCCGCCCGAGCCGAACCCCGCGCTGGGCTTGCGCGGCATCCGTCTCGCGCAGGTGCGCCCCGATCTGCTGGACGACCAGTTGCGCGCCCTCGTTGCCGTGAAGCCGGCGGGCAAGGTGCGCGTCCTGTTGCCGATGGTGACGGACGTGGGCGAACTCGTGCGTCTGCGCGAGCGCATCGACACCTTCGCGCGCGAAGCGGGCCGCACCGAGCCGATCGAAGTGGGCGTGATGATCGAGGTGCCTTCGGCGGCGCTGCTCTCGGATCAACTCGCGCGCCACGCCGATTTCCTCTCGATCGGCACCAACGACCTCACGCAGTACACGCTCGCGATGGACCGTTGCCAGCCCGATCTCGCGGCGCAGGCGGACGGCCTGCACCCGGCCGTGCTGCGCCTCGTGGCGGCGGCGGTCGAGGGCGCGAACAAGCACGGCAAATGGGTGGGCGTATGCGGCGCGCTGGCGGGCGATCCGCTCGCCGTGCCGCTGCTCGTCGGCCTCGGCGTGACGGAGCTCTCCGTCGATCCGGTGTCCGTGCCGTCGATCAAGGCGCGCGTGCGCAAGCTCGACTACGACGACTGCCGCCAGCGCGCGCAAAGCGCGCTCGCGCTCGAATCGGCGCAAGCCGTGCGTGCGGCCAGCCGCGAAAGCTGGCCGCTCGATTGAAGGTTCTTCTTACACCTACCCTAAGCAATCCTTAAAAACATGCCGGCGTGCGCAGCGATCGCGCGCCGGCTTCTCTCACCCACACGTCACGCAAGAGATAGAGACTGGAGGCAGTTCAATGGATGGCAATCCGTTTCTCAAGATACAAAGCCTCGGCCGCGCGCTGATGCTTCCCATCGCAGTGCTGCCGGTCGCCGGCATCCTGCTGCGCTTCGGCCAGGCCGACATGCTCAACATCAAGATCATCGCCGACGCGGGCGGCGCGATCTTCGATAACCTGCCGTTGCTGTTCGCAATCGGCATCGCCGTGGGCTTCGCGAAGGACAACAACGGCGTGGCCGGCCTCGCGGGCGCGCTGGGCTATCTGGTCCAGACCGCCGTGATGAAGGACATCAACGACAAGCTCAACATGGGCGTGCTGTCGGGCGTGGTGGCCGGTGTCGTCGCGGGCATGCTGTACAACCGCTTCAAGGACATCAAGCTGCCCGAGTTCCTCGCGTTCTTCGGCGGCAAACGCTTCGTGCCGATCGTGACAGGGCTCACATGTCTCGTGCTCGGTATCGTGTTCGGCTACGTGTGGGGACCGGTGCAGGGCGTGATCGACACCGCCGGCCACTGGCTCACCACGGCGGGCGCGATCGGCACCTTCGTGTACGGCTTGCTCAACCGTCTTTTGCTCGTCACGGGCCTGCACCACATCCTCAATTCGCTCGTGTGGTTCGTGTTCGGCTCGTTCACGCCGGCAGCCGGCGGCGCGGCCGTCACGGGCGACCTGCACCGCTTCTTCGCGGGCGACCCCACGGCGGGCAGTTTCATGGCCGGCTTCTTCCCGGTGATGATGTTCGGCCTGCCGGCAGCGTGCCTCGCGATGCTGCACGAAGCGCCGAAGGAAAAGCGCGCGATGGTGGGCGGCCTGCTGTTCTCGATGGCGCTCACCTCGTTCCTCACGGGCGTGACCGAGCCGATCGAGTTCACGTTCATGTTCCTCGCGCCCGTGCTCTACGCGATCCACGCGGTGCTCACGGGCCTGTCGCTCGCGATCTGCTCGCTGCTCGGCATCAAGCTCGGCTTCACGTTCTCGGCCGGCGCGATCGATTACGTGCTGAACTACGGGCTATCCACGCATGGCTGGTACGCAATACCGCTCGGCGCGGTCTATGCGGTCGTGTACTACGGGCTGTTCCGCTTCTTTATCCGCCGCTTCAATCTGCCCACGCCGGGCCGTGAGGCGTCGGCGGACGATACGGCGCTCGCCTCGTCGATGTCGGGCGTGGCGGTGGCGGCTGGCGGCGCGGCAACGGCGGCTTCGCTCTCGCGTGCTGCGCGCTACATCGATGCGCTGGGCGGCGCGGCCAATCTCAAGGTGGTCGATGCGTGCACGACGCGTCTGCGTCTCTCAGTGGCCGATCCGGCGCATGTCTCGGAACCGGCGCTGAAGGCAATCGGCGCGCGCGGCGTGCTCAAGCGCGGCGGCGAAAGCGTGCAGGTCATCATCGGGCCGGAAGCGGACATCATCGCCGACGAAATTCGCGGTGAGATCGCACGCGGCGGTGTGTCGGCTGGCAAGGCCGCTGCGGCTGCCCCGGCGGCTCAGGCTGCACAGCCGAGCGCGAGCGCAAATGTCGCGCAGGGCCCGCTCGATCCGAATCCGTCGCGCTGGCTCGCGGCGTTCGGCGGCGCAGCCAACGTCGTCTCGCTCGACGCCGTGGCGGCCACGCGCCTGCGCGTGATCGTGCGCGATCCGGCGGCCGTGGATCGCGAAAAGCTCGGCGCGCTCGACGTGGCGTGGATTTCGGCGGACACGCTGCACATCGTGGTCGGCGACGCCGCGCCGCGTTATGCGCGTGAACTGGCGCTCCAGCCGGCCTAACCGGTTCGCCGCAAGCCCATGAACAACGCCGCGGCGCACGTGCCGCGGCGTTTTCGTTTCCGGCGTTCTGAAACCGGCGAGCGCTTAGTACAACGTATGATGGTTGTCCCGTATCGCCTCGGGGGTAATCTTGCCGCGCATGACGCGGTAGACCCACGCCGTATAGCCGAGCACGATCGGCAGGAAAATGACGACGGCAACGAGCATGATCTCGAGCGTCATCTTGCTCGAAGTCGCGTCCCAGACGGTGAGGCTGGAGCGCGAATCGAGCGAAGAAGGCATGATGAACGGAAACATCGAGAAGCCCGCCGTCAGAATCACGCCGACGATCTGCAGCCCCGTGCTCAGGAACGCGAGCCGCTCGAAGCGCGAGCCGGCGAGTGCGAACGCGAGCACGCCGCCGAGCAGGCCGAGAGCCGGCGCGAGCACCATCCACGGATAAAGCCCGTAATTCGCGAGCCAGAGCCCGGGTCCCGAATCGACGCTCTTGAGGAGCGGATTGGCCACCGTGTCGAGCGGCGCGGGCGACGTGATCGTATAGCCGCCGATGAGCGTCGCCACGAGCGCGCCTGCGGCAAGAAACAACACGACCGTGAGCACCGCGAAAAGCCGCAGCGCCTTCGAGGCGCGCAGGGCGACGATGCCGTCGCTCTTCATCTTCAGGAACGCTGCGCCATGCGCGGTGAGCATGCAAAGGCTCACGAGCCCGCAGAGCAGCGCGAACGGGTTGAGGAGTCCGAAGAAACTGCCGTGATACGTCACGCGCAGATCCGTGTCGTAGGCGAACGGCACGCCCTGCAGCAGATTGCCGAACGCCACGCCGAACACGAGCGCGGGCACGAAACCGCCGATGAAGAGACCGACGTCCCAGCCCTGGCGCCACCTCACGTCCACGCGCTTGCCGCGATAGTCGAAGCCCACGGGTCGGAAAAACAACGCGAAGAGCACGAGCAGCATGGCGAAGTAGAAGCCCGAGAACGACGCCGCGTAGGCAAGCGGCCAGGCGGCGAACATCGCGCCGCCTGCGGTGATGAACCAGACCTGGTTGCCTTCCCACGTCGCGCCCACCGTGTTGATGACGATGCGCCGCTCCTCGTCGGTCTTGCCGACGAAGGGCAGCAGGACGGCGGCGCCCATGTCGAAGCCGTCGGTGACCGCAAAGCCGATCAGCAGCACGCCGATCAGCACCCACCAGATCAACTTGAGCGTTGCGTAGTCCATGGCGTGTTCCCTCGCATCTTTCGTTGTCTCGCGTCGATCATGTGACCTTGCCGTCGGTCGCGAGCGTCGCCGTGTGCTCGTGGAAGTAACGGCCGGTATGCAGCGACGAAGGCCCGAGGCGCGCGTACTTGAACATCAGCGTGATCTCGATGATGAACAGGAGCGTGTAGAAGATCACGAAGCCCGTAATGCTCAGCATCACGTCGCCGGGCGCGAGGCTCGAAGCCGAAAGGCGCGTGGGCAGCACCTCCGCGATGGTCCACGGCTGGCGGCCCGTTTCCGCAACGACCCAGCCGAACTCGGCGGCGAGCCACGGCAGGGGGATCGCCACTAGCGCCCAGCGGAGGAACCAGCGGCGGTTCCCCTTGAGCAGCGAGCGTTGCGCGCAGAACCAGAAGGCGAGCACGAAGGTCACGAGAAAGAGGATGCCGAGACCCACCATCACGCGGAACGACCAGAACACGGGCGCAACGGCCGGTATCGAGGTTCTCGACGCAGCCCTGATCTGCTCGGACGTCGCATCGACCACGTTCGGCGTGAACCGTTTCAGGAGCAGGCCGTAGCCGAGGTCGGCCTTATGCGCTTCGAACACGTCGCGCGTTTCGGTGTCGGCGGTGCCTTCTTTCATCTTCTGCAGCGCGGCGTAGGCGAGCATGCCGTTGCGGATGCGTACTTCCGCGCGGCCCATGAGGTCTTTCAGGCCGATCACGGGAGTGTCGATCGAGCGCGTGGCGATGATGCCCATCAGCCAGGGAATGCGGATCGCGTAGTCGGTGCGCTCTTCCTTCTGGTTAGGCAGGCCGAACAGCGTGAACGGCGCGGGGGCGGGCGCGGTCTCCCATTCGGACTCGATGGCGGCTAGCTTCACCTGCTGCACGACGCCGTCCGTGTAGCCCGATTCGTCGCCGAGTATCAGCACGCAGAGCGTGGACGCGAGGCCGAAGCCCGCGGCGATGGCGAACGAGCGCAGCGCGAATTCCACGTCGCGCCGGCGCAGCAGATACCACGACGAAATGCCGAGCACGAACATCGACGCCGTCACGTAGCCGGCCGAAACCGTGTGCACGAATTTCACCTGCGCGACGGGGTTGAAAATCACCTGGAACAGGCTGGTGAGTTCCATGCGCATGGTTTCGTAGTTGAACGAAGCGCCTACGGGGTTCTGCATCCACCCATTGGCGATGAGAATCCACAGCGCCGAAAGATTCGAGCCCAGCGCGACGAGAAACGTGGTGAAGAGATGCGCGCCCCTGGACAGGCGATTCCAGCCGAAAAAGAACACGCCGACAAAGGTCGATTCGAGGAAGAACGCCGCGAGGCCTTCCACGGCGAGCGGCACGCCGAAAATGTCCCCCACGTAGTGCGAGTAGTACGACCAGTTGGTGCCGAACTGGAACTCCATCGTGAGGCCCGTGGTGACGCCCATCGCGAAGTTGATGGCGAAGAGCTTGCCCCAAAACTGCGTCATGTCCTTGTAGATCACCTTGCCGGTCATTACGTAGACCGACTCCATGATGACGAGCAGCCACGAGAGGCCGAGCGTGAGCGGCACGAAGAGGAAGTGGTAGAGCGCGGTGATGGCGAACTGAAGACGCGAGAGTTCGACCGATTCAATCGTGGGCATGACGGTCTCCTCGCTGGGGCCTGGTCTGAGGTTGGGACGCGGACGGCTCGGACTGCGATGACATGGGCACGGCCAGAATGGCCTGCGCGACAGCGGCGGGCGGCATCTTCATGTCTTCTGCCTGCGGGTGATTGAAGAACGCGTATTTGAGCGCCATCAGCAGGACGAGCTTGACGGCGAGAACGAGGGCAATATCGCGGGCGAAGGTCGGGCCGCGCATCCATTGCTGGATTCGCGTGCGCAACAACGACGGTGTGCGCTGGCGTTGACCGGAAGCCGGAATCATGACGACGGGTGCCCTCGAACGCGTTACGAGGCCAGACCGCGACGCGGCTGCTGGCTCACCACCTGCAAATCATCTTAGGGTGGAATCCGCGAGGACGGTGCGAAGGTGCGCAGCCTTCGCGGCGCGCAAAAGAAAAACCCCGTTCGCGGGAACGGGGTTTCGGTTTGGCGTCAGGCCTGCTGCGGCTTACGCGTAGTCGGCGAGCGCGGTGCGCATCTTCTTCATGGCGCTCGCCTCGATCTGGCGAATGCGCTCGGCCGACACGCCGAATTCGTCGGCCAGTTCGTGCAGGGTCGAGCCGCCCGAACCGTCGTCCTCGACATTGAGCCAGCGCGCCTCGATGATGCGGCGGCTGCGCGCATCCAGCGCTTCGAGCGCGCTCGCGATGCCGTCGGACTGCAGGCGGTCGTGCGAGCGTGCGGCCAGCACCGCGCTCGGCTCGCTGTGCGAGTCTGCAAGCCAGGCGATCGGGGCGAACGATTCTTCGCCGTCTTCGGTCTGGCCCTCGAGCGCGATGTCGGCGCCCGACAGGCGCGTTTCCATCTCCACGACCTCTTCGCGCTTCACGTTCAGTTCCTGCGCGAGGCCCTCGATCTCTTCCGGCGTGAACGACTGCAGGCCCTGCTTGTGGCTGCGCAGGTTGAAGAACAGCTTGCGCTGCGCCTTGGTCGTGGCGACCTTGACCATGCGCCAGTTGCGCAGGATGTACTCGTGAATCTCCGCCTTGATCCAGTGCATGGCGTACGACACGAGACGCACGTTCTGCTCGGGGTCGAAGCGCTTTACGGCCTTCATCAGACCGATGTTGCCTTCCTGGATCAGGTCGGCGTGCGGCAGACCATAGCCGAGGTAATTACGGGCGATCGACACCACGAGGCGCAGGTGCGACAGCACCAGGCGGCGCGCGCCCTCAAGATTGTTCTGCTCGCGAAACTCGGTCGCGAACTGGCGCTCTTCCTGCGGCGTCAGCATGGGGATCCGGTTCACGGCTTGAATATAGGCGTCGATGTTGCCCAACTGACCGGGCAACAGGGAAGCATTCGCGAGCGCCAATGAGCCCCCGGCCTTGGCCGACGACGGGCTCAGCGTACTCGGAAGGGTCATAATCATTGCGTTGCTCACGTAGCGAACTCCTCAGGAATCTTGCAAAAGTCAGACAGCGACTCCACGGTGGATGTTAGCACTCTGAATCACCGAGTGCTAATACTTGGAGTCCTTAGGGGCTTCAAGGTTCCTTGATTCCTATCGAAATGGTTGTATCGATAGGTTACACCAAACTCCGTAAGGCAAGCGTGGCGGGGCCTGGCGCCCGGCGCTGGCCAACGCACGGGATGGGCCGAAGGAACACTCTAGGGCGGAACAGCAGTCCGGCGCGATGGGCGCGGGAATAAAGGGTGGAATCAGGCGTATGAAAGTGGGCGGCGCAGCGCGCGCGACTTTGCCATGGAAACCAGGAGATAGACATGGGACATAGCTGAAAGTGCGGCCCCGCGACATCAGGGCGCGGCAGCGCGGTGCCCGGACGCATACACCTATATAGGGGCGTTGTCTTTGATCGCAAGTATCCTTGCGCCGAAACCTGGTATAAATTTCAGCCAGACATTGGCAGAAAATCTTCGGCGTGGGGCTGCGTTCAGGCGCGGCCCCGCGCGCAAGGGGCTCGAGCGATGGCGGCAAAACTGATCGATGCGATTCGCGGGCTGGAGCGCGAGCGCTTTCGCGCGATGGTTGACGGCGACGGGACCTCGCTGGACCAGTTGCTGTCCGAGCACGCGACCTTCGTCCACACCAATGGCAAGCGCGAGACGAAGCAGCAATTCATCGACGCGATCACGGCGGGGCGCCGCCGTTACCGCCAGATCGAGATTCAGTCGCAAGACGTGCTGCACGCGGGCAACGAGGCCTGTGTGGTTTCCGGCCGCGTGCTGATCGAGATGGAAGCGAACAACGGCGCGCTGCTCTTTCCTATTGCCTACACGGCGATCCAGACGCAGGAGGGCGGACATTGGCGCCTGCTCGCATGGCAGGCGACGCGTTGCGCGATCGAGTGACGACCGGTAAGTCCACTCGCTGAAACGCCGCTTAGGCGTTTCAGGCGCACGCTGGCGGCCCGTTTTGCCGCCGGCGCTCAACGATGCCGCCGATTTCCCTGCTGAAATTGAAACTGCTTGCGGATGGTGTCAGGCCGCGACGCGTTGATCCACTTGCGTCCAGGCCGCGCGATTCACGGCGCTGACCACCGCCGCCACGCACGCGTGGGCCGCGTCTTCGCCTACGCCAACACCGTGGCGCAGCGGCTGTCCGCCCACACGCGCACCGACGAATACGGCCGTACCACCCTGCGCCGTGCGCTCGCTCTCGAACGAGGTGATTTCGATGCGGTCGCCCGCCACTGCCGCGAATGCGGCGGCCACGGCTTGCGCATGCGCTTCATCGACGTTCGCGGCAACCGGCATGGCCACGTCGCGGCCTTCCCAGCGCACACGGCCTGAGCCCGCATGGGCGGCGGGTCCGCGCGTTTCGAAATACTCGCGCGCAAAGAGCGCGCAGACCGCTTCGCCCGTAATTTCCTCGCCCGACGTATCGGCGACGGTCTGCACGGCGTGGCTGAATTCGATCTGCACGCGGCGCGGCGGCGTGAAGCCCATGCCGCGTTCCAGCAGATACGTCGCGCCGCCTTTGCCCGACTGGCTGTTCACGCGGATCACCGCGTCATAGCTGCGGCCCATGTCGGCAGGATCGATCGGGAGATAGGGCACTTCCCAGACGGCGTCGGGCCGTTGCTGCGCGAAGCCTTTACGGATTGCGTCCTGGTGCGAGCCCGAGAACGCCGTGAACACGAGGTCGCCCGCGTACGGATGGCGCGGGTGAACCGGCAAGTGGTTGCAGCGCTCGACCACGCGGCGCACGGCGTCGATGTCCGAAAAGTCGAGGCCGGGGTCGATGCCCTGGGTGTAGAGATTCATTGCGAGCGTGACGAGATCGACGTTGCCGGTGCGCTCGCCATTGCCGAACAGGCAGCCTTCGATACGGTCCGCGCCCGCGAGCAGCGCCATTTCGGCGGCGGCCACGGCCGTGCCGCGGTCGTTATGCGGATGCACCGAAAGCACGATGCTGTCGCGGTACGCGAGGTTGCGGTCCATCCACTCGATCTGGTCGGCGTAGACGTTGGGCATCGCGGCTTCGACGGTCGCCGGGAGATTCACGATCATCTTGTGATCGCGCGTCGGGCGCCACGTCTGCGCTACGGCATCGCACACTTCGCGCGCGAAGGTCAGTTCGGTCATGCTGAACGTTTCGGGCGAATATTGGTAGATCCAGTGCGTTTGCGGATTTTTATCGGCGTGTTCGCGGATGATGCGCGTGCCCTCAACCGCCAGCGCCTTCACTTCTTCCTTCGACTGGCCGAACACGATCTTGCGGAACGACGGGCAGATCGCGTTGTAGAGGTGGACGATGGCGCGCGGCACGCCTTCGAGCGCCTCGAAGGTGCGCTCGATCAGTTCTTCGCGCGATTGCACGAGCACCTCGATCGTCACGTCCTTGGGAATGCGCTTTTCGTCGATCAGCTTGCGCACGAAATCGAAGTCGGTCTGCGAAGCGGACGGAAAGCCGACTTCGATTTCCTTGAAGCCGATGGCCACGAGCATCTCGAAGAATTCCGTCTTCTGGTCGATGCTCATCGGCTCGATCAGCGACTGGTTGCCGTCGCGCAAGTCGGTGCTCATCCAGATCGGCGCGCGTTCGACCGCGCGAGTGGGCCATTTGCGGCCGTTCAAACGGATGGCGGGGAAGGGGCGGTATTTCTCGGCGGGATTACGCAACATGACGAGCCTCGTTCTTCATGGTGTCGTTTGCGATGGCGGTCGGCAGCGGGCGGCTGGCGGGCTGGCGACGGAGCACGATGCGCGAAACTTCACGCGTACGGGCGGCAACCTCGAACGCGAAGAAGACGGCCACGGTGACGGCGGTAGCCGGCGCGGCGAAAGCGGACGTGAACGATGCCCATGCAACGTGCATTTTGACCTCGCGACTCGTCCGGACGGTAGGCGGACGAATGCAGACGACAGGTTGTAGAGATACAGCGGATTTGGGGTACTGATTTGGGGTACTACGAGAACTGCTTTGGGAGGACCGCGGTGACCGGTGGAGGTGGTCGTTGCGGCGCTACACCAGCTTTAGGCTAGGCGTAGCGATAGGGCCGATAGTAGGCCGAAGGCAATGCGGAGGGTGTTCGGATAGGAACGCATTCGTCCAATGTAAATCAGGGTGAATGCGTGTGTCAACAACGAACTGCTAATTTGGCCGCGGGAGGATGCCCGAAGATGGCTGCCGATGCGCGCCGAAGCCTGGGGCTTATTTCCGCGAACGGAGCCCTCCAGGGCGTTCAGCGGCGTTCAGTGCTTCGCAATCCGCTTGATCGTCTCGATCTGGCGCGCGATGGCCTCGGGCACAGGGGCATCCCCGCGTAGTACGGCTTCGATCCATGCAGCCGTGGTAGGCGCGTCGCGGCCTTCGGGAAGATCGATTTCGGGCGCATTCGGCGACGAACGCTCCGGTTCGACGAGCGTTTCGCAAACGCCGTCGTGCAGCCAGTCCACCTGAACCTGGCGCCGCGTGTCCGCGACAGCCTCGCCTTCGGTGCCACGCGCGAGCAGCGCGCCGCCCACAGCGGCTTCCGGATGCGCCGCAAAGAGCGCGCTCAAACTTTCCCGGTAGGGCGGATGCGTGTAGTTCACGAGCCGAAGGCCCGGCTGGCCGAACGGTTGCAGCAGTTTGACGAGCGTATGCGTGGAGTTGCGCACGCCCATGCGCCGGCGCAGCGCGAGCAGACGCGCGAGTTTCGGAGCGAGCGTTTCGATGGAAGAAAACGCCACGCCGCTCGACGCCAGTTGCCTCTCGATCTCGGCATGATCGCGTGCTTGGGGCCGTTTCAGCACGGCGAAGATTTCCGCGCTCGTTACGCGGCCCGAATCGGTGGTGACGCCGTGCACGAGGGTCGGCACGCCTTCGCGCGCGAGCAGCAGGGCGAGCAGCGGAACGAGATTCGGCTGCTTGCGCGCGCCGTTGTAGCTCGGAATCGATACGGGCCGATAGTCGCCTCGCGGCACCGCAAGCGGCGCGAATGAAGCGTGCGCGGCACGCAGCATGGCGGCAAGCTCGTCAGCGGTTTCGCCCTTCAGGCGGTACGCGAGCAGGACGGCGCCGAGTTCCAGCTCGGGCACGCGGCCGTCGAGCATTGCGGCGTAGAGGTCATGCGTGTCTTCGGACGAGAGCGATCGAGCGCCGTGCGGACCGCGGCCGATCTCCTTGATGAAGCGGGCGCACGGGAAGGTGTCGGTGGAGTCGGCGGTGGTCATGGGCGAGCGCGGTTCGTTCGGCGGCGTCTGGCGGGCCGCAGTCGTAGGGAAATCGGGATGCGGCAAGTATCGCACGAGCATGGAGTGCTTCGCCGGCGACGCCTGCGGCCTCGTCTCGCCGGCGCTTGCAGACTGAGCCGCGCACGTTCACCGTCGCGCGTTACACTCGCGATTATTCTGGCGCGCGAGCCGCGCCTGCACGCCTCAAAAGCCCGAAGACCTACAGGCCCGCGTGCCTCGCGCACGCCCCATCACCCAGACGGAGAACTCCATGACGTACGTATTCGAACCGGCGGCGCTCGCCTCGGTGCCGGTGGCCGGCAGCGATTCGCGTTTTCCCGTGCGGCGCATCTACTGCGTTGGCCGCAATTACGAGGCGCATGCGCGCGAAATGGGCCACGATCCGAATCGCGAGCCGCCGTTCTTCTTCTCCAAACCCGCCGACGCCGTGCTCTACGTCGCGCCCGGCTCCACTGCCGAGTTTCCCTATCCGGCGCAATCGAAGAACGTGCACTTCGAGATGGAACTGGTGGCCGCGATCGGCAAGGGCGGCAAGGATATTCCCGTGGCGAGCGCGCTGGACCACGTCTACGGCTACGCGCTCGGCCTCGATATGACGCGCCGCGACTTGCAGGGCGAGGCGAAGAAGCTCGGCCGTCCGTGGGATACGGCCAAGGGCTTCGACCACTCCGCGCCTATCGGCCCGATTCATCCGGTTTCGAAGATCGGTCAGCTCGCGAAAGGCGAAATCTGGCTCGCGGTCAACGGCGAAGAGAAGCAGCGTTCGGACATCTCGCAGATGATCTGGCCGGTTGCTGACACGATCGCGTTCCTTTCCTCACTTTTCGAATTGAAGGCCGGCGATCTGATCTATACGGGCACGCCCGAAGGCGTTGGCGCTGTCGTGAAGGGTGATGTGATGACGGGCGGCGTGGCCGGGATCGGCGAATTCGCCGTGCGAGTCGTCTGAGCTGTATTGCCGCGATCCGCGATACAAGAGGAGCAAGAGAGGAGCATGAAGCTTTACAGCTATTTCCGCAGTTCGGCGTCGTATCGGGTACGTATTGCGCTGAACCTGAAGAACGTACCGTACGAGTACGCGCCGGTCCACCTCGTGCGCGATGGCGGCGAGCAGCTCAAACCCGCCTACCGTCAGGTTAATCCCGACGCGATCGTGCCCGCGTTCGTCGACGACGAAGGGCACACGCTTCAGCAATCGCTCGCGATCATCGAGTATCTGGAGGAGACGCATCCCGAGCCGCCGCTGCTGCCGAAGTCGCCCGCCGATCGCGCGCACGTGCGCTCGCTCGCGCTGCAGGTGGCGTGCGAGATTCATCCGTTGGACAACCTGCGCGTGCTGAAATACCTCAAGCACACCGTGGGCGTGGACGACGCGACGAAGGACGCCTGGTATCAGCACTGGATCGAGACGGGTTTCGAGACGCTTGAACAGCGGCTCGCCGGCGATTCGCGCACCGGCAAGCTCGCTTTCGGCGATACGCCGACCCTCGCCGATCTTTGCATCGTGCCGCAGGTCTACAACGCGAACCGGTTCAAGATCGACACCACGCGTTACCCGACCATCCAGCGCATCAACGACTATGCGCTCACGCTGGACGCGTTCGCACGCGCGGCGCCTGGCGCGCAGCCGGATTCGGAATGAGCGCCTGAGCGGCTTGCTTCGGCTGCAACCATAAAAAAGGGCGTCGTTCGAGAGAACGACGCCCTTCGTGCATCTAAACCGGCGCAATTACGGCATAACTGCACGGTTTCAGCCGCCAAGCAGCGCGTCGGCGAATTCTTCGGCGACGAAGGGTTGAAGGTCTTCGACCTTTTCGCCCACGCCGATGAAGTACACGGGAATCGGACGTTGCCGCGCGATGGCGGCCAGAATGCCGCCTTTCGCCGTGCCGTCGAGCTTCGTGACGATCAAGCCCGTGAGACCGAGCGCGTCGTCGAACGCCTTGACCTGCGCGAGCGCGTTCTGGCCTGTGTTCGCGTCGATCACGAGCAGCACTTCGTGCGGCGCACCGTCGAACGCCTTGCCGATCACGCGCTTGACCTTCTTCAGCTCGTCCATCAGGTGCAATTGCGTGGGCAGGCGGCCTGCCGTGTCGGCCATCACGACGTCGATGCGGCGTGCGCGTGCGGCGCTCACGGCGTCGAAAATCACGGCGGCCGGATCGCCGCTTTCCTGCTGCACGACCGTCACGTTGTTGCGTTGGCCCCAGATCGCGAGCTGTTCGCGCGCGGCGGCGCGGAACGTGTCGCCCGCAGCGAGCAGCACGCTCTGGTCGAAGCTCTGCAGATGCTTGGCGAGCTTGCCGATGCTCGTAGTCTTGCCCGCGCCGTTCACGCCCGCGATCATCATCACGAGCGGCTGGGCCCGACCCAGCATGAGCGACTTTTCGAGCGGCTTGAGCAGGCCGATGAGCAGTTCGCGCAGGGCGGTCTTCACCTGTTGCGCCTCGGTCAGGCGCTCGGTCCGCACTTTCTGGCGCAGCGTTTCGAGCAGGTATTCGGTGGCATCGACGCCCGCGTCGGACATCAGCAGAGCGGTTTCGAGTTCTTCGTAAAGATCGTCGTCGATCTTCGCGTTGACGAAGATGCTCTGGATATTCGAACCCGTTTTCGAAAGCCCCGACCTCAGGCGCGTGAGCCAGGATTGTCTGGCTGCGGGCTCAAGCGCGGGCGGCGGGACGATTTCGACGGTTTCCGGCTCGTCGTCGATGGCGTCAATCGGGGCTTGCGGCGGCGCGATCGGGTTGACCGGCGCGGCCGCGGGCGGCGCGCTCACAGCCGGGGGAACCGAAGGCAAAGGCGGCGCAGGTTGCGTCTCGCGCGCGGTGCCGGCGGGCGCTTCGACGGCTTCGTCCTGCGCGTCGAGCGTGACGTCGTCCTGCGCGTTCTCGGCGTCCTTCGAGCCGCGGAATCGTTTGAAGAAACTGAACATGGTCTGGGATGGTCTGGCGCGCTACGGGTCGGACCGAGGGGCGGTCAGCGACGGCATGGGAAGACGTAACGCGCGGAAAACATGGCATTTTATCAGGCACATTAGCTGGAGTCGCTGCGGGGTCTTCGCGGGGTCCGTCTTGTGGTCGTTGCAAGGCCCACGCGGCGCCCGCGCGACCCTGTGGTAACGTGCGCGCATTGGAGGGTGCGATGCGAACGCGTCGCGCCCGAACCCCGAAATCGAGTTCCGCCGGCAGGTGTGTCCCGGCGGTCAAATGCACGCAGCCGTACCATTTCACGCATGACCCGTTCCTCATCCTCACGCGGCCAAGGTGCTCGCTCCCAGCAGTCCGATCCGCGCTCACGTGGCGGCGGCGCGCACACGGTCCGCATCATCGGCGGCGACTGGAAGCGCACGCCGCTGCCGGTGCTCGATCTCGACGGGCTGCGCCCGACGCCCGATCGCGTACGCGAAACGCTCTTCAACTGGCTCGGCCAGCGCCTCGACGGCCTGCGCTGCCTTGATCTTTTCGCGGGTAGCGGCGGGCTGGGCTTCGAAGCGGCTTCGCGCGGCGCCGCGCGCGTGGTGATGGTCGAGCGCAGCGCGCGCGCCGCCGCGCAGCTACGGGCGAACCAGGCGCGCCTTGGCGCGCGCATGATCGAAGTCGCGGAAGCCGACGCCCTGCGCCTCGCCGCCAATCTCGCGCCCGGCTCCTTCGACGTGGTGTTCCTCGATCCGCCGTTTGGCGATACCGCGCTGCTCGCGCGGTCGATCGAACTGGCCGCGCCGCTCGTCGCCCAGGAGGGTTGGCTGTACGTGGAGTCAGGCGAGCCGATCGCTCCGGCCGAGCGCCCCGCGCTGGCGGGCTGGAGCGTGGCGCGCGAGGGCAAGGCGGGTGCGGTTCACTATCATTTGCTGCAGCGCGAAAATGAGGAATAATGCGCGTTCGATAAGAAGCGGCGGACGGCCTGGCCGTCACGTACGCAAGTGTGCATGCGTCGCCACGGCTTTGCATTGCACCCCATTTCTGTTGAGAGGAGAAGCCTCATGGTAGTCGCCGTGTACCCCGGCACCTTCGACCCGCTCACGCGCGGCCACGAAGATCTCGTGCGGCGCGCGTCGAGCATTTTCGACACGCTGGTAGTCGGCGTTGCGGACAGCCGCAACAAGAAGCCTTTCTTCTCGCTCAACGAGCGGCTCGAGATTGCCCACGAGGTGCTCGGCCATTACCCGAACGTCCAGGTCATGAGTTTCAAGGGGCTCCTGAAGGACTTCGTGCGCACCAACAACGCGCGCGTGATCGTGCGCGGCCTGCGCGCGGTGTCGGACTTCGAGTATGAATTTCAGATGGCGGGGATGAACCGCTATTTGCTGCCCGACGTCGAGACCATGTTCATGACGCCCTCGGATCAATATCAGTTCATTTCAGGCACGATCGTGCGTGAAATCGCACAATTGGGCGGAGATGTCAGCAAGTTCGTGTTTCCGTCCGTGGAGAAACGCTTGCAGGACAAGGTCGCCTCGATGGGCGGGCCCGTTACGAACGTGTGAACGCTTCGCGAAAGCAGCGTAAACTATGGGGCTAAGCAACGTATGAGCCGGCCCTGGCGTCGGCAGGAAGTGAGATAAGCATGGCCCTGATGATTACCGACGAGTGCATCAATTGCGACGTGTGCGAGCCCGAATGCCCGAACGACGCGATCTCGATGGGCCCGGAAATCTACGTGATCGACCCGGGCAAGTGCACGGAGTGTGTCGGCCATTTCGATGAGCCGCAATGCATTCAGGTGTGTCCGGTGGAGTGCATCCCCAAGAATCCGGAGCACGTCGAATCGCCCGAGCAATTGATGCAGAAGTACCACGCGCTGACGGCGGCAAAGAATAACGCCTGAATCCCGCTGTGTCCCTCGGAAACAAAAAAACGCGCCAACTGGCGCGTTTTCTGTTTCATCTTGCCGTCTTCTTACGCAACGATCACCTTTAATGCTTCGACGAGCATGTCGCACTCAGCATCGGTGCCGATCGAGATACGCAGATGCTGATTCACGCGCGCCGCGTTGAAATGGCGCACGAAGATCTCTTGTTCGCGTAGTTTGGCGGCAATTGCCGCCGCATCGTGCGCAGGATGCTTCGCGAACACGAAATTTGCCGCCGAAGGCACCACTTCGAAGCCCAGGGCAGCGAGCGCGGCCGTCAGACGTTCGCGGCTCGCGATCACGCGCGAGCTTGTCGTCTTGAGCCATTCGGCATCTTCATAAGCGGCCGTCGCCGCGGCTTGAGCGAGGCGGTCGAGCGGGTAGGAGTTGAAGCTGTCCTTTATACGATTGAGCGCGTCGATGAGATCGGCGTGGCCGAACGCGAACCCCACGCGCATGCCCGCGAGCGAACGCGACTTCGAAGTCGTGTGCACGACCAGCAGATTCGGATAGCGGTCGATCAAAGCGACTGCCGATTCAGCGCCGAAATCCACATACGCTTCGTCGATCACCACCACCGATTCGGCGTTCGCCGCCACCACCCGCTCGATTTCCGCGAGCGGCAGCGCATGACCCGTGGGCGCATTCGGATTCGGGAAGATTACGCCGCCATTAGGCTGCAGATAATCGTCGACATGAATTGTGAACTGCCCGGTGAGCGGCACCGTGCGGTACTCGACCTCGTAGAGCCGCGCATAGGTCGGGTAGAAGCTGTAAGTGATGTCCGGAAAGAGGATCGGCTTGTCGTGCTTCAGGAGCGCCTGGAATGCGTGCGCCAGCACCTCGTCCGAGCCGTTGCCGACGAACACCTGTTCCGCGCCAATGCCGTGATGCGCGGCCACGGCGGCGCGCAGGCGCTTCGCGACGGGGTCCGGGTAGCGGCGCAGCGACTCGCCCATCTCGCCAAGCTCGTGGCGGATCGCCTCGAGCACGCGCGGCGAGGGCGCATAGGGATTCTCGTTGGTGTTGAGCTTCACCGGCTTCGCGAGCGCGGGCTGTTCGCCCGGCACGTAGGGCACGAGCCGGTTGACGATGTCACTCCAGTAACGACTCAAGACGCTCTCCTTGTTTCAACCATTGCGATGCAGCTGCATCACCGCGCGTTCGGCCTCGCCCTTCACGAACGTCGGCATGACGGCGAGCGCGCGCTCGATCGACTGATCGATGACATCCTGCTCCTCGCGGCGCGGCGGCTTGAGGACGAAGTTCGCGACATCGGGCCTGGCGCCGGCGCGGGCGCCTTCGGGAATCAGGTCGCGCGGATGCCCGATGCCGATGCGCAAACGCCAGTACTGTTGCGTCGACAGATGCGCGGAAATGTCCTTCAGCCCGTTATGGCCGCCGCTGCCGCCGCCGAGCTTGAGCTTGACGGTGCCGGGCGGCAGGTCGAGTTCGTCGTGCGCGACGAGGATTTCATCGGGCAGGATCTTGAAGAAGGCCGCGAGCGCGACGACCGATTGCCCCGAGCGGTTCATATAAGTTTGCGGCTCGAGCAGATGCACTTCCTCGCCGTAAAGGCGCGCCTTCGCATAGTGGCCATGGAAGCGCCGCTCGTCGCGCAGCGTCGTGCCGGCTTCGCGCGCGAGCTGGTCCACGAGCCAGAAGCCCGCGTTGTGGCGCGTCGCCGTGTATTCGGCGCCCGGATTGCCGAGCCCGACGATCAACCTGATCATTGTGGTGTTCCGCCTGCGTAAATCATTGAACTGACCCGCAAGTGTACGGAAGAGTCCGGGAAAGTGCGAAAAAAAACCCGCCGGGGAGAACCTCGGCGGGTCACGTCGTCCGTTTCAGGGAAACGGATCGAGAGGATCGGCTCGTTCAAGCCGCTGCGCTTACTCAGCAGCCGGCGCTTCTTCGCCTTCAGCAGCCGCCTGGGCGCCAGCCGGCACGGGTGCCGACGCGACGACCGGGTTTTCTGCTTCCACGTGCTGGACGAGCGTCACACCGGCGGGCAGCGTGATGTCCTTGGCGTGCAGCGACTGGCCAGCTTCGATCTTGGCGAGATCGACTTCGAGGAATTCCGGCAGTTGGCCCGGCAGGCACTGAACTTCGATTTCAGCCAGAACGTGCGAGATGATCGCGCCACCCGTCTTCACAGCCGGGTTGGTTTCCTGGTTCAGGAAGTGCAGCGGCACCTTCGTGTGGATCTTCTTGCTCGGATCCACGCGCTGGAAGTCCACGTGCAGCACGAGCTGACGGAACGGGTGGTATTGCACGTCGCGCAGCAGCACTTGCTGCGACTTGCCGGCCACTTCGAGGTCGAGGATCGACGAGTGGAAGGCTTCCTTCTTGAGGGCGTGCCACAGCGCGTTGTGATCGACTTCGATCAGTTGCGGCTCGGCGCCGACACCGTACACGATGCCAGGGGTCTTGCCAGCAATGCGCAGGCGGCGGCTCGCACCCGTACCTTGCAGGTTACGCTCGAAAGCGATGACTTTCATTTGATTCTCCAATGCACTGCCCGCGACCAGGCAGTAAAACGGGGCCTTTCAGCAGAACGGCTGCCTTTGGGCCCCCAGCGATGCAGCGCGAACCTTCGTCCGCTCGCGCCGATTACGTGCAAAAGCGCGGCGTTCTCGCGAACACCGCGCCTTGCGCGTCAATTCTTTTTAGCTTTCCGCGAAGAGCGACATCACCGAGTCGCCGCGACGGATGCGCGAGAACGTTTCGGCCAGAAGCCCGGCGCTCGTGAGCGAACGGATCTTCGCGCACGAACGCGCTTCGGCGCCCAGCGGAATCGTGTCAGTCACGACCAGTTCGTCGAGAGCCGAAGCGGCGATACGCTCGCCTGCGCCACCCGAGAGAACCGGGTGCGTGGCGTAAGCGAACACCTTCTTCGCGCCGCGTTCCTTCAGCACCTGCGCTGCCTTGCAGAGCGTGCCGGCGGTGTCGACCATGTCGTCCATGATCACGCAGGTGCGGCCTTCGACTTCACCGATGATGTTCATCACTTCGGCGACGTTCGCCTTCGGACGACGCTTGTCGATGATCGCGAGATCGCAATTCAGTTGCTTGGCGAGCGCACGGGCGCGCACCACGCCGCCGACGTCCGGCGAAACGACCAGCAGGTTCTCGTGATTCTGCTTGCGCAGATCGCCGAGCAGCACGGGCGTTGCGTAGATGTTGTCGACGGGAATATCGAAGAAGCCCTGAATCTGGTCGGCGTGCAGATCCATCGTGATGATCCGCTCGACGCCCGCGATTTCCAGCATGTTCGCCACGACCTTCGCCGAGATGGCGACGCGCGCCGAGCGGGGGCGGCGGTCTTGACGGGCATAGCCGAAGTAGGGGATAGCTGCGGTGATCCGGCCTGCGGATGCGCGCTTGAGCGCATCGACCATGATCATCAGTTCCATCAGGTTGTCGTTGGTCGGCGCGCAGGTCGACTGAAGGACGAAGACGTCCTTGCCACGCACGTTTTCCTGGATTTCGACCTGGATCTCACCGTCGGAAAAGCGGCTAACCATAGCCTTGCCGAGGGGAATACCGAGGATCTTGACGACTTCCTGGGCAAGCGCGGGATTTGCGTTGCCAGTAAAAACCATCAGGCCGTCATGGCTGCTCATCATGCACCTGCTGCGGACTTGGGGGGGCGAGAGGAACTACTTAGGCGAACTGCCCTGGGTAACCCACAGAGCGAACTGCCTGGAATTTTTGGCAGGGGAGGAAGGACTCGAACCCTCGCATGCCGGAATCAAAATCCGGTGCCTTAACCAACTTGGCGACTCCCCTACACTCAACTTCGAGCCTGGCTGACCGGTAGGTCGATCAACCACGCAAAACTATGCCGCGAAAGCGAAGAGTGGATGCGTATTCAGACTCGAGGCTACCGCGCTTCTCCAGTCCGGTTGTTCCGCAAGCAGTCTGGCCTGTGCCGATTCTGCTTCGGACCGACTGGCGAATGCTGCAAAAACGCTGGCACCCGATCCGGTCATCCGCGCTGGTGCGATGCTGTTCGAGACACTCTCGAACCATCGAAGCACCTGCGCTACTTCCGCGTATTTTCCTGCGACAACCGCTTGCATGTCGTTATGGCCGAAGCTTTCAGGCCATCCCTGCTGCTGCTCGTTACCTGCAAGTTGCTGTGCAAGAAAGACTGCTATTGTGCAGGCCTCTGTGTCCCTTGTCAACGACTTTTCCGAAAAAATCTCGGCGGTAGGAACATGAACCCGCGGCGTCACGACCAAAAAATGACGCGGGGGCAATTGTACCGCCTCCAATGCTTCGCCAACACCCTCCGCGAACGCATTTTTCCCGAACACAAAGAAGGGGACGTCCGCGCCCAGCTTGAGTGCGAGCGCCTGCAACTCTTCGCGCCGCAGGTTCAGCTTCCAGAGGCGATTGAGCGCGAGCAGCGTGGTGGCCGCATCCGAGCTGCCGCCGCCGAGACCGGCGCCCATCGGCAGACGCTTTTCGATGTCGATCTCGACGCCCTCGCTCGTGCCCGTGTGTTCCTTGAGCAGCGTCGCGGCGCGCACGGTGAGATCGTGCTCGGCAGGCACGCCTTCCACTTCTACGGTGCGCGTGATGCGGCCGTCCTGGCGGCGCGTGAAATGCAGGGTGTCGCCCCAGTCGAGCAACTGGAACACGGTCTGCAGATCGTGATAGCCGTTGGCGCGGCGACCCGTAATGTGCAGGAAGAGATTGAGTTTCGCGGGCGCGAGGCAGTCGCGCAGCGAGTCCTGGGTTTCGATCATGATGCTTTGGGATGATGCCTGCGTTCTGGCGGCCGCGTGCCAGCCAGAACGCATTGCCGATGAGGAGCCGCTTACTGGTCGAGCACGAGCTTGATCTGCAGCGGCGGTTCTTCGCGCGAGAGATTGACGCGCTTCACGCCCGTGCCCGGCGCGTCGGCGTAGGCGACGTAATCGACGGTCCAGCCGTCCTGTTCGATCTGCGAAAGCCGCTGCGGATTTTGCGAGTCGGGCGTCGTGCGCGCGTGCGACGTAGGCGCGACCGAAGGCTGCAGCCAGTAGCGCAAGCCTTCCACCGGCAACGCGAACCCGAGCGCCTGCTGCATGAGCGTGCTCACGTTGTCGGCCGTGAGCGGCTGGCGGTTAGGCAGTTCCAACGTGGCTTGCGACGGCGCGGACGTGACGATCGCGAGCGTCTGGCCGAGCGGATTGAGCAGTTGCAGCGTCACCGTCGAATCGGTCTCGTGCCAGTCGAAGTTGCCGTACGCGTTGCGCTGCTGGCCGTTCTGGTCGACGTACTGCACGGCGAAACGGCCGTGATAGGCGCGGTTCGTCTGCGTGGTGAGCGAGGTGGTAGCGTTCGACGTGGACGGCTGGCGCGGCGGCTGTTGCGTGGCGCAGCCCGCGAGCACGAGGAGCGCCGCCGCCGCTGCGCCGAGCGACGCGCGCCGTGCAAAACGGGCGGCGCGCGCAGCGCGGAGGGCCTTGGGGGGAAACGAAGTGAAAAAATCTGCCATCAGAGATCGTTGACCTGGAGGCGCTTGAGCGTCTTCAGGAGCGTGTCGTTGTCGGGTTCGAGCTTGCGGGCTTCGCGCCAGGCTTCGCGTGCGCCGTCCTGGTCGCCGTTTTTCCAGAGCACTTCGCCCAGGTGCGCGCCAATTTCCGCGTTCGGCTGGAGACTATAGGCCTTGCGCAAGAGCTTGATCGCGTCGGCATTGTCGCCCAGGCGAAATTTCACCCAGCCCACGCTGTCCATGATGAACGCGTCGTCGGGTGCGAGCGCCGAGGCTTTTTCCACCAGCTTGTCCGCTTCCTGCAGGCGCTGGTTGCGGTCCGCGAGCGAATAGCCAAGCGCATTGTAGGCCTGCGGATTGTCAGGCTGCGTCTTGATGAGCTTGCGCAACTGCGCTTCCATGACGTCGAAATGGCCGTTTTTTTCCGCGGCCATCGCGTAGTCATAGGTGAGGTCCGGGTCGTCCGGGAAGTCGGCGGTCGCCTTAGCGAGCCGCGCTTCGGCCTCGGGATAACGCTTCGCATCGAACAGGATCGCGGCGTCGGTGCGCGCGATCAGCGCCTGGTCGCGCGGATCGTCGGCCTGAATACTGGCGAGCTGGCGGCGCGCGTCGTCGGTCTTGCCTTCCTTGTCCAGAATCTGCGCGCGCGTGATCTGCGCCGGCACGTACTGCTGGCTGTTCGGCTGGATCTTGTCGAGCCACTTCTGCGCGCCAGCGTCGTCCTTCTGCTCGACCGACAGTTGCGCGAGGTAGATGTAGGCCTGACCGGGGTCCGCGGCCGGGTTCTTCTCGGCAAGCTGCGCGTATTGCGTCAGATACTTCTGCGCCGCGTCGAACTTCTTCTGCTGCACGCTGATGAGCGCGAGCGCCATCAGCGGCATCAGGTCGGATGCGTTGTCCTTGTGCAGGATTTCGAACTGCTTTTGCGCGTCGTCGAGCCGGTCGGAGGCGAGATACGTCTGCGCGAGCGCGAGACGCCCTTCGCGCGACTTCGGATTCTGCTGAACGTACTTTTCGATCGACGCAATGCCTTCGGCGCGCTCCTCCGGCCCCATCTGCGCGAGCATCAGGGCAGCGGGAAGGTAGTCGGGCTTGAGCGCGAGCGCCTGCTCGAACGACTTGCGCGCGCCGGGCGCGTCGTCGGCGAGCAGTTGCTGACGGCCAATGGCGAGCTGCGCCTCGGGACGGTTCAGGTCGTCCTTGAGCATCGCCTTGAGCACATTCAGGCCGCCCACGCGATTCGGGCCGCGCGAAAGCAGAAGCTGCAGCGAGAGGATCGCCTGGCCGCGACTGTCGGCCGGCACCTTCGCGAGTTCGCGCGTGAGCAGCGGCTGGGCGTCGTCGGGCTTGCCGGCGAGCACGAGCAGCGAGGCGTCGAGTTGCGTGGCGCGCTCGGAGTCGGGTGCGTACTGCTGCCAGAGCTGGACCGCAGTCAGGGCGTCGGACGGGCTTTGTGCCGCGAGCGCGATTTCGGTCGCGCGCTGCGCCATGCGCGGGTCGTGAGTATCGCGCGCGAGCGCGAGATACGTTTGAAAGGCGGGTGCAGGCTGGTCGCGCTGGAGCGCGATTTCGGCGGCGAGCACCTGAAACACGATCTGGCTCGACAGTGGCACGCCCGGCAGATCCTTCTTCTCGTCGGGCGAGGCGGGGCCGAAAGCGTCCGGCATGGTGACGGAAGTGTCGTCCGTGTCGGGGGACGGATCCTGCGCGTACGCGCTCGACGTGGTCAGCGCCCAGGCCGCGAGAACCGCGGCGCCAACGAGGCGGCGCGCGAAGGCGGCAGGCACGCGGGGCGTCGCTTGACGCTTTGCGAACAGCTTAACGAAAGACAGTTCCATGGAATTCCGTCGAATGTTTCGGTCGATTGTAACGCGCTGGCTACAATACGCGCACAACGCGCACAAACGTTTACGCAAGTTGCAGACCAACCCGGACCAGCGTCCGAATCAGGCCGTCAGACATGCCAGAGTTGCCAGAAGTCGAGGTTACCCGAAGGGGGATCGAACCGTGGGTCGCGGGCCGCCGCGTCGAGCGTGTGGAGGTGCGCAACCCCTCATTACGATGGCCCGTGCCGGCCACGCTCGCCCGTACGCTGCGCGGGCGCACGATCCGTTCCGTCGGCCGGCGCGGCAAATATCTGCTGTTCGAAGTGGACGAAGGCTGGTTCATCGTGCACCTGGGCATGACCGGCACGCTGCGCGTGCTGCGCAATCTGCCCAAGCCGCCGGCCGCGGAGAAACACGATCACGTGGACTGGCTTTTCGACGATTTCACGCTGCGCTTTCGCGACCCGCGCCGCTTCGGCGCCGTGCTTTGGCATCCGCGCGAGGCCGGCGACGTGCTCGGCCACCCGCTGCTGGCGGCGCTCGGCATCGAGCCGTTCACGCCGGCTTTCGACGGCGCACTGCTCTTTCGCGAGACGCGCGGCCGCAAGGTCGCCGTCAAGCAGGCGCTCCTCGCGGGCGATATCGTGGTGGGCGTGGGGAATATCTACGCATCGGAAAGTCTGTTCCGCGCGGGCATCCGACCGACGACGCCTGCGGGCCGCGTTTCGCTCGCGCGCTACGAACTCCTCGCGGACGCCGTGCGCGCCGTGCTTGCCTCGGCCATCGAGAAGGGCGGCAGCACGCTGCGCGATTTCGTGGGCAGCAATGGCGAAAGCGGCTATTTCCAGCTCGAATACTTCGTTTATGACCGCGCGGGCCAGCCTTGTCGCGTGTGCGGCACACCGATCAAGCAGATCGTGCAAGGCCAGCGTTCCACTTATTTCTGTCCGCGCTGCCAGCGCTGACGCCCAAGCTTCTACATGTACCGAACTTCCTCCACTTCCGCGCCGCTGCCGGCTGGCGCTTATCCCGCCGCACTGCTCACCGGTTTCGCGCCGCGCCTGATCGCCTGGCAGCGTGAGCACGGCCGTCACGACCTGCCGTGGCAGAACACGCGCGACCCGTATCGCATCTGGCTCTCGGAAATCATGCTGCAGCAGACGCAGGTGTCGACGGTGATTCCGTACTACGCGCGTTTTCTGGAGCGTTTTCCGACGGTCGAAACGCTTGCCGCCGCGCCCGACGACGACGTGATGGCGCTCTGGGCCGGCCTCGGCTATTACTCGCGCGCGCGCAATCTGCATCGTTGCGCGCAGGTCGTTGCGCAAACCCATGGCGGCAAGTTTCCGTCGACGCTCGAGGCGCTCGCCGAACTGCCCGGCATTGGCCGCTCGACGGCGGCGGCGATCGCATCGTTTGCGTTCGGCGCGCGCGAGACGATTCTCGACGGCAACGTGAAGCGCGTGCTCGCGCGCGTGTTCGGCGTGGACGGCTTCCCTGGCGAAAAGCGCGTGGAGAACGCGATGTGGACGCTCGCCGAAACACTCGTGCCGGGTCCCAACGCAAGCAACGCCGATGTGAGCGCATACACGCAAGGCTTGATGGATCTGGGCGCGACGCTGTGCGGGCGCGGCAAGCCCGACTGCGCGCGTTGCCCGTTCGCTCACGACTGCGTGGCGAATACCACAGGACGTCAGCGCGAACTGCCCGCCGCGCGTCCGAAGAAGACCGTGCCCACGCGGCGCACGTGGATGCTCGTGCTGCTCGACGGCGATGCGGTGATGCTCGAGAAGCGCCCGCCGTCGGGAATCTGGGGCGGCTTGTGGAGCCTGCCCGAAGCCGCCGACGAACCCGCGCTCGCCGAGCGCGCGCGGGACTTCGGCGTGACGCCGGAGCGCGCGGCGTCGAGTTCCGCGCTCATGCCGCTCACGCATACGTTCACGCACTTCAAGCTCGACATCGAGCCGCGCGTGATCGAACTGAAGCGCAACGCCGGGCCGCTGGAAATAAACGATGCGCAGACGGCCTGGGTTTCGCTCGGCAACATCGATGCGTATGGCGTGCCCGCGCCGGTGCGCAAGCTGCTCGACGGATTGCGTGGACCGCTGATCTGAGTCGGCGCGAAGGCGACATCAGCGCAACATCAAAGCAACTGATGCTGCTGCATGTAGTGGTGCACGATTTCGATGCGCGCGCCCGCGTCGTTCAGTTCCATGAGCTTCTGACGCGCGCGCAGCGCGATCGGCAGCACCTCGGCTAGACGGTTCGACACCCACGAGGGATCGTCGAAGCGGAACGGCTCCGCAAACGGCAGGCTCGCGGGGTCGCGCTCGCGAATCGTCGCGATGATGCGCTCGAGCACTTCCGCGCACGCACCGAATTGCGCGAGCTGTTTGCCGCCTTCCAGCGGAATGTCTTCGGGGAGCAGTTCGGCCATGCCCACGAGCAGGCCGTCGGCTTCCACGCGATGCGAGAGCAGATGAAAACGCTGCGTGCCCTGCGCCTGGATGTGCAGCACGCCGACCGTTTCGACATCGCATTGCTCGATGAGCGCGAGGCAGCCAACGGATTCGGGCACGGCGGTCTCGTCGGGCTGCGCGACTTCGCCGCCGCTTTTCAGCAGACACACGCCGAACGGCGTGTGCTCGCGCAGGCATTCGCTCGCCATGTCCAGGTATCGCGCTTCGAAGATCTTGAGCGGCAGCAGGCCGCCAGGGAAGAGCACCGTATGCAGCGGAAACAGCGGCAAATCGGCAAGCACGGCAGGAGACGAGGA
The DNA here is from genome assembly GCF_905220295.1 of Paraburkholderia sp. J76. Lineage (NCBI taxonomy): Bacteria > Pseudomonadati > Pseudomonadota > Betaproteobacteria > Burkholderiales > Burkholderiaceae > Paraburkholderia > Paraburkholderia sp. J76. The sequence goes on from NZ_CAJMZJ010000009.1 coordinate 206,183, forward strand.
CATGGCGCAACGCTTTCGGTTAAGGGCCGCGCGATGCGCAGCCGGTTAGGCGATCAGCCGTGACGACTCTCCGACATCGAGAGGCGCGTCGCGGTGACGCACGATAACGTTCGACTCGCCGGCAAAGCGCGTGGCGAGCGTCTGGGCGATGAACACCGAACGATGCTGTCCGCCCGTGCAGCCAATCGCCACGGTGAGATAGCTGCGGTTGTCGGCGCGAAAATGCGGCAGCCACTTCGCAACGAACGCGTAGACATCGTCGATCATTTCGTGGACGGCCGGCTGCGCATTCAGAAAGTCGATCACGGGCTTGTCGAGCCCGGTGAGCGGCCGCAAACGCGCGTCGTAATGCGGATTCGGCAGCGTGCGCACGTCGAACACGAGGTCTGCGTCGAGCGGCACGCCGCGCTTGAAGCCGAACGATTCGAACGTGAGCATGAGCGAGCCGCGCTCGCCTTCGACGAACACCTTCACCCACTGGCGCAGCGCGTTGGAACTCAGGTTGCTCGTATCGACCTGATGGCCGAATTCGGCGAGATTCGAGACGAGTTCGCGCTCGTGCTCGATGGCTTCTTCGAGCGACTTGAGCATGCCCACGTTCGCGTCGTGCGCGGCGGAGCCCGAGAGCGGATGGCGGCGTCGCGTTTCGGAAAAGCGCTGGATGAGCGATTGCGTGCTCGCGTTGAGGAACAGCACGCGCACGTCGTGGCGAAGCGCCAGGTCGCGGATCATCTCCGGCATGTCTTCGAACGAGGAACTCGAGCGCGCATCGATAGCCACGGCGAGGCGTTCGTAGCCGTCGTCGCTGAGATATTGCGCGAGTTGCGGTAGAAAACGCGGCGGCAGATTGTCGACGCAATAGTAGCCGACGTCTTCGAGCGCGTTGAGCGCCACTGACTTGCCGGAACCCGAAATGCCGGTGATCAGGATGATACGCATGGGAGAGTCGATGAACCCGATTGGGTCATCATAGCATTCGATTCGCGCGCCTGTATTGGCTCTCCGGGCCGCGGGCGCCTGTTTCGAGGCGCGCGGCGCGATGCGCGCGCCTGGCCGGCCGCGCCTCGCCGGCCGCGCCTCGCCGGCCGCGCGTCTTCAGGCGTCAGATCAGCTTGCCGGGAAACTGGCTGTCGGGGTCCTGCATCGCAAGACGCTGGCGGTCCATGAAGTCGCGCAGCGTGTCGATGCCGCGCAATTGCAGGATCGTGTTGCGCACGGCCGCCTCGACCAGCACGGCGAGGTTGCGGCCCGCGGCCACCTGGATCGTGACCTTGCTGATCGGCAGGCCGAGCACGTCGACGGTCTGGCTTTCCAGCGGCAGACGCTGGAATTCGCCGTCCGGGCGGCGCACCAGTTGCACGATGAGCTTGAGCTTCATCTTCCGGCGCACGGCCGTTTCACCGAAGATCGTCTTGATGTCGAGCAGCCCCAGGCCGCGCACTTCGAGCAGGTTCTGCAACAGCGGCGGGCAGCGGCCTTCGACAAAATCGGGGCCGAGGCGCACGAAGTCCACGGCGTCGTCTGCTACGAGGCCATGGCCGCGGCTGATCAACTCCAGACCCAGTTCGCTCTTGCCGAGACCCGAATCGCCCGTGAGCAGCACGCCCATGCCGAGAATGTCGAGGAACACGCCGTGCAGCGTCGCGCGCGGCGCGAGGATGCGCGACATGTAAAGGCGCAGGCTGTCGATGACGGTGGCCGCCGACATCGGCGTGGTGAAGAGCGGCGTGGACGAACGCGTGCAACGCAGCACCAGTTCGGGCGGCGCGGTCATGCCGTCGGCGACCACGAGGAAGGGCGGTTCGAGTGCGATCAGCTCGGCCATATGGCGCGAGCGGTCTTCGTCGGTCTGGCGCTGGTAGTAGTGGATTTCGGCGTCGCCGAGCACCTGGATGCGGTTCGGGTGGATGAGGTTCAGGTGGCCGACGAGGTCCGCGCTCGCCGTGGCCGTCGCCACCGTTTCCGTCGAAAAGCCGCGTTCCCAGCCTTCGTGCCCCGTCAGCCAGCTCAGTTTCAGCGTGGTGGCGTTGTCGTCGAAGATGCTTTGAGCGTTGATGCTGGAAGTGTCCATGAGTCGGTGACTCCGCGAGATGGCTCGCTTAACTGCTGGCTGGATAAACCGCTTAACCTGGAAGCTGGAAGCTGGATGTTTGACGGCTGCCCGCGTTTTGCGCGTCACCCTCTGCAAAGGCGTCGAGCGTGCGCATGCTGGCCGCGCGAACCGCGCCCGCACCACGCAAAACGCCGCACATTACATCAAGGTTGCCACTGGGTGAGCAGGCGATGCAACGTTTCGCGGTCTTCTTCCGTGTGCAGACGCTCGCGCGTTTCGCGATCCGACAACAGTTGTGCGATCTCGGACAGGATTTCAAGGTGCTGCTGCGTGGCCTGTTCGGGCACGAGCAGGAAGATGAGGAGCGAAACGGGCTGACCGTCCGGCGCTTCGAAGGCGATCGGCTCGGCGAGGCGCACGAACGCGGCCTGCGGCTGCTTCAGGCCCTTGATGCGGCCGTGCGGGATCGCGACGCCTTCGCCGAGGCCCGTGGAGCCGAGGCGCTCGCGTGCGAAAAGATTGTCGGTGACCGTGCTGCGGGCAATGCCGTTCTGGTTTTCGAAGATCAGGCCAGCCTGTTCGAAGACGCGTTTCTTGCTGGTAACGGACAGACCGACGACGACGTTCTCGATGGGAAGTATTTTGGCTAAACGATTCATGTTGGCAGGCGAAAACGTGGCCGGACCTGTTGGTGCGAGTTGGCGCGTTAGACCCCGTAATACGACTGGACCATTATAGAACAAGCGTCCACGCCGATGGTGCGATGCGCCACGCATAAGCGCAACCCGCGTTTCCCGGTTGCACCGGCGGTAGAACCCGTATGTAAAACCCGTATGTGAAACCGTGCATCGCGCTGCTCACGAAAAAGCCGCCCGGTTCGGGCGGCTTCGCTTCTTGGAACGGAGGATGAACTATCGACTCCAGTCCCGGTTCATGGCGCGCAACGCCACGCAGGACACTGCGGGATCACTGCGGCGGGATTTCGATGATGGGCGCAGGCTGGTGCTTGATCGCCTCATGTTGATGTCCCTGCACGCGGTCCTTGTGACGCACGACCTGGCGATCGAGCTTGTCGACCACGAGATCGATGGCGGCGTACATGTCGCCGTTAGCGCTCTCCACAAAGATGTCCTTGCCTTTCAGATGAAGGTTCACTTCCACCTTCTGTCTCTTATCCTTTTCCTTATGGTTGTCGACCGAGAGGACCACATTGCCATCGATTACCTGATCGAAATGTCTTAGCACCCTGTCCAGTTTGGTGATCACGTATTCTCGCAACGCTGGCGTTACTTCGAGATGGTGTCCACTGATCTTCAGATTCATAGTGCTTCTCCAGGCTAATGGCCGCGCGACGCGTGAAGTGCGGCAATGCCGGTCGACTGTCTGCCTGTACGCGGCTCCCCGAAAGGCCTGCGACGGCGGGCTAACTCGGCCGGCCATGTCCGCCAACGGGCGTAGCGGCCGGAAAACGCCTGTTCCGAAAAAGCCGGAACAAGCTAAAGAGACTTGCGCAGATTGACCGCTGGAATCTTCAGCGCCTCGCGATATTTCGCGACTGTGCGTCGCGCGACCACGAAGCCCTGTTCCGCCAGCAGTTCGGCGATGCGGCTGTCTGAAAGAGGGGATTTGGTGTTCTCGGCTCCTATGAGTTGCTTGATGAGGGCGCGGATGGCGGTGGATGATGCGGCGCCTCCGGTGTCCGTCGATACATGCGATCCGAAGAAGTACTTGAATTCAAGTGTCCCGAATGGAGTCAGCATGTATTTACCGGTTGTCACACGGGAGACAGTTGATTCGTGTAGGCCCAGCGTATCAGCAATCTCCCTCAAAACCAAGGGGCGCATGGCGATTTCGCCGTGCACGAAAAAGTTCTTCTGACGCTCCACAATAGCCTGCGCGACACGCAGGATCGTCTCGAAACGCTGCTGGATATTCTTGATGAGCCAGCGCGCTTCCTGCAATTGCTGACGCAGCGAACCGCTGCCCGGGTCGCCCCGGTTATTGCGCAGAATGTTCGCGTACAGATGGTTGATGCGCAGCTTCGGCACCACCTCCGGGTTCAGTTCCGCATGCCAGTTCTGGCCGGACTTCTTCACGATGATGTCCGGCACCACGTAATCGGCTTCGGCCTTGCCGTACGACGCGCCCGGGAACGGTTCGAGCGAGCGGATCAGCGCATGCGCCTCGCGCAGTTCGTCGTCGCCCGTCTTCAGTTGCTTGCGCAACCGTGTGAAGTCGCGCGCGGCGAGCAGTTCCAGATAGTGCGACACGATCTCGAGCGCGAGCGTGCGCGTGGGCGACGAATTGACGCGCAGCAGTTGCAGCTTGAGGCACTCGGAGGCCGAGCGCGCGCCCACGCCCGCGGGATCGAAGCTGTGCAGCAACGCCAGCGCCGCGTTCAATTCGTCGGCGTCGACTTCGAGCTCTTCGGGAATGTCGGCAAGAATTTCCTCGCATGTCGCGCCGAGGTAGCCGTCTTCGTCGAGCGATTCGATGAAGAACGTGATGAGCGCGCGGTCGCGCTGGCTCGCGTTCGTCTCGCGCAGTTGCGCCATGAGATGGTCGCGCAGCGTGGTGGTCGATTCGTGGATTTGCAGCGGCGGCAGATCGTCGTCGTCGGAGGCATTGCCGGAGCGGCCATAGTCGTCCAGGTTCCACTGGCTCGCGTCGCCGTTCGCGTCGCCGCCCAGGCCGTCGTACTCGTCCACGCCTCGCGGCTCGCTCTCGCTGTTTTCGCCGCTCCCGTTGGACGCCGTGGTCGAACTGTTCGCGCCCTGCATCGGCTCCGCGCCCGAGGAGGTGGGCGGCTGCGCGATGACCGAGCCGTCCGCGGCCACGCGCAGCGGGCTCGCGATCCAGTCGTCCTCGTTTTCGAGCAGCGGGTTCTGCGAGATCGCCGTCGCGACTTCCTGCTGCAGTTCGAGCGTCGACAACTGCAGCAGCCGGATGGACTGTTGCAGTTGTGGGGTGAGCGCAAGATGCTGCGAGAGGCGGAGTTGGAGGCTGGCTTTCATGGCGGTGTGCGGACCATTGTAAAGAGTTTGCCACGCGGACGAAACCACGAGGCATTCGCAAACACGAGCGTGCGCCGCACCGGTGCATGCCCGGAATTTAGTGCGCAAACAGAGGGACCAACGGGGCGCCGCGTGCCCGGCCATGCACCTTTTTGGGGGCAAGGTCGATACCGCGGAATTAAACGGGGAAACCCGAAAGATGAGACGGGAAAACGCGAAAGCGGGTCGCGCGCGCCCCGGCGGGCGCTGCGGTGAATGGGCGCGCCGTGTGCGAGGCGCGCCCGGGGGGCTTACATGCGGAAGTGTTCGCCGAGATAAACGCGGCGCACGCTTTCGTTCTCGATGATCTCGCCGGGCGCGCCGGCCGCGAGCACGCTGCCGTCGCTGATGATGTACGCGTGGTCGCAGATGCCGAGCGTTTCGCGCACGTTGTGGTCCGTGATCAGCACGCCGATGTTGCGCTGCTTGAGGAACTTCACGATCTTCTGGATTTCCAGCACGGCGATCGGGTCCACGCCCGCGAACGGCTCGTCGAGCAGGATGAAGCTCGGGTCGGTGGCGAGCGCACGCGCGATTTCGACGCGGCGGCGTTCGCCGCCCGAAAGCGAGAGCGCGGCATTCTCGCGCAGATGCGCGATCTGCAACTCGTCGAGCAGCGCTTCGGCGCGCTCGGTGATGATGTCTTTCGACAGACGTTTGCCGTGGCCGTCCACCTGCAGTTCGAGCACGGCGCGGATGTTTTCCTCGACCGTGAGCTTGCGGAACACCGAAGCTTCCTGCGGCAGATACGAAAGGCCGAGCGCCGCGCGCTTGTGAATGGGCAGCAGGCTGATGGACTGGCCGTCGAGGTCGATCTCGCCCGCGTCGAGCGGCACGAGGCCCACGATCATGTAGAACGACGTGGTCTTGCCGGCGCCGTTCGGGCCGAGCAGCCCGACCACTTCGCCGCTCTTCACGTCGAGCGACACGTCCTTGACGACGGTGCGCGAGCCGTAGCGTTTCTTCAGATTGCGCACGACGAGCGTGCTCGACTTGCCGGCCAGTTGGCGGCCGTAGCTTTGGGGGGCGGTGACGGTATTCACTGTGGCGGCGCTTCCTGCAGCTTGGTGGACGGCGTGAGCGCGGCCGGGGCGCCGGGCGCGGGCTGTGCACCCGTGGTGGTGTTGCGCGGCGAGAGCATGGCGCGAACGCGGCCGGTAGGATTGCCCGGACCCGCGACATCCTTGCCGGAGCGCGCCGTGTAGAAGTCGTTCTGGCCGTCGTACGTGACGACGCTGCCATGGACCTGATCCATCACCGTCGAGAGGCCCTGCAGGCGGCGCACCGTGGCGCGCGTCGTGAGCGTGGTGAGGTCCTGCTTGCCGTCGTAGTCGATGCGCTCGGCCGTGCCGTCGACGTATTCGTCGAGGCCTTCGCGCTTCTGGCGGAAGTAGGCGAGCTTTTCGGCGGGCGTGCCGGGCGCGACGGTGCCGGTCGCGAACTGGTAGCCCTGCGGGTCCTGCGTGACGACGAGCCTGTCGGCCTTGATGAGGATCGTGCCCTTGGTGGCGACCACGTGGCCCGTGAAGACGGTCTGCTGTTTCAGATCGTCATACGTCATGTTGTCCGCTTCGATATTGAGCGGCTTGTCCTTGTCGGCGCGCTCGGCGTGGGCCGCGGGCGCGAGGCCGGCGAACAGCAGCGCGCTCGCGAGCGCCATCAGCGCCGCGAAGCGGGCGCGGCGTGCGTCGGGCGAACGGCCGTTCAGTGGACGGGGAAGCGAATCGTTCATGCAATCGTGCCTTGCGTGGACGGCCCGGCGTTCAGGACGAGCCGCCGGAGTCAGCCGGGGCGATGGCTCCACGGACGTTGCCGAAGAGCTGGATGACCCGGGAGACATTGTTGTAGTTCATGCCGCTGGTGGCCGTCATGACCGACAGGCCGCGTCGAAGTTTAACCGGCTTTTCGGTCAGGATCACATCGTCGTTCACGAGCACTTTGAAATGCTCGGAATCAGCCTGCATTTCCGGATCGCCGGCGCCCGCCGCGCGCAGAATGCGCGCGTTGTCGTACAGATTGACGATCGAGGCGTCGGCGTTGACCGTGCCGCGCTCGCCCGTGGCCGTGACGATCGGCTTGCCGGGCTGGAACGCGCGCACGGCCGGGTTCGTGAGGTCGCTGTTCTCGTCGTCCTCGTAGTGAACCATGTGCGTCGCCGTGAGCCGGTACTGCGTGGCGCCCGACTGGTCGAGTTCCGACACCGAAAAGTTGTCGGCGAAATAGTCGGGCGTATGCGTGAGCGCACGCGGCGCCGCCTCCTTCTCGCGCGGCTGGACGGCCTGCAGCAGCCACCACGTGAAACCGGCGAGCGCGGCGACGCACACGAGCGGCACGAGCGAAGTGAGGCGGAACTGCGGACTCATAGCGACGTCCCGGCGAGCGGCGCGCAGGCTTGCGCGAGCATGGCGTCGTAACGGTTCTGCGCGCGCAGGATCAGGTCGGTGACTTCGCGCACGGCGCCGTGGCCGCCCACCTTGCCGGACACCCAATGGGCGCGCGAAAGCACGTCCGCATGGGCGTTGGCGGGCGCGGCCGCGAAGCCGACCTGGAGCATCACGCCGAGGTCGGGCCAGTCGTCGCCCATGTAGCCGCATGCCTCGGGCGCGATGCCGGTTTGCGAGAGCAGGTCGGCGAACGCCACGCGCTTGTCTTCCACGCCTTGCCACAGGTGCGTGATCTTCAGTTCCTTCGCGCGCACGGCGACGATCTCCGAGCGGCGCCCGGTGATGATGGCCGTGTCGATGCCGGCTTCGCGCAGGAGCTTCGCGCCGTGGCCGTCGAGCGAGTTGAACGCCTTCATCGTGTCGCCCGCGCCGGTGAAGAGCAGGCCGCCGTCGGTGAGCACACCGTCGATGTCGAAAATCATGAGGCGCACGCGCGCGGCGCGCGCGGTTGCGTCGATTGGGGTTGCCATCAAATCACCTTCTTGGAGAACAGGTCGTGCATGTTGAGCGCGCCGATCAGCGTGCCTTCGGCATCGACGACCAGCATCTGATTGATGCGGTAGCGCTCCATCAGTTCCACGGCTTCGACGGCAAGCTGGTCCGGGCCGATGGTGCGCGGGCCTTTCGTCATGACCTGCGCGATCGGCAGGTCGCGGAAATCGCCCATGCGTTCGAGCACGCGGCGCAGGTCGCCGTCGGTGAAAATGCCTTGCACGTGGCCGTCGGCGTTGACGACCGCCGTCATGCCCATGCGCTTGGCCGTGAGCTGGAAGAGAGCGTCGCGCACGGTCACGTCGTCGCGCACCTTCGGGATTTCGTCGCCAGTGCGCATCACGTCGCGCACGTAGGTGAGGAGGCGCCGGCCGAGCGCGCCGCCCGGATGCGAGCGCGCGAAGTCGTCCGCGCCGAAGCCGCGCGCGTCGAGCACCGCGACCGCGAGCGCGTCGGAAAGCGCGAGCGCCGCTGTCGTGCTCGCGGTGGGCGCGAGGTTCAGCGGGCAAGCTTCCTTTTCCACACCGGCGTCCAGATGCACGTCGGAAAGCTGACCGAGCGTCGATTGCGGGCGGTTGCCCGTCATGCCGATGAGCTTCGCGCCGATGCGCTTGACGAGCGGCAGGATCGCCACGAGTTCTTCGGATTCGCCGGAGTTCGACAAGCCGATGAATACGTCGTCCGCGGTGACCATGCCGAGGTCGCCGTGGCTCGCTTCAGCGGGATGCACGAAGAACGCCGGGGTGCCCGTGGAGGCCAGCGTGGCCGCGAGCTTGCGGGCAATGTGGCCCGATTTGCCGATGCCGGAAACGACCACGCGTCCGCGGCAACTGAGGATGAGGTCGACCGCGCCGACGAAGTTGTCGTCGAGCCGGTCGCGAAGCCCGCGCACGGCGTCCGCTTCGATGTCGAGCACGTTGCGAGCGAGCTTCAGCGCCCGATCGCCATTGATTTTCGCTATCATCCGCGGAGTATAGCAAAGGCGTCTCGCCGCCGCGCCAGCGCTCCCAGCGCCAAAATCCCGCGCGCGGGCCGCCTGGCTTGCCTGGCCGTTTTCTCCGTAGCCCTTCCCATCCAGCCTCCTTTGCGTCGATCATTGACCCGGCGCGGGGCAGAATTTGCTTCGCCGCCCATGCAGACCGCGGCTGACGAACGAGGACGCTTCACACGATGATCTCCCCGCTGGAAATGACGCTGTTCCTCCTGCTCGCCTCGGTGGTCGGCGTCGTGCTGTTCCGTTATCTCAATTTGCCGCCGATGCTCGGCTACCTCACGGTCGGCATTCTCGTGGGCCCGCGCTCGCTCGGCATCGTGCCGGACACGCACGGCGCGCAGAACCTGGCCGAGTTCGGCGTCGTGTTCCTGATGTTCTCCATCGGGCTCGAGTTTTCGCTCTCGAAGCTGCGCGCCATGCGCCACGCCGTGTTCGGCCTCGGGCTTTCGCAGGTGGTGGGCACGATCGTCGTGGCGTTGCTGCTCGGGCTCGTGCTGGAACCGTGGGTGCATATCACGTGGCAGGCATGCGTGGCGCTCGGCGGCGCGCTCGCCATGTCGTCTACAGCCATCGTCAGCAAGATGCTTTCCGAGCGGCTGGAGATCGAGTCGGAGCACGGCCGCAACATTCTGGGCGTGCTGCTGTTTCAGGATCTGGCCGTGGTACCCCTGCTCATCGTGATCGCGGCGTTCGGCGGTTCGGGCGCGTCGCTCGTCGAATCGCTCGGCACGGCGGCCGTGAAGATCGTGCTCGCGCTCGGCATTCTGCTCATCGTCGGGCAGAAGTTCATGACGCGCTGGTTCAATGTGGTCGCGCGGCGCCGCTCGCAGGAGCTGTTCGTCCTCAACGTGCTGCTCGTCACGCTGGGCGCGGCGTTCATCACCGACAAGTTCGGCCTCTCGCTCGCGCTCGGCGCCTTCATCGCGGGCATGCTGATCGCCGAAACGCCGTACAGGCACCAGGTGGAAGAGGACATCAAGCCGTTTCGCGACGTGCTGCTCGGGCTCTTCTTCGTGACCACGGGCATGCTGCTCAACCCGCACGTGATCTGGCAGCACCCTGTGATGGTGGCGGCGTTCTTCTTCGGGCCGGTCGTGCTCAAGGCCGTGCTCATCACGGCGCTCACGCGTATTTTCGGCGCTTCGCCTGGCGTGGCCATGCGCACGGGCCTCGGCCTCGCGCAAGCCGGCGAATTCGGCTTCGTGCTGCTGAACCTCATTCTCGACAAGCATCTTGTCGACCCGACGCTGCTCCAGGCGATCCTCGCGGCCATGCTGCTGTCGATGCTCGCCGCGCCGTTCCTGATCCAGAACGCCGACCGCATCGTGCTGCGCGTTTCCTCGACGGAATGGATGCAGCAGTCGTTGATGATGACGCGCATCGCCACGCAGAGCATCAAGCAAAGCGGCCATGTGATCGTGTGCGGCTACGGCCGCGCGGGGCAGAATCTCGCGCGCATGCTCGAATACGAGGGCCTCTCGTACGTCGCGCTCGACCTCGATCCCGACCGCGTGGCGGCCGCGGCGGCGGCGGGCGAATCGGTGGTGTTCGGCGACGCGGCGCGGCGCGAGTCGCTCGTCGCGGCGGGCATTCATCGCGCGGCGGCCGTGGCGATCACGTATGCCAATACGCAATCGGCGTTTCGCGTGCTCCATCACATTCACGAACTGGAGCCCACCTTGCCCGTGATCGTGCGCACGGTCGACGACGCCGATCTCGAACGCCTGCTCGCCGCGGGCGCCACCGAAGTCATCCCGGAGATCGTGGAAGGCAGCCTCATGCTCGCCTCGCACATGCTGGTGATCATGGGCGTGCCGATGCGCCGTGTGGTGCGCCGCGTGGAGGAACTGCGCGACGAGCGCTACAGCCTCCTGCGCGGCTACTTCCACGGCACCGACGATGTGGGCGAGGACGGTCACGAGCAGGTGCGGCTACAATCCGTACCGGTCGACGAACGCGCCGACGCCGTGGGCCGCACGCTCGCGGAGCTGGGCCTGTACGACCTCGGCGTCGAGGTGACGGCGATTCGCCGCCACGGCATCCGAGGCGTGGAGCCGGACCCGTCGACGAAGCTGCGCGAGGCCGACATCGTCGTGCTGCGCGGTTTGCCCGAGCAGCTCGCCCAGGCCGAGGAGCGGCTGTCGCGGCATCGCAAGCCCGGTTCGGCCGGCGCGGGCGCGGCGGCGGCCTGAGGTTCGCGGTTCGCGGCTCGCGGGTCCCGCCCCGTTTAAGCCGTCCTGCCGTGCCTTACCCGTCATTCGAGTCACAACCCGGAGAAATCATGTCCAACGCACCTGCGAACCCGAGCGCCGAAGCGGCCCAGTTCGTGAACAGCCTGATCCGCACGGTGCCCGACTGGCCTGCGCCGGGAGTGCAGTTCCGCGACATCACGCCGCTCATCGGCCATCCGAAGGGCCTGCGCGTGCTGATCGACCTGTTCGTCGAGCGCTATGTGGACGCGAAGCTCGACTACGTCGCCGGGCTCGACGCGCGCGGTTTCATCATCGGGCCGATCGTCGCCTACGAGCTGAACGTCGGCTTCATTCCGATCCGCAAGATCGGCAAGCTGCCGTACAAAACCGTTTCCGAAACCTACAAGCTCGAATACGGCGAAGCGACCGTCGAGATTCACGAGGACGCCTGCGGCAAGGGCGAGCGCGTCGTGATCGTCGACGACCTGATCGCCACCGGCGGCACGATGATGGCCGGCAAGCTGCTGCTGGAGCGCCTCGGCGCGAGCGTGGTGGAGGGCGCCGCGATCATCGACCTGCCCGACCTCGGCGGCTCGAAGCTGCTCTCCGATGCCGGCCTGCCGCTCTTCACCGTGACCGCCTTCGGCGGCCACTGAAACCGGGGTCGATCTCATGCCGAATTTCGCGCTCTTTCTCGCCACCTCCATCGCCATCACGTTCGCGCCTGGTCCCGACAACCTCCAGGTGCTCGCGCGCGGCATCTCGCAGGGCCGCGCCGCCGGTCTCGTGGCCGCGCTCGGCTTCGCCGCGGGCGTGACGTTCCACATCACGCTCGCCACGCTCGGCGTGGCCGCCGTGCTGCGCTCGTCGCCGCTCGCGTTCCAGATCCTCAAGCTCGCGGGCGCCGCGTATCTCGTGTGGATCGGCGTGAAGGCGCTGCGCAGCCAGGGCCTCGCCGCCGCCGGCGACCGGCCGCGCCAGCCGCTTTCCTCGATCTTTCGCCAGAGCGTGCTCGGCAACATGATGAATCCGAAGGTGACGCTCTTCTTCGTCGTGTTCCTGCCGCAGTTCGTCGATGCGCACGGCGCGCAAAGCGTCACGCTGCAGATGCTCGAACTCGGCCTCGCGTTCATGGCGCAGACGGTGGTGGTGTTCTCGATCTTCGGGCTGTGCGCGGGCACGATCGGAAGCTGGTTGAAGCGCCGCCCGCGCGCGGGCGTGTGGCTCGACCGGCTCGCCGGCCTCACCTTCATCGCCATCGGCATTCGCATCGCCCTGCGCGACTGATCTACGGAGTCCTGACCGATGACCTTGCCTTGCATTATCGACGCGCGGCGTTTCGATGCCGGCGCGCATCTGCCGTTTCATATCGGCGACGAGCGCGTGGGCTGGATACGCGAAAACGACGTGGCGCGGCTCGCGCGCTGGCCCGACGTGTTCGAGATCGACGGCGATGCCGCCAGCGCGCGCGTGACGCTCGCCCCGCGGTTCGACACGGTCGATGCCCGCAGCGCCGCGCTCGGTTCGGTGATCGGCGCGCTCGCGGCACAAGGGCACATTCCGGGCTGGCGCGACGAAACCTACGCGATCCGCAATGCGTTCGACGCGCCGCCGCTCGCCTTTATCGAACGCGCGGCCTCGCGCTTCTTCGGCACGATGACATACGCGGTGCATTTGAACGGCGTCGTAGAATATGCGGATCACGCGCCGCAGCTATGGATCGCGCGCCGCAGCGACACCAAGGCGACGGACCCCGGCATGCTCGATAACGTCGTGGCGGGCGGCATCGGCTGGGGCCTCGGCATCGAAGCCACGCTCGTGAAGGAATGCTGGGAAGAAGCGGGCATCGCCGAGGACCTCGCGCGCGAGGCGCGCGCGGGCCGCATCGTCCACGTGCTGCAGTCGCTGCCGGAAGGCACGCAGGCCGAGCAGATCTTCATCTACGATCTCGTGCTTCCGGCCGACTTCGTGCCGCACAACCAGGACGGCGAAGTGGGCGAACATCGCCTCGCGCGCATCGACGAAGCCGCGCGCTGGATCGAGGAGGGCGCGATGACGGTGGACGCGAGCCTCGCGACGCTCGACTGCCTGCTGCGCCGCCAATGGATAGACGAAGACGCGTGCGAGGGCATTGCCGCGATCTTCGAACCGCCGACGCTGTGAAAGGGCGTTTTTAGCAAACCCTTTGAAATACCGGGCAATTGATGGGAGTCACCAAGGTCATGTCGACCGATCACAGCTTCATCCTCAAACTGTCGTGCGCCGACCGGCCGGGCATCGTGCATGCCGTGTCGGGCTTTCTGTTCGAGCGCGGCAGCAATATTCTCGACTCGGCCCAGTTCGGCGACAGCCACACGGGCGAGTTCTTCATGCGCGTGCATTTCCAGCAGGTGGGCGGCGATCCGGGCCTGACGGGCCTGCGCAGCGCGTTCGAGCCGCTCGCGCAGGAGTTCGGCATGCGCTGGGAACTGCATGATGCGAACGTGAAGCCGCGCGTCGTCCTCATGGTCTCGAAGATCGGCCATTGCCTGAACGACCTGCTGTTCCGCTATCGCACCGGCCAGTTGCCTATCGAGATTCCGGCGATCATCTCGAATCACAAGGACTTCTATCAACTCGCCGCGAGCTACAACATTCCGTTTCATCACTTCCCGCTGCTCGGCGGCACGGACGCCGACAAGGCCGCGCAGGAAGCGCGCGTGCTCGAAGTGGTGAACCGCGAGGGCGCCGATCTCGTCGTGCTCGCGCGCTACATGCAGATTCTTTCGCCGCAGCTTTGCGAGGCGCTCGAAGGCCGCGCGATCAACATCCACCATTCGTTCCTGCCGAGCTTCAAGGGCGCGAAGCCGTATTACCAGGCGTTCGACCGCGGCGTGAAGCTCATCGGCGCGACGGCGCACTATGTGACGTCCGATCTCGACGAAGGCCCGATCATCGAGCAGGAAGTGGAGCGCGTGGATCACAACATGACGCCGGACCAGCTCACCGCCATCGGCCGCGACGTGGAATGCGTGACGCTTGCGCGCGCGGTGAAGTGGCACGTGGAGCATCGCATCGTGCTCAACGGGCACAAGACGGTGGTTTTCCGCTGATCGTTATCGATTGCGTGCGACACCATGCCGTAGCGTGTTTCATGACGCGCTACGGCTTTTTCAAATATTCTTGTTGATCACTGGCGCATTCGCATGCTTGCGATATTTCTTCCGCGCCCGCTCGTTCCCCCCCGTACTACTCCTTAAGTTCTAGCGGCGCATCGTCGCGCACTCCCTGCGGAGAATAGTCCGCTCCTTTCGTCTTTCCTACCCTTGTCACGTCAACGAATGGACAAGAGGGAAAAACATGAAAGCCGCCCCATCCCCGCAGGCGGAACCGGTTGCCGATAGCCGCGCCTGGCGCGTGCTCGGATCGAGCACCTTCGCGTTCACGATCTGCTTCGCCGTCTGGATGATGTTCGCGATCCTCGGCATTCCGCTCAAGAAGCAGCTAAACCTCACCGACACCGAATTCGGCCTGATCGCCGCGATGCCCGTGCTCACCGGCTCGCTGGCCCGCGTGCCGCTCGGCATCTGGACCGATCGCGTGGGCGGCCGCATCGTCTTCTTCATCACCATGCTCGCGACGATCGTGCCGATCTGGCTCGTCTCGTACGCGACGCAGCTCTGGCAATTCCTCGTGCTCGGCCTGTTCGTGGGCTTCGCCGGGGCGTCGTTTTCGGTGGGCACGCCCTATGTCGCGCGCTGGTTCCCGAAGTCGCGCCAGGGTTTTGCCATGGGCATCTTCGGCGCGGGCAATTCGGGCGCCGCGCTCAACAAGTTCGTGGCGCCCGTGCTGATCGTCGCCGCCGGCACGTGGACCATCGTGCCGAAGGTCTACGCCGTCGCGATGCTCGTGACCGCGCTGCTGTTCTGGATGTTCTCCGCAAGCAACCCGGCGCACCGCGTGTCCGGCACGGCCACCGTGGCGAGCCAGATGCGCGTGCTGGCCGACCCGCGCGTGCTGCGCTATGCGCAGTACTACTCGGTTGTATTCGGCGGCTATGTGGGCCTTTCGTTGTGGATGCCGCAGTACTACGTGAATCAGTACGGCTTCGGCATCGAGCATGCCGCCTTTCTCGCCGCCTGCTTCTCGCTGCCCGGCGGCGTGCTGCGCGCGCTCGGCGGCTGGCTTTCCGACCGCTACGGCGCCTATCGCACGACGTGGGCGGTGATGTGGGTCGCGCTCGCGTGCTTCTTCCTGCTCAGCTACCCGCCGACCGACTTCACGATCCATGGCGCGCATGGCCCGATTGGTCTGCACATCAGCACGGGGCCGGTGTTCTACACGGCGCTGATGTTCGTGGTCGGCATTGCGATGGCGGTGGGCAAGGCATCGGTCTTCAAGTTCATCGGCGACGAGTACACCGACAACATCGGCGCTGTGTCGGGCGTCGTGGGGCTGGCGGGTGGTCTCGCGGGCTTCGTGCTGCCGATCCTGTTCGGGCTGCTCGTCGACCTCACGGGCGTTCGCACCACCTGTTTCATGCTGATGTTCGGCGCGACCGTGGTGAGCCTGCTGTTCATGCACTTCTCGTTTCGCCCCGAGGCGCTTGCGCACGGTAGCGCGAAGCTCGCGAGCAAGGTTCGGGCGGCGACGCCGGCACTCGAGAAAACCACGTACTCCGAATGATCCCAATCGCGCCGCGCGTGCGGCGCGCCTACTGTAAGAGCACAATCATGTCCAAATATCTCCTGACCCAATGGGAGCCCGAGAACAAGGCGTTCTGGCAGGCTTCCGGCGAGCAGATCGCCACCCGTAACCTCTGGATTTCGATCCCCGCGCTGATGCTGGCGTTCGTGGTGTGGTCGCTGTGGAGCGTCACGGTCGTCAATCTCGACAAGGGCGGCTTTCACTTCACGAAGAACGAACTCTTCTGGCTCACGGCGCTGCCTGCGCTTTCGGGCGCCACGCTGCGCATTTTCTATTCGTTTCTCGTGCCGATTTTCGGCGGCCGCCGCTTCACCGCGATCTCCACGGCGAGCCTTCTGATCCCGGCCATCGGCATGGGCTTCGCGCTGCGCGATCCGGCCACTTCGTATTCGACCCTGCTCGTGCTCGCCCTGCTGTGCGGGCTTGGCGGCGCGAACTTCAGCTCGTCGATGGCGAACATCAGCTTCTTCTTTCCGAAGGCGCGTAAAGGTTTCGCCACCGGCCTCAATGCGGGCATCGGCAACCTCGGCGTTTCGCTCGTGCAGTTCGTCACGCCCATCGTCATCTCGACGGCCGTGTTCGCGGGCCTGCTCGGCGACGGCCAGAGCTACGTGAAGAACGGTGTGGAGCACAGCATCTGGCTGCAGAACGCGGGCTTCGTGTGGATTCCGCTCATCGTCGTCTCCTCGATCGCCGCATGGTTCGGCATGAACGACATCGCCGACGCGAAGGCCTCGTTCAGCGAGCAGGCCGTGATCTTCCGCCGCGCGCACAACTGGATCATGTGCTTTCTTTATGTCGGCACGTTCGGCTCGTTCATCGGTTTTTCGGCGGGCCTCGCGCTGCTCACGAAGGCGGAATTCCCCGCCATCAACCCGACCGCATGGGCGTTCCTCGGGCCGCTCGCCGGCGCGCTTACGCGCCCCGTTGGCGGCTGGATCTCGGACAAGCTCGGCGGCGCGCGCGTGACGCTCTGGACCTTCCTCGCGATGATCGTCGCAGTGGTGGGCGTGATCGCGTTCCTGCCGGGCGGCGCGCTGGGCGGCGCACAGGGCAGCTTTGCCGGCTTCCTCGCGATGTTCGTCGTGCTGTTCGCGCTCACCGGCATCGGCAATGGCTCGACCTTCCGCATGATTCCCGTGATCTTCCTCACGCAGCATCAACGCGCGGCGAAGGGCAAAGGCGACGCGGCGCAGCACGGCGCGCTCGCCGAAGCGGGCAAGGAATCGGCGGCGGTGCTCGGCTTCGCGGGCGCGATGGGCGCGTACGGCGGCTTCTTCATTCCGAAGAGCTTCGGCACGTCGCTCGACATGACCGGCTCGCCGGTGGGCGCGCTCGTGTGTTTCATCGGCTTCTACGTGGTGTGCGCGGCGGTGACGTGGCTGTTCTACGCGCGCCGCAACGCTTCCATGCCTTGCTAGGTCCCGCGAGGACTAGTCCTTTGAGAGTAGCGCGGCGCGTGCGGACTCATCCCATTGCGCCGCCCGAACTCTCCCCTTGACGAATGGGCAGGCAAGCGCCTGCTCGCCATACTCGGCAACGATACGAGCGCGCGGCGCCACACGTGTGTGGACGGCGACAGGCGCGATCGATCGATTCCAGCAGCAGTCCCGGAGAACCTGATGAGTTATTTTCTGGACCGGTTGAAGTTCATGTCGCGCGTGAAGTCGACGTTTTCGAAGGGTCACGGCGCGGTGGTGAACGAGGACCGCAAATGGGAAGACGGCTATCGCAGCCGCTGGCAGCACGACAAGGTCGTGCGCTCCACCCACGGCGTGAACTGCACGGGCTCGTGCTCGTGGAAGGTCTATGTGAAGAACGGCCTGATCACGTGGGAAACGCAGCAGACCGACTATCCGCGCACGCGCGCGGACCTGCCCAATCACGAACCGCGCGGCTGCCCGCGAGGCGCATCGTATAGCTGGTACGTGTATTCGGCGCAACGCGTGAAGTATCCGATGATTCGCGGCCGCCTGATCGAGATGTGGCGCGAGGCGCGCAAGACGCTCGATCCCGTCGAGGCATGGGCTTCGATCGTCGAGGACCCGAAGAAGGCCGCGCATTACAAGCGTGCGCGCGGCCAGGGCGGGTTCGTGCGCGCGGGCTGGGACACGGCGACCGAAATGATCGCGGCGGCCAACGCCTACACCATCGGCAAATACGGTCCCGATCGCGTGGTCGGCTTTTCGCCCATTCCGGCCATGTCGATGGTGTCCTATGCCGCGGGCGCGCGTTACCTGAGCCTGATCGGCGGCGCGTGCCTCTCGTTCTACGACTGGTATTGCGACTTGCCGCCTTCCTCGCCGCAGGTGTGGGGCGAGCAGACCGACGTGCCCGAATCGGCGGACTGGTACAACTCCACGTATCTCATGGTGTGGGGCTCGAACGTGCCGCAAACGCGCACGCCCGACGCTCACTTCTACACCGAGGTCCGCTACAAGGGCACGAAGACGGTGGCGGTGTCGTCCGACTTCGGCGAGATGGTGAAGTTCGGCGACATCTGGCTCGCGCCGAAGCAGGGCACCGACGCGGCGCTCGCGCTCGCGATGGGCCACGTGGTGCTCAAGGAGTTCCACGCGAGCGGCAAATCCGCGTACTTCCGCGACTACGTGAAGCAGTACACCGACATGCCGATGCTCGTCGCGCTTGGCCGGCGCGACGGCGCGCTCGTGCCGGACCAGTTCCTGCGCGCGTCGCAACTCGCCGCGAATCTCGACGAAGCGAACAACCCGCAATGGAAGACGCTCGCCATCGATTCGGCCACGGGCGACATCGTCGCGCCGAACGGCTCGATCGGCTTTCGCTGGGGCGAAGGCGAGCACGACAGCGGCAAAAAGGTGGGCCGCTGGAACCTCGAAATGAAGGACGGCGGCAGCGGGCGCGAAATCGACCCGCTGTTGTCGCTCGTCGATCAGCACGACGAAGTAGTCGAAGTGGGATTCCCGTACTTCGGCGGCGAACATGGCGCGCTGCTCGCGCGCCGCGTGCCCGTGAAGCGCGTGGCGCTGGCGGACGGCACGAGCGCGCTGGTGGCCACCGTCTACGACCTGCAGATGGCCAATTACGGTGTCGATCAGGGCCTGGGCGGCCCGAACGTCGCGTCCACTTATGACGACGACGTGCCTTGCACGCCCGCGTGGCAGGAGAAGCACACCACCGTGCCGCGCAAGCTCGTGATCCAGGTGGCGCGCGAATTCGCCGACAACGCCGACCGCACGCGCGGCAAGAGCATGGTGATCGTGGGCGCGGCGCTCAATCACTGGTATCACAACGACATGATCTACCGCGGCATCATCAATCTGCTGATGATGTGCGGTTGTATCGGCCAGAGCGGCGGCGGCTGGGCGCATTACGTGGGCCAGGAAAAGCTGCGCCCGCAATTCGGCTGGGCGCCGCTCGCGTTCGCGCTCGACTGGTCGCGCCCGCCGCGCCAGATGAACGGCACCTCGTTCTTCTACAACCACACGAGCCAGTGGCGTCACGAAAAGGTGAGCGTCGACGAGATTCTCGGCCCGGGCGCCGACCGCGCGCGCTACAAGAACCTCTCGATGCTCGACCTCAACGCGAAGTCCGAGCGCATGGGCTGGCTGCCTTCGGCGCCGCAACTGGGCGCGAATCCGCTCGACGTGGTGGACGCCGCGCAGCGCGCGGGTGTGCCGCCGGTGCAGTACACCGTCGATCAACTGAAGTCGGGCGCCTTGAACTTCGCCTGCGACGACCCCGACAACCCCGCGAACTTCCCGCGCAACATGTTCGTGTGGCGCTCGAACATCATGGGCAGTTCGGGCAAGGGCCACGAGTACTTCCTCAAGTACCTGCTCGGCACGCAGAACGCGCTGTTCGGCGACGAAACCGACGCCATCAAGCCGTCCGAAGTGAAGGTGCGCGAAGCGGCCGAAGGCAAGCTCGACCTGCTCACCGTGCTCGATTTCCGTATGAGCACGACGTGCCTCTACGGCGATATCGTGCTGCCCTCGGCCACGTGGTACGAAAAGGACGACCTCAACACCTCGGACATGCACCCGTTCATCCATCCGCTTTCGGAGGCGGTGCAGCCGCTGTGGGAGAGCAAGACCGACTGGGAAATCTACAAGGCCATTGCGAAGAAGTTTTCGGAGATCGGCGGCGCGCATCTGGGCACGCGCACGGACCTCGTGTGCACGCCGCTCATGCACGACACGCCGGGCGAACTGGGCCAGGCGTTCGAGCCGAAGGACTGGCGGCTTGGCGAATGCGATCTCATCCCCGGCAAGACCGCGCCTTCGATGACGCTCGTGGAGCGCGATTATCGCGAGATCTACAACAAGTTCACCTCGGTCGGGCCGCTGCTCGAAAAGCTCGGTAACGGCGGCAAGGGCATCAACTGGAACACGGTGCACGAGGTGGGCGAGTTCGCGCAGCTCACGGGCGTTCAGCCCAACCGCGGCGCGGGCGAGGGGCGCCCGCGTCTGGAAACGGCCATCGACGCCGCCGAGATGATCCTCACCTTCGCGCCCGAAACCAACGGCCACGTGGCGGTGAAAGCGTGGGACGCGCTCTCGAAGATCACGGGCCGCGATCACACGCATCTGGCCGAGGGCCGCGAGCACGACAAGATCCGCTTTCGCGACGTGCAGGCGCAGCCGCGCAAGATCATCTCCGCGCCCACGTGGTCGGGGCTCGAATCGGAAGAGGTGAGTTACAACGCCGGCTATACGAACGTGCACGAGCTGATTCCCTGGCGCACGCTCACGGGCCGTCAGCAGTTCTATCAGGATCACCGCTGGATGCTCGACTTCGGCGAGGGCCTGTGCAACTACAAGCCCGCCATCGACACGAAGACAACCTCGCCCATGCTCGGCGCGAAGCCCAACGGCGAGCGCGAACTCGTGCTGAACTGGATCACGCCGCACCAGAAGTGGGGCATCCATTCCACTTACACGGACAACCTGCGCATGCTCACGCTCTCGCGCGGCGGCCCGCACGTGTGGGTCTCGGAGGCCGAGGCGAAGGAAGCGGGGCTCGTCGATAACGACTGGGTCGAAGTGTTCAACGTGAACGGCACGCTCACGGCGCGCGTGGTGGTGAGCCAACGCGTGCCGCGCGGAATGTGCCTCATGTATCACGCGCAGGAAAAGATCATCAACGTGCCGGGCGCGGAAACGAGCGGCATGCGCGGCGGCATTCACAACTCGGTCACGCGCACGGTGCTCAAGCCCACGCACATGATCGGCGGCTACGCGCAGCTTGCATATGGCTTCAACTATTACGGCACGGTCGGCAGCAATCGCGACGAGTACGTGATCGTGCGCAAGATGAAGAAGGTCGAGTGGCTCGAAGGCCCGCTTGGCAACGATGAGGAAGGAGCAGCATCATGAAAATCCGCGCGCAGGTGGCGATGGTCCTGAACCTCGACAAGTGCATCGGCTGCCACACGTGCTCCGTCACGTGCAAGAACGTGTGGATGTCGCGCGATGGCGTGGAGTACGCGTGGTTCAACAACGTCGAGACGAAGCCCGGCATCGGCTATCCGAAGGAATGGGAGAACCAGGAGAAGTGGAACGGCGGCTGGGTGCGCAACCCGGGCGGCAAGATCGAGCCGCGCCAGGGCCCGAAGCTCAAGGTGCTGGCCAACCTGTTCGCGAACCCGAACCTGCCCGCCATCGACGACTACTACGAGCCGTTCACGTACGACTACGAGCATCTGCAGAAGGCGCGCCTCTCGCAGACGCCGCCCACGGCGCGCCCCGTGTCGGTCATCACCGGCAAGAAGATGGACAAGATCCATTGGGGTCCTAACTGGGAAGACGACCTGGGCGGCGAGTTCTCGTCGCGCAGCCGCGACAAGCTGTTCGAGAACGTGCAAAAGGAGATGTATTCGAGCTTCGAGAACACATTCATGATGTATTTGCCGCGCCTGTGCGAGCACTGCCTGAATCCCGCGTGCGTGGCGTCGTGCCCTTCGGGCTCGGTGTACAAGCGCGAAGACGACGGCATCGTGCTCGTCGATCAGGACAAGTGCCGGGGCTGGCGCATGTGCATTTCCGGTTGCCCGTACAAGAAGATGTACTTCAACTGGAAGAGCGGCAAGGCCGAGAAGTGCATCTTCTGCTATCCGCGCATCGAGGCGGGGCAGCCTACCGTGTGCTCGGAAACGTGTGTGGGCCGCATCCGCTATCTCGGCGTGATGCTCTACGACGCGGACCGTATCAGCGAGGCGGCATCGGTCGAGTCGACGCAGGATCTGTATCAGTCGCAACTCGACGTATTCCTCGATCCGCACGATCCCGCCGTTCAGTCCGAGGCGCGCCGCCAGGGCGTGCCGCAAAGCTGGCTCGACGCGGCCGTGCGCTCGCCCGTGTACCGCATGGCCGTGGAGTGGAAGATCGCGTTCCCGCTGCACCCCGAGTACCGCACGCTGCCGATGGTCTGGTACGTGCCGCCGCTTTCGCCGATCCAGTCGGCCGCGGACGCGGGCCATATCGGCATGGACGGCGTGATTCCCGACGTGGCGAGCTTGCGCATTCCCATGCGCTATCTCGCCAACCTGCTCACCGCCGGCGACGAAAAGCCCGTGATTTCAGCGCTCAACCGCATGCTGGCGATGCGCGCTTACAAGCGTACCCAGGCCGTGAACGGCGTGAACGACAACGCGGTGCTCAAGCGCGCGGGCCTCACGCCCGGGCAGGTCGAGGACATGTACCGCACCATGGCGATCGCGAACTACGAGGACCGCTTCGTCGTGCCGTCGTCGCACAAGGAAATGGTCGAGGACTCGTTCAACGAGAAGGGCAGTTGCGGCTTCTCGTTCGGCAACGGATGTTCGGGCGGCGTTTCCGGGGGGGCGCTGTTCGGCTCGAAGGCCGAAGGCAGCGTGGTGTACGTGGATATGCCGAAGTCGCGTCGCAAGACGCCTTCGCAAGCTTGAGCGGGAGGACTCCATCATGTCGCTTTATCCGGTTCTTTCCGCGCTGCTCGATTATCCCGAGCAGCCCTTGCTCGACGCGCTCGACGAGATCGAAGCCGCGCTCGAAGCCGAACCGAATGGCGCTTGCGAGGCGCGCGAACTCGCGCCGCTCGTCGCTACGCTGCGCGAGCGCTCGCTCGTCGAGTCGCAGGAAGCCTACGTGGCCACGTTCGATCGCAATCCCCGCCATTCGCTGCATCTGTTTGAGCACGTGCACGGCGAGAGCCGCGCGCGCGGCCAGGCGATGGTCGATCTGCTCGACGAATACCGCAACCACGGCCTCGACGTGGCGACGAGCGAGCTGCCCGACTACGTGCCGCTCTTTCTCGAAGTGCTCGGTCTGATCGATGAGGACGAGGCGCGCGCGCTGCTGGGCGAGGCGATTCACGTGCTCGCGGCGCTCGGCAACCAGCTTGAGCAGAGCGAAAGCCCGTATGCGGGCATCTTCACGGTGCTGTGCGAGCTGAGCGATGTCGAGCCGCTGCCGCTCGTGGGCGCGCCCGTGCGCGACATGGACGAGGCGCTCGAACGCTTCGGCACCGGCGCGGATGGCGTCGAGCCGCTCATGCACGCGTTCGGCGCGAGCAACTCGCCGCAGGTCGTTCAATTCCACCCGCGAGCGGAGTACGCCGCGGCTCATTCGGCTGCCCGCGCGGCTGACTGCGCGGCTGACTGCGCGACCGCTTGCGCAAAGGAATCGCCATGAACACGTTCAACCAGTTTTTGTTCGGCATCTACCCGTATATCGCCGCCGCCATCTTCCTGTTCGGCAGCCTCGCGCGCTTCGAGCGGGAGCAGTACACGTGGAAGGCGGACAGCTCGCAAATGCTCTATCGCGGGCATCTGCGCCTCGGCAACATTCTCTTTCACGTTGGCGTGCTCGGGCTCTTCTTCGGGCATCTGTTCGGCCTGCTCACGCCCGTTGCGGTGTGGGACTGGCTCGGCGTGCCGCATGCGGTCAAGCAACTCGTGGCGATGGTCGCGGGCGGGGTGATGGGCTCGATGTGTCTGGTGGGCCTCGCGATCCTGCTGCACCGGCGGCTTTCGAACGCGCGCGTTTCCGCCGTGACGCGCGCGGGCGACAAGGTGCTGCTGCTGTGGCTGCTCGTCACGCTGCTGCTCGGGCTTTCCACCATCGGCGAATCGGCGAGCCACATGGACGGCGCGATGATGGTGCGGCTCATGACCTGGGCGCAGCACATCGTCACGTTCCGCGGCGACGCCGCGAGCTACGTGGCGAGCGCCCCGCTCATCTTCCGCCTGCACCTCTTCATGGGCATGACGCTGTTCGTGATCTTCCCGTTCACGCGCCTCGTGCACGTATGGAGCGGGTTCGCCTCGGTGACCTATCTCTCGCGCGCCTGGCAACTGGTGCGCAGCCGCTAGCGGCCGGGGTTTGCCTCTGGACGGCCGTGCGGATGGCCGTTCCTTGCGGGGAGCGAGCCGTGCTCGCATTCCCCGCTTTTTTCGCGATACGCGGGCTCGCCGGCAACGCAGTTGAGCTGGCGCATAGTGTCGCAGTTGGCCGTTGCGACCGCGACCGGGCGCGCGGGCGGCCGCGCTCCGTCAGATAATGTAGGGCATAGGCGCCGCCGTTTGGGCGCAGCCGATTCCCGGTACGGGCCATGACCTCGTCTTCCGATTCCGCAACCGCTTCTGTCCCCCCTCCCGTCAGCGCTCCTGGCGCCGGGGCCGGCGCGCAGGCCGCGCCGTTCCCGAGGCGGCTCTCCACGCGCATCGTCGTGCTTTCCACGGTCGCGCTCGCGCTCGTGCTCGCGATGATCGGCGGCACGCTCTGGCTCTCCTGGCAGCTCGAAGGCGGCGGCGCCGCGATCAACGACGCGGGCAGCCTGCGCATGCGCGCGAACGCGGTGGCGATCGCCCTGTGGGAAGCGCGCACCGGCAAGCCCGCGCAGGTCGACGCCCAGATGCGCCAGCTCGACGGGACTCTGCGCGAATTGCGCGACGGCGACCCGGCGCGGCCGCTCTTTCTTCCCGCCGATGCCGGCATCCATGCGCAGTTCGATCGCGTCGCGACCGCCTGGAACCAGGCGCTCAAGCCCGCTGCGCTGACCGATCTCGCGGCGAGCGGCGGCGAGCCTTCGACGTATATCGGCCTGCTGCCCGGTTTCGTCGACGAGGCGAACCGGCTGGTGAGCCTGATCGAGCGCGAGAACGCGCGCAAGACCGCGTGGCTGCGCATTTCGCAGGTCGCGCTCGCGGCGCTTTCGTGCGTGGGCACCATGGCGATCGTCTATCTGCTTTACCAGTGGTTCGTCGCGCCCGTGCAGCGCTTGCAGGACGGGCTCGCGCGCATCGAGGCGCGCGAGTTCGACACGCGCTTGCCGGTCGAAACGTCCGACGAATTCGGTCATCTCACGCAAGGCTTCAACCGCATGGTCGCGGAGCTGCAGGCGCTGTACCAGGACCTGGCCGAGCGCGTGGACGCCAAGACCGCGCAACTGGCCGCGCAAAACCGCGAACTCGCCACGCTCTACGAAATGGCGGCGTTTCTCAACACGCCCGGCCCGGCGGAAAGCGTGTGCCACGATTTCCTCACGCGCGTGATGCGCGAATTCGACGCCGACGGCGGCACGGTGCGCGTCGTTTCGCCCGACGACGGCAATCTGCACCTGCTGGTCTCGGAAGGCATGCCCGAATCGATCACGCGCGCGGAACACTGCATGCCGGCGGCGGACTGCACGTGCGGCGTCGCAACGGCGCAGGCGCCGGTCGTATTCGGCCTGATGGCGCAGCCGGGCGACCCAGGCGGCGCCTTCGCGCAACGCTGCCTGAAGGCGGGCTTCGTGAGCGTCGCGGTCTCGGCCATCGTCGCGCAGAACGAGACGCTCGGCACGTTTTCGCTGCACTTCCGCCGCGAGCGGGAAATTCCGCCGTCGGGCGTCCAGTTGCTTCAGACGCTCGGGCGTCACCTCGGCGTGGCGCTCATGAACCGGCGGCTCGTGGCGCTCGGGCGTCAGCTTGCCGTATCCGAGGAGCGCAATCTTGTCGCTCAAGGGCTGCACGACAGCATCGCGCAAAGCCTGAGCTTCCTGAAGATGCAGGTGCATTTGCTCGACGGCGCGGCGCAGCGCGGCGATCTCGACGAGATTCGCGAGATCGTGCCGCTGCTCGCGGGCGGCGTGGAAGAAAGCTACGACGACGTGCGCGAGCTGCTGCTGAATTTCCGCACGAAGCTCGGCCCGGGCAAGCTGCGCCTCGCCGTGGAGGACACCGTGGCGCGTTTTCGCCGCCAGTCGGACGCCGAGCTGACGCTCGACTATCGCGACGAAGACGGGCCGCCGCTGCCGCCCGACCAGCAGTTGCAGGTGCTCTTCGTCTTGCAGGAGGCGCTTTCGAATGCGCGCAAGCACGCCGAGGCGCTGCACATGCAGGTCAGTGTGGTGAATGCGCGCGACTTCCGCCTCACGATCGAGGACGACGGCGTGGGCTACGATCCCGCCGATATCGCCTCGCGCGGCGAATCGCACGTGGGCTTTCACATCATGCATGAGCGCGCGCGTCGTCTTGCTGCCGTGCTCACGCTGCAAAGCGCGCCGGGACGCGGCGCGCGCGTCGAACTGGTGCTGCCCGCCGCGAGCCGCCTGGCCGCGTAAGGCCCCACGACAATAAAACGAATCCCATGACCATACGCATCCTGCTCATCGACGATCACACGCTCTTTCGCTCCGGCGTGAGCGCGCTCCTGCAGCGCCAGCCCGACCTGCAAGTGGTGGGCGAGGCGTCGGACGGCGTGGAGGGCGTCAAGCGCGCGAAGCAGCACCGGGCCGACGTCATCCTGCTCGACCTGAACATGCCGGGTCTCTCCGGGCTCGAAACGCTGCAACTGCTCGTGGAAGACCTGCCGGAAGCGGCGGTCGTGATGCTCACTGTCTCCGAGGAAGCCGACGAACTCACTGCCGCGATGCGCGCGGGGGCGCGCGGCTTTCTGCTCAAGAGCATCGACGCCGACGCGCTGGTGGCGGCGATCCGCAAGGCCGCGAGCGGCCAGCCGGTCATCACCGAGCATATGACGGCGAAGCTCGTGGAGCAGATGCGCAAGCCCGCTCACTCCGTCGGCGCGAGCGGCGCGCCGGGAACGCCAGGCGCGCCCGGCGCCGCGCGCGCGAGTGCGGAGACGCTCACGGCGCGCGAGCGCGACATCGTGCGCGAACTGGCGCGCGGCGCGAGCAACAAGGAGATTGCGCGCACGCTCGACCTCGCCGAGAGCACGGTGAAGATCCACGTGCGCAATATTCTGCGCAAGCTCAATTTATCGAGCCGCGTGCAGGTGGCGATCTATGCGATCGAGCACGACGGGATGACGGACGCGCCAGGCGAGCCGCGCGGGCACTGAAGGCCGCGCGCGAGCGTGGGGCAGGGCGCCTCAAACAAGCCGCAGATAAATCAGTTCGCGCTTGATATAGGCGTAAAAAACAGGCGCGGCGATCACGCCTTGAATGCCGAACGCGGCTTCCATCACGAGCATCGCAACGAGCAGTTCCCACGTGCGCGCCTCGATCTGGCCGCCCACGATGCGCGCGTTCAGGAAGTATTCGAGTTTGTGAATGAGGATGAGGAACACGAGCGCCGTGACTGCCGCGGGCAGGCTCACGGTGAGCGCGATGGCGACGATCAGCGTATTCGAGATCAGATTGCCGATCACGGGCAACAGGCCCACCACGAAGGTCACCACGACCAGCATCTTCGCGAGCGGCAGCGGCGCATGAAACACCGGCAGCGCAAGCAGCAGGAAAAGGCCCGTGAACACCGTGTTGATGGCCGAAATCTTCACCTGCGCGAACACGATGCGGCGAAACGCGTCGGCGAAACGGGACACGCGCGTGACGAACGCCGTGGAAAGCGGCAGCCGCGTGGCGTTCTTCTGCGCGCCGATGGCGATGATCGCGCCGATGATCATGCCGATCACAATATGCCCGAAGATGCGCGCCGCGTTCTTGCCGCCCTGGCCGAGCTGCGTGGCGTGCTCGTGCATGAGCGCGAGCGCCTTGAGCTTCATCTGGGCGACGTCCACGGGCAGATACGCGGCGATGGACTCGGGGATGCGCCCGCGCGCCTGATCGACGAACGTCATCATCTGCGCCATGACCTTCTGCACGCTCGGCACGTCGTTTTCGAACTGCTCGATCACGCCCACGGTGAGGCCCGTGAGGATGCCCACGATCACGATGGAGACGAGCACCACGGAGAGCCAGCGCGCGCGGCTGCTCGACATGCGCCGCTCGATGATCGGCGAAATGGTATGCACGAGCTGGAAGACGAGCATGCCCGCGAGCAGCGCCCCGAGCAGGTTCAGGTGCAGGATCGCCCACATGCCGGCAAGCGCGGCCACATAGCTGCCTGCCTCCACTGCCGAAAGCTTCGGCAGGCTCATGTCGCTCGTGAGCCTGACCGGCCTTGGCCGCAGGTCGCGCACCTGTTTATCTTCGGTCGCTTCGTTGCGCTTGACCATGTTGGGTGTATTCCGTCTCCAAACTTCGGGGGCGCACGCGCCCCAACCCGTTGTTGCCGCAGCTATTTCTACTGCTAAATTTCCGGCCTGGCCACGTGCCAGGTTAGCGCGTCATTTTCCCGAGGCCGTGTCCAGCGCCGCAATCTGGCGCTTGAGCAGCGGCGCGAGATAACGGCCCGTGAAGCTTGCCTTCGACTTCGCCACCTGTTCGGGCGTCCCCTGGGCCACGATCTGGCCGCCGCCCGCGCCGCCTTCCGGACCCATGTCCACGACCCAGTCGGCGGTTTTGATGACATCGAGATTATGCTCGATGATGACCACCGTGTTGCCCTGATCGCGAAGCCGGTGAATCACCTCCAGCAGGAGCGCGATGTCGTGGAAGTGCAGGCCCGTGGTCGGCTCGTCGAGTATATACAGCGTGCGGCCCGTGTCCCGCTTGGAAAGTTCCAGCGAGAGCTTCACGCGCTGCGCCTCGCCGCCCGAGAGCGTGGTGGCCGACTGGCCGAGGCGGATATAGCCAAGGCCGACATCGAGCAGCGTCTTGAGCTTGCGCGCCACGACCGGCACCGCCTTGAAGAACTCACAGGCGGCTTCGACCGTCATGTCGAGCACTTCGCTGATGTTCCGGCCCTTGTACTGGATCTCCAGCGTTTCGCGGTTGTAGCGCTTGCCGTGGCAGACGTCGCAGGGCACGTACACATCGGGCAGAAAGTGCATTTCCACCTTCAGCACGCCGTCGCCCTGACAGCTTTCGCAGCGGCCGCCCTTCACGTTGAACGAAAAGCGGCCCGATTCGTAGCCGCGTTCCTTGGCCGCCGGCACGCCCGCGAACAACTCGCGGATGGGCGTGAAGAGGCCCGTGTAGGTGGCGGGATTCGAGCGCGGCGTGCGGCCGATGGGCGACTGGTCGACGTTGATGACCTTGTCGAAGTGCTCCATGCCCTCGATCGCCTCGAACGGCGCCGGTTCCGCCGACGATCCATACAGATGCTGCGACACGGCGTGATACAGCGTGTCGTTGATGAGCGTGGACTTGCCCGAGCCCGAGACGCCCGTCACGCAGGTCAACAGACCCACGGGCAGGTCGAGCGTCACGTGCTTAAGGTTGTTGCCGTAGGCCTCGACGATGCGCAGGCGGCGCTCGCCGGGCTCGATGCGTTCGTCGGGATAGTCGATGCGGCGCGCGCCCGAGAGATACTGGCCCGTCAGCGAGGCCGGATCGTGCTCGACCTGCGCAGGCGTGCCCTGCGAAATCACCATGCCGCCGTGCTCGCCCGCGCCCGGACCCATGTCGACCACGTAGTCGGCCATGCGGATCATGTCCTCGTCGTGCTCGACGACGATCACCGAATTGCCAAGGTCGCGCAGATGCTTGAGCGTGGAGATGAGGCGGTCGTTGTCGCGCTGATGCAGGCCGATGGACGGCTCGTCGAGCACGTACATCACGCCCGTCAAGCCCGAGCCGATTTGCGAGGCGAGGCGGATGCGCTGCGCCTCGCCGCCCGAAAGCGTTTCGGCGCTGCGTTCGAGCGAAAGATAGTCGAGCCCGACGTTGTTGAGGAACATGAGGCGCGCGACGATTTCCTTGACCACCTTGTCGGCGATCTCGCGTTTGGCGCCTTCGAGCCGCAGCGTCTGGAAGTAGCCGAGCGTGTCGCGCAGCGGCCAGCCGCTCACTTCGTAGATGGCGCGCGCGTCTTCATTCAGGCCGATGCGCACGAAACGCGCTTCGCGGCGCAGGCGCGTGCCTTCGCAGTGCGGGCAGGCCTGGTTGTTCTGGTACTTCGAGAGCTCTTCGCGCACGGCGGCCGAATCGGTCTCGCGATAGCGGCGCTCCAGGTTCGGGATGATTCCTTCGAACACGTGCTCGCGCACCGACGTGCGGCCGCGCTCGTTGATGTACGAGAACGGAATTTCCTGCTTGCCCGAACCGTAGAGCAGGATCTTGCGCACTTTCTCCGGCAGGTCCTCGAACGCGGTGTCGATGTCGAAGTCGTAGAACGCCGCGAGACTCTGCAGCATCTGGAAGTAAAACTGGTTGCGCCGGTCCCAGCCCTTCACCGCGCCCGCCGCGAGCGACAGGGACGGGTGCGCCACCACGCGCTTCGGATCGAAGAACGTGATCTGGCCCAGACCGTCGCACTCGGGGCACGCGCCCATGGGGTTGTTGAACGAGAAGAGGCGCGGCTCCAGCTCCGGCAGCGAATACGAGCAGATCGGGCAGGCGAATTTCGAGCTGAAAAGATGCTCGCGGTTCGTGTCCATTTCGAGCGCGATGGCGCGGCCGTCGGCCAGACGCAGCGCGGTTTCGAACGACTCCGCGAGGCGCTGCTTCATGTCGGGGCGCACCTTCAGGCGGTCCACCACCACGTCGATGGTGTGGCGCTCGCTCTTCTTGAGCTTGGGCAGCGACTCCACCTCGTAGATCTTCGCTTCCCCTTCGTTGGCCGTGCCGCCGCCCGAGCGCACCCGGAAGCGCACGAAGCCTTGCGCCTGCATATCGTCGAAAAGCTCGGCGTGTTCGCCCTTGCGGTCCACGATCACGGGCGCGAGGATCATCAGCTTCGTTTCTTCGGGCAGGGCGAGCGCGGCGTCCACCATCTGCGAGACGCTTTGCGACTCCAGCGGTATCTCGTGATCCGGGCAGTACGGCGTGCCGATGCGCGCGTAGAGCAGACGCAAATAGTCGTGGATCTCCGTGACGGTGCCGACCGTGGAGCGCGGATTGTGCGACGTCGCCTTCTGCTCGATGGAAATAGCCGGTGACAGACCCTCGATCAGGTCGACGTCGGGCTTCTCCATGAGCTGCAGGAACTGGCGCGCGTAGGCCGAGAGGCTTTCCACGTAGCGGCGCTGACCTTCCGCGTAGAGCGTGTCGAAGGCCAGCGAGGACTTGCCCGAGCCCGACAGCCCGGTGATCACCACGAGCTTGTGGCGCGGCAGGTCCAGATTGACGTTCTTCAGGTTGTGGGTTCGGGCCCCACGGATACGGATCTGTTCCATGAACCTGCGGGAGAAAGGGAAACCAAACCTGCTACTATAACGACTTTTCCAGACCGCCGTTACGGCTTGCTGACGGTCTTTGAAAGGGCCCGGAGCGGCAAGTGCAAGGGCCTCGAAAGAGGCGCGTCAGGGAGCGTCCCGGTCAATAAACGTGCGGGCACCTGCGGTCCGAACACATAACGCTCCGATGTCCTCCAATTCACCCGCTACCTCCTCACGCATGAGCGCGCCCGAGTTGCGCGCGACCGTCTCGCTCGCGGCGATCTTCGCGCTGCGCATGCTCGGTCTCTTCATGATCATGCCGGTGTTTTCCGTCTACGCGAAAACCGTTCCCGGCGGCGACAACCTTCTGCTGGTCGGCATCGCGCTCGGCGCGTACGGCGTCACGCAGTCGCTTCTTTATATTTTCTACGGCTGGGTGTCGGACATGGTGGGCAGAAAGCCTGTCATCGCCGCCGGCCTCGTCATCTTCGCCATCGGCAGCTTCGTCGCCGCGGGCGCGCACGACATGACGTGGATCATTGTCGGGCGGGTGATCCAGGGCATGGGCGCCGTTTCTTCGGCGGTGCTCGCGTTCATCGCCGACCTGACCGCCGAGGAGCATCGCACCAAGGCCATGGCGATGGTGGGCGGCTCGATCGGCATGTCGTTCGCCGTGGCTATCGTCGGCGCGCCGATCGTGTTCCATTGGGTCGGCATGAGCGGCCTCTTCGCGCTCGTTGGCGTGTTCTCGATTCTCGCCGTGGGCGTGGTGATCTGGGTCGTGCCCGACGCGCCCAGCAAGCCCGTGCACGTGCGCGCCCCGTTTGGCGAGGTGTTGCACAACGTGGAACTGCTGCGCCTGAACTTCGGCGTGCTGGTGCTGCACGCCACGCAAACGGCGCTCTTTCTCGTCGTGCCGCGCCTGCTCGTGGACGCGGGGCTGCCGGTGGCGTCGCACTGGAAGATCTACCTGCCGGTCATGGGACTCGCGTTCGTCATGATGGTGCCGGCCATCATCGTCGCGGAGAAGCGGGGCAAGATGAAGGCCGTGCTCGTTTCTGCGATCGGTCTTATCCTGATCGGCCAGCTTTTGCTCGGCTCGCTTGCGCATACACTTGTCATCGTGTCGGCCGTGCTGTTCGTGTACTTCCTCGGCTTCAACATCCTGGAGGCCTCGCAGCCCTCGCTCGTGTCGAAGCTCGCGCCGGGCAACCGCAAGGGCGCGGCCACGGGCGTGTACAACACCACGCAGTCGATCGGGCTTGCGCTCGGCGGCGTGGTGGGCGGCTATCTGCTCAAGCACGAGGGCGCGAGCGCGGTCTTTTACGCATGCTCGGGGCTCGTCTTGTGCTGGCTTATAATCGCGGCCAATATGAAGGCGCCGCCCAGGCGGGCTGAAGCCACGCGGGCTTGACCCGAGCGGGCCTGATTCGGAACCAGCGGTTCACAGCAACGCAATTCGCGGAGGCGGTTCGTAGCCGGCGAAGGCGCTCGAGACACATCGGGCGCTTGCCGGCGCGCACCGCGCGGCCGCTCCTCGCAACGGAATCAAACAGGAGAAATTCATGGCATCCGTGAACAAGGTGATCCTCGTCGGCAACCTCGGCGCCGATCCGGAAGTGCGCTATCTGCCGAGCGGCGACGCCGTGGCGAACATTCGCCTCGCGACGACCGACCGCTACAAGGACAAGGCGTCCGGCGAGTTCAAGGAAATGACCGAATGGCACCGCGTGTCGTTCTTCGGGCGCCTGGCCGAGATCGTCTCGGAGTACCTGAAGAAGGGCTCGTCGGTCTATATCGAAGGCCGTATCCGCACGCGCAAGTGGCAGGCGCAGGACGGCACCGACCGTTACTCGACGGAAATCGTCGCCGACCAGATGCAGATGCTGGGCGGCCGCAGCGGCGGGGCGTCGATGGGCGGCGACATGGGCGACGACGGCGGCTACAGCCGTGAGCAGTCGGCTCCGCGCGGCGGTGGCCGTGCCGCGGGTGGCAACGGCGGCGGCGCGCCGCGTTCGAGCGGCGGCGGTGCGGGCGGCGGCGCAGGCGGCGGCCGTTCGAGCGCGCCGGCTGGCGGCGGCTTCGACGAGATGGACGACGATATTCCGTTCTAAAACATCCGATCGAAATCGCGGGACCCGAAGCCCCGGTTCGACCACGAGGTCGAACCGGGGCTTTTTCTTTGCGCGCTCGAACCGAACGACTCTGGTGCCGGCCACTGCGACCTTTTCGCCCACCCAGCCGCTTCTTCGCCTCAAGCGACGCGTTTTCTGATTTTTGTCACGGCAGAACTCCCGCCGGCGCGCCACCATAAAAAAGATGCATGAATTTTGCATCTTCAAGACTGCTCGCGCCGTCACCCCACAAGGAAAAGGAGAAAGCCGTGTTTTGCTATCAATGTGAACAGACCGACCGCACCCAAGCCGCCCCGGGGTGCGCCTCGGCCAGGGGCAACTGCGGCAAGGACGCCCCCACTGCGGATCTGCAGGATCTGCTGATCTACGCAGCCAGGGGCATCGCGCAGTATGGCGCGCTCGCGC
This sequence comes from Paraburkholderia sp. J76, assembly GCF_905220295.1. Classification (NCBI taxonomy): domain Bacteria; kingdom Pseudomonadati; phylum Pseudomonadota; class Betaproteobacteria; order Burkholderiales; family Burkholderiaceae; genus Paraburkholderia; species Paraburkholderia sp. J76. The sequence goes on from NZ_CAJMZJ010000009.1 coordinate 240,041, forward strand.
GCGGCCTCGGCGCCCCCGATCGCGAAGCCGACCGCTTCATCCTCTACGCGCTGTTCACGACGCTCACCAACGTCAACTTCAATGCGAGCCGTTTCGTGGCGATGCTGCGCCAAGCCGCGCAACATCGCGACCGCGTGAAGTCGGCCTGCGAGGCGCTCGCGCTGGCGCAAGGCGTCGCCGCCGTACAGCCGGGCGGCGCCGCGCTCTGGCAGCCGGGCAACGACCTCGCCGAACTGCAGGCGCAGGCTGCGCTCGTCGGCATCAAGGCGGGGCTCTCGATAGTGGGCGAGGACGTCGTGGGCTTGCGCGCCCTCGTGCTCTACGGGCTCAAAGGCGTGTGTGCTTACGCCCATCACGCGCGCGTGCTCGGCTACGAGAGCGAGGAAGTCTACGCGGGCGTCGAAGCCGCCCTCGTGTTTCTCGCGAGCGAACCCGCGCAGGCGGGCGATCTGCTCGAACATGCGCTCGCGCTCGGCAACCTGAATCTCAAGGTGATGGAACTGCTCGACGCCGCGAACACGGGCCGCTTCGGCATGCCCGAACCCACTGCCGTCCGCATGACTGCCGCCGCGGGCAAAGCAATCCTGGTTTCGGGCCACGACCTCGGCGATCTGGAAGCGCTGCTCGAAGCGACCAAGGGCACCGGCGTGCAGATTTACACGCACGGCGAAATGCTGCCCGCCCATGCCTACCCCAAACTCAAGGCGTATGCGCATCTGGCAGGCAACTACGGCGGCGCATGGCAGGACCAGCAGTCGGACTTCGCGAACTTCCCCGGCCCGATCCTCATGACGTCCAACTGCCTGATCGAGCCGCTGCCGCAGTACCGTCAGCGCATCTTCACGACAGGTCCGGTGGGCTGGGCGGGCGTGCGCCATCTGGAACATCATGCGTTCGCGCCGCTCGTGCAGGCCGCGCTCGCGCTGCCGGGCTTCCGCGAAACGGCACCCGAGGAAACCATCACCATCGGCTTTGCGCGCAACACGGTGCTCGGCGTGGCCGACAAGGTGATCGACGCCGTGAAGGCAGGCCAGATCCGCCACTTCTTCCTGATCGGCGGCTGCGACGGCGCCGCGCCCGGCCGCAACTACTACACGGAGTTCGCGCAGGGCGCGCCGGACGACACCGTCGTCATGACGCTCGGCTGCAACAAGTACCGCTTCAACCGCCACGAATTCGGCGACATCGGCGGCATTCCGCGCCTGCTCGATCTGGGCCAGTGCAACGACAGCTACTCGGCGATCCAGATCGCCATCGCGCTCTCGAAGGCCTTCGGCTGCGGTGTGAACGATCTGCCGCTCACGCTCGTGGTGTCGTGGTTCGAGCAGAAGGCCGCCGCGGTGCTGCTCACGCTGCTCGCGCTCGGGCTGCGCAACATCCACCTCGGACCCACGCTGCCGGCCTTCCTCACGCCGAACGTTCTCGACATTCTCGTCAAGCAGTTCGGCATTTCGCCCATCGGCGATGCGCAGGCGGACCTGAGCGCGGCGCTTGCGCGCAAGGCCGCTTAAGCGCGGGTGAAAACGTCATGAGCTATCAAATCGAGCTGACCACGCGCGACGGCGAGGCATTCGGCTTCGCGTGCGAGCCGGGGCAGGACGTGCTGAGCGCAGCGGCGGCGGCCGACATCACGCTACCCTCGCAGTGCCGCCGCGGCAGTTGCGGCGCATGCCACGCCATCGTGACCGAAGGCGCGTACACACTCGGCGATCACAGCGCTCACGCGCTGTCCCCGGACGAGCCGCGAGCGGTGCTGCTATGCCGCACGCTGCCTGCGGCCGACTTGCGCATCGCCGCGCCCTACGACCGCACGAAGGTGTTGCTGCAGCCGGTCGCCGTGCGCACGGCGCGCATCGCCGCGCTGGAAACGATCGCCGACGACACGCGCCGTCTCGAACTGCTTCTCGACGCCGACGAAGCGAGCGGCAGCGCCGCCGAGTTCGAAGCGGGCCAGTTCGCGGAGCTGGAATTGCCCGAGGCAGGCGTGAAGCGCCCGTTCTCGCTTTCGAACACGAGCAATTGGGAAGGGCGCCTTGAGTTCCTGATCCGGTTGCGGCCGCACGGCGAGTTTTCGGCGTATCTGCGCGAGCGGGCGCAGCCGGGCGACGTGCTGACCGTTCACGGTCCGCAAGGCGGTTTCGGTTTGATCGCCGACAGTCTGCGCCCGCGCTGGTTCGTGGCGGGCGGCACGGGCCTCGCGCCCGTGCTCTCGATGCTGCGCCGCATGGCCGAGTACGGCGAGACGAACGAGGCGCGTTTGTTCTTCGGCGTGAATCGCGAGACCGAGCTGTTTCTGCTCGACGAGCTGAACGCGCTTCGGGCGGCGCTGCCGCAACTGCATGTGGAGCTTTGCGTGCGCGACGCCAGCGACGACTGGCAAGGCTCGCACGGTACGCCCGTCGACGCGCTCGCCGGCGCGCTCGCGGCCGGCGGCGCGGTGCCCGATCTCTACGTCTGCGGTCCGCCGGCGATGGTGAGCGCCGCGCAAGCGGTGGCGGCGCGCTCGGGCGTGCCGTCTGCGCAGTTCATCAGCGAGCGCTTCACGGTGTGAGCGGCATTTTCCTCGTGTCTGATTGACCTCGCCTTCGGGCGGGGTTTTTTTTCGCGCGTTGAGCCGCCGCATACGGCAACCCGCGAGCTTGATCCGCCAGATTTAACCGATTGACATTCAGTCATTAACTGTCAAAATGTCCAATATCATGATGCCAAACCGCAAAGCCCCTTCCATCGACGAAAACGCCCTGCTCCTGCGCGAGGGCGAGAAGATCGTCGCGGCGCTCGGCCAGACGCTCGCGCCCCTCGTCGAGGTGGTGTTGCACGACCTCACGCGGCCCGACCACTCCGTCGTCGCGATCTCGAACAATTTGTCAGGGCGGCAAGTCGGCGACGCCGCCACCGAAATGGGCCTCGCGCGCATCACCGACCCCGGCTTTCCCGAAGTCGTGTCCAACTATCCGAACCGCTTTCCCGACGGGCGTCCGGCCAAAAGCACTTCCGTCGGCCTGAAGAACAGCGCGGGCGAGTGCGTCGCCGCGCTCTGCCTGAACATGGATGTCTCGCTGCTCGGCGCGGTGACGGCGGGTCTCGGTCAACTGATCCAGACCGGCACGACCGCGCCCGTGACCGAAACGCTCGCGCCGCGCGGCGCGGCCGGTGTGCGCGAGGCGCTCGAACGCTTCGCCGCCGCGCGCAACACCACGCCCATCGGCATGACGCTCGCGCAGCGCCGCGAGGCCGTGCGCGAACTCGCGGCGAACGGACTTCTGAACCTGCGTCATGCGCTCGCCGACGTGGCCGCCACGCTCGGCGTGGCGCGCTCGACCGTCTACACCTACCTGCCAGCCGAAGAACGATCATGAGCACTTTGCCTATTACTTTCGAAGACGTCGCCGCCGCCCACGAACGCCTGCGCGGCATCGCGCACCGCACGCCGGTTCTGACCTCGCGCACCGCGAACGAACGCACGGGCGCGCAGCTTTTCTTCAAATGCGAAAACCTCCAGCGCATGGGCGCGTTCAAGTTCCGCGGCGCCTATAACGCGATTGCGCAGTTCACGCCGGAGCAGAAGGCGGGCGGTGTGATCACGTTTTCGTCGGGCAACCATGCGCAGGCAATCGCGCTTTCGGCGAGCCTGCTCGGCGTGAAGGCCGTGATCGTCATGCCGCACGACGCGCCCGCCGTGAAGGTGGAGGCCACGCGCGGCTATGGCGGCGAAGTCGTCTTTTACGATCGCTACACCGAGGACCGCGAGGCGCTCGGCAAGCGGCTTGCCGCCGAGCGCGGGCTCACGCTGATTCCCCCTTACGATCACGCGCACGTGATGGCCGGGCAGGGCACCGCCGCGAAGGAGCTTTTCGAGGAAACGGGCGAACTCGATCTGCTGATCACGCCGCTCGGCGGCGGCGGACTGCTGTCGGGCTGCGCGACCGCCGCGCATGCGCTTTCGCCCGCGTGCACGGTGATCGGCGTGGAGCCGGAAGCGGGCAACGACGGTCAACGCAGCCTTCAGACGGGCGAAATCGTCCACATCGACACGCCGAAAACGCTGGCCGACGGCGCGCAAACCCAGCACCTCGGCAATCTGACCTTCGCGGTGATTCGCGAGCGCGTGAGCGAGATCGTGACGGTGAGCGATGCGGAACTCGTCGACACGATGAAGTTCTTCGCGAGCCGCATGAAAATCGTGGTCGAACCCACGGGCTGCCTCGCGGCGGCGGCGGTGCTGCACGGCAAGGTGGACGTGCGCGGCAAGCGCGTGGGCGTGGTCATCTCCGGCGGCAACGTCGATCTGCTGCGTTTTGCGGAGCTGGTTCAGGCTGCTGGTTAAGCGCCTGGCCGGGAGCGCGTCAGCCGAGCAGTTCCGCGAGCGCCGCGCGCGCGTTCGTCACGTGCGCGGACTCGCCGGGCCGGGCCGGCAACAGATGGAATTCGGCCGCGGGCAACGCGGGCAAGCCGAATGAAGCCGGACACGGCATGAGCCCTTCGCCGATCGCCGATTCGTTCAGACACGAGATCCCCAGCCCGGCCTTGAGCGCGAGTTGCAACCCGGCCACGCCCGAAGCCGAATGCGAAATCAGGTAGGGCATGCGCGCTTCGTCGAGCACTCTCACTACGCGGCGCTGCAACTGGCAGGTCGCCGGCAGCAGCACGAGCGGCCAGGGCGGCGTGAGCGCGGGCCGCTCGCGCAGCGTTTGCGCCGCGCCCACCCACACCAGTTTTTCGCGCCGTATCGACGTGCTCCTGTGCGCGCCGCGCCCTTCTTCCGTCAGCCGCAGCGAGAGCCCGATGTCGTAGGCGTTCTCGTCGGCGCTGCTGTCGATCACGGCGCTCGGCATCACGGTCACATGCAGGCGCAGGCGCGGATGCTGGTTCGCGAAGCGCCGGATGATCTCGGCGACGTCATGGGGACGGTAATAGTCGGTGATGGCGATGCGCACCTCGCCGTCGAGCGAGCGTCCGAGCATGTCGTCGAACGCGGCGTCGCAAAGCGCGACGATGCGGCGCGCGTGGTCGAGCAGCTTCACGCCCGCCGGCGTGGCCGACATCCCCTGTTTGCTGCGCACGAAAAGCGGCTGGCCGACGCGCTCTTCGAGCTTCTTCAACTGCTCGCTCACCGACGACTGCGAAAGGAACACCCGCTCCGCTCCCGCGGACACGCTGCCCGCTTCGGTTACGGCGATAAAGGTGCGCAACTGCGCGAGATCGAAACCGCGTGCGTTCATGGCTCAACTGGATCCGGTTCGTTTCTGCCTGCTCGTTGATTCGGAAATATGATTCGTAAATTCCGAATTTATAAATTGGAATTTCCCGCTTTTCCGATAGATGGTGCGCCTCTACGATGGCCTCAGTCAACCGTTTTCTAGAGGTCATCATGGAACGAAGTAACACGCGGGGCGCGGCACACCGCTGGAAAGTGCTCGCAGTGGGGGTGGCGGCCAACGCCAGTTTTGCGGCGGCGCTCGGCGGCATTCCCGCAACGGGCGTGTTGATCCGCTCGGATTACCACCTCGGCACGGGCGAACTGGGCGTTGTGCTCGGCATGCTGGGGCTCGGCATCGTGCTGAGCGAGCTTCCCTGGGGACTCCTCACGGATCGCTGGGGCGACCGCCGCGTGCTTCTCACGGGGCTGACCACCACAGCGCTCGCGCTCGTCGCGATGGCGCTGTGGGGCGCACCGGCGGGCCCGCACGCCCCCGGTACGACGATGCTCGCGGCAGGCCTGCTCGCGCTCGGCCTCCTTGGCGGCAGTGTGAACGGTTCGAGCGGGCGCGCGGTGATGGCGTGGTTCGCCACCCACGAGCGCGGCCTTGCGATGAGCATCCGGCAAACCGCGGTGCCAGCCGGAGGCGGCCTTGGCGCGCTCGTGCTGCCGGCGCTCGCCGAGCATGCTGGATTCGCGGCGGTGTACGGCGCGCTCGCGCTGATGTGCGCGGTGTCCGCCGTGCTCACGATAGTCTGGTTGCACGAACCCGCGCACGCGCAGGACGCCGCGAATGCGACGCTTGCCTCGCACGATCCCGCTGTGCCCGTGCAACGTGCCGTTTCGCCCCTGCGCAGCGCGACCGTATGGCGCATGGTGACGGGCATTGGCGTGCTGTGCATTCCGCAGGTGGCCGTGCTCTCGTTCGCCAGCATCTTTTTGCACGACGTCGGCCATGCGGGCACGGCGGCGGTCAGCGCGACGCTCGCGGCGGTGCAGGGCGGCGCGGCGTTCATGCGTGTGTACGGCGGCCGCTGGACCGATCGCCACGGCGAGCGACGCATCTGGCTGCGCGGCAGCGCTGCGCTCACCGTCGCGCTGTTCGTCGTGCTTGCGGCGCTGACGGCTTTTGTCTCGCATACGCATCGCCCGAGCGGCGCATTGGTCGTGCTGCTCGCCGTGGTGATCGTGCTGGGCGGCATTGCCGCTTCCGCGTGGCATGGCGTCGCTTTCACCGAACTCGCGACGCTCGCAGGCAACGGCCGTGTGGGGACCGCGCTTGCAATGGGTAACACCGGCGCGTTCCTGGCGTTCTTCGTCGCGCCTTCGGCGATCCCGCTGCTGCTGTCGACGTTCGGGTGGCCCGCGGTCTGGGCCGCGGCCGCGCTGTGCGCAGCGCTGGCATGGCCGGCATTCGCCGCGCCTCGCGAGCGCTGCGGCGCCGGGGCCTCCGGCGAAGCTAGACAACGCGCTCGGACTCGCGTTACGGCGTAGTGAGGTTGTGCGTAGGATTTATCTCAGGAATGGGGATGGGCCGCGTAATATTCTCAAAAACGTTAAACACGTGGCATAAGTTTGGTGAAAAATAAAATTAAGGAACATTTAACGTTTCGGAAATCTCCGATTTCGATCGCTGGCATTCAATGGTCAGATGAACGACCTTGTCGATGTTGTTGGTTGCCGGTGCGCTCAAGAGGCGCACCGCGCCCGCACAAGTCCACCTCGAAGGAGATTCAGTGTGAAGCTACGTGTCGTCCTCGCCGACGATCATCCATTCGTTCTGCTTGGTGTTCGCTCCGCGCTCCTCGCGGGGGACGATATCGAGGTCGTGGGTGAAGCGTGCGGCGCGCGAGAGCTGTTGCAGACGCTCGAAACCGTCCCGTGCGACGTCGTGATCACCGATCTCAACATGCCGCCGGCTCCCGGCGAACCCGAAGACGGTCTGCGCCTCGTACGGCGTTTGCGCCGCGAGTGGCCCGATATTCCCGTGGTCGTGCTGACCAGCGTGGCGAACGCCGTCGTCCTGCGCGCAGTGGCGCACTCGGGGGTGGTCGCCATGTTGCGTAAAACCGAGCCCATGGACGACCTCGCGACCATCGTGCGCGGCGCCGCCAAAGGGCTTGCCCATCTCAGCCCGGCCATCGAGCGCGAACTGACTGCCGCCGCCTGCCCGCCCGACATGTGCGTGCCGCGTTTGACGCCGCGCGAGTCGGAGGTCATCCGCCAGTTCGCGGGCGGCAATTCGATCACGGAAATTGCGCGCGCCCTCGGCCGCGATGTGCGTACCGTGAGCAGCCAGAAGCGCGACGCCATGGCGAAGCTCGGCGTGAGCAACGACGCCGGGCTCTTCGCCTTTGTCAGGGCGCACGGACTCCTATGAACCCGCTTTCCTTGCCGCTGGCCGACGCCGCCGCTGCGACCGTTCCTGCGGCCGCCGCTCCCCGCCACACCACGCATGAGCACGACGAACGGCGCACGCCAGTGGAGGCGCGCAACGTCATGCCTGATACGGCCGATCCCGCGGCGCCCGTGCGCGTGATCATCGCCGACGATCATCCGCTCGTGGTCTATGCGCTGGAAAGCATGCTCGTCAACTATCCGAACGTGCAGATCGTCGCGCGTGCGCGCAGCGTGGCCGAGCTGTTCGAAGTGGCCGGGCAGCACGCCTTCGATCTCGTCCTGATGGACCTCTACATGGCGTTGCCCGGCGAGCTGGACGGACCCGAGGCCATCCGCGCCTTTCGCACCGGGTTCCCGCAAAAGGCAGTGGTGGTGCTCACGATGGAAAGCGAGGCGTCGGTACTGCGCAAGGCCATCGATCTCGAAGTGAATGCGGTGCTCAGCAAGCGTGACCGCATCGACCTGATTCCGGTTGCGATCATGTCTGCGATGGCGCAGGAACAATACGTTGGGCCTGTCGTGCGCGATCTGCTCGCCGAGGCGGCGCGCGCCGAGCGGCGCGAAGAGGTGCACCGCGTTCTCACCCGGCGCGAACTCGAGGTGATCTCGCACTATGCAACGGGGCTCGGCGTGACGGAAATAGCGGGTTTGCTCGGGCGCAGCGTCAAGACGATCAGCGCGCAAAAGTGCGCGGCAATGAAGAAGCTCGCGCTCAGCAACGACATCGAGCTTTATCGCTTCGTTGTCGAATGCGGCGTGACGCAGGGCGAGCCAACCTGAGCGACTTCTCGCACGCAAGGGCTTCCATGCAACACGTCCGGCGCGCCCGGGAAACCGCGCTTCTTCCAGGCGAGCCGCTGCGCGTGATTGTTGCCGACGACCACGCGTGCATCCGGCTCGGCGTAGCCAATCTGCTGCACGCAACCGCGAGAGCGCTCGTCGTGGGCGAAGCGGACAACACGCTTGCGCTCGCCACGCAACTCGACATGACCGCCTGCGACGTCGTCGTCTCCGATCTCTGCATGCCGGGGCTGGACGGCGAATACGGCTCGCTCACGTTGCTGAGGCGCCTCGCCCATACGCGCGGCGCGCCTGCGGTTGTGGTCCTGAGCATGGTGTCGACGCCGCAGGTTCTGATGGGCCTCGTGCATCGCGGGCTAAACGTCATTGTCGACAAGCGCGACGTCGCGCACGATCTCCTGCTTGCCGTTGCCGCCGCGCGCGTCCGCACGCCGTTCCTCTCACGCCGCGCACGCGAAACGCTCGCACGCGTCGACCCCACGTGCGCTCCCTGCGCGGGCATGCCGAGCGCGCGCGAATGGGAAGTCTTCCAGCTTTACGCGCAGGGGATGTCGGTCTGTCAGATTGCCGAACGGTTTCAACGCAGCGGCAAAACAATCAGCGCGCAAAAACGCAGCACCATGCGCAAGCTCGGGCTCGCCACGGAGCGCGACCTGAGCGACTTCGCTACGCAGATGGGGCTGACCTGATTCATCCCCGAGCGGCGTGCATCCCGAAATCATTCCAGTTTCCGTAGGAATTTCTCTCACCTTGACCTGCGCAAGGCGCACAGCGTTTTAGGACTTCTCCTATCTGATTGCGGGCGTCGTCTCCTCATAATCCCAAGCTCAACTTATGGCTCGTCAGATAGTGCTGTCCCCGCAATGCGATCAATGGACGGCGCGGTCGGATCGGCGGCGAGGTGCAGTCCGGACTCGGGGGCGAAATAATGAAGCTCGGTGGGCGTTTAGCGGTCGAAGGTGCGGGCACTGCGTGGCTCGTGTTCGCCGGTTGCGCCGCCACGGCGCTGAACGCGAGTCCGCCCTCGCAGGGCTGCAACACGCTGGGAATGGCCGTGGCCTTCGGGCTCGCGCTCGCGGTGGCGAACTATGCCGCCGCGCGCGCGGCGAGCGCCCACTTCAATCCCGCCGTCACGATTGGCTACGCGGTTTCCGGGCGTTTTCCCGTGCGCGACACCGGGCCCTACCTCGCGGCGCAAACCATCGGCGCCATTGTCGGCGCCGCGTTGCTCGTTCGCGTGGCGAGCGGGCGTCCGGGCTTTTCCCTCGCGGTGTCCGACCTCGGTAGCAACGGCTATGACGACCATTCGCCAACCGAATACGCGCTCTGGGCCGTATTCATGCTGGAAGCGGCGGTCTCGTTCGTGTTCGTCTTCTTTCATTTGCTGATGTCGAGCAGGGCCGAGCGCCGCAAGGCCGCGGCGCTCGCCACCGGCGCCTGCCTTGCCGTCGTTTATCTCCTCGCCATTCCCGTGAGCAACGGCGGCGCGAATCCGGCGCGCTCGACCGGTCCCGCGCTGTTCGTCGGCGAGTGGGCGCTCGATCAGCTCTGGCTTTTCTGGGCGGCGCCGTTGTCAGGGGGAGCCGCGGCCGGCGCGATGTATCGCCTCGTGAGCCGTCGCTCGCGTCTTGTCCCCGCGCCGGTTCGCGAAGGCGTTTGAATTCCGGTATGGCGCGTGGCGATGAGGTCCATTTTCCGCATTCTTTGTCTTCGCGCGCGCACGGCTGCATCGTGGCTGCGGCGCGCGCCTGCATGCGGGTTTGCGTACGCGCTCGTCGCGGCATGCGTGCTCACGGGCGCGGCAGCCGCGGGCGCAGCGACGCCGTGTGAACTGCCCGGCGAGGGCGTCGCGCTTTCGCGGGAGGTCGCCACGGCGTTGCCGCCGCGGCTCGTCGTCGGCGTGGTGGCGGGCGGCTGGGCACCCCTCGAAGTGCTCGACGGCACTACGCTTACAGGCTTTAGCGCCGACTATTTGCGCCTCCTGGTCGGCGCCGGCGTCAAGCTGCAGCCGCGCATCTTTTCGGACATGCCGGCATTGCTCACGGCGGCTTGTGCCGGCGACATCGACATCGTGATGAGCCTTGCGCGCACGCCCACGCGCGAGCGCTGTCTCGCTTTCACGGTGCCCTATCTGAACGGCACCACCGCCTTTGTCACGCGAGCCGGGAATACGTCGCTCGCAACGCAGCCCGCGCGCCTCGCGCGCGCGACATTTGCCGTCGAGCGCGGCTACGCCCTCGAATCCGCATTGCGCGCGCGCTTCACGCAGGCGCGCATCGAAACGTTCACGAGCACGCAGGCAGCGCTGCGTGCGGTCTCTCAAGGCAAGGCCGACGTCTATGCAGGCTTTTCGCCCGTGGCGCACTATCAGCTTACGCTCGACGGATTCGGCGATCTGCGCGTCGCCTTCGAGGAGCGCGACCGCATGCGCGAGCTGCGTTACGGCGTGCCGCTCTCCAAGGCGGTCCTGCGCGATCGGCTCGACCTTCTTCTTGCCGCCGTGCGGCCCGCTGCGGCGCAGGCCGAGCGGGCACGCTGGTTCGACGGCGGCGCGCCCGGAGAAACGGCGCCGTCCACTTTCAGCCTGAGCGCCGGCGAGCGGGCATGGCTGCGCACCTTGCCGCCGCTGAAAGTGGGCTACGACAGTAGCTGGTTCCCGTTTAGCTTTACGAAAGAGGCTCGCGAGCCGTCGGGCATGGCCAACGACTATCTCGACTATCTGGGGCGCAGGCTCGGCGTGACCTTCGAACGCGTGCCGATTTCTCCGTGGACGAGCGCGGGGGCGGCGATGCAGCGTGGCGAGATTTCGCTTGCCGCGACCTCGGTGGGTGATGGCGTGCTCGGCTCCCGCGTGGCGTATACGGAAGCGTTCGAGCACTATCCGCTCGTCATGGTGGGGCGCCGCGGCGAGCCTATGGTGCGCTCGCTTGCCGATTTCGCGGGGCGCCGTATCGTGCTGGCGCCGCACGCACTGGAACTGGATGATCTGCCGGGTATGCCGCGCGACACCGCAGGCAGCACGCAGGTCGTGCGCGCCGCAAGCCTCGACGCGGGGCTCGCGATGGTTGCGCGCCACGAAGCCGACGTACTGGTGGGCAATGCCGCCGCGCTCGACGCGCCGCTCAGCGGCGCCTATCTGGAGACGCTGAAGGTGCTGGGCGCGGTGGGTCTGGACGATTCGACGGCTTTTGCCGTGAGCTGCAACCTCGCTCCGCTCGCGGGCATCATGAATCGCGCGCTCGGTGCGATGTCGCCCGCCGAGCAGCAGCAAATCCGCAATCGCTGGACCGCCGCCGTCTCCACGCGAACCGGCGGCTGGAGCGTGAACGCGCTGCGCCTGCTGCCGCTGCTCATCGTGTTCGGCGTGTTGCTTCTCGTCACGCTGCGCGCCTATGTGTTGCTCCAGCGCGAGATGCGCAGGCGGCGGCGCGCGGAGCAGGTGCTCGCGCGGCAGGTGGAACTGCAGGACACGATGATGGAGATGATCCCGTATCCGCTCGGTGCGCGGGATCTCGAGAACCGTTACCTCGCGATCAATCGCGCCTACGAGGAGGCGACGGGCCGCTCGCGCGCCCTCGTGCTCGGGCGCACGGGTTCGGACGTGATGGCATGGGGCGCCGAAAACAGCCGCCACATGGACGAGCTGTACCGGCTCACCGTGGTCGAGGGGGAGAGCCAGCGCGTCGAGCTGACCTTCGAGAACGCGGCAGGGGAGGCGCGTCATGGCATCTTCTGGACGCGTCTGTGCCGCGACCCGCAGGGTGCGCCGTTCTGCGTGCTAGGCACGATGATCGACGTCACCGGCATTCGCCGGGCCGAGCTGCGCGAACGCGACTCGATGCGGCTCCTCTCGGAGGTCACGGGTTCGCTGCCGGCCGTCGTGTTCCAGTTGCGCCGCGCGCCCGACGGCCGCTACTCGTTTCCGTATATCGGCGGCGACACGCAGCGGCTCCTCGGCGATACTGCCGACGCGCTTCGTCACGCGCCTTCGATCGACCTCTCGCGGGTGGGACGGCACGATCGCGCGCGCCTTGTCGCCCAGCTCGAGCGCTCCGCCCGCCGGTTCATCCCTGTGCAGGCCGAGTTCCGCTTCCACGGCGCGGCGGGACTGGCGTGGGTGCGCGCGGAGTTCGCGCCGCGCCGCGCCGAAGACGGCGCGATCGTGTGGAGCGGCTACGCGCTCGATGCGAACGTCGAGCACGCACGCGCCCGCGAGCTGGAGCACGCGCGCGACACCGCCGAAGCCGCCTCGCGCGCGAAAGACGACTTCCTCGCCATGATGAGCCACGAGATCCGCACGCCGATGAACGGCGTGCTGGGTCTCGTGGAGGTGCTGGAGCGCACGCCGCTGAACCCCGACCAGACGCAGATGGTGGGAATGGTGCACGAATCGGCGGGCGCGCTGCTGCAAATACTCGACGATCTGCTCGACTACTCGAAGATCCAGGCCGGCCACCTCGTGATCGACTCGCAGCCGTTCGACGTGCGCGAACTCGTCGACAATGCCGTCGGGCTGCTGGCCGCGCGTGCGCACGAGAAGGGCCTGAAGGTGCGCGTGGACGTGGAGTCCGACGTCGCGGCGCTCCTGCGCGGCGACAGCGTGCGGCTGCGGCAGATTCTCTTCAATCTGCTCAGCAACGCCATCAAGTTCACGCTGGCGGGCGAGGTCAGCGTGCAAGTTCGCGCGCTCGACCTGGGCGCCCGCGGCGAGGCGGTCCCACGCCAGCGGCTCTCGATCTCCGTGACGGATACGGGTATCGGTATCGCGTCCGAAGTGCAGGCGCAACTTTTCGAACCGTTCGTGCAGGCCGAGACATCGACCACGCGACGTTTCGGCGGCACGGGGCTCGGCCTGACGATCTGCCGCAAGCTCGCGGCGCTGATGAACGGCACGCTCGTCCTGACGAGCGAACCGGATCGCGGCACCTGCCTCACGCTGCACATCGAATTGCCGGTGGAGAAGCGTAGCTGCGTGGCCGGCGGCCTACGCGGCAAGCGCGCTTTGGTCGCAAGCGAAGACGAGAGCGTGGCCGCCGCATTGATGCACTTTGGGACGGCGCTCGGCATGAAAATGCGCCGTGTCGCGCCGGCGGCGCTTGCGCGCGCCGCGAGCGCGAACAAAGTCGATCTGATATTCGCATCTGAAGCGCTGGTCGGGCGACTGGGCAAGCTGGGCACGCCGGTGCTGTGTCTGACGGAGAATCCGAAGGCAAGCGGTTATCGCGTCGCCGAGAACGGAGTGCGCGTGAGCGTCAATCCATTGTCCTGGCGCGGCTTGAGCGCCGCGTGCGCGATGGCGCTGGCGGGTCTGCCGCTCAACGCCGGCAGCGCGGTGCATCCCGCCGCCGCCGTCGAGTCGACGCTGCCGGTGCCGGATCGCGGGCGGGAACGCGTTGCCGGGCGCCTCATCCTCGTGGCCGAGGATCACCCTGTGAATCAGGAATTGATCCGCCATCAACTGGCGTTGATCGGATTCGCATGCGATGTCGTTGACGACGGCGCGCAGGCGCTCGAAGCGTTGGCCGCTTGCGAGTACGGCTGCCTGATCACCGACTGCCATATGCCGAACGTCTCCGGCTACGATCTCGCGCGGCGCGTGCGCGAAATGGAGCAGGCGCGCGGCGGCCGGCGCCTGCCGATACTCGGCATCACGGCGAACACGGCGCCCGAGAACATGAGCCAGTGCAGCGAGGCGGGCATGGATGACTGCCTGATCAAGCCCACGCGCGTGGCCACGCTGCGCGAGCATCTCGCGCGCTGGTTCGGCGTGGAAGGCATGCAGCGCGCTTCGCAGGACGAAGCCACGCGCGAGGGCGGTGCGAGCGGGCAGGCCGCGCCGAGGGCTTCAAGGGCGCCAGCCGCGACGGGGGCCTCGGAGTCTGCGCCCGCGCAGGGCGCGCCTTCCGGGGGAACGCCCGCAGCAAAGCAGGCAAACTCGCGCACGTTCGAGCCGCTGGATCTCGCGCATATGACTCAGGTCTGGGGCGGGGAGGCTACCCTCAAGACGTTGCTCGGCTCGTTCGTCACGGCCATGCGCGACGACCTCGACGCGTTGCCGGCGCTTCTCGAACAAGCCGATGTCGCCCGCTTGCGCGAGTGGCATCACCGGCTCGCCGGCGCGGTGGGCGTGCTGCAATACCCCGCGCTGCTCGCCGAACTGGAGACGTTTCGCAGTCACATGAACACGCATACTGCCGCGCAACTGCGTGCCGAGGGCTATGCGCTCATCCGCACGTGCCAGGCGATGCTCGGCGCAATCGAGCAGCAGGCCGCGCTGCTCGCGTGATGGACGTCCATCAGGAATACAAAAAAGCGGGCGAAAAAAAACGCGGCCGAAGCCGCGTTCAAGCTTGGAGACCCTTCGATGAAGAGTCACTTCTCGCACCGGGTAGCTTAGTCGCCGGGCGACGATTAATCGAGATAATTTCGATCAATTAACTATTACAGGGAATGCTGGTAATCGCGCTTGCCGTTGCGATGTCGTGCCGCCGAAACCATTCGACCGTGAAGTCAACGAACGACCGTGTTTTTGCGGGAACATGGCGGCGGCCGGGGTAGACGAGCGACAGTTCCTTGTCCGCGTCACGGATGTCCCAACCGGCGAGCACGCGCACGAGCTGCCCGGTGGCGAGATCGGCGTCCACCTGGTTCGCCGGCAGGATCGTAATGCCCATGCCCGCGATCGCGGCCTGGCGCAGCATCACGGAATTGTTCACCGCGTATGCGGGTTCGATCAGCACCGGTTCGCGGGCGCCTCCCGGGCCTTCGAAGTGCCATTCGTTGCCGTGAATATCGGCGGAAGGCGCAAGCAGCGTGTGGCCCGCGAGCTGCGCAGGAAATTGCGGCGCCGCATGGCGCGCGAGATAGGCGGGCGCGGCGACGGCGACCGGGGCGACGCTCAGAAGCGGACGGCGGATCAGCGTGCCGCCGCTCACCTGACGCGGCGCCACGATGCCGGCATCGAACCCTTCCTCGATCAGATCGACCGGCCGGTGCAGCAGCGTCAGCGAGAGCCGGACTTTCGGGAACGCGTCGAGGTAGCACTTGAGCATCGGCGTGAGGTCGTGCAGCGAAAACGATGCGTGCGCGACGACGCGCAGCGTGCCCGACGGCACCGACACGCCATGCACGATGTGCGTTTCGATGCGCGCCAGATCGTCCAGTACCTGGCGGCATCCTTGCGCATACTCGGCGCCTGCCTCCGTGAGCGACGCGCTGCGCGTGTTGCGGTTGATGAGCCGCGTTTCCAGATGAGCTTCGAGCAACGCCACGTAGCGCGTGACCACTGCATTCGACAAGTTCAGGCTCGCCGCTGCGCGGCCGAACGAGCCGTGCTCGGCAACGCTGACGAACACGCGCATGGCCTGAAGCTGATTCATGTTTTTGGGGAGCGTGGACACGAGCGGGATGGCTATTGCGATGAAAATAATGAGGTCGGCAGAGGCGCGCGGGCGCGTGCAGTAAACGTGTTACCGATGCGCATTGTGCGAGCGGAATCGGATTCGTGCGAATCGATGGGTTATCCCGAAATAGCGATGTTGTCCAGCTACAACGCTTTATTTGGATACCGAATGAAATGGCGAAAGCGCAGGAAAACGAGATAAGTCGTGAGCATTGAGTCGCAAGCGTTTGAGGGCTTGCCTCAGCGAAATTCAACTAATTCAAAAAGGCTTTTGCCGAAATATCGGGTGGTCTGTCGAAAGGGGGCGCCCATAAACTTCTCGATGCGGATAAGCGCGGTGTGCATTCACCGCACTACGGAATTGCTATGCCGGCGTGAGGTCGGCGACGGCATCCATCTTTGCCGAAAGGCCTTGCATCAAGGGAAGCATATGAAAATGAAACTGGCGATCGCGGCAGCAGTTGCGGCGACTTTTGCATCGGCGTCGTACGCGCAAAGCAGCGTCACGCTCTACGGTATTGTCGACGCCGGCATTACCTACACGACCAATGTCAACGGCAACAAGAATTTTGCGCTGACGAGCGGCAACATCCAGGCAAGCCGTTGGGGCCTGCGTGGCGTTGAAGATCTCGGCGGCGGCCTGAAGACGATCTTTACCCTCGAAAGCGGCTTTGACGTCGCGAACGGCCAGCAGAATGGCGGCCTGTTCAATCGTCAGGCGTACGTCGGCCTGACGCAAGACCAGTTCGGCACGCTCACGTTCGGTCGCCAGTTCGACTCGATGATCGACTACGTGGGTCCGCTCACGGCTGTCGGCACCTGGGGCGGCACCTACACGGCGCACCTCATGGACAACGACGACCTGAACGGCACGTTCTCGCTCAACAACTCGGTCAAGTACACCAGCCCGAACTTCTCTGGCTTCCAGTTCGGCGGCCTCTACGCGTTCTCGAACCAGGCTGGCGGCTTTGCGGTCAACCGCGCGTATAGCGCCGGTATGAGCTACGCATACCAGGGCCTGCGTCTTGGCGCGGCCTACACGCAAGTCAATGGCGTGAACGCCACCGGCGGCGGCGCCGTCCAGGGTTCGCCGATCGCGAACACGCTTGGCGCGCTGGCCGCGCTTGGCGGCAACGAGCGTCAGCGCAACTGGGGTGCGGGCGCAAGCTACACCTACGGTCCGATGATCGGCGGCGTCGTGTTCACGCAGTCGCGCGTCAACGATGCGATCGGCAATTCGCTGCGCTTCAACAACATTGAAGGCAACCTGCGCTACAACCTGACGCCGGCTCTCGGCATCGGCGCGATGTACACGTACACGAACGCGAACGGCTCGGTGCTCGACGCGAACGGCAGCAACTCGGCGCACTGGCACCAGTTCGCGCTGCAGGCCGACTACTCGCTCTCGAAGCGTACCGACGTGTACCTCGAAGGCGTCGGCATGTGGGGCGCTGGCCAGAACGCCGTGGGTATCACGCAAGTCGGCTTCCAGGGCAACGACAACTTCTCGTCGTCGAAGAACCAGGGGATCATCACGACGGGTATCCGTCACCGCTTCTAAAAATTCGGAGCTGTCGTGCTCCCGCTCGTGGCTGTCACCAGCATCTCGAACGGGAGCGCGTAACGCCGGATGGCACGAAGGTAGTACCTGGGTTGAAAGGCGCCGCTTGCGGCGCCTTTTTTTATTGCACGTCGCTTACGTTGGGCCGACATCGGCGCAGCGGACGCGCGCCCCGGATTTGCTCTAGCATGTGGGGACGCGGTTTTGCGCCTTCTGGTGCAGCGCGCCACAAAAACAGGAGAAATGCCATGAACGTGCTTCGTCCGCTGCAGTTCGCTCTCGCTCTGTGTGTTCTCGCTTCCAGTGCCGCTTACGCCGACACCGTCGCGCTGAAAGCCGATCTCGAACCGTCCAGCGAAGTCCCGCCGCGTGTGAGCCAGGGCCATGGCATGCTCAACGCCACCTTCGACACGTCCACGAAATCGCTTAACTGGACGGTCACTTACGACGGGCTTTCCGGGCCGGCGACGGCCGCGCACTTCCACGGCCCCGCGCCGGTGGGACAGAACGCGGGCGTGCAGGTGCCGATTCCGAAGGGCGAACTGGCAAGTCCGATCAAGGGCTCCGCGACGCTCAACGAGCAGCAGGTCACGCAGTTGATGGGCGGCAAGTGGTATTTCAACGTTCATACGGCGCAGAATCCGTCGGGCGAGATTCGCGGCCAGGTGCTGCCCGCTAATTGACCACCGCCGAATGCCAGTCGGGCGCAGTTTGAGCGCCGCGGAGGGCTGAAGCCGATGAGCTGGCAAAGCAGGCTGATATGCAGGTTCTTGCGCCGCACTTTTCTTCCGCAAACCCGCAAATCGATCAACGTCGCGCGTGTGCGCATGCTGACGGCAAGGCGCATCTGGACGCCGGGCGTGCCGGGCGGCTGGCGTTTGCGCGAACAGTACGACCCCTCCGATGTTCCGTTGCGCGGCGAGTGGCTCATCTGTGAGCACTCGCCCGCGCCGCGCACGGTCCTTTACCTGCATGGCGGCGGGTATTACTTCTGCTCGCCGCGCTCGCAGCGCGCCATTTCGTTCGGTCTGGGCAAGCGCGCCGGCGCCGACGTTTTTTCGCTCGACTATCGCCTCGCGCCCGAGCATCCGTTTCCCGCCGCGCTTGAGGACGCGTTAGCCGCCTATCGCCATCTGCTGGCCAAAGGAACGCCGGCCGGCTCGATTGTGATCGGCGGCGACTCGGCGGGCGGCGGGCTTGCGCTAGCCTCACTCGTCGCCTTGCGCGACGCGGGCGATCCGCTGCCAGCCGGCGCCGTGCTCTTTTCGCCCTGGACGGACCTTGCCGCGACAGGTGCCTCGATACGCGAGAACGACGGGCGCGATCCCATGTTCTGCGGCGAGGTGTTCGCGCGCATCGCGCCGTTCTACCTCGGCTCGGCCAGTGCGACCGATCCCTACGTCTCTCCGTTGTACGCCGACTTTCGCGGTTTGCCTCCACTCAGCCTCTTCGTGGGAAGCTCCGAAACGCTGCTCGACGACACGCGCCGCGTAGCTGAGCGCGCGCGCAACGCAGGCGTGGCGGTGGAATGCGAGATTGCGAGCGGCATGCCGCACATCTGGCCGATCTACGCGCCTTTCATGCCCGAAGCACGCCTCACCCTCGACGTCGCCGCGAGCTTCGTGCGCCGCGTGACGCCGGCGCCCGCGCGCGGCGAAGAGAAACCGCAGCCGCGTCAGTCGAGCGAGAGGTCGATCGCTTCGTAGGCCGCGCGTACGGCGGTTTCGCCGTAAAGGCGCTCGAGCCGGCGCACGGTGAAGTGCCCGTGCGCCACCTGCTGGAAATGATCGATGAACATGGTGTTGACCATCGCGCCGAGCACCGCGCCGATGGCCGGTATCGATTTCGCGGCGACCTGCTCGCTCACCTGCACGGAAAAGCGCGCGGCCACGGTCTGCATGAGCTTGAGGAGCGCAGTTGAGCCGTGCGCAGCGAAGCCCTTCGTCGCCATTTCCGACGATGCCGCCGAGACCGCCTTCGCGAGCGCGCCGCGCACGATGAAATAGCCGAAGTCGGCTTCGTCGTCGGCGGCCGAGCGGCCACCCATGCCGAACACGGTCAGGCATTGCAACTGGGTGCCGGTGCTCGTCAGGTCCTCGCCTTCGCTGCGCGCGATGTCGCAGATCGAGCGGAACATCAGCGTGGTCGTGACGGGCAACTCGACCGGCAGTGCGAAAAGGCCAAATGCGCCGCCCGCCGCTCCCGTGGTCGCGACCGCGAATTTGTGCATCAGGTTGTTCGGCCTGGCGTTCCTGCGGGTTTCGCCGCCGGCAAGCGCGTCTTGCTTGCCGAGCGTTTTCAGCGCGAGCTGCAGGCACTTGCGCAGTGCGGCTTGCGTTGCGTCGGCCACCTTGTCGTTCGCGACGCCGGGCAGCCGCGCCATCAGCTTTTCCACCGGCGCACCCACGATGGCCGCGAGCTTCATGCCGAGCGGCGGCGTTTCAAGCTGGTGCCTCGCGCGCCGCAGCGCGTCGAGATCGGCCTCGGTGAGGGCCGCCAGGAGGCCGGCGCGGTCAGGATTGGCGGCTGTGGGCTCGCTTGTGCTTTCGGTCGTGCGTTCGGTCATGGGCTTCATTGCGCTCCCGGATTTTCAGCAACGATGGCGGACTACAGCCGCCGATCGACGCCTCAGTGTAATGGAACCCGCCATGCTATGATGATCAATCTTTGACGTGTCAATCGTTGCTGGATCAAAAAATGGCCGTTCATACCGCTGCCCACCATTCGAGCGGGCAGGTTCTGCCGTTCCGCGAGTCCCTGCTCGCAATGCTCGGCATCTCGTTCGTGACGATGCTCGTCGCGCTCGACCAGACCGTTGTGGGCACCGCGCTGCCGACCATCGTCGCTGAACTGCGCGGCTTCGAGTTGTACGCGTGGGTCGCCACGTCTTATCTGCTCACGTCGGTCATCACCGTCCCCATTTTTGGGCGCCTCGGCGACTACTACGGGCGCAAGCCGTTCGTGATCGCATCGATCGTCGTCTTCACCGCCGCTTCTGTGCTGTGCGGGGCGGCCAACAGCATGTTGTTCCTCGTGATCGCACGCGGGCTGCAAGGCATCGGCGGCGGCATGCTGGTCGGCACGGCGTTCGCCTGCATTCCGGATCTCTTTCCCGATTCCGTCGTGCGCCTGCGCTGGCAGGTGCTCATGAGTTCCGCGTTCGGTATCGCCAACGCGGTCGGTCCGTCGCTCGGCGGCTTTCTCACGCAGTACTACGGCTGGCGCTCGGTGTTCTACGTGAACCTGCCCGTTGGTCCGCTTTCGCTGTTTTTCGTGTGGAAGTATCTGCCGCACTTGCGCCACGTCGCGCACGAGGCGCGTATGCGCCTCGACTGGCCGGGGGCGCTCCTCATCGCGGTCGCGCTCGGCAGCCTGCAGCTTTTCGTGGAGCGTCTGCCGGGGCACGGCGTGGGCGCTTCGGCCATCGGCCTGCTCGCCCTCGCGCTGGCGGCCGGCTGGGCGCTCTGGCAATGGGAGCGGCGCTGCCCGCAGGCTATCCTGCCCGTCGACATGTTCCGCAACGCGAGCCTGAACGCGCTCTTCACGCTCGCCGTGCTGGGCGGCTTCACGATGTTTTCCCTGCTTTTCTATGCGCCGCTCCTGTTCCAGGGCGGCTTCGGCATGACGCCGAAGGAAGCGGGCGTAGTCATCACGCCGCTCGTGGTGTTCATCACGATCGGCAGTATTGCGAACGGGCGCATCGTTTCGCGCATCCGCAATCCGAACCTGATGCTCTACATCGGCTTTACGATGATCGCGGCGTCGTGCTTCGCGGTTGCGCTCGTCACGCGGGGCACGCCGCGCGGGCTGCTCATGGCGCTCATGATCGTGGCTGGCATCGGCCTTGGCTTCGTCATGCCGAACCTTACCGTGTTCGCGCAGCAGACGGCCGGGCGCGAGCATCTGGGCATCGCCACGGCGCTGCTGCAGTCGCTGCGGATGATCGGCGGCATGATCGGCACGGCGCTCACCGGCACGATGGTCACGCAGCTTTATTCGAGCGGTGTGCAACGCGCGCTGGACGCCGATCACGCCACCCACTGGCTGCCGCAGCTAGCCGACCCGCAGATCCTCATCAATCGCGACGCGCAGGCAACGCTCATCGCCGATCTCGCGCACGCGGGGCATAACGGCGCGCCGCTGCTCGAAGCCGCGCGCGAGGCGCTCGTGGGCGCGATTCACCTGGGCATCGCGGTGGCGGCGATGATCGCGGTAGTGTCAATCTGGCAAACCCGGCGCGTGCCGCCGATCAAGCTGCATCGCAAGGCGGAGCCCGTGATTCACGCGGATTGAATGGCCTCGCCCGTAATGGATACCGGCAGAAGCCGGCAGGAAAACAAAGCATGGAAATTCAGGATCGCATCGCCATCGTGCAGCAGTTCGGGCGGACCTACCGGGCGTTCATGTCGGCGTTCGAGGCGCAGGTCGGACATCCGCTGCCGCGCTGGCGCATTCTGCTCGCGCTTTACGAGCAGGACGGCGAGTCGTCGCAAAAGCGGCTCGTCGAGCGGCTGCGCGTGGACCCCGGCGCGCTTACGCGGCAATTGAAGGCGCTGGAGTCGCTCGACTGGATCGCGCGCCGCGCCGACGAGCGCGACAACCGCATCACCAACGTCACGCTGACCGGCGCGGGCCGCGCCGTGATCGAAGAGGGCCTGCCGCGCCGCAACGCGTTCCTGAGCGTGACGATGTCGCTGCCCGACGACGCGCTCGCGGCGCTGTCGGGCGCGTTGGGGATGATGGAGGCGCGCATCGGCGAGGCGGCCACGGCGGCGGCCGCGCTTGCGCGGGAGGCGGGGCGCGAGGCGGGCTAAAGCACGCTAAAGCGGGCTAAGCCCGCGCCGCACTCAGAAGAACGTCTCGATCACTTCCGTCACGCGATAATTCGCATCCACCATCAGCACCTGGCGCCACTTGTCGAACGTGAGGCAGGGGTGCGAGATGTCGAACGCGATCATGTCGCCGACCTTCAGATCCGCGCCCGCCGGAATCTTCAGGTAGGCGTGCTGATCCATCATCTGGAACACTTCCCAACCTTCGCTTGCCTCCACTTCGCGCGGCGCGCCGCCATTCGCGGGGCGATAGTGGCGTGAGGGCTCCGGAAAGCCGGCGTCGAATGCGGCGTCGCGTTTGCCGAAGCCGATGATGGCGCGGCCCGGCTCCGGAATCGACTGCACATACGCCCAAAGTTGCAGCGCGGGCAATAGCGCCACGCCCATCTCGCGCGCCACGGGGTTGCGCGTGAGGATCTGCGACTGAGCCTGTTTGTAGACGCCGACGTCGTGCGTCACGTAGCAGCCGGGGCGCAGCACCACGTCGATCGTGCCCGCCTGCGTGGCCGGCGCGAACTCCTCCGCGACGACGTCGTACCAGGCCGATCCCGCGCCCGAAAGCAGCGCGGGCGTGCGCGCGAAGCGTCCCGCGGCGGCCAGTTCCTCGGTGACGTTCAGCGCGTCGCGCAGGAAAGTGCGCACTTCGCTTTCTTCCTTGAGGATGCCTTCATAGATTTCCACGCCTGCGAGCTTGAGCGAATCAGGGTAGCGCGCGAGGGCGGCGAGCACGGCGTTGCGCGTGTCGGCGTCGCGCACGCCCGTGCGGCCGCGCGGCACGCCCAGTTCGAGCAGCACCTGGAGCGTGCGGCCCGCAGCGCGGAAGAACTCGCCCAGGTGCTCCACGCCTTCCACGGAATCGACGAGGCAGAAGAACTCGAAGGTCGCGTCGCTGAGCAACTCGGCGATGATCGCCATGTTGCGGCGGCCCACGAGCTGGTTCGCCATCAGCACGCGCGAGATGCCGCCGCGGTAGGCGGCGCGCGTCTGGTGCGCCGTGGCGAGCGTGATGCCCCACGCGCCGGTTTCGATCTGGCGGCGAAAGAGCTGCGGCGCCATCGTCGTCTTGCCGTGCGGGGCGAGCTTCACGCCGTAGCGCGTGACGAAGTCCTGCATCCACTTGAGGTTGTGCTCGACGCGATCGGCATAAAGCACAGCAGCGGGCAGGCTCACGTCTTCTTCGAGTAGATTCCATTCGAGGCGCCCGGCGTCCCCGAGCGGCACGCTCGCCCCCGGCAGGTTGCCGAGGCCCTTGCTATCCGGATCGATCGTTGCACTCTGATAGTTTGTAACTTTCATTTCCCTTCGCTCCATATGCGTCATGCGTCCCGGCTACACCGGCGTCTTGTGAGCCGGCGTTGACTCGGAGATAGTACACAAAGTAACATCGCTTCGTGAATTGTTATTTATTAACAGCCGCCCTGCAATGAACACCGCCGCCGATCCGGCCCGCTTCGACATCGTCGCGCATATTGCGCAATGCGTGCCCGATTTGCGTCCGGCCGAGCGCGACGTGGCCGCGCTGATCCTCGACGATCTCGCCCGCGCCGCGCGCGCGAGCATCGGCGAGCTGGCGCAGCGCGCGGGCGTGAGCATCGCCTCCGTCACGCGGTTCGCGAAGGCGGTGGGCTGCCACGACGTGCGCGAACTCAAGCTGCGGCTCGCTCAGGCGGCCGCTGTGGGCGACCGCTTCCTGCGCGGCGGCCACGCCGGCGCTGTCGAAGGCGCAGGCAAGCCGCGTGCCGCCGATGCCGAAGCCGAGCCGCTCGCCACGCGCGTCTACGACGAAATTCACACGGCGCTCGCGCGCAATCACGAACTGCTGCGCCAGGCGCCGTTTGCGCAAGCCGCCGCGGCGCTGGCGCGCGCCCGCATGATCTACGTGTTCGGCATGGGCGGCGGCTCCAGCGCGCTCGCCGACGAAATGCGCTTTCGCCTCGTGCGCCTGGGCCGTCCGGTGGCGTCGTATCAGGACAGCCTGCTGCAGCGCATGGTGGCGAGCACGCTCTCCTCCGAAGACGTGGTAGTCGCGCTTTCCGTAACAGGGCGCGTGCCCGAACTCGTCGATGCGTGCCGCATCGCGCGCGACTACGGCGCGAAGCTCGTTGCGCTCACCGCGCCGGCTTCGCCGCTTGCCGCACTCGCCGACTGGCTCGTGCCGATCGTCGCGAGCGAGACCGATTTCATCTACAAGCCGTCTTCGTCGCGTTACGCGATGATGATGGCACTCGACGTGCTCGTAACCGAACTGGCGCTCGCGCAACCCGACCAAAGCCGCGAGTTGCTGCGCCGCATGAAGCACACGCTGGACGCGCATCGCGGCGGCGGCGAACGCCAGCCGCTCGGCGACTGAGCGTAACCAAGAGCCATCCAGAGGAGACGCGTATGCATTCGCACCCCGAAGCCGCCGACACGTTAATCGTCGGCGCCATGCTTTACGACGGCACCGGCGCGCCGCCCGTCGAGCGCGACGTGGCGGTGCGCGACGGGCGCATCGTCGCGATCGGCAACCTGTCGAACTGGCTCGCGGAAGAGGTGATCGAGGCCAATGGGCGCGCGCTCGCGCCGGGTTTCATCGACGTTCATACGCACGACGACACGCACGTGATCCGTGCGCCGCAAATGCTGCCCAAGATCAGCCAGGGCGTGACGACGGTGGTGGTAGGCAACTGCGGGATCAGCGCGTCGCCGGTGACGCTCAAGGGCGATCCCCCCGACCCGATGAATCTGCTCGGCGAGCGCGACGCGTTCAGCTATCCGACTTTCTCCGCCTATGTGGACGCGGTGAACGCGGCGCGGCCCGCCGTGAACGTGGGCGCGCTGATCGGCCATACGGCGCTGCGCAACAATCACATGAGCGACCTGAAGCGCGCCGCCACCGGCGACGAGATCGCGGCCATGCGCGCGCAACTCGAAGACGCGCTCGCGCACGGCGCGCTCGGCCTTTCCACGGGGCTCGCGTATGGTTCGGCGTTCGAGGCTTCAACCGAAGAGGTCGCCTCGCTTGCCCAGCCGCTCGCCGCCGCTGGCGCGCTCTACACGACGCACATGCGCACGGAGTTCGACGCGATTCTCGAAGCGATGAACGAGGCGTATCACATCGGCCAGCACGCGCGCGTGCCGGTAGTGATCTCGCACCTGAAATGCGCGGGTCCTTCCAACTGGGGACGCAGCACGGAAGTGCTCGCGTCGCTGGAAAGCGCGCGCAAGTATCAGCCGGTGGGTTGCGACTGTTATCCGTATAGTCGCAGTTCTTCGACGCTGGATCTCAAGCAGGTGACGGGCGACATCGACATCACGATCACGTGGTCTACGCCGCACCCGGAGCAGGCGGGCAAGCTCATCAAGGACATCGCGGCGCAGTGGGGCGTTTCGCAGCAGGAAGCGGGCAAGCGCCTGCAACCGGCGGGCGCCGTGTACCACAACATGTCCGAAGACGACGTGCGCCGCATTCTTTCGCATCCGGCCACGATGGTCGGCTCGGACGGCCTGCCGAACGACCCGTTGCCGCATCCGCGCCTGTGGGGTGCGTTTCCGCGCGTGCTCGGCCACTACGCGCGCGACGCGGCGCTGCTGCCGCTCGAAGAAGCGGTGCGCAAGATGACGGGCCTCTCCGCGCGGCGCTTCGGCCTTTCGCAACGCGGCGAAGTGCACGTGGGCTGGCACGCCGACCTCGTGCTGTTCGACCCCGCGAAAGTGCGCGACGCCGCGACCTTCGAGAAGCCGCAGCAGGTGGCGGAAGGCATCGACGCGGTGTGGGTGAACGGCGTGCTTTCTTATCGCGACGGCCAGCCCACGGGCGAGCGCGCGGGCCACTTCGTCGCGCGCGGCGAGCGCGAGGCGCAGGCCGAGGCGACGGCGTTTTAGGCAAACTTTATCTATCGAATTTCGACCCCCGGCGCGCGTAGCCGACAAGCTGCGTGCGCCGCACGATCTCAAAGGAGCAAACAATGAAACGAATTGGAGCGGAAGGCGGCAAGGGCCAGGGCGGACAACATCTGCCGTTCGCGCGCGCCGTGGAAGCCGACGGCTGGCTGTACGTCTCGGGCCAGACGCCGATGGAAGGCGGCGAGGTGATCAACGGCAACATTGTCGAGCAGTCGCACAAGGCCATCCAGAATCTTTTCGCAATCCTGAAGGAAGCGGGCTATGGCGCGGAGCACGTGGTGCGCTGCGGCGTGTGGCTTGACGATGCGCGCGATTTCACCTCGTTCAACAAGGTGTTTCGCGAGTATTTCGGCGAGCATCCGCCGGCGCGCGCCTGCGTGCAGTCGAGCATGGTAGTGGACTGCAAGGTCGAAGTGGACTGCGTGGCATACAAGGCGCCCGCCGGGAAGTAAGGGCGCGGCGCGGTTGCGCGCAGTGAGACAGGAAGAGGCCGCCGGCGTTACCCGGCGGCCGTTTTTTCTTGCGTGCCGCCGTCGCGCGGAGAGGCGGCGGTGATGCGCAGCTCGACCTTCATGCCGGCCGCCACGGCCATGTTGATGAGCGAATCGAGCGAGAACAGATCGATCTTGCCGCGCATGAGGTCGGACACGCGCGGCTGCGTCACGCCGAAGAGCGCGGCGGCCTGCGTTTGAGTAAGCTTGTTGCGCTTGATGTGCTCTTCGAGCGTGATCATGAGGTCGCTGCGCAGCGTCATGTTCTGGGCGGCTTCGGGCGTGTCTTCGAGCGCGTCCCACACGCTGTCGAAGCGCTGGCGTTCATGGTTCCCGTGATTCTGGCGGCTCATGGTTTGGACTCCTTAAGGCGGCGCGATAGCGGCGCGCGGCGAGCGAAAGATCGACGAAGGCCGTTTTCTCGGACTTCTTCTGAAAACAATGCAGCACATGAATGGCATCGCGAATGTGCGCCACGTAAATCACACGGAACGCGCCGCTCGCGTCGCGAATGCGGATTTCACGCGCGCCACGGCCAACGGGATTCACGGGCTTCCAGTCGTTCGGGTCGAGGCCGCGTTGAACGCGCCGCAACTGCCGCCCGGCCTCCTGACGCACCTCATCCGGAAACTTCCGCAGATCGGCTAGCGCACTGCCGCAAAATTCCAATGGCTTGGCATGAGCAGGATTATACAAGTTTTTATATAGCCTCTAATAGATTGAGCGGCCCGGTATGCACCGGGTATGACTTCGCTCAAGTCTGGGGAGGCTAGCGCCGGCTCGCCCACGCTTGCGTCAAGCGTCTCGCATCTTCTGTCCCTCGTTAGCCGTTCGGTAGAGGGATCCCAGTTTTCGTTATTTCCCAATATATGAGCGACCCAATCACATATTGGAGAACTGGAAAAAACCTGCCTACAATCCAGTCCATCCGATAAGGCGCCGCGGCAATCTCTGTAGCGAACCTTATCGGCAGACCCAGATAAATCCGGCGCACGCGCGCGACGCGGAGCGAACCGGATCGCACAAGGAGACGTTCGCCATGCTTCAGCCAGCGCTTTGCGCGGCCACGCGCCGCCCGCCGCTACCTGCCCGCTGCGCCCCGTTTGCGTACGCGTCGGGCTGTCTCCCGAAGCTGGGTTCGCGCGCCGCCTGACGGCGCGCGCCTTTCGATCGTCTCCCTTCATCGCCCTCGCCATGAACAAAGCGATGTCTTCCACACTCGCCGCGAACCTCCCCGACGAGGCCGCGCCGGTGCAAAGCCCCGCGGCAACCGCCGCTCAGGCGCAGCCGAAAGCGCGTTCCGCCGCCGATGAAATCGGCGTCGCGAGCACGCTGCTCGACGGCTCGATGCAGCAGGCCGGCACCCAGACGCTCCTGCGCGGTCTAGCCATTCTCGAAGCGGCCGCCGCCGGCGTGCGCGACTTGCGCTCGTTCGGCGCGGTGCTCGGCACCACGCGCAGTACTACGCATCGGCTGGTTTCGAGCCTTGTGCAAGCGCGCTACCTGCGCCAGGTGCAGGGCGGCTATCTGCTCGGGCCGAAGCTCATCGAACTCGGCACCATCGCGCTCGAACAGATGCCGCTCACGGCCGTTGCCCGTCCGCATCTGCAGGCGCTCGCCGACGAATCGCTCGACACGATCCACCTCGGCGTGCGCGACGGCGACGACGTGCTGTACATCGACAAGATTCCCGGCCAGCGCGGCCTCGAGATGCGTTCGCGCGTGGGCCACCGCATGCCGCTCGCGTCCACGGGCATCGGCAAGGCGATGATGCTCGACCTCGCGCCCCAAACGTGGCGCGACCTGTTCGACGCGTCGCGCCGCACGCTTGCGGGCGTGAGCTTCCGTCCCGATCACAGCCTCGAACCGGATACCTTCCTCAAGCGCATGGCCACCTACTCGGCGGGCGGCTATACGTTCGATCTGGAGGAGAACGAAATTTCGATCCGCTGCGTGGCGGCGCCGGTGCGCGACGCTTCCGGCGCGATCGTGGCCGCGCTTTCGGTGGCGAGCACGATTCCCTACATGCCGCTCGAGCGCATGGACGAACTGATTCCGGTCGTGCAGCGCGAGGCGCGCGCCATTTCGCAGGAACTGGGCTGGCGCGCGCCGCAGCCCACCACACGCAGGATTCGCCGATGAAAGCGCGCGAGAAGCCCGCAAGCGGAGCAACCCTCGACGGCAGCAACGGCGTGAACGCCCGCGAAGCCGCGCTCATCGCGCTCGACTGGGGCACGACTTCGCTGCGTGCGTATCTGTTCGATGCGGCGGGCGAGGTGATCGCCACCCGCGTTTCGACGGCGGGAATCATGAACCTGCCCGTGCCTGCCGAAGAGGGCGGCTTCGACGCCGCCTTCGACGAAGCATGTGGCGTATGGCTCGCGCAAGCGCCATCGCTGCCGGTGCTGGCGGCGGGCATGGTCGGCAGCGCCCAGGGCTGGGTGCAGGCGCCTTATGTCGAAACGCCCGCGAGCGCCCAGGCGCTGGTGGCCGGCATCGTGCGCGTACGCGCCGCGAGCGGCGCCGAAGTCGCCGTGGTGCCGGGCGTGCTGGAGCCGGGCGCGCTGCCCAATGTGATGCGCGGCGAGGAAACGCAGATTTTTGGCGCGTTAAGCGATTCGAGCGACGAAGCGGCGCCGCAAACCTCGCTCGTCGGCCTGCCCGGCACGCACGCGAAATGGGTGGTCGTGGAGGGCGAGCACATTGCGCGCTTCTACACCTTCATGACAGGCGAGGTCTATGCCGCGCTGTGCGCGCATACGATTCTCGGCCGCACGATGAAGCATCCCGCCGAGCCCGACACGGCCGCGTTCATGCGCGGCGTGAGCGTGGCGCGCGAGCAGGGCTGCGTGGGCCTGCTCGCCACGGCGTTCAGCACGCGCACGCTCGGCCTCACGGCCCAGCTCGCCGCCGACGAGCAGCCCGACTATCTGTCGGGCCTCGTGATCGGGCACGAACTGGCGGGCCTCGAAGCCGCGCTCGCGCGGCGCGACGTGGCGCTGGCCGGCTGCGCGCCGCAGCTCATCGGCGCGCAGGCGCTGTGCGAGCGCTACCGCATGGCGCTTGCCGCATTCGGCTGCGGCGGCGCGCATCTCGTGCGTCAAGCGACCGAACATGGGCTCTGGCGCATCGCGGTGCAGGCCGGGCTCGTCGTGCCGCGCTGAACGTATGCCGACGAATCGAACCCGCTGAATCGAACCGGACACGAAGCCAAGCAACAGGAAACCGACATGGAACCCGAACTGAATCTGCCTGCCCCTTACACGCCCCATGCCGGCTTCGTCGCCGCGTTCGGCGCGTGCGGCATGGTCGCGATCGTGCGCGGCATCAAGCCCGCCGAGGCCGCCGGGCATGGGCGCGCGCTGTACGAAGCGGGCTTCCGGATCATCGAGGTGCCGCTCAATTCGCCGCAGCCGCTCGACAGCATTGCGGCGCTGCGCGAGGCGCTCCCTGAAGACGCGATGATCGGCGCGGGCACGGTGCTCACCACCGCGCGCGTGCGCGACGTGCGCGAAGCCGGCGGCGAGCTGATCGTCATGCCGCACGCCGATACCGATGTGATCCTCGCCGCGAAGCTCCAGGGCCTGGCATGCGTGCCGGGCGTCGCCACGCCGACCGAAGCGTTCGCGGCGCTCAGGCACGGCGCCGACGCGCTCAAGATGTTCCCGGCCGAGCAACTCGGGCCGGCCGTGACGAAGGCGTGGCGCGCCGTGATTCCGCCGGTGGTGCCCTTGCTGCCCGTGGGCGGCGTGAACCCCGACAACATGGGAGCGCAACTGGCCGCGGGCGCGAGCGGCTTCGGCCTTGGCTCGGCGCTCTACAAGCCGGGCCAGGACGAGGCGGCCACGCGTGCGAACGCGCTGGCTTTCATCGAAGGCTGGCGGGTGACGCAACTGAGCTTGCACGGAGCGCAAAAGTGAATCGCCTCGCGGGCAAGGTAGCGCTCGTCACCGGCGCCGGACGCGGCATCGGTGCGGCGATCGCGCGCGCGTTCGCGGCCGAAGGCGCCGCCGTCGTGCTCGCGGAACTTGATGGCGCGGCCGCCGCTGCCACGGCGCGCGAGATCGCGAACGCATGCGAAGGCGCGCAAACGCTCGCCGTGCAAACCGACGTGACGCAGTCCGCTTCGCTGCGCGCCGCCGTGGAAGAAGCGCAACGCACGTTCGGCCCGGTCGACGTGCTCGTGAACAACGCCGGCATCAACGTGTTCGCCGATCCGCTCACGATGACCGACGACGACTGGCGCCGCTGCTTCGCCGTCGATCTGGACGGCGTGTGGAACGGCTGTCGCGCGGTGCTGCCGGGCATGGTCGAGCGCAGCGCGGGCAGCATCATCAACATTGCCTCGACGCACGCGTTCCAGATCATTCCTGGCTGCTTTCCGTACCCGGTGGCCAAGCACGGCGTGATCGGGCTCACGCGCGCGCTCGGCATCGAGTACGCGCCGAGGAACGTGCGCGTGAACGCCATCGCGCCGGGCTACATCGAAACGCAACTCACGCACGACTGGTGGAACGCGCAGCCCGACCCCGAAGCGGCGCGCAAGGCCACGCTGGAATTGCCGCCGATGAAGCGTATCGGCCGCCCGGAGGAAGTCGCGATGACGGCAGTGTTCCTCGCCTCGGACGAAGCGCCCTTCATCAACGCGAGCTGCATCACGATAGACGGCGGCCGCACGGCGCTGCATCACGAATGAAAGAGTGGAAAAAATAATTCGCAGCACGAAGGAAATAAATCGAGGTTGGAAAGAATATGCAGGAATCCGCCGAAGCGCTGGCCGCGCGCCGCGGCGGGTAAAAGAAGAGGCGGCCGGAAACCCTTCCCGTGACTGAAGAAGACAGGAGACTGACAAAATGCAACGACGCATCTTTCTGACGCTGGTGGCTGCCGCCGCTACCGCCATGTTCGCGCAAGCGCCCGTCGCGCAAGCCGCCGACCAGGTGAAGATCGGCTTTCTCGTGAAGCAGCCCGAAGAGCCGTGGTTCCAGGACGAATGGAAATTCGCGGAAATGGCCGCGAAGGAAAAGGGCTTCACGCTGGTGAAGATCGGCGCGCCCTCGGGCGAAAAGGTGATGAGCGCGATCGACAACCTGGCCGCGCAAAAGGCGCAGGGTTTCATCATCTGCACGCCTGACGTGAAGCTCGGACCGGGCATCGTTGCGAAGGCCAAGGCCGACAATCTCAAGATGATGACGGTGGACGACCGCCTCGTTGACGGCGCGGGCAAGCCGATCGAGTCGGTGCCGCACATGGGCATCTCGGCGTACAACATCGGCAAGCAGGTGGGTGACGGCATTGCCGCCGAAATCAAGAAGCGCGGCTGGGACATGAAGGACGTGGGCGCGATCGACGTGACCTACGAGCAACTGCCGACGGCGCACGACCGCACGACGGGCGCGACCGACGCGCTCGTGGCCGCGGGCTTCCCGAAGGCGAACATCGTCATGGCGCCGCAAGCGAAGACCGACACGGAAAACGCCTTCAACGCCGCCAACATCGCGCTCACGAAGAACCCGCAGTACAAGCACTGGGTGGCCTACGGCCTGAACGACGAAGCCGTGCTCGGCGCCGTGCGCGCAGCGGAAGGCCGCGGCTTCAAGGCCGACAACATGATCGGCATCGGCATCGGCGGTTCGGACTCGGCGTTGAACGAGTTCAAGAAGCCGCAGCCCACGGGCTTCTACGGCACCGTCATCATCAGCCCGAAGCGCCATGGCGAGGAAACCTCGGACCTGATGTACACGTGGATCACGCAAGGCAAGGAGCCGCCGATGCTTACGCTGACGACGGGCATGCTGGCCACGCGCGACAACGTGGAAAGCGTGCGCCAGCAGATGGGTCTCGCTTCGAAGTAAGGCTGAGAGAAGGGGTTTGAGGTGTTTCCCGTTGCGGGGCGAGTGCCCCGCAACGCATCGAACGAGAGGAAACCGAAGTGTCAGCGACACTGCGTTTTGACAATATCGGCAAGGTGTTCCCAGGCGTGCGCGCGCTCGACGGCGTGTCGTTCGAGGTGAACGCAGGCCAGGTGCACGGCCTCATGGGCGAGAACGGGGCGGGCAAGTCCACGCTCCTGAAGATTCTGGGCGGCGAGTATCAGCCCGATTCCGGCCGCATCCTGATGGACGGCAACGAGGTGCGCTTCTCCGACGCCGCGGCTTCGATCGGCTCGGGCATCGCGGTGATCCACCAGGAACTGCAATACGTGCCCGACCTCACGGTGGCAGAAAACCTGCTGCTCGGGGCGTTGCCCAATGCGCTTGGCTGGGTGAAGCGCGCCGAGGCGCGCAAGTTCGTGCGCGAACGGCTGGCCGCGATGGGCGTGGATCTCGATCCGGCCGCGAAGCTGCGCAAGCTTTCCATCGCACAGCGGCAGATGGTGGAAATCTGCAAGGCGCTCCTGCGCAACGCGCGCGTGATCGCGCTCGACGAACCGACCAGCTCGCTCTCGCACCGCGAGACCGAGGTGCTCTTCAAGCTCGTGCGCGAGCTGCGCGCCGACAACCGCGCGCTCATCTACATCTCGCACCGCATGGACGAGATCTACGAGCTGTGCAATGCCTGCACGATCTTCCGCGACGGCCGCAAGGTCGCCTCGCACGAGAAGCTCGAAGAGGTGAAGCGCGAAACGCTCGTGGCGGAAATGGTGGGCCGCGAGATCAGCGACATCTATAACTATTCGGCGCGCGAGCACGGCAACGTGCGCTTCGCCGTGCGCGGCGTCGAAGGCCATCCGCTCCGCGAAGCGGCCAGCTTCGAAGTGAAGGCGGGCGAGATCGTCGGCTTTTTCGGGCTCGTGGGCGCGGGGCGCAGCGAACTGATGCAGCTCATCTACGGCACGCACAAGCGGCGCGCGGGCCAGATCGAACTGGACGGCAAGACCATTCGCGTGAAGAGCGCGAGCGACGCGATTCGCCACGGCATCGTGCTGTGCCCGGAAGACCGCAAGGAGCAGGGCATCGTTGCGATGGCAACGGTTTCGGAGAACATCAACATCAGTTGCCGCCGCCACTTTCTGCGCGCGGGCATGTTCCTCGACCGCAAGAAGGAGGCGGAAACGGCGGATCGCTTCATCAAGCTGCTGAAGATCAAGACGCCGAGCCGCCGCCAGAAAATCCGCTTTCTCTCGGGCGGCAACCAGCAGAAGGCGATTCTTTCGCGCTGGCTCGCCGAGCCCGACCTGAAGGTCGTGATTCTGGACGAACCGACGCGCGGTATCGACGTCGGCGCGAAGCACGAGATCTACAACGTGATCTACCAGCTCGCCGCGCGCGGCTGCGCGATCGTGATGGTGTCGTCGGAGTTGCCGGAAGTGCTCGGCGTGTCGGATCGCATCGTGGTGATGCGCGAAGGCCGTATTTCGGGCGAGTTGCCGCGCAGCGCGGCGAGCGAACACGCGGTGCTTGACCTCGCGCTGCCAAAGCGCACGCAGGCCAGGGCCGCATGAGTGGACGGGGAGGAAACTGAAATGCAAGCAAGAGAAAACCTGGCGGCGGAATCTGCCAACAGCGCGGCCAAGAGCGTCGCCGACGCGCTGATTCCGAGTACCACCGACAAGCAGAAGTGGTGGCAGCAGATCACCGAGTACAGCCTGATCGTGATCTTCGTGATCATGTTCATCGTGATGTCGCTGACCGTCGATCACTTCTTCTCGATCGAGAACATGCTCGGCCTCGCGCTGTCGGTCTCGCAGATCGGCATGGTGGCCTGCACGATGATGTTCTGTCTCGCCTCGCGCGACTTCGATCTTTCGGTGGGCTCGACGGTCGCGTTCGCGGGCGTGCTCTGCGCGATGGTGCTCAACGCCACGAACAACACGTTCATCGCCATCGTTGCGGCGGTAGCGGCGGGCGCCGTGATCGGCTTCGTGAACGGCGCGGTGATCGCGTATCTGCGCATCAATGCGCTGATCACCACGCTCGCGACCATGGAAATCGTGCGCGGACTCGGCTTCATCGCCTCGCACGGCCAGGCCGTGGGCGTGTCGTCGGATACGTTCATCGCCATGGGCACGGCCTCGATCTTCGGCGTGCAGTTGCCGATCTGGGTCACGCTCGTGTGCTTTATCGTGTTCGGCGTGATGCTCAATCAAACGGTGTACGGGCGCAATACACTCGCCATCGGCGGGAACCCGGAGGCGTCGCGCCTCGCCGGTATCAAGGTCGAGCGCACGCGCGTATGGATCTTCCTGATCCAGGGCGCGGTCACGGCGCTCGCGGGCGTGATTCTCGCCTCGCGCATCACGTCGGGCCAGCCGAACGCGGCCGAAGGCTTCGAGCTGAACGTAATCTCGGCGTGCGTGCTGGGCGGCGTCTCGCTGCTGGGCGGCCGCGCGACGATTTCGGGTGTGGTGATCGGCGTGCTGATCATGGGCACGGTCGAAAACGTGATGAACCTGCTCAACATCGACGCGTTCTACCAGTACCTCGTGCGCGGCGCGATTCTGCTCGCGGCGGTGCTGCTCGACCAGTTGAAGAACCGCGGCACGCGCGATTAAACCTCGCCGGTCGAACCCCGGCCAGAGCCATTCATCAGGAGCCTTATACGATGTCGTCTCCCGCTAACGCTGTCGCGCGCCATGCGCACGAAAGCTACGCGCGCTATCCGAGCCTTGCAGGCCGCGTCGTGCTCGTCACGGGCGGCGCGACGGGCATCGGCGCGTCGTTCGTCGAGCACTTCGCGGCGCAGGGCGCGCGCGTCGCGTTCTTCGACATCGACACGAGCGCGGGCCAGGCGCTCGCCGACGAACTCGGCGACTCGCGCCACAAGCCGCTTTTCGCCACCGTCGATCTCACCGACATTTCCGCGCTGCGCGCCGCCGTCGCCGACGTGAAGGCGGCGCTCGGGCCGATCGAGGTGCTCGTGAACAACGCGGCCAACGACCGCCGCCATACGCTCGCCGAAGTCACGCCGGAATCGTTCGATGCGGGCGTCGCCGTGAACCTGCGGCATCAGCTTTTTGCGGCGCAGGCCGTGGCGGAAGACATGAAGGCCGCCCGCGCGGGCTCGATCATCAATCTGGGCTCGATTAGCTGGATGCTCAAGCAGTCGGAAATGCCCGTCTACACGATGAGCAAATCGGCGGTGCAGGGTCTCACGCGCGGGCTTGCGAAGGACCTGGGCCGCTACGGCATTCGCGTGAATTCGCTCGTGCCGGGCTGGGTGATGACCGAGAAACAGCGGCGCCTGTGGCTCACCGACGAGGGCCGCGAAAGCATCAAGCGCGGCCAGTGCATCGACGCCGAACTGCTGCCCGACGATCTCGCCCGCATGGCGCTCTTTCTCGCCGCCGACGACAGCCGCATGATCACGTCGCAGGACATCGTCGTGGATGGAGGCTGGGCATGAGCGCGAACGAAAGCGCCTCCAGCGAGGCGGTGGCCGAACTGCTCGTGCACGCGAAGTGCGAACTGGGCGAATGCGCGACCTGGTGCGCGCGCCGCGGCCGGCTCTACTGGGTCGACATCACGGGCAAGCACCTGGCGCGCTACGACGCGCGCGACGGCAAGCATGTGACCTGGGCGATGCCGGAGCGCCTTGCATGCTTCGCGCTTTGCGAGGACGAGCGCGCGCTCTTGCTGGGTCTGGAATCGCGGCTCGCGTTCTTCGATCTGGAAACGGGCGCGATCGAAACCATCGTCGAGGTCGAGCCCGGCGTGCCCACGCGCCTGAACGACGGACGCTGCGATCGCCAGGGCCGCTTTGTGTTCGGCACGAAGTACGAGGGCACGCCGAGGCAGGCGATCGGCGGCTTTTACCGGCTCAATCACGACCTCACGCTCGAACGCCTGCCGTTGCCCGCGCCGGCGATCTCGAACAGCATCGCCTTCAGCCCGGACGGCGCGACGATGTATTACTGCGACACGCTCTCGCGGGAGATTCGCGCGTGCGATTACGGCGCAGACGGAACGATTGCAAACGAGCGCACTTTCGTCCGGCTCGCCGACGACACCGGCGTACCCGACGGCTCGACGGTCGATGCCGAAGGCGGCCTCTGGAACGCACAATGGGGCGGCGAGCGCGTGGTGCGTTACGGCGCCGATGGCGTGGAAACCGAGCGCGTAAAGATTCCCACAGCGCAGCCAAGCTGCGTTACGCTCGGCGGTGCGCTTTTGGACACGCTTTATGTCACGAGCGCGCGCGAGGAAATGGACGAGGAGGCCCTCGCGCGCGAGCCGCATGCAGGTGGCGTGTTCGCGGTTCGAATCGGCCGCCAGGGCCTTGAAGAACCGCGGTTTCAGGGGCGTCGGCGCGCCTGAGCGCGCTGGATCGCACGCAGGCTGAAAGGCGCGCGTGCGCTCTCATCGGACGATAGGTGCGCGCGGCGTGCGGTGAACTCGCAAGCCACCGCAGGTCACGCGCGGCCCGGATAGACGGATAAGACGTTGCAGTTCGGCAACAGATGCAGTCGATCGATAGTGTGCAGTTGGCTTTGCCAGTACCACTAGAAGGGCGAACACAAGAAGCGGCCGCAGGCGCGTGCATGAGCGGGCAAATGAGCCAGCGCACGGCGTCGAAAGGCCACCGGTGAGCCGCCTTTTGGGGCGGCAATCAAACATGCCTCTCGAGGAGCATCTTATGAGCGTCGCGAATTCCGCAGTGCGTCGACCCACGCGTTCCACCGCCAACGCAGGCGCAGCCGCCGCAAGCGTGCCGCCTTCCACATCCGTTGTCTCGCCTGCCGCCGCCGCGCGCCGCGCGCGGCTCGAAGCCGCCACTCATCCTGTCCTGCCGGGGCCCAGCACCTCGGCGGTCGCGATTGGCGCGGCGGGCGCAAGCGACGTGGCCTGCGTGACGCTCGCGAACGCGTATCTGAGGCTCGACGTCGCGCCCCAACTGGGCGGCGGAATTACGCGCTTCGACTGGCGCAGCGAAGGCGCGCTCGAACCCGTGTTCCGCCGCTGCGAGCGCGTGAGCGCACGCATGGACCCGAACGAACTCGCGTGCTATCCCCTGCTGCCGTATTCGAACCGCATCGGCGAAGGACGTTTTCACTTCGGCGGACGCGAAATCGAGGTGCCGCGCAACCGCGCGGGTGAACCGCTGCCGATTCACGGCGACGGCTGGCTCGCGCCCTGGAGCGTCGAGAGCGCGGATCGCGAGAGCGTGCGGCTCGTGCTCGACCGCAGCGACGGCGAGCCGTATTCGTACCGCGCGGCGCTCACCTACACGCTCGATGGCGCGACGCTCGCGATCGCGCTCGAAGTGGAAAACACGGGCCGCGACGCGCTGCCGTTCGGCCTGGGCGTCCATCCGTTTCTCGCGCGCGACGCGAGCACCGAGCTTTCCGCGCCCGCGAGCGGCCTGTGGCTCTCGGGCCAGGACTGGCTGCCGGTGCGCCACGTGCCCGCGCCGCCTGCCTGGCAGTTCGGCGTGGCGTATCCGTTGCCCGATCAGCTCGTCAATCACGCGTTCAGCGGCTGGAGCGGGCGGGCGGCGGTGGTGTGGGAGCGCAAGCGGATCTCGCTGTCGATTTGCGCGGACGCCGGTTATTACGTGCTCTACACGCCGCCCGGGAAGGACTTCTTCTGCTTCGAGCCCGTCGATCATCCGATCAACGCGATGAACCTGCGCGGCGGTGGCGATGCGAACGGCATGACAGTGCTCGCGCACGGCGAGCGGCTCGTGCGGCGCTTTTCTTTCACCGTCGAGCGCATGGACATGCGGGCGGCGGCGAACCCGCATCGCGCCGGGGCGCGTGGCCGCGCGGGCGCGCGCAGCGCGAAGCCGGCGCGCACGCGCGCCGACGCGCGCTGATCCTGAGCGCGGGCACGGGCACGGGCGTGGGCGCAGGCTCGGCGGCCTGCGCCGCCGCGGGGCATCGTCGCCTCTCACAAGCCGGGTAAAATACGCGCCGTTTTCCCCTCTACGGCCCGCCTGCGGGTGCCCACCATGACCTCCTTCACCCAGACCCTTTCGGCTGCCTGGCAGCGCACCGGTTCGCTGCTGTGCGTGGGCCTCGACCCCGAGCCCAATAAATTCCCCGCCGCGCTGGCCGGCCGCAGCGACGCAATCTTCGAATTCTGCCGTGACATCGTCGACGCCACGGCTCCCTATGCGTGCTCGTTCAAGCCCCAGATCGCCTACTTTGCCGCGCATCGCGCCGAAGACCAGCTCGAAGCACTGATCGCCCACATCCACGAAAAGCATCCGGGCCTGCCGGTGATTCTCGACGCCAAGCGCGGCGATATCGGCAGCACGGCGGAGCAGTACGCGCGCGAGGCGTTCGAGCGCTTCCAGGCTGACGCGGTGACGGTCAATCCCTATATGGGGTTCGATTCCATCGAGCCGTGGCTCGCGCATGGAGGCAAGGGCGTGATCGTGCTGTGCCGCACCTCGAACCCCGGCGGCTCCGATCTGCAGTTCCTCACCGTCGACGGCAAGCCTCTGTATCAGGTCGTAGCAGACCTCGCGGCGCAAAAGTGGAACGCGAGCGGCGAACTCGGCCTCGTGGTGGGCGCGACGTTCCCCAAGGAAATCGAAACGGTGCGCGCGATCGTCGGCGACATGCCGCTCCTCATTCCGGGTATCGGCGCGCAGGGCGGCGACGTCGAGGCGACCGTGAAGGCTGGCCGCACCGCCAACGGCACGGGCATGCTCATCAACTCGTCGCGCGCGATCATCTACGCGAGCAAGGGCGAGGATTACGCGCAGGCGGCTGCAAGGGCCGCGAAAGACACGCAGGAGCGCATCAACGCGTATCGCTGAAGGTTGGTCTGAGTACGGGCGAGGCGGTTCTTTTCGAAAGATTCCTATTCGACGTTGGCATCTGGATTATTAAGATCAAGGTGTTGGCTGATTCGAACGTTTTCCACACAGCGCATTGTCTTTTGCCTGTCTGCGTTTGATAGGCTTGCGCCCCATTTGAAAACGTCGACAGGACCCGAATCATGAAACGTCCATGCCTTACCGCATTTGCTTTGCTGTCAATCGCGTGCGCAAGCGCTGCGCACGCGGCACAACCTTCCGATGACGAGCGTACGCTGCAGCAATTCGAACAGAACTGGCTGGAAGCCGGGCGCACTCACGACCGTGAAGCGCTCAACCGCATGCTCGACGATTCCTATGTCGAGATCACCCCGACCGGTGTGCAGCGGACAAAGGCGCAAGTCCTGAAAGCGCCGCCGCCGCCGCCGGGAGCGACGCAAACGTTGCGCGACATGCAGGTGCAGGTCAATGGCGATTCGGCCGTTGTGACCGGCATCGACCGGTATCAAAGCGCGCTGAAGGGCGACTTCTCCGATTATTCGTTCTACGATGAATTCGCGCGCCGCGATGGCGTTTGGCGAGTCGTGACGTCGAGAATGGCACGCCGCTGAGCCGGTCATCGATCGCGGGGCGTATGCAGCAGCGGCGCCCCCTCCCGCTTTTCACTTTAATTTCACGTTGCTCGCAACTGGGACAAGCGTCCCATCCAGGCGATTCCGCACAGCGGAGATCGAGTCACCCCTGGCAACATCGCGCGCCTGAGTACTCGATTTAGCGTAAGTCAATCCCCCAAAATCGCACCAGAATTCTGGGGAACTGTCAGATTTCTTTAGATTGGTCCGAAGAAAATAAGAGTTGTCTTATTCGACCTCTCTATCTGTTTCTCTAAGATCCCAGACGGGTCGCTCTTCGTGCGAAGAGTCTCAAATGCCCAGCTTTTCACGAATTTCACCGGAGACAGAGCGGACGTCGACCATGCGTCCAGCTCACGCTCTCGTGTGAAAAGTGCTGAACCGGCATAAAAAAGTTGGCCAACCATAAATCGCATGTCGCGCGCGGCGAGGCGGTATTGCTACGTCCCGCGTGCCGCATGCGCCGTAACGGGGTGAGCGTCATGTTTGCAGAGGGCACCTGATTTGGGGGCTTCTCCCATGGCGAAACCAAGGCTTTCGAAGTCCTCCTATTCAAAGAGGGCAACGCGGATTCTAGACTTTTATAAAGCGTTCCAGGCAAAGGCTTGAACCCGGAAATCAACGATTGAAGGGATGCCGGCGCAGGGAAGATGCTTTAACGAAAATCCAATTTTATTAGTAGTACGAACTGTTGTCGGAATCAACCGGTGCTTGGCCGGTCGGGTGCCGATGCTTCTGATTGAGTTCGGCCGGCATCCTGATTTTCAGCGGGTCGGTTGATGAACGTGTTTAAGGAATATACGTGAACAAGACATATCGGTCCGTCTGGAATGAGTCGACTCAGACCTGGGTTCCCGCTCAGGAAAACGCCAAGGGACGCACAAAGGGAACGTCGCGCAAAGCGGCCATTGCACTTCTGGCGACGGCGGGGCTTGGCGCTTCCGCGGTAGCGTTTGCCAATACGCTCGACGGCGGTACGGCTACCGGAGCTACCTCGACCTATGGCCCGGCAACGGCATACGGCACCAGTTCCATCGCTTCTGGCATGGGGGCGTTTGCGGCTGGCGTGGCGAGCAGCGCAACGGGCGACAGTTCCGTTGCCGTCGGTGTCGGTGCAACGGCAACGACCCCGGGCGGTGTTGCGCTGGGCTACCACACGACCGCTTCGGGCACGATGGCGCTGTCGATGGGTTCCCATAACCAGGCGACCGGCAACTATTCGATGTCGCTGGGTGGATACAACACCGCGGCAGGGGATTATTCGAATGCTGTCGGCTATGGCGCCATGTCCGGCGCCACGAATTCGATTGCTTTGGGCACGTCCGCGACGGTTGGCTCGGGCGCGAGCAACTCGATCGCGATCGGCAACGGCGCGGTGTCGAACAACGCGAACTCGGTGGCGCTGGGCAGCGGTGCGAGCACGGCAGCGGCCGTGGGCACGACCAGCGGCACGATCGGCGGCACGACGTACACGTATGCAGGCACGAGCCCGACGGGCACGGTCAGCGTAGGCGCAGCGGGCGCTGAGCGCACGATCACGAA
Organism: Paraburkholderia sp. J76; assembly: GCF_905220295.1. Taxonomy (NCBI): domain Bacteria; kingdom Pseudomonadati; phylum Pseudomonadota; class Betaproteobacteria; order Burkholderiales; family Burkholderiaceae; genus Paraburkholderia; species Paraburkholderia sp. J76. The sequence goes on from NZ_CAJMZJ010000009.1 coordinate 281,492, forward strand.
CGTGGCGGCAGGCCGTGTGACGGCGACGAGCACGGACGCGGTCAACGGTTCGCAACTGTATGCAGCGGATTCGCAGATCACGGCGAACACGGGCAGCATCACCACGCTGCAAGGCAACGTGACGACCGTCACGAACACCGTGAACAACATCATGAACGGTGGCGGGATCAAGTATTTCCACACGAATTCGACGCTGGCCGATTCGACGACGTATGGCGCGGATGCGATTTCCATTGGCGGAAATGCTGTCTCTGGCAAAACCGGATATGCCTCCCAAGGGCAAACGATTGCCATTGGCGCGAATGCCAGTGCGTTTGTGCAGGGCTCCATCGCCATGGGCAACGGCGCGCAGACGGAAACGGGTACTCTTTACAACTCTGACGGCAACCTGATCGCCATCGGCTCGGCGGCAAGTGCCACAGGTATAAGCAGCGTGGCACTGGGTAATGCCGCGCTTGCCGGACAGCCCGGATACAGCAGCGGCGCGGTAGCCGTTGGCTTCGGTGCGACAGCGCTCCCGACCGGCGCGGTTGCGGTTGGCCAGAATTCCGCTGCAGCCGCGCAAAATGCAATCGCACTCGGCAATGGTGCGAATGCCTCGGTGGCGAATTCCGTTGCGCTGGGCAATGGCGCGACCACGGCGGCGGCTGTCACGACGGCAAGCGGCGTGATCGGCGGTACGACCTACACGTATGCGGGCGGCACGCCGACCGGCGTGGTGAGCGTCGGCACCTCGGGCGCGACACGTCAGATCACGAACGTGGCGGCGGGCCAGGTGACGGCGACGAGCACGGACGCGGTCAACGGTTCGCAACTGTACGCAGCGGATTCGCAGATTACGGCGAACACGAGCAGCATCACGACGCTTAACGGTCAGGTGACCACGCTGCAAGGCAACGTCACGACCCTCCAGGGCAACGTGACGACACTCAACGGTCAGATCACGAGCATCAACAGCCAGATCACCAACATCAACGGCAAGCTCAACGACGCGGTGATGTACGACTCGTCGGCGCATACGTCGGTGACGCTGGGTGGTGTTGGTTCGACCACGGCAGTGGCGCTGCACAACGTGGCCAACGGCACGCTGAGCGCGACGAGCATGGACGCGGTGAACGGTTCGCAA
>NZ_CAJMZJ010000010.1:0-275813 GCF_905220295.1 Paraburkholderia sp. J76
CGCACAGATCAGCGACATCACCGCCGTGGATTCGCCCGACACGTTCGAGCGTCCGATCTACGCGGGCAACGCCATCGCGACGGTGCAGTCTCAAGATGCGATCAAGGTCATCACCGTGCGTGCGACGGCATTCGATGCAGTCGCGGCAGAAGGCGGCAGCGCAGCTGTCGAAAAGCTCGACGCCGCAGCCGACAGCGGTCTTTCGCAGTTCGTCGGCCGTGAAGTCACGAAGCTCGACCGCCCGGAACTCACGAGCGCGAAGATCATCGTCTCGGGTGGCCGGGGTCTGGGCAGCGGCGAGAACTACACGCAAGTGCTGGAGCCGCTCGCCGACAAGCTCAACGCCGCGCTCGGCGCCTCGCGCGCAGCGGTCGATGCGGGCTACGTGCCGAACGATTATCAGGTCGGCCAGACGGGCAAGATCGTCGCGCCGCAACTGTACGTGGCGGTCGGCATCTCGGGTGCGATCCAGCATCTGGCGGGCATGAAGGACTCGAAGGTCATCGTCGCGATCAACAAGGACGAAGAAGCACCGATCTTCAGCGTGGCCGATTACGGCCTCGTGGGCGACCTGTTCACGGTCGTGCCGGAACTGGCCGGCGCCGTTTGAGGTCACTCACGGGCATTCCATTGGGATGCGCGGATTTGCAGGAGGGGCGGATGAACGTCCGTGAAAGATCGCTGCGTGACGTTGTCGAATCCTGGTTCGGTTCGGAAGCCGCCAGGCGGGTTCGGATAACACGCTTTCGTCGTGCCAGGAGCAAGCCATGGCGCCACGTTTGCATCGAGGTCGAACGCACGAATGGCGCACTGTCGCTCGTGTTCTTCCTGCATGACAACGGCTCATGGTGCGTATTTCCGCCGGAGCCCCGCGTTCCGGCGATGGGTTTCGGACACCATGGCGAGTACAGGCCGATGGGGGCTTACGTGCCGACCGCCGCCGCCTCGTCGAGCGCATCGTAAATGCCGATGACGCCCGCAGCGACGTTGCTCCAGTGATCGATGGCGTGCGTGCCGACCACATCGTCCCAGAACGATTCCGAACCGTATTGAAGACGTTGCGCGTGCAACCGTCGCGTATAAAGCTGCAGATCGTACTCGGCGGTAATGCCCATCGCGCCCACTAGCGCATGCGCGCCGTTCGCGACCAGCGGCGCTGCGCGGCTCGCGCGCGCCTTCGCAATGGCCGCCGCGATGCGCTGTTCCGAAGTGTGATGTCCCGTGCAGCCAAGCTGCGCCGCGACACGCGTGGCGGCCACGTGCTCGGCCATGACGCTCAACTGCTGCTGCACGGCCTGGAACTTGCCAAGCGAGCGGCCGAACTGCTGGCGCTCGTTCACGTAGCCGAGCGTGATGTCGAACACGCGCTGCATGCCGCCCGCCATGGTCGCCGCCGTGGCGAGCGCGCCCAGCTCGCCCAGGCCGCGCACGGTGGCGGGCAGCGCGCGCGCCGCGTGCGCGCGGTAGGTGAGCGTGGCGTCGAGGCTGTCGCCATGCGCGCGCAACTCGGCGCTTGCGAGCGGAACGAGGCTCGCCCCATCGACGGTTTCGACGATCAGCGTGTCGGCCACGAGACCGTAGGGCACGAACGCCGCGCCGTGCCGCGCGGCATGGCCGAGCGCGATGGCGATGGGTCCGCGCGGGGCTTCGACGCCCGAGCGCGCAAGCAGCTCGCGCGCGATCATGGTGTGCGCGGCGGGCAGCGGCAACGCGTGCGCGCCGAATTCGAACAGTGCGCCCGCCGCCGCGGCGAGGCGCATGCCCGAGCCGCCTTTTTCCTCGGGTACGAGCGCATCGAGAAAGCCGAGCGCGTCGAGCTGGTCCCACAGGGCGCGCCCCGCATCGCGCTCGCGCGCCGCTTCCACGGTGCGCACGAATTGCGGTGTGCAATGACGCGCGAGCACGTTGCGCGCCGATTCGGTGAGCATGTCGTCCATGGTGTTCTTCTCCCTGTTCTTCGTTCGTTTAGCGCAGGCCCAGGCCGCGCGCGATCATGCCGCGCAGGATTTCGCGCGTGCCGCCGCGCAGCGAGTACGACGGCGCGATTTTCGTCACGTAGTCGAGCGTATCGGCAAGATCGCTTGCGACGGCTTGCTGCGGATGCGCGCCCAGCGCGTCGCCGATCAGTGTGGGCACGTTCTGTTCGAAACTGGTGCCGAGGTCTTTGACGAGCGCGGCCTGCGTGGCGGGGCTCGCACCGTCGGCGAGCGCGCCCGTGACGGCCACCGACATCGCGCGCAACGTGGCCAGTTCGGTCACGAGCGCGCCTAGCGTGCGGCGCTCGCTCTCGCCAGCCGGCGCATGCGTCGCGCGGGCGGCCTCGCGCAACGTATGCGCCCATTCTTCGAGCAGCACGATGCTCGAATAAATGCGCTCGGGGCCGCTGCGCTCGAACGCCAGTTCGGCGGTGACCTGTTCCCAGCCCGCGCCTTCGGTGCCGATCAGCGCGTTTTCTGGCAGTTCGACATCGTCGAAAGCGACTTCGGAGAAGTGGGCATCGCCCGTGAGGTCGCGGATCGGCGCGATATGCACACCCGGCAGCGATAAATCGACGATCAGTTGCGAGAGCCCGCGATGGCGATCCTCGGGTGCGCCCGAGGTGCGCACGAGCGCAATCATGAAGTGCGAGTGCGGCGCGTTGGTTGTCCAGATCTTGCGGCCCGAGAGGCGCCAGCCATTGGCCGTGCGCTCGGCGCGCGTGCGCACGCTCGCGAGGTCGGAGCCCGCATTCGGCTCGCTCATGCCGATGCAGAAAAACGCCTCGGCCTTGCAGATGCGCGGCAAATAAAACGCCTTCTGCTCATCGGTGCCATAGCGGGCGATGAGCGGGCCGCTCTGGCGGTCGGCGATCCAGTGGGCCGACACCGGCGCGCCGGCCGCAAGCAGTTCCTCCACGAGCACGAAGCGCGCGAACGGACTGCGGCCGCCGCCGCCATATTCGCGCGGCAGCGTGAGGCCCAGCCAGCCGTGCGCGGCGAGCTGGCGGCTGAAGCCGGCGTCGAAGCCGAGCCACGAACGCGCGCGCACGGCGGGCGGCACGCCTTTGAGCGCTTCGGCAAGGAATGCGCGCACCGGCGCGCGCAAGGCTTCGTCTTCGGGGGGAATCGTTCTGAGTACGAAAGAGTCGTTCATGACGTGCTGCGCTTAACGCGCAGTTCCTGGCAGTGCGAAGTCATCGGGCGCTTGCGCGCTCATTCGGGGCGGCCGGCGAGCATGCGCTTGACCGTGTACGAGAGCACCAGCTCGTCGCGCTGGTTGCGCACTTCCACGCGGCTCGTGACCACGGCGCGATTGTGCTTCGAGGTGGGCTTCACGTCCTCGACTTCCACCACGCCGTAGATCGTGTCGTTCACGAGCACGGGCGCGTGCGCCTTCATCGAGAACTCGAGCATGGCGAGCCCGGTGCCTTGCACCATGGTCTGGAACAGCAAGCCTTCGATCAGGCCGCTCGTGAGCGCGCCAGGCACGGGGCGTCCGCTCATGGCGCCGTGCTCGAAATGCGCGTCGATGAAGATCGCCTCCAGCATGCCGGTGGCCGAAATGAAATTGACGAGGTCGGTTTCCGTGACCGTGCGCCGGAACGTGCGAAAGCGCTGACCCGCCTGCAACTCCTGCCAGTAGAAACCGCGTCCGAGCAGTTGGGCGTCCTCGTGTGTCGTCATGTCTGTCTTCCTCCGATAGTTGGATGGCGCGCCGCGCCGATAGCGTGGTCCGATTCTAGAAGTGTGTTTCGATATCGGCAACGTCGTTCGAATATCGGAACGGCGTCGGTTGAGCATGGTTGAGCTATAAGCAACTGTTTATAAAGAGAAATAGCCTGAAAAATCGGTGTTTCGAGGGTATACGCCAAGCACTACGTTGGTTCTGTATTCGGAATCTGATGCTACATTCGGAACACGAATACCGGTTCGAATAAACCTGAAAACAGGAATCAAGGAGACAAGCTGGATGAACGCCAACCCCGAGATCGCGCAGGCCGGCGCGGCTGCCCAGGCGGCGCCGCGACGCACGGCCAGCGTCATATTCGCCGGCAGCGTCGGCAACGTGGTGGAGTGGTTCGACTGGTCGGTGTACACGACCTTCGCGATCTACTTCGGCAAGCAGTTCTTTCCCGCGGAGAACGACACCGCCTCGCTGCTCGCGACTTTCGCCGTGTTCGCCGTGGGCTTCTTCATGCGGCCGCTGGGCGGCTGGGTGATCGGCGGCTTCTCCGACCGCTTCGGCCGGCGCGCCGCGCTCACGCTCACCATCATGATGATGGCGGGCTCGTCGTTGCTGATCTCCGTGCTGCCTGCTTACGCGACCATCGGCGTGTTCGCGCCCGTGCTCATGACGGTGCTGCGCATGGTGCAAGGGCTTTCCGTGGGCGGCGAATACGGCGCGGCCACGACGTTCCTCGCGGAATCCGCGCCTGCGAAGCGTCGAGGGCTGTATGGCAGCTTCCTGTTCTTCAGTATCGCGGCGGGGCTGTTGCTCGCTTCCGGGCTTGCCAGTGTGATGACGAACACGATGTCGAAGGAAGCGCTGATGGCGTGGGGCTGGCGCATTCCGTTTTTCATTGGCGGCTGCGGCTCGCTCGCGGGCTTCTGGATGCGCCGCCACGTGGGCGAAACGCACGCGTTCGAGCAATTGCGCCGCTCTGGCCGCATCGAGCGCCGTTCGCTCTGGTGGACGTGGAAGCAGCATCGCACGGCCGTCGTGCGCCTCGTGGGCATTAGCGTGCTCGGCGCATTCAGCTTTTATCTCTTCATCAGCTTCATGCCGATCTACGCGATCCGGCACGCGGGCGCGACGCCAGCCGACGCGTTTCTGGCCAGCACGCTGAGCATTGCCATCTTCATGCTCGCGCAGCCGTTCTTCGGCGCGTTGTCGGATCGTTTCGGGCGTCGTCCGCAACTGATCGTGTTCGCCACGGCTTACCTGGTGTTTCTCTATCCCGTGGTGCGCTCGATTGGGTCGAGCATGACTTCGATGCTGCTCGTCGAATGTTTCGGTCTGCTGACTTACGGGCTGTATTCGGCCATCGCGCCCGCGATCATGGCCGAGCTGTTCTCGACCGCGGTGCGCGGCATCGGCATTGGCGCCGCATACAACCTCGTGGTCGCCCTGCTCGGCGGCACGACGCCGTACCTCATGACGTGGCTGCAATCGCAGCAGCGGGAAGGATGGTTTCTCGCCTACGTGTGCGCGGGCGCGGCCGTGAGTCTTTTCACCTATTGGCGCATGCCCGAAACGGCGGGCAAGCCGCTCGAATGAACAACGCGCATGAACGTGTAGTCCCGTAATCCAGGCAGAGGTCATTTCACATGCAGCAGACGAAAGAAGCATCGCAGCAGACGAAAGCGCAGTCACGACAACAACGCGGCCGTCCGCTGGAAGGCATACGGGTGCTCGATCTTTCCCGCGTGCTGGCGGGGCCGTGGTGCACGCAGAATCTCGCGGATCTCGGCGCGCAGGTGATCAAGATCGAGCGGCCAGGAGCCGGCGACGAAACGCGCTCCTGGGGGCCGCCTTACCTGCGCGACGAAGCGGGGCGCGACACCGTGGAGAGCGCGTATTACCAGTGCGCGAACCGCGGCAAGCTTTCGATGGCGGTGGACATCGCCGCGCCCGAAGGCGCCGCGCTGATCCGCGAACTCGCGCGCAGGTGCGACGTGCTGGTGGAGAACTTCAAGGTGGGCGGCCTGAAGAAGTACGGGCTCGACTACGAAAGCCTCGCGGCGCTCAATCCCGCGCTCATCTACTGCTCGGTTACGGGGTTCGGGCAGAGCGGGCCGCTCGCGCACCGCGCGGGATACGACTTCCTCATTCAGGGCATGGGCGGTCTCATGAGCGTGACGGGCGAGCCCGACGGCACGCCCGGCGGCGGTCCGCAAAAAGTCGGCGTGGCCGTTACCGACCTCATGGCCGGCATGTACGCGACAACGGGCGTGCTGGCCGCCGTGATCGAGCGGCAGCGCAGCGGCCTCGGCCAGCACATCGACATCGCGCTGCTCGACTGCCAGATGGCGATGCTCGCGAACCAGTCGATGAACTATCTGTGCACGGGCGAGGCGCCGCGGCGCCTCGGCAACGCGCATCCGAACGTGGTGCCGTACCAGACCTTCGCGGCCAGCGACGGTCATCTGATTCTCGCGTGCGGCAACGACAGCCAGTTCCGCTCGCTGTGCGGCGCGATGGATCTGAACGAACTCGCGGCGGACCCGCGCTTCGCCACCAACAGCGCGCGCAGCGTGAATCGCGCGCTGCTATTGCCGGTGCTCGAAAAAGCGTTTCGCACGCGCACGCGCGACGCGTGGATCGAAGCGCTCGAAGCGTGCGGCGTGCCGTGCGGTCCGATCAACGACGTGGCGCAGGCGTTCGGCTGCGCGCATGCGCACGCGCGCGAAACGGTGCGCCGCATTGCGCATCCGCTGGCGGGGACGTCGCCGAGCGTGGCGAGCCCGCTGCGATTGTCGGCCACGCCCGTGCAATACGACGTGCCGCCGCCCTTGCTCGGCGAGCACACGCGCGCGCTGCTCGACGGTCTGCTCGGCCTCGACGCCGCACGCATCGACGCGCTGTGCGAGAGCGGCGCGATCGACACGCACGCGCGAACGCACGCACGCGGCGAGCATGAGGAAGCCGCGTGAGCGCGCACTGGCCGTACGGTCCGCATCGCTTTCGGGAGCAGGGCGACATGTATAATTTTTCGCACCGTTCAACCGTCAATCGATCCATGGCGCACCCCCCCGAAGACCGCGAGCCGGGCACCGAATCCACCGCGTCGCCCGGACCGCGGGCGACTACGCGCATCGTGCAGGTGCTGCGCATTCTCGCCGACCATCCGCAGGGCGCCACGCTCACCGAACTCGCGGAACTGAGCGCCACGCCGAAAACGAGTCTGCTCGCGTTGCTGCGCGCGCTCACGCATGCGCACTATCTCTCGCACGACGGCGGCAAATACGCGCTGGGCGTGGAAGCATTCAAGCTCGGTGCAGCCATCGTCGCGCAGCGGCGCTTTCCGGAAATCGCACGCCCGGTCATGGAGCGCCTCGCGCTCGAGGCGGGCGAAACGATCCTCATCGGTCAGCTCGCGAGCGACCGGCCTTCGATGGTCTACGTGATGTCGGCGGAAAGCCGCAACGCGATTCGCTTCATTGCGGGCATAGGCGAGCGGCGCGAACTGTTTTCCTCCTCGGGCGGCCGCGTGCTGCTGGCCGCGATGAGCGAGGCGCAGCAGACCGAGTATTTCCGCACGGCCGAGTTGCGCGCCCACACGCCCGCCACGCGCACGCAAAAGCGCGAGTTGAAGGCGCTCCTCAAGGAAGTGGCCGAGACCGGCGTGGCCGTCACGGTCGAGCAAAGTTCCGCCGACGTAGTGGGCTTCTCCGCGCCGATACGCGACGAGTCGGGCGCGGTGATCGCGGCGCTCGTGATGGGCACGCCGGTGAGCCGCGGCGTGCCGGGCATGGAGCGCTTCAAGGCGCTGATCGCGCGCGGCGCGGTGGAAGTATCGGCGCTGCTGGGCTATGCGGGGCCGAACCGCACGAGTGCGCCCCGGTAAGCGCAAATCAGTCCAGCACGAGCGCGCCGAGCGCGAACGCGCCAAGCGCCGCCACGGCAATGCCGACCCAGTAGGCGAGATTCCATTGCGGCAAGAGTCCCTCGCGACGCAATGCGTTGACGCGGCGCTTGTGCTGGACGACGGCGACCAGCAAGGCCACCGTCCCGATCACGACCATGGCCGTGCCGACCACGCGCGGCGACCAGGTCGCCCCGAAGCGCCCCACAATGGGCGCGCCCTTCTGGCCCGCCACGTACTCGAAGAACTTCGCCAGCGTGAAGCCGAAGCTGATCATCGAGAGCGCGGTGCGCAGCCACGCCATGAGCGTGCGTTCGGCGGCGAGAAAGGTCCGCTCGATCGCGAGCGAGGTGCGCGCGCGCGTTTGCAGCGTGCCTTCGTCGGGCTTCAGGGGGGCGGACAGATCCGTGTCCGGGATGGAGGCGGTTTCGCGGTCGTGAGGAGCTGGCATGACGTGACCTTCAGGGCGTGCCGGACGAAAGGGCCGAGCGGCTGCGTTGCCATTTCACGTAAGGAATGGCGAGGAGCGTGCAGAGAATCAGATAGAGCACCAGCGTGGGCGCGAACTGCTCGCCGGGAAAGTTCATCGCGGAGATGGTCAGCGCGATAGCGGGATGGCGCGAAGCGGTGGACAGCGCCAGCACCGACGCGTGCTCCGGTTCGGGTCCGCCGAGCGAGTGCCCGACAACGAGCCCCGCGAGGACGAAGGCAACGATGGCGAGCACCGTCCAGTGGCCGGTGGCCGACCAGATCGCATGCCAGGTGCCCGCGAGCAGCACGAGGGCGCCCGCGAACAGCAGCAGCGTGGCGACGCGGCGCACGGGCGTGAGCAGGTAGTGCGCCGCGCGCGGCATCAGCTTCGACACAAGAAGTCCGGCCGCCAGAGGCGCGATGATCATGGTCAGCACGATCTTGACCAGCGCGAACGGCGCGACCCTCATCGCCCGCGCGAAGAGCCAGTCGAGCAGCGCCGCCGAGAGCGGCACCGTGACGATGGAAACCAGCGCGAGGACGACGAGCAGGCCCAGACCATAGGGCGCGACCCCGCCCGCCTTCTTGTGCTTCCTCGGCAACAGCGGCGGCACCGGCGAGATGGCGAGCGCGACGAGCACCACGGCGGTGGGCTGCGGCAAATCGAGGTAGTACACGCACGCGACCACGATGAGCGGCATGATCACCAGCATGGCGACGAGCGAGCGCAGCAGCAGGCCCGGCCGGTGCGCGATGTAGAGGAAGTCGTCGCGCGTTGCCTGTAGACCGTAGGTGAACACCGTTGCCGCGATGGCGCACTTGAGCGCGAGGAGAATCAGGTCCCTGGCGTCCATGGATATCCTGGCGATGGGCGAGAACCCGGGCGGCGTCCCGACGAACGCCGCCCGAGCGATTAGCGATGACCGCCGCCGGCGGCATCCATCATCTTTTCGATCACCTGGTCCACGCCGAAGCTGGCCGCTTTCTGGCGCGGCGGGAATTCCTTGAACGTCTGCAGGAACTCGGCCACGCCGGCCTGCGCGGGCACGAGAATGAACACGTGATCGAGCAGCCAGTCGTAGTAAGTATTCGATGTGACGTCGGCTCGCTCGTACGGGTCGGTGCGCAGGTTGAAGATCTTCGGCACGCGCAGCGTAACGAGCGGCTCTGCCCATATCCTCAACGTGCCGGTCGTGCGCTGCTCCATGAAGACGACCTTCCAGTTGTCGAAGCGCAGGCACGCGAGGTCGCCGTCGTCGGTGAAATAGAAGAAGCCCTTTCGCTCCGGCTTCTTAGCCTTGCCGGTGAAGTACGGCAACAGGCTGAAACCGTCGAGATGCACCTTGAAGTCCTTGCCGTTGGCCTTGAAGCCCTTTTTCAGCTCCTCCTTGACGTTCGGGTTGCCCGCTGCCTCCACGATGGTGGGCAGCCAGTCGAGGTGGCTCACGATCTCGTTGCACACGGTGCCTGGCTCGATCACGCCAGGCCAGCGCACGACGCAGGGCACGCGGTACGCGCCTTCCCAGTTGGAGTTTTTCTCGTTGCGAAACGGCGTCATGCCCGCGTCGGGCCAGGAGTTCATGTGCGGACCGTTGTCGGTGCTGTACATGACCATCGTGTCGTCCGCGATGCCCAGTTCGTCGAGCAGCGCGAGCATCTCGCCGATATGCTTGTCGTGCTCGACCATGCAGTCGTGATATTCGGACTGCCAACGACCTGCCTGACCGCGAATGCGGTCCTCGATATGCGTGCGAAAGTGCATGTGCGAGGTGTTGAACCAGAGGAAGAACGGCTTGTCTTCCTTGTGCGCTTTCTGGATGAACTCCTTCGCGGCCGCCAGAAACTCGGTGTCGATGGTTTCCATCCGCTTTTTGGTCAGCGGCCCGGTGTTGTCGATCTTCTGGCCGCCCTTGCCGTCGGACCAGCAATGCAGCACGCCGCGCGGGCCGTAATTCTTGTGGAAGTCCGGAAACTCCTTGGGATCGGGATAGTCGGGCAGTTCAGGTTCTTCCTCGGCATTGAGGTGGTACAGGTTGCCGAAGAATTCGTCGAAGCCGTGCATCGTGGGCAGATGCTCGTCGCGGTCGCCGAAGTGGTTCTTGCCGAACTGGCCGGTGCTGTAGCCGAGATCCTTGAGCAGCTCGGGAATATTGGGGTCCTCGGCGCGCATGCCGAGCGCGGCGCCCGGCAGCCCCACCTTGGTCAGCCCGGTACGCAACCCGCACTGCCCCGTGATGAACGACGCGCGGCCGGCCGTGCAACTCTGTTCGCCGTAGTAGTCGGTGAATACCGCGCCCGCTTCGCCGATGCTGTCGATGTTGGGTGTGCGATAGCCCATCAGCCCTTTCGAGAAAATGCTGAGATTGGACTGGCCGATGTCATCGCCCCAGAGGATAAGGAAGTTGGGTTTCTTCTTGCCCGCCATGGAACACTCCTTGTCGTAGAGCTACCGTTGACGGTAGCGGTGTGGGATTCAACCGCAGGCGTTGTCGCGAACCACGCAACGAAAGCCCACATGGCACGTGGAGGTATCGACAGGCTGCGCCATCCGGGCTGCGGGCCGGTAACGCCTGCAGTAATTCGGCGCGCACAGGTACGAGCCGCCCTTCATGACCTTGCGCGGAATCGTGAGCTGGGGCGTGCGCGGGTCGACGCTCGACTCGCGCGTTGCGCCGCGCGGATTGTCGAGCGTGCAGCACGCCTTCACGATCTTGCCGTGGTCCTGGTACCAGTCGCTCGTCCACTCCCACACGTTGCCGGCCATCTCGTACAGGCCGTAGCCGTTGGGCGGAAACGAGCCAACCGGCGCGGTCCATTCGTAGCCGTCCTCGAGCAGGTTCTGCCACGGGAACTCGCCTTGCCACGTGTTGGCCATCTGCCGGCCTTCGGGCGTGAACTCGTCGCCCCACACGAACTCCGCACCGTCCAGGCCGCCGCGCGCGGCGAATTCCCATTCGGCTTCGGTGGGCAGATCCTTGCCCGCCCAGTGCGCGTAAGCGGCGGCGTCCTCATAGGAGACGTGCACCACGGGATGATCGTCGAGCCCTTCCAGCGAGCTGGCCGGCCCGCGCGGATGACGCCAGTCCGCACCGCGCGTATAGGCCCACCAGTTGTAGTGGTTGCGTAGATCGACGCGGTGCGGGGGTCTGGCGAACGTCACCGAGGAAGGGGCCAGCATCTCGGGCAACGCGCCGGGATAGTCGTCGGGGTTGGCTGGGCGCTCGGCCGAGGTCACGTATTCCGTCGCCTCGACGAATTGCCGGAACCGGGCGTTCGTCACCGTATGGCGATCGATCCAGAAGTCGCGAACGCGCACCTTGTGCGCCGGCGCTTCTTCGGGGTAGTGCTCGTTCGAGCCCATGAGGAACGTGCCGCCCGGAATGCGGACCATGTTTTCCGGCGCGGCCGGCGAGGCGGTTTCAGAGGGGGCGTTAATCGCTTCAGGTGCGGGATGGACCATGATCAGCCAGGGTGTTGGACTGCGTCGGCGCTACCGGAGCGGCGCGCGGGGCGACATGCCCGCGAGCGATGCACGGGAATCCAGTATGTGAGCGGCGACTGCGTTCCGCTATCGGTAGTAGGGGCAAAAGGATTGCCCTCAAGGGCAATCGGGCGCGGCCCGCGTTCATCGCCCGGCGCTCGCCCGGCGATGACCGTATGCAATCGTTCCTTGCCCGAAGGGGCAACGGCGGTTGCCCCGAGTCCCTATGGAAATTCCTGGCTGAACTTACGAAACTTTCGTGGTGAACCCCTATGCTGTGCGGTTCGAGCGCAGCAAACCGGTCTGGACTGTCACACCTGGCAGCGCAGCGTCCGTGGACGCGCATTCGCGTCGATCCACGCAGGGCGTGAGCGCGGGGTGTTCCTCGCCGACGATGGACGACGCCATGAACCACATCTACCGGCTGTGCTGGAATCGGTCCCTCAGGCAATGGGTCGTCGCATCCGAACTCGCAAGCCGGCGCGCGGGCCGAGGCGCATGCCGCGCAGGCAGAGGCGTTCGCCGCGCCGTTGCGATCCTCGCCGGCGGCGCGCCTTTCCTGTGGATGAGTCTTGCGTACGCGGCGGGCGGACCCAGCGGCGGCCAGATCGTTTCGGGTGTCGGGTCGATCCAGCAGTCGGGCGCGATTACGACAATCCAGCAGGGCAGCCCGACGCTGCAACTGAACTGGCAAAGTTTTAACGTGGGCGCGGCCCAGACGGTGAATTTCGTCCAGCCGGGCAGCAGCGCGCTCGCGGTCAACCGCATTCTCGGAAGCACGCCGAGCGCCGTGCTCGGCAAGCTCAACGCCAACGGCCAGGTCTGGCTCGTCAATCCGAACGGCGTGCTGTTCGGGCCGTCCGCGCGCGTGAACGTCGGCGGCATCGTGGCCTCCACGCTCGACGTCGATCCCGCCAGTCCCGGCAGCAACTCGCGGCGCTTCAGCGGCAACGGGCAGGGCAGCGTCGTCAACGAGGGCACGATCACGGCGGCCGACGGCGGTTATGTCGTACTCCTTGGCAATCGCGTATCCAACCAGGGCGTCGTTAGCGCGCGGCTCGGCACCATCGCGCTCGCGGGCGCGAGCGCGGCGACCCTCACGTTCGACGGTTCGCGGCTCGTCCACATTCAGGTGGATGCGAGCACGCTCAATACGCTCGCCGAAAACCGGCAGCTTCTGGTGGCCGACGGCGGCCAGGTGATCATGACCGCCGGCGCGAAAGACACGCTGCTTGCCAGCGCCGTGAACAATACGGGCAAGATCCGCGCGCAGACTGTCGAGGACCACGAGGGCAAGATCGTGCTGCTGGGCGGCATGGAGGCGGGGCAGGTGAACGTGGGCGGCACGCTCGACGCGAGCGCGCCCAACGGCGGCAACGGCGGCTCGATCGAAACGTCGGCCGCGCATTTCAGCATTGCGCCCGACACGCGCATCACGGCGGCGGCGCCCTATGGGCGCGCGGGTACGTGGCTCGTGGATCCGACCGATCTCACCATCGACACCAATGCGGCGACGCAGATTTCGAACACGCTGAACGGCGGCACGAACGTCGTCGAGCAGACCACCGCGTCGGGCACGACCGGCGCAGGCGTGCAGTCGCCGGGTGCGGGCGACATCAACGTCAACGCGGCCATCGGCTGGACCAACGCGGCCGCGAGCCTCACGCTCGAGGCGCTCAACGCGATCTACGTGAACGCGCCCGTGACTGGCGCGGGCGCCGTCACCATGCAGGCGGGCGCGGGCAACCTGACGATCGCGGCGGGCGCGTCCGTGACGGGCGGGGCGGGCGTCGTGCTCGCGACGAAGGCCAACTTCGTGAACAACGCGGGCAGCTCGGCCGTGAGCACGGGAACCTCGGCGCCGTGGCTCGTCTACTCGACCGACCCGAGGCGAGACACGGCGGGCGGCCTCACGCCCGCGTATGTCCAGTACAACGCGCCTTACGGGACCACCGGCACCACGCCGGCGGCATCCGGCAACGGCTTTCTCTACAGCCTCGCGCCCACCATCACGCTGACCGGCCTCACGGGCAGCGTGAGCAAGGTCTACGACGGCACGACGGTCGCGGATCTCACCAACGCGAACTTGCAGACCACCGGGCTCGTGAACGGCGACGTCGTTGCGAGCGCAACGGGCGCCTATGCCACGTCGAACGCGGGAACCGGCATTACGGTGAATTCGCCGACGACGTTTGCGGGCGTGGTCATCCACACCTCAAGCGGCATTACCGCCTACGGCTACCAGGCGAAAGGCACGGCCTCGGCCGAAATCGGCACGATCACGCCCGCGCCGCTCACGGTCAGCATCGTCAACGATCCGACCAAGGTGTACGACGGCACGACGTCGGCGCCGCTCACGGCCAGCAACTATCGCTTCACGGGCTTCGTGGCAGGCCAGGGCGCGAGCGTGAATCAGGCCAGCTCCGTTTCGTATGCGAGCGCCGACGCGGGCAGCGGGATTCCCGTCAATGCGTCTTTCACGTCGACCAATTTCGTCGCGAGCAGCGGCACGAATCTCGCGAACTACACGCTGCCCGTTTCGGCCACGGGCACGGGCACCATCACGCCCGCGTCGCTGCTCGTGAGCGGGCTCATCGCCAGCAACAAGGTGTACGACGGCACGCGCGCCGCCACGCTCAACACGAGCGGCGCCTCGCTCTTCGGCGTGATCAGTTCGGACAGCGGGCAGGTTTCGCTCGACGCGAGCGGCGCGAGCGGCGCGTTTGTTACCCCCAACGTGGGGAACCACATTTCCGTGGTGCCCTCGGGCCTCGTGCTCACGGGCGCGAAGGCGGGCGATTACCAGATTTCGCTGCCCACGTATCTCGCCGCGAACATCACGCCGAAGTCCGTGACGATTACCGGCGTGAGCGCGAACGACAAGGTCTACGACGCCACCACGACAGCGGCGCTCAACCTGGGCGGCGCGACGATCACGGGCGTCGTGCCCTCGGACACCGGCAACGTGTCGCTCTCCACGAGCGCAGCCACGGGCGCGTTCAGCCAGTCCGACGTCGGCAACAACCTGGCCGTTTCCGTCAACGGCATGAAGCTCACGGGCTCGGCGGCGGGCAACTATTCCGTGACCGGCATTTCCGGCCTCACCGCGAATATCACGCCCGCGCCGCTCACGATCACGTTCCTGGGCTCGCCGACCAAGGTGTACGACGGCAGCGCCAATGCCACGCTGAATCAGGATAACTACACGATTTCCGGATTCGTGGGCGGCCAGAGCGCCACCATCGGGCAGGCCTCGGCGAGCTATGCCACGCCGAATGCGGGAACGGGCATTACGGTCACGGCGGTGCTCACGCCGTCGGATTTCGTGCCGGCAGCCGGCACGAAAATGTCGAATTACACGTTCCCGGGTTCGGTCATTTCGCCGACTGGGGTCATCACGCCCGCGCCGGTCGAAGTCAACATCGTCAACAATCCGACCAAGGTCTTCGACGGCACGACCACGGCCTTCCTCGGCCCCGACAATTACGAGGTGCTCGGCGCGATTCCCGGCGAATCGATCAGCCTGAATCCGTATCCGCCGACCGGCGACTACGCGACGCGCAACGTGGGTTACCAGGGCGTGAGCACGACGCTGCCCGCGGGCGACTTCCAGGCGGGCCCGAATACGCTGCTGTCCAACTACGCGCTGCCGACTGTGGCATCGGGCATGGGCACGATCGTGCCGCGGCCTGTCAGCGGCGGCCTGAGCGCATCGATCACCGATAATCCGTCGAAGACTTACGACGGCAACACGATCGCCACGATTCCCGCGAGCGATTTCACGTTCAGCGGCTTCGTGGGCACGGACAGCGCGACGGTTTCGCACACGATAACCGGCCAGTACGCGACGAAGAATGCGGGTTCGCAGGCCGTGACGGCGGCGCTGGCGGCGGCGGATCTCACGCCCGGCGCCGGCACGGACCTGAGCGATTACTCGTTTCCGGTGACGGCCTACGGGACCGGCACCATTCTTCCGGCCCAGCTCACGGTCGCCGTGATCGGCCTGCCGAGGAAGGTGTACAACGGCGACACGATCGCGCGCGTGACCAGCAGCAACCTGCAGGCTATCGGCTTCGTGAGCGGCGAGGGCGCGAGCGTCACGCCGACCGCGCAATTCAACTACGCGACGGCGAACGCGGGCAACTGGATCGTGAGCGGATCGCTCGTGCCCGGCAACTACACCGCCAATAGCGGCACGCTGCTCAGCAATTACCTGTTGCCCACGACGGCCTCGGGGCCGGGCATCATCACGCCCGCGCCGCTTTACATCATCAATGCCTACGCGACCAACAAGGTCTACGACACGACGACCGCCGACACGCTCAACGTGAGCAGCGCCTCGCTCTCGGGCGTGGTGCCTTCCGATGCGGGCAATGTCACGCTCAACACGTCCACCACGGGCACGTTCGCGCAGGCCAACGTCGGCAACAATATCGCCGTGACGGCGAGCGGCTTCAGCATTTCGGGCAGTGCGGCGGCCAACTATACGCTGCAGCCGCTCGCGGGGCTGAGCGCGAACATCTCGCCCGCGCAGCTTGTCGTGAACGGCGCCGTGGCGAACAACAAGGTGTACGACAGCACGACCGCGGCCACGATCAACAGCAGCGGCGCGACGCTAACGGGCGTGCTGGGCAGCGACAACGTCACGCTGGCCTCGGGCAGCGCGGCGGGCCAGTTCGCCACGGCGAACGCAGGCACGAACCTGCAGGTCACCGCGAGCGGCTTCACGCTGGCCGGCGCGCAGGCAGGCAATTACACCGTGCAGCAGCCTCAGAACCTGTTCGCCGACATCACGCCCGCGCCGCTCGCGGTCACCATCACCGGCAATCCGGTCAAGCAATACGACGGCACGAAGTCGGTCACGCTCGGCGCGTCGGACTTCACGATTACGGGCTTCGTGGGGACCCAGAGCGCCACGGTCACGCAAACGGCCGCGAGCGGCTACCAGTCGCCCAACGTCGGCACGCACGTGGGCGTCAGCGCGACGCTCGAACCTTCGGACTACTCAGCGGCGCTCGGCACGAACCTGTCGAATTACGCGCTGCCCACGGAGGCGACCGGCACGCTCGGCGAGATCACGGCGAAGGTCATCAATCTCACCGGCACGCGCATGTACGACGCCACGACCGGCGCCGATGCAAGCCTGTTCTCGAGCGGCGGCGTGGTCAACGGCGTGAACGGCGAAACGCTGAGCCTGACCGGCGCCGGCACGCTGACCAGCAAGAACGTGGGCAGGCAGGTGCCGTTCTCGAATCTCGGCACGCTGGCGCTCGGCAACGGTTCCAACGGCGGTCTTGCGAGCAATTACACGCTGCTGGGCGGCACCGACTGGGTCACCATCACGGCTGCGCAACTCACCGTGCTCAATACGATCGCGCTCGACAAGGTCTACGACGGCACGAGGACGGCGACCTTGCAGAACGCGCTGCTGAGCGGCGTGATCGGCGGCGACAGCGTGGCGCTCGGCAACGATACGACGGGCACCTTCAACACCAAGAACGTGGGCACGAACAAGCCGGTGGCGACGAGCATGACGATCTCGGGCACCGACGCGGCCAATTACACGCTGGTCCAGCCAACGGGCATCACCGCCAGTATCACGCCGCTGGCGGCAACGGTCACGGCTACCGGCATCGACAAGCAATACGACGGCACGACGGCGGCGCGGGTCAATCTGGGCAGTACCGCAGTTGTAGCGGGCGACCAGGTGAGCTTCAGCGACACGGCGGCGAACTTTTCGCAGTCCGACGTAGGCAACAACCTCGCGGTGCATGTGAGCGGCATTTCGGAGAGTGGCGCCGATGCGGCCAATTACACGTTCGCCAATACGACGGCGGACACCGTGGCCAGCATCACGCCGCGCGTGCTGAATCTGCAGGGCACGCGTGTGTACGACACCACGCCGAATGCAGCGGCCACGCTGTTCGGCTCGAACGGCACGCTGCAAGGCCAGAACGGCGAGACGCTCACGCTCAGCGGCACCGGGCAACTGAACAACAAGAACGTGGGCAATCAGAAACCGTTCGCCACGAACGGCCTGAGCGGCTACACGCTTACCGGCGACGGCTCGGCGAAGGCGAGCAACTATACGCTGGCGGGCGGCACCGACTGGGTGAGCGTCACGCCCGCGCAACTCTACGTGTACAACACGGTGGCGCAGGACAAGGTGTACGACGGCAACGCCAATGCGGTGCTGCAAGGCGCCACGCTCAACGGCGTGCTGGGCAGCGACAGCGTGACCCTGGGCAACGCGACCCAGGGCCGGTTCAACGACAAGAACGTGGGCACCGACAAGCCGGTGACCACGAGCATGACGATTTCGGGCACGGATGCGGGCAATTACACGCTCAATCAGCCCAGCGGCCTCTTCGCGAGCATCACGCCGCTCGGCGTTACGGTGGTCGCGACGGCCAGCAACAAGGTCTACGACGGCACCACGGCGGCAACCGTTAGGCTCAACAGCCCCGGCGTCGTGCCGGGCGACCAGGTGGTCTACAACGACCAGTCCGCGACGTTCGATACGAAGGATGTCGGCACGGGCAAGACGGTGACGGTTTCGGGCATCACCGAAACGGGCGCGGACGCGGGCAACTACACGTTCACGAATACGAGCGCGACCACTACGGCCAACATCACGCCGTTCGTGCTGAGCCTGCAGGGCACGCGCGTGTACGACGCCACGGCGAACGCGAACGCGAGCCTGTTCGGCAGCAACGGCACGCTGAGCGGCGCAAACAGCGAGACGCTGACGCTCTCCGGCACCGGCACGCTCGCGAGCAAGAACGTGAACCCGCAGCAGGCGTTTGCCGCCAATGGTCTTGCGGGCTTCACGCTCACCGGCAACAACGGCGCGCTGGCCAGCAACTATACGTTCGTGGGCGGCACCGACTGGGTCAACATCACGCCCGCCACGCTCACCGTGACCGGGACCACGGTGAACACGAAGGTCTACGACGCCACCACGAACGCCACGCTGAGCGGGGCGGCGCTTTCCGGCGTGCTCGGCGGCGACAGCGTCGCGCTCGGCAACGACACGACGGGCACGTTCGCGGACAAGAACGTGGGCACCGGCAAGGCGGTAGCGCCATCGACGATGACCATCAGCGGCACCGACGCCAGCAACTACGTGCTGACGCAGCCCACGGGGCTCACGGGCGACATCACGGCGCGCCCGATCGTCGTGGGCGCGAGCGCGCAAAACAAGACCTACGACGGCTCGACGGCCGCCACGGCCACGGTGGCCACGACCGGCGTGCTGGCCGGCGACACGGTGAACTTCGGTTTCGCGGGCGCGAACTTCGCCACGCCGAACGCGGGCAACGGCATTACCGTGACGGTGAACGGCATCACCGCGAGCGGCGCGGATGCGGCCAACTACGCGTACAACAGCTTCGCGACGACGACGGCGAACATTCTGCCGGTCGTGCTGAGCCTCACGGGCTCGCGTGCGTACGACGGCACGGCGGGTGCGGCGGCGAGCCTGTTCGGCACCAGCGGCGTGCTCGCGGGCGTGAACGGCGAAACGCTCACGCTTTCCGGCACCGGCACGCTCGCGACGAAGAACGCCGGCCCGCAGGTGCCGTTCGCGGCCAACGGCCTCGCGGGCTTCACGCTCACGGGCAACGGCGCGGCGCTCGCAGGCAACTACACGTTCGCGGGCGGAACGGACTGGGTGACCATCAACCCGCTCGCGGTATCGGTCAGCGCGACGGCCCAGAGCCGCTATTACAACGGCACCACCGACGCCACGGCGACGATCACCCCCAGCGGCGTGCTGGCGGGCGACCACGTGAATTTCGGCTTCGGCAGCGCGACTTTCGCCACGCCGAACGCGGGCAACGGCATTGCGGTCGCGGTGAACGGCATCACGGCGAGCGGCGCCGACGCGGGCAACTACACGTTCAACGCCAGCGCGACGACTGCCGCCGACATCTACCCCTACGTGCTGGTGCTGCAGGGCACGCGCATTTACGACGGCACGACGGGCGCGGCGGCGAGCCTGTTCGGCAACAACGGCGTACTCACGGGCGTGGACGGCGAAACGCTCACGCTCTCCGGCGCCGGCACGCTCGCGGGCAAGAACGTGAACGCGAAGCAGCCCTTCGCCGCCAACGGCCTGGCGGGCTTCACGCTTGCCGGAAACGGCGGCGCGCTCACCACCAATTACACGCTCGGCTCGGGCGTGGGCGACTCGGTCAACATCACGCCCAGGCCGGTGACGGTCGCGGCCACCGGCGAGAACAAGGTCTACGACGGCACGACGGCCGCGCAACTGGGCAGCTTCACCGTGACCGGCCTCGTGGCGGGCGACAACGCGTCGGTCGGCTACAACTCGGCCGACTTCGCCACGGCCAACGTCGGCCAGAACATTCCGATCTCGGTGGGCCTGTACGGCAACGGCACGGATATCGCCAACTACTCGTTCGGCAGCAAGGTCGTGACGACGAGCGCGGACATTACGCCGCGCGCGCTGACGATCACGGCCATCGCGCAGAACAAGACGTACGACGCGACCACCGCGGCAACGCTCAGCGGACTGACCGTGAGTGGACTTGTAGCGGGCGACACGGCCAGCTTCGCGGCAGGCAGCGCGAACTTCGCCACGCCGAACGCGGGCAACGGCATTCCGGTCAATGTGGCGGGCATCACCGGTACGGGCAGCGATCTCGGCAACTACACGTACAACACGTCGACAGTCGCGACGGCCGACATTTTCCCGTTCGTGCTGATCCTGAGGGGCACGCGCGTCTACAACGGCACGAACCAGGCGAGCGCGAACCTGTTCGGCAACAACGGCGTGCTAACCGGCGTGGACGGCCAGACGCTGACGCTTTCCGGCGAGGGCAATCTCGTGAATCAGGACGCCGGGCAGCAGAAGCCGTTCGCACCCGGCGCACTCAACGGGTTCAAGCTGACCGGCAACGGTTCGACGCTTGCCAGCAACTACACGTTGGCTGGCGGCGTCGATTGGGTCACCATCACGCCGCTTGCCGTCACCGTCACCGCGACGGGTAACAGCAAGGTCTACGACGGCACCACCGCAGCTTCGGTCGGCCTCGCGAGCAACGGCATTCTGGCCGGCGACAATGTGAGCTTCAGCGCGCAGTCGGCGAATTTCGTCACGCCGAATGCGGGCAGCGGCATTCCGGTTTTCGTGACGGGCATTACAGGCAGCGGCGCGGACGCCCGCAACTACACGTTCAACACGACGGCAAGCACGTCCGCCAATATCACGCCCGCCGTGCTCGATCTCACGGGCAGCCGCGTGTACGACGCGACGAACGGCGCGGCGGCGAGCCTGTTCGGCGCGAATGGCGTGCTGCATGGCGTGAACGGCGAAACGCTCACGCTCTCCGGCACCGGCACGCTCGCGACGAAGAACGTCGGCAGCCAGAATGCGTTCGCGCCGGGCGGCCTCGGCGGCTATACGCTAAGCGGCAACGGCGTCGCGCTCGCCGGCAACTACACGCTGGCGGGTGGCGTGGACTGGGTGACGGTCACGCCCGCGCCGCTGATCGTGGTGGACACGCTGACGAGCAACCGGACCTACAACGGCACCGTGCTCGATGCGCTTTCGGGCGCGACGCTTTCCGGCGTGCTCGGCCACGACAGCGTGACCTTGGGCAACGACACCGTGGGCTACTTCGACAATCCGTCGGTCGGTTTCCACAAGCCGGTGAGCACGGCGATGACGGCAAGCGGCGCCGACGCGGGCAACTATGTGCTCGTGCAACCATCGGGCCTGACCGCGGACATCATCACGCCCGTGGCTCCCGTGCCTTCCGGCGCGCTGGCGAGCGTGCAGGCGCCGCTCGGACCGGACGAGACGAGCACGCCGTACGGCACCGCCTCCGATTCCGCGCAGGGCGACTATGCGGGCAACCAGAAACAGGAAGACCACCCCAACGAGCGCAATGTGGCGCGCACGGATTTCCATTCGGGCCTCGCGCTCACCGTGCTCAACGGAGGGGTTCGGCTGCCCGCGAACTGAGACTTCCCGGCGCAGGAAAAAGACGACGCACGCGCGGCAAGCGCGACCTACGGCATCTTCATACCATGATCGAGATTCGCTCGAACCGGCTGCGCAAAACACGAATCCGCCTCGCCGTCGCGCTCGCCGGATCGGCTTTCGCGGCTCACGCGCAAGTGCGCGTGCCGTCGCCGCCGAACAGCGGCCAGTTGCTCCAGCAGGCGCCGCAGCCCTCGCTGCAGCCGCCGCCTTCGAACCTCGATCTCACGATCCAGCCGCCCAGAGGCGCGCCCGCGGACAACACGCGGACGTTCGCCGTGGTCAAGATCGAAATCACGGGCAATACGCAACTGCCTACCGAGCTGCTGCATGCGGTGGTGGCGTCGAGCGAAGGCAAAAATCTCACGCTGAGCGACCTGAACGCGCTCGCCGACAAGATCAGCGACGTCTATCACGAACACGGCTTCCCGCTCGCCACGGCCTATGTGCCCGCGCAGACGATCGAGAACGGCGTCGTGCGCATCGACGTGGCCGAGGCGCGCTACGGCGCGGTCTCGCTGAACAACCAGAGCCGCGTGTCGGACCGCGTGCTGAACAATACGCTCGCGGCGCTGCAGTCGGGGCAGCCGGTGAGCGAATTCCAGCTCGAACGCACGCTCTTGCTGATGCAGGACATTCCGGGCGCGGAGGTGAGTTCGACGCTGCGGCCGGGGCAACAGGTGGGCACGTCCGACCTGCTCGTCGACGTGACGCCCCAGCAGCGTTTCACCGGCGACGCGGGCGTGGACAACTTCGGCGATCCCTATAGCGGGCGCGTGCGAGGCAGCGGCGACCTGAACATCAACGGCGTGTTCAACCAGGGCGATCTGCTCGATTTCAGCGCGTTGACCTCGGGCCACGGCATGACCTATGGACGCATGGATTATCGCTATCTGCTCAACGGGCAGGGCACCACGCTCGGGGCCACGGTGTCGGGGCTCGACTATCACCTCGGCAACGACCTTTCCGATCTTCAGGCGCATGGTTCGGCCTTCGTCGGCGGCGTGGTGCTCGCGCAGCCGATCATCCGCAATACGCGCGGCAATCTTTACGGGCAGATCGAATACGACTTCCGCAGGCTCAACGACAACATCGATATCATAGGACTCCAGAACGATCGCCACACCAACAGCGTGACCACCACGCTCGCCGGCGATCAGATCGACTCCACGGGCGTGACCAATGCGCGCCTCGCGATGACTTACGGCGTGCTCGCGGCGAACAACTGGCAGACCGACCTTATCGACCAGCTCGGCGCGGACACGGCGGGTCATTACGTCAAGCTCTCGCTCTCACTGTCGCGCCTGCAGCAGTTCACGCGCAGCGACGCGCTGTACTTCGGCTTTTCCGGGCAAACGTCGAGCAAGAACCTCGACACCTCCGAGCAGTTCTACCTGGGCGGTCCCGATAGCGTGCGCGGCTACGACGTGGGCGTGCTGTCCGGCTCGCGCGGCTATCTCGCCACCGTCGAGTACCGCCACGACGCTACGTTCCAGAACATACCGGGCATCTGGCAGTTTTCCGTCTTCGTCGATACGGGGTGGGTGCAGCAGTACAAGAACCCGTTCGTTCCGGGGCCGAACACCGGACAGTTGAGCAGCGCCGGTTTCGGCGTGCAGTGGAACGGACCGTACAAGCTCTTGCTCAGCGCGAGCGTGGCGTTCCCGTTTGGGCGCACGCCGGAAATACTGAGCGCCAATGCCAATACTTCCGTGCACTGCTGGGTGCAGTTGCGCAAGTCGTTCTAGCAGTGCAGCGGCGAAACCGGGATGACACCCGGCCAGCCTCCAACAGGATGGCGCATGAAGGGTGGCGCATGAATGGAAACGCACATCTGATCGTGATTCTCGAGGATGACGCCAGCTTGCGCCGTGCGCTCGATCGTTTGTTGCGGCACTCGGGATTCAATACACGGTCGTTCCGGTCCGCGGAAGATGCCGATGCTTCCGGGTGGGCGTCGTCCGCGCACTGTCTGATTCTCGATGTTCATTTGCCGGGCGCCTCTGGGCCCGAATTCTACGGAACCCTGGTCATTCCGCGCCCGCCCGCGGTATTCACGACGGCCTACGACGGGTCGGCGACCCGGCGCGCCGTGCGCAGCATCGGGGACTACCCGCTGCTAACCAAGCCCTTTACGGGCGAAGCGCTTCTCGACGCTGTACGGCAGGCGTTGAGCAAGAACGGCTGACGAACGGGATTCGCCCGTACCGTTCGATTGCCCGAAGGGGAAATTCGAGTTGCCCCGAGTACCTATAGCGGACGGCTGCATACCGTACGACACTCTGCTATGAGCTGTTGCGCCTCGACTGTTCGTGTGAACCGTATGGGGAAACGGATAATGCAACGTCACGAAAACGGTACGTATGACCGCAGCGAGCAGGATGCACGCGTGTTCGCGCGCGTGGCCGTCGTCAGCTTGCTGCTGGGCGTCGTGTTCGGCGTCGCTGTGTGCTGGCGGGCAACCTGGGCGGAGTTCCGCTGGGTCGCGCCCGCGGGCGCGGCTGCGGTGAATGTCTTTCTCGTCGCGTGGGGCGCGTGGCTGGGCGCCCGCGCGCCGGTGCGCCATGAGGATCGTGCGAAAGCGACGCGCTTTTCGCCCTGGCGAAGGCGATACGCATTCGTACGGATCGTGCCGGCGAGTGTCCGCGCGATCCGTCCATGGCCGTGGGCCGTGCTCGTTGGGTCCGCGCTTTCCCTGGCGCTATGCGTCTCGACTTTTCCTGTTTTCGAGCGAAGGGCTCACGCCACGACGCCAATCGCTTCGCACTCCGTGGCGATTGCCTGTGGCGTCATGCTGGCGCTCGCGTTCGTCACGCTCGTGACGGAACGTTTCTTCGCGGCGCGCGCGGGCGAAAGCCGCGCGCCGCGTGTGCTGACCGCCGCGCTGCGCGCCGCGCTTGCCGTGTTCCTCGGCGCGGCGGCGTGCGCCGCGCTATACGCGTGGGCGGGTGTGGACGCGCGCTGGCTTGCCTTCATCGTCGCGATCCTGCCCGCGGCGATAGCGGCGGAGCATGCCCTGCGCAGCGTCCTCGCGTGGTTTGCCCCGCCGGCGACATTGCGCACGCCCTTGCAACTCGTCGACAGCGCGCTCGCGCAATGCCTGATGCAGCGCCCGGCCTCGCCCGCCGAAATGGGCGCGGCGCTTCGCCATCGCTACGGCATCGATCTGCGGCAAAGCTGGGTGGTCCATAGCACCTTGAAGATGCTGCCGGCGGCGTGCGCGACGCTCGTCGCGTGCGCGTGGCTGCTGACCGGCGTGACGATTCTTCGGCCCGATCAGCGCGCGGTGTACGAGCGCTTCGGCGCGCCCGTGGCCGTGTGGCAGCCTGGATTGCATGTCGGCTTGCCCTGGCCGTTCGGCGCGCGCCGCTTACTCGACAATGGCGCGGTGCGCCAGATCGTGATCTCCGGGACGACCGACGAGGCGCGCGGCGACGCGAGCCCATCGATTCCCGCCGACGCACGCGCGCCGGAGCAGTTGAACCGGCTCTGGGACGTCGCGCATCAATGGGAGACGACCCAGGTCATCGCGGGCGGCACCGGCCGTCAGCAGAATTTCGAAACGGTGAGCGCCGACGTGCGGCTCGATTATCGCGTCGGCCCAGGCGACGCCGACGCGCGCGCCGCGCTGTATCGCACGAGCGACATGGCCGCGATGCTGCGCGCCATCGCGAGCCGCGAGGTCGTGCGCTATCTCTCGTCCCACACGCTGGATGCGCTTGTCGAAGCTCGCCAGACCGTCATCGCGGAGCGGTTGCGCGGCGCCATCCAGCAGCGGCTCGACACGCTCGGCAGCGGCATCGAAGTCGTTGCCGTGGTGATCGAGAGCGTGCACCCACCGGCTGGCGCGTCGGCTGCCTGGCATGGCGTTCAGGCCGCGCAGATTCGCGCGAAGGCAAGCGTCGCCGAGGCACGGGGGCTTGCGGCGGGCGTGCTGGGCGACGCCGCGCAAACGGCCCATGCCACGGTGGCTGCCGCGAGCGCGGCGGCGGCGGAAACGCTTGGCGCGGCCAACGTTCAGCAGACCACCTTCGCGGCGGACGTCGCGGCGGCGCAAGCCGGGGGAGGCGCATTCGCATTCGAATACTACCTGCGCAATCTCGCCCGCGGGCTGCAGAACGCCAACCTCACGGTGATCGACGATCGCCTCGTGGCGGGCAACCGCGCGACCATCGATCTGCGCGCGTACAACGCAGGCGACGCCGCGGGAGCCAAACGCCTGTATTGAGCGGCCCGCGCCGCCCGTTGACGGCCACCCGCTTTCATTCTTGTGGAGCAGACCTTGAGCGGCTCACATCTTCACCTGCATCATGACCATGCGGGGCACGCGCATCATCATCACTCGCATGGCGGGATGCGGGGCAGCGGCAAGGGCTTTGCGTGGCGTGTCGCGCTTGCGGCGCTGTGCGTGGCGGTCGCGCTTGCCGCCGCAAGCCTCGTGCAGGTGCGCGAGGGCGAGGGCGCTCTCGTCACGCGCTTTGGCGAACCCGTGCGGATCGTTCTCGAACCGGGCCTCGCCTGGCGCCTGCCCGCGCCGATCGAAGCGACCGTGCCTGTCGATCTGCGCTTGCACACGACGTCGAGCGGCTTGCAGGACGTGGGCACACGCGACGGTTTGCGCATTCTCGTGCAGGCCTGGGTGGCGTGGCGCGTGCCCGCCAACGACGCCGACGTAAGCCGCTTCGTGCGCGCCGTGCGCAACGAACCCGACGAAGCCGCGCGCCAGATCCGTTCGTTGCTGGGCTCCGCGTTGCAGACGACGACATCGGGCTTCGATCTCGCCACGCTGGTCAACACCAATGCGCATGATGTGAGGATCGAGGCGTACGAGGACGAACTGCGCAAGCAGATCGACGCGTAGATTTACTCGACCTACGGCGTGCACGCCGTGCAGGTGGGTCTGGAGCGCCTGACGCTGCCCGCCGCCACGCTGTCGGCCACGGTCGAGCGCATGCGCGCGGAACGCGAGACGGTGGCGGCGGAACGCACGGCGCAAGGCAAGCGCGAGGCGGCCCAGATTCGCTCCGACGCGGACCGCGACGCGCGTATCGAGGTGGCCGACGCGACCGCGCAGGCGGCCAGCATCGAAGCACAATCGCGGCGCGACGCGGCGGCGATCTACGGCAAGAGTTACGCGGGCAATCCGCAGCTCTACACGATGCTGCGTTCGCTCGACACGCTTTCCACGGTCGTCAACGCCAACACGAATCTGATCGTGCGCACCGATGCCGCGCCGTTCCGCGTGCTCGTACAGGGCCCGGCCGGCCTCGACGGCGGTGCGCGCGCCGAGCGTGCCGAATCCGTCAACGGGCGCCGCACGCGATGAGCACCGCCGCGCTCGACGCCCGCCAGGCCGCGCGCCCCCGGCCCCGCCGCGCAGGCGGTGCGCATGGGCTTCTGGTTTCTGGTTGCGCTCGCAACGATAGCGGCCATTGCATGGGGCGTTTCAAACGTCAAGCGCGTTCCGCCGGATAGCCAGGCCGTGGTGATGCGCTTCGGAAAGTTCGTCCGCATGCGCAGCGCGGGATTGTTGCTTGCGTGGCCGCGTCCGTTCGAAACGGTCGTGCTTCTGCCAGGCCCCGCGCGCGTGCTCGAACAGCGTATCGCCTCGCTCGACCGTGACGCGCGCGCCCGCGCGCTCGACCCCGCGCCGAACGCGCCGCCCACCGACACGACGCTGCCGTTCAACGACATGTCTTCGTGGGGCTTTCACCCGGACGCCGCGATGGGGACGAACGGCACGCCGTTTTCGGACGCGCTCGCGGGCTCCGGTTACGTGCTCACCGGCGACACGGCGGTCGTGCAACTCGGCGCAACGCTTTACTACCGCGTGACTTCGCCGTACGACTATGCGGTTCAGCAACCGCTGCTCGCGCCCGCGCTGGAACGGCTGACGGCATCCGCGGTTGCGGAAGTGAGTGCTTCGCGCGACCTGGACGCCATCCTGGTTGCGCGTCCCGAGTTGCTTTCAGGCGACTCGCGGATGGCCGCTCAGCGCGAACAGTTGCGCGACGATATCGCCCGCGCGGTCGAGCGGCGCCTGCAGTTGCTTGAAGCGCATCACGCCGGGCTGGGCATCGAGGTCTCGCGCGTGGACGTTCAGGCAAACGTGCCCGCGGCGGCGGTCGATGCGTTCAATTCGGTGCTCAGCTCCTTGCAAACGGCGCAACGCAATATCGCGGACGCGCGCACGGCGGCGGAAACCACACGCCAGGACGCCCAGCAGCACGCCGACCAGATCCTCCAGAGCGCGCGAGCGAACGCGACCGAACGCGTCGCGACGGCCCAGGCGCAAACGCAGACCATCCTGCAACTCGAAGCGCCGCTTGACGCCA
The DNA here is from genome assembly GCF_905220295.1 of Paraburkholderia sp. J76. NCBI lineage: Bacteria > Pseudomonadati > Pseudomonadota > Betaproteobacteria > Burkholderiales > Burkholderiaceae > Paraburkholderia > Paraburkholderia sp. J76. The sequence goes on from NZ_CAJMZJ010000010.1 coordinate 27,861, forward strand.
ACAGCGACCGTGGATTGCTGGCGCGAACGTATCGCGACCGCATCCAGCAGATTCTCGCCAGAGCGGGGCACGTGACGACGATCGATCCCTACGACACATCGAGCCTCGTACTTCCGGGAAAGACTCCGTGAACGCAAACGCCGATTCCTTCGCATGCCAAACCGTCGCGCCCCCTCATGAGCCCTCTCACGAGCCCGCTCCCTCACCCGATGCGCGCGGGGACGAGACGCAGGCCCACGCCGGCATGACGCACGGGCCCGGCATTGCGCTCGCACCCGCCGAGCGCCGCGCCATCTCGCGCCGCATCGCGCTGGCGCTCGCGGCGGCGGGGCTGCTGATCCTGTCGTTCGCGTGGCGCTACGTGCCGGGCCAGGCGGGGGAGTTTCCGGAGGTGCTCGCCGGGGTGGCTTCGGTGCTCGTCGCGGGGCCGGTGTTCGCGAGCGCGTGGCATAGCCTCCGGTATCCGAGCCTGCATGGCGTCACCGACCGGTTGATCGCGCTCGCCATGCTCGCCGCCTGGGCGACGGGCGACATGACAACCGCCGCGTTGCTGCCTGTCGTGATGACCTTTGGACACGCCCTGGAAGAACGCAGCGTGCTCGGCTCGCAGGAAGCGATCCGCGCGCTCGCGCGGCTTTCGGCCACGCATGCGCGCCGCGTGAAGCCGGACGGCGGCGTGGAGGAGGTGGCCGCCGAAGCGCTCGCGCGCGGCGACTTGCTGGAGGTGGCGGCGGGCGCGCGCATCGCGGCGGACGGCGTCGTGACCGCGGGCCGTTCCTCCGTCGACAACGGCGCGATCAGCGGCGAATCGCTGCCGCAGGACGTCAAGCCCGGCGACGAGGTCTATGGCGGCGCGATGAATCTGGATGGCGCGCTGCGCATCCGCGTGACGCGCGTCGGGCAGCAGTCCACGCTCGGCAAGATCGTGGCGCTGCTCGAACACGCGGAGCGCGCCAAGCCGCCCGTGACCGAGGCGCTGGAGCGCTACATGGGCGGCTATCTGGCGCTCGTGCTGATTTGCGCGGCGCTCGTGTGGTTCGTTTCCACCAACCCCGCGACGATGCTCGCCGTGGTTGTCGCCGCGTGCCCTTGCGCGCTCGTGCTCGCGGCGCCCGCCACCGCGGTCGCGGGCATCGCCGCGGGCGCGCCCCACGGACTGCTGCTGCGCAACGCGGCGTTTCTCGACCGCGTGGCGGACCTCGATACGCTCATCATCGATAAAACCGGCACGCTCACGCATGGCGAACTGCGTATCGTCGATGTCGAACTGGCCACGCATGCCGACGCCGCGCAAACCTTCGCGCTAGCCGCGCAACTGAGCCGGGGCAGTACGCATCCGGTGAGCCGCGCATTGCAGCGCTATACGAAGGATCGCGGCTACCTGCCGGCCGGCGAGGAGGCCACGCGCGAGCTGGGCGGGCTGGGTGTCGTGGCGCAGACCGGGCACGGGCTCGCGGTATTCGGCCGCGAAGCGCTGCTGCGCGAGCACGTGCTGGGGCTTTGCGCGCCCGCATCGCGGCACGACGGGCCGCTCGCGGGTATCGCGCTCGACGGAAAACTGCTCGCATGGTTCGCGTTCGCCGATGCGCTGCGGCCCGAGGCGGCCGAGGCGCTCGAGCAGTTGCGCGCGCTCGGCCTCACGCGCCAAACGTTGCTCACCGGCGATCGCGAGCGCGTCGCGCGCAAGGTCGCCGCGCAGCTCGGTATCGACGAGATCGTTGCCGACGCCTTGCCGCACGACAAGCTCGATTTCGTGAAGCGGGCGCTTGCCGAGGGGCGACGCCCGCTGGTGGTCGGCGATGGCATCAACGACGTGCTGGCGATCAAGGCTGCCGCGACGAGCATCGCCATTGGCGGGCGCGGCGTCGATATTGCCGTGGCGAGCGCCGATGTCGTTCTGCTCGGCGACGACCTGCGGCGTATTCCGGCCTGCGTGAAGCTCGGCCGTTTGTGCCGCCGGACTGCCGCGGTCAATGCCGTCATCGGTGTCGTGTGGACGGCCGTGGTCATCGCAATCGCGGCGCTTGGCCTGGCGGACGCCGTATGGATCGCAGTCCTGCACAATCTGGGCACCTTCGTCGTACTCGCCAACGCGGGCAGGCTGCTTCGCTTCTTCGAGCCGGGCGGCGAGCCCGCTGCGCCTTCGTCCACGCCTCAGGTATCCAACCGCAACATCTGAAAACGAAAACGACGTCGTCTTAACCGCTCCAATCACGAGGATGCCAATGAAAGCCAAGCTCATCACGCCGCTCGCCGTTATCCCGCTCTGCCTCGGAGCCGCGTTCGCCGCGGACGGCACCAAAGACGCCACCCCCTCTACGCAGCAGGCCAACGCGGATCTGCTCAAGACGCTGCCGATGAGCGATCGTCAGGACTACGAAGACGCCCAGCGCGGGTTTATCGCGACGTTGCCCAACATCAGCGTGAAGGGTCCCGACGGCAAGGTTGTCTGGACGCTCGACGGCTACCAGTTCCTGCAAACGCAGAACGCGCCCGCGACGGTCAATCCGAGCCTGTGGCGCAACGCCCAGTTGAACATGAACAACGGCCTCTACAAGGTCACGGACGGCATCTACCAGATTCGCGGCTTCGACCTGTCCGACATGACGATCGTTGAAACGGATCACGGCGTCATCGTCATCGACCCGCTGATTTCCGCGGAAGTCGCCAAGGCGGGGCTCGATCTTTATTATCAGCATCGCCCGAAAAAGCCCGTGGTCGCCGTGATTTATACGCACAGCCACGTCGATCACTATGGCGGTGTGAAGGGCGTCGTGAACGAAGCCGACGTGAAAGCCGGCAAGGTGAAGATTTACGCGCCCGAAGGGTTCCTCGAAGAAGCCGTGAGCGAAAACGTGTTCGCCGGCAATGCCATGAGCCGCCGCGCGATCTACATGTACGGCTCCCTCCTGCCGCGCGACGCGAAGGGGCAGGTGGACGGCGGCCTCGGCAAGACCACGTCGAACGGCACCGTCACGTTGATCCCGCCCACGGACATCATTCACAAGACCGGCGAACGGCACACGATCGACGGCCTGGAAGTGGTGTTCCAGATGGCGCCCGGAACGGAAGCGCCGGCGGAGATGCTGTTCTATTTCCCGAAATACAAGGCGCTGTGCGCGGCGGAAGACGCCACCCACACGCTGCACAACCTCTATACGCTGCGCGGCGCGCAGGTGCGCGACGCCAACAAATGGTGGCAGGCGCTCGACACGACCATCGACATGTTCGGCCCGCAGGTTCAGGTTGTGTTCGCGTCGCACCACTGGCCGATGTGGGAGAACGCGCGCATCAACGATTACCTTGCCAAGCAGCGTGATACGTACAAGTTCGTTCACGACCAGTCGCTGCGCCTGTTGAACATGGGCTATACGATGGACGAGATCGGCGACATGGTGAAACTGCCGCCGAGCCTCGACAAGGAGTGGTACAACCACGGCTACTACGGCACCGTGGTCCACGATGCGAAGGCCGTTTATCAGCGGTATATGGGCTGGTACAGCGGTAATCCGGCGGATCTGCACCCGCTGCCGCCCGTGGACACGGCGAAGCGGACCATGGATTTCATGGGCGGTGTGCCCGCCGTCATCACCAAAGCGCGCGACGCGTATGGCAAGGGCGATTACCGCTGGGTGGCCCAGGTGATGAATCTGGCTGTCTATGCCGACCCGAACAATCAGGAAGCGAAGAATCTCGAAGCCGATGCGCTCGAACAACTCGGCTATCAGTCCGAAGCCGGTCCCTGGCGCGACGTCTACCTGATGGGCGCCTATGAACTGCGTAACGGCATTCCCAAGATTCCGGCGGTTCAGACCGCCAGTCCGGACACGATTCGCGCGATGACGCCGGAAATGGCGCTCGAATTCCTTTCGATGCACATCGATGGAGACAAGGCCGACGGCAAGAAGATTTCGGTCAACTGGATTTTCCCCGACCTGCATAAGGAGTACGCGGTTCACCTCGAAAATTCCGTGCTTATTTATAACGAAGGGAAGCAGGACCCGAGTCCGGACGTCACGCTCACCATGCCGAAGTCGAGCCTCGACAACATCATGTTGCACCAGACCAATCTCGACAAGGAGGTGCAGGCCGGGCGCGCGAAAGTGGATGGCGACCGGGGCAAGATTTCGGAACTGCTTTCGCTCACCGACAGCTTCAATCCGTTGTTCCCGATCGTAACGCCGCGTCCCTGACCTGCGCGCTCCATCGGCATCATGGAAGCTCAGTCATGCAGACGATGTCGAGGGCCGCGGCGCGCGGCGACGGCTGCACTGCTAACTATTACGGCCGCGTTGATCTCGCCGGTCGCGGCCTTCGCGCAATCGTCGTCGGGACCGACTTTCACCGGTCCCGACGTGCAGAAGCGCGCGAACGCGGTGCTCGCCCTGCTGTCGTACACCGTCACGCCAGACCTCTCCGCGAGTTCGCTGTCCATTCGCAACGCGGAGACCGCGAATCCTTCGTTGAACATGACGCAGTTCGGCGGCGGCTTTACGTTGAGTCCGGGTTTTCCGCTCTATCTCGAAGGCGCATTGGGCGGATCGCGCTACGACCCGACCTTTGTTGCTTCGGACGGCCAGGTGGAACGCCAGTTGCCGACCCGCTGGACGAATGTGGCGGCAACGGGCGGCATAGGATGGGACTTTCCGTTGAACGAGAAAAAGGATCTCGTGATTCGGCCAATCTTTAATATCTCGCTCGGCGAGGTATTCAGCGACGCGAGCGCCGCGCAATTCCTCGTTAATCGCAAAACGGATCGAAACATCGATTTCATTCGTAATGGTTCGCTCAACGCCTATGGAGTCGGCGGCTCGCTGATGATCGGCTGGTATCCGCGCATGGAGCCCTACGAATTCGATCTCGAGCTGCGATATACAGACATTTTCCTGCAGAGCTTTGGTTCCTCCAGTGCGGTTCGCGGGCATGCAAACGCCGAGTCGACGAACCTTTACGCGCGCTGGCGCGCACCGACGGGCCTGCTGGCGCTCAACCGGCCGCTGCGATACGTGCTCGAACTTTCCCACTCGACTTACCTGGGCAGCCAGGCGGACGTTCTTGGCTTCAATCAACTGACGTCGTTAGGCGTGGGTCTCGAAATCGACACCGGCGCGGTGACGAAGCTCTTTTCCCGCTTGCGCGTCGTCGCGCGGTATGCGTTCGGGCGCGATATCACGGGCGCGTCGCTCGGCATCGCGCTTAGCTTTTGAATCGGTCGACTCAGGTTTCCGATTCCATATCGATGTCCCCTCGGGTCGCGCGCTGAATTATGGTGAAATGTTTGCATATACCACGGCGAATGCAATGGGCCGGCATTCAGCAGGCCAGGCGCAGTTAGCAAACAGAAAGTTGTGAAAATTGCTATAACCTTTTCCATGTTCCCTCATTGACTGAAATGGCGAATGAGGGCACGGAATCGGTAGATCGAATACGGATCCATTTATCGAAATGGAGTCTTATCGTGAATAGCAATTCCACGAAAACGATTCACGTTGTCGAAGACGATGCCTCCATGCGGTTGGCATTAAAACGACTTCTTGAAAGCGCGGGTTATTCGGTTCGCGCTTATGCTTCTGCGGGAGAATTTCTCGTTAGCGAACCTGGCGAGTGGGCGGGTTGCCTGCTGGTCGATCTGGAACTGGGCGGCCCGAGCGGCCTTGACCTTCAGCAGACGCTGCGGCGCCAGCCATGCGCGCTTCCGGTCGTATTCATGAGCGCATATAGCGACGTTCCCAAAACCGTACAGGCCATGAAGGCCGGCGCCGTGGATTTTCTCGTCAAGCCGTTCGAGCGCCAAAAATTGCTGGAGGCGCTGGAAGCGGCGCTCGACCTGATCGTGGCCGAGCCGCAAGCGCGTCCCGCGCCCTCGCGCGCACCCGCATCCGGGATCGCCCTGGGCGAGCGTGAGCGCACTGTCCTGAGAGGCATCGTGGCTGGCCGGCTCAACAAACAGATCGCTGCCGATCTGGGTTTATCGGAGCGCACGATCAAAAGCTGCCGCGCGGAACTCATGCGCAAGGTCGGCGCGGGATCGCTCGCCGAGCTGCTCCGTCGAACGGAAGGGTTGTCGCTTGCAGTGTAGAACGCCGGGCGCGCCGGTATCGCGCAGCAGGGCGTTTCCGGAACAACTTATGCTTCCCCCGGCATAACTTCAATGGTGGAGACAGCATTGCCGCGCGTGCTGCAACGAGACATAGCGATACATGTTTGCAGAGAACTATTGTCCGCCTCGTTCGAGGTATTCCGTGGGATGTTAGCGATCCTGATCGATTGCCATGGAATCGGCGGACGGCGCTTTCGCGGTTTATTGGTTGCTTCGTTTTTGCTGACCGCCTCCACGGCTTCGCTGGCGGCGGAACCCGCGCGCGTGGTGATTCTCACCGGCACCGATCCGATCCAGCCCGCCGCGCTGGTGCAGATCAGGGCAATCAGAAGCATTCTGGATTCGTCCTCGCCGCACGGCGCGGAAGTCTTTCTCGAGGCGCTAGACGGCTTTCGCTTCGGCGCGGCCGATCTCACACCCGAATTCCTCGCATTGATGCGCAAGAAGTATGCGGATCAGCGTGTCGATCTGGTCGTGGGAATAGGCAACCACGCCGCCGATTTCGCATTGGACTACCATGCGCAGCTATGGCCCGGCGCGCCCGTGCTGTTGACCAGTGTGCCCGAAAGATGGTTCGCGCAACGCACGCTCCCCGTGGGATTCGCTCACGTGCCGTTTCCCATCGACGTGACGAAGACGCTCGCCATCGCGGAGAATCTTCAGCGGGATGCGCATCGACTCGTAGTGGTCGGAGGCACGAGCGACGTCGACTATTCTTTCATGGACGGCGTCGTCGCGGCCGCGGCAACGCGCGCGGGCCGGTGGACTTCGGTCGAAGTGTGGAGGGGGCTGTCGCTAAACGAGATCGAGCAGCGGCTCTCGCGCCTTGACACGCGCACGGCAGTGGTCTACACGACGATGTACCGGGATCGCGACGGTCATCGTTTCTTCCCGTACCAACTCGTGCCGGGCCTCGTGGCCGCGTCGGGCGCGCCGATCTACGCGTGGTACGCGACCTATCTCGAAGGCGGCGTGACCGCGGGAGCCATGTACGACTTCGAGGAAAACGGGCGCCTGACCGCGGATGCGGCGTTGTCCATCCTGCGCAATGGCGGCAACGTACAAGGGCTCGTCATTCCGTCGTTGCCCGCCCGCTGCACGGCCAACGTGACACAACTCGAGCGATATGGCCTTTCCACTTCTGCATTGCCCGCCGATTGCCGGTTGATCAATTTTCCGCGCTCGATTTTTCGCGAGTATCGCGGCGTGGTGCTGGGCGCGCTGGCGGTCATTCTGGCGCAGGCCATCACCATTGTTGCGTTGCTCGCGCAACGCCGCCATCGGCGGCTAGCGGAAGCCGACGCCACCGCGCGCCGTGGGGAACTCGCGCGGGCCGCGCGTTTTGCAACGGTGGGTGAATTGAGCGCTTCGATCGCGCATGAGGTGGGGCAGCCGCTGGGTGCGATTCTGAGCAATGCGGATGCAGCGGAGTTGCTGATCAAGGCCGCGCATGTGGATGGCACGGAACTCGAAGAAATTCTTTCCGACGTCAAGCGCGATGCATTGCGGGCCAACGACGTGGTACAGCGTCTGCGCAGTTTGCTGCAGAAGCAGGGCGTCGTCTTCGCGCCGCTGCCGCTGGATAGCACCTTGCAATTCGCGCTCAAGCTGATCGCCCCGGAAGCGAAGCGGCGCAACATCGTCGTGGAGACGAAATTCGATGCTGAGGATGCCGAAATAATGGGCGATCCCGTGCAGCTCCAGCAAGTCATGCTCAACCTTGCGATCAACGCCATGGACGCGATGCAGGACACCGACCCATCCAGCCGCGTGCTGACCCTTGCCACGAGGCGCGTGGCCGATGACGTCGAATTCTCCGTGTCCGACCGCGGCAGCGGCTTCGGCGCCAGCGTGCGGCGCCTCTTCGAGCCGTTCTACACGACCAAGCCGCACGGGATGGGATTGGGCTTGTCCATTGTCCGCTCGATCGTCGAAGCCCATCACGGGCATGTCGATGTGGCAAGACGCCAGGGCGGCGGCACGGAATTCATCGTCCGGCTACCCCGTTTGAACGAGTTGGCCGATACGGCGAACGCAGGTGTCGGCGCACCGCTTCGTTCGTGACGCACGGCCATGTGCGAGGCCGTCAATACGGCGGATTCACCACGATGTATTGCGAACCCTGAGGCTGATACCACGTGCTTCCGCATTGCTGATAAACCATGCCGCCGTAGTTGACGGGCACGCAATTCGAAGGCACGGAGCGCACCATCGATCCGACCACTGCGGATGTCACGCCAACGGCGGCGGTGACCGCGGCCGCCGTCGCGACGGGATGGTAGTCGTTGTCCCACCCGCCATGCCGGTCGACGTTTGCATTGACGTTGACGTTGCGATTCACGTTGACGTTATTCACGCTCGTGTTGCGGACATTGCGCGTACGCGCGTCGGCGCGCGCGCTGTTCACCTGCGGCCCGCCTCCACGCGCGCCGCCTCCACGCGGGCCGCCGCCCGCATGCTCGCGGGCGGCGTGAGCGCCGCCGCCGCGCCCCGCTGCGCTAACGGGCAGCGGCGAAGCAAACGCAAGACAGAAGGCGAGCACGGTCGGAACGAAAACAGTGCGATGACGGTTGAATGCGGTTTTCATCGGCTTACCCCTTGTTCGCGGCGACAGGAACGAATTCGATTTTCTTCGCGCCTGATGGCGGCTTGAACGTAAATATCGCGTCCTTGAAGTCGGGGCGAACGGTCCAGTCGATGATGGAGACGGATTGCGGGCGAGCGTCGTCGTCGCGTCGCGTGATCACGAGTTTGCGCGGCAACGGGTGATCACCCGTCGTGATCCAGATTTGCCAGTCGAGATCCTTTTGCCTGAACGCGTAGTGATCGCAGAGGTCATAGCCCACGTAATCCTGGCCCGCATACATGGCGGATTCGAACTGGCCCGTGGGCGCCTGCGGCGTACCCCAGACGAACAGATCGGCAAGCGGGAATTCGACGCCATAACGGTCGCGCAACTGATCGATCAGCGCGCCGACAGTGCCGTCGAAAGCCACGGTCGAATAGTAATTTTGCGCGGGCGTGAAGAGCGTGACGTTCTTGCCGTCATAGACGATCTCGCGATGACTTCGCGCGCTCGTCATGATGGCGCGGATGCGGTTGGGCCGGTCGACGTCGAGCGTGGCGTTCGCCGTGTGCTGGAGCTTCTGGCCGTCTTCCAGCACACGCTCGCCGGTTAGCTGGGTGGTGACGGTAAAACGCTTGAGCGACTGAAGGTAAGCGCCCATGGTGTGGAGCGCTTGCTCGGCTGCCGGGTCTACGGCAACGGCGGCACTCGCCGCAGTGGGCGTCGATGCCGTTTGCGCGCTCACGTGTGGCGCAATGACGGCCGCTGCGAGCATGGCAATGCCTAATGCCTTCTTCTTCATCGTGTTCTCCCGGCGTGCGACTGAACCGTCGCAAAAGCGTCGATGTGGGGTGACGCTGGCGCTTTTCTGGAACGCGTTGCGCACACAGTGCGTACTGTAGTGGCCGACGGAATGAAAGAAAAGGCTTTTGCCCGATATTGCCCGAAGGGGAAATTCGATTGCCCAAAATCCCTATGGCCGCGGCAATGGATTCTGTATAACGATCGGCAAATAACGAGTCAGTTCAGGCCGCCGCGGTGTGCGGCGGCCCGAATGGAATGCGAGTGAAATATGCGTGGAATAATGAGCCGTATCAGACGCGAAAATCCGCAGCCATGTCTTCGTCGCTGCGTGCTTCGATCTTGCCCGCGCGGCATGCGCGCATGAACGTTTCATAATCCTTTTCGTTCTGATCCGCATAGGCGAACGCATAATCGGTCAGCGCCTGCGCAAAACGCTCGCCGTTGCCGAGATAGGACGCGATCTCTATCGCCTTGCCGCCGGCCTTTGCGTGCGCGCGCGCAAGCGCCCAGCCACAGAAGCGCGCGTAGCCTTGCAGGACCGGGTTGCTCATGCGCTCCACTTCGGCGGACACCTTCATGTCGCGCAGCTTGCGGAAATAGAACTCGCGCTTCGCGGGCCCCGTGGTCCAGCCCAGAAAGGCATCGCTTGCGGCCTGGAGCAAACGCTGTCCCGCGACGACGCGCTGGCCCTGGTGCGCGGGACCGTCGGCGGGAAAATAGCGCGCGACGACCGACTCGCGCGCCTCCTTCACCTGGAGGAACAGGGGCTTGCCATGTCCGTCGATCATTAGCATGACCAGGCAAAATGTGCCGACACTCCCCACGCCCACCACCTTGAAGGCGATGTCCTGGAGTTCGAATTCGCTGAGCAGCGCGCGCCGCTCGGACGAAAGCGTGCCGAGATAATCGTCGAAGGCGGCGTTGAGTTTCCCTTGCCATGCGTCTGTGTTGGCCCAGGCTTCGGCCTTGCCGAGCAACGAATTGGGACCGGCGGGGTGGAACAGCGCGGGCGGGGCGTCCTGAATGGTCCAGCGGCCCCCGGTTTGTACGGCCATTTTTTCCAGCATGCTTTCGTTCGTGCGTCCGGCGGCCTTCTCCATTGTCTTGACGACCAGTCGCCGGCCCTCTTCTGTAGCGGCGGATTCGATCATGCGCTCGAAGGTGACGATGTCGTGCCAAAGTTCCAGCGTGCTGTATTGCGAGTACTCATGCATGCGGTTGCGATACTCGAGTACGGCCGTGGCGACCAGATCGCCGATCGCGCCGCGTCCCACCGCCAGGTGCCCCCCCGCAACGGCGAAGCTCGCGGCGAGCCGCTTGACGTCCCACTCCCAGGGGCCGGTGGCGACCTCGTCGAAGTCGTTGAGATCGAATACGAGTTGCCGCTCGGGCGTCGCGAAACCGCCGAAATTCATCAGATGCGCGTCGCCGCAAATGGGAAAGACAATCCCCGTGTTCGCGGTTCCGGCCAGGTCGTGCGCCTGGAGTATTGCGCTGCCGCGATAGAAGGTGAAGGGCGAAAGCGACATGCGCCCGTAGCGAAGCGGAACCAGCGCCTCGACTCGGCCCGTGCTGTTTTGCTGAAGCAACGCAACCGGGTCGCGGTCGGTGTCGCCGGTCATGGCGTGCTGCGAACGCTTCGCGCGCTCGCGCGCTTCCCGGCCGATTGCTTTGCGGGCTTCCAGACTCTGGATCGTCGCCATATTCGCACCTTTCTGTTGGTTATCCGAAATGTTATCGCGGGCGCGGCAGAGGCCGGGAAGCGCTGCGCCAACGGCTCCGCGCAGAGGGAGCCGTTGAAATCGAGTCTAGCATCGAACCGCGAGCGGCCCTGTATGGTTTGCCGCAATCAAGGCGACGCGGCGGCGGAGCCGGCCACGTAAAGCGCGAGCATTTCAGTAAGCGCCTCCGTCATTGCCGTATCGGAGAGATGCAAGGGTCCGGGGTCGTTCAGCGCCGCATTGACCATCGTGGCGATGACACTCTGGAAGCCGATTTTCAGCCTTGTCGCGGCTTCCTTGTTGCGGCGCAGTTCCGGGAGGCGAGCGAGACGGCTCGCAACCTCATCGACGAATCCCCGCGCAAATTCCTTGAACGGCTGCCAGCCGTCGGTCGTATGGTCGCGGCGCTGCAACGACGCGCGGATCACACCGCGATGCCGCAGGTGCCACGCGCGCACCGCGTCCACCACGAGACGCAGATGGCCGGCGGCTTTCGTCGCGTTGCCGTGCTGATCCATTTCCTGCATGAGCGAATGCAGCACGCGCTCCGCGTCGTCTAGCGCGAGCCGCTGCATGGCGAGAAAGAACGCGTCCTTGCTTTCGAACCGGCGATAGAACGCGCCCTTCGTGAGATTCGCCTGGCTGCACAGGTCGTTGATGCTGAGCGCTTCGTAGCTGATGTCGGCGAGCAGAAACCGGCCGGCTTCGAGCAACGCGTCCGCGGAGCGCTGGCCGCTGCGGTAACGCGGCGCGACGAATCCGTCGCCGCTTTCCAGCGACTCCGACAACGGCTTTTCATTGTGGTGTGACATGGGAAAACCCTCGGTTGACCTCCTAAATGATACCCAATAGTATCTTTCCAAACGATACTCGACGGTATCTTTTGTCGGGAAGGGACGAATCACCATGGAGAGAGTCATGCACGCCATCACCGAAAGCCCCGCTGTCGTCAGCGCGGGTGCCCTCAAGACGTCTTTCACCATCGAGCCGATGTCGCCTGTCATTGGCGCGGAAATCGGCAATATCGACCTTACGCAGCCGCTCGACGACGACCAGTACGCCGCATTGCGCGCCGCGCTGCTCAAGCACAAGCTGCTGGTGTTTCGCGATCAGGACATCAGCGCGGCGCAGCAGGTCGCGCTTGCGCAGCGTTTCGGCGAACTGGAAGTGCATCCGGTTTTTCCCCATCACCCCGATCATCCCGAGCTTGTGATGCTGGGCGGCGACAGCAAGATTCCGGGCCGCGAGAACGTCTATCACTCGGATGTGAGCTGGCGCGCACGCCCTTCGATGGGCTCGATGCTGCGCTGTATCGAATGCCCGAAGGTGGGCGGCGACACTATCTGGGTCAACATGGCCGAAGCGTATGCGCGGCTGCCCGAGGCTGCGCGCGACGCGCTGGAAGGACTCGTTGCCGTACACGATCTGCTGCCGGCTTTCGGCACGCGCATGACCGCCGAGGAGCGCGAAGCGCGGCGCGCCGCATTTCCGCCCGTTATGCACCCGGTCGTTCGTACGCACCCGGAGACGGGCGAGCGCGTGCTGTACGTGAACGAGGCGTTCACGACGCATCTGGCGAATTACATCGAGAAAAACGAAGTGCGATTCGGTTTTGATTTCCGCCTCGCGGAAATGGACCTGCTGCAATACCTGTATCGCCAGGCCGCCGTGCCCGAATTTCAGGTGCGCCTGAAGTGGCAGCCCAACACCATTGCGTTCTGGGACAACCGCTCGACGCAGCACTACGCCATTCAGGACTACTTCCCGGCTCGCCGCCGCATGCTGCGCGCGACGATCATCGGCGACGTGCCGGTTTGAGCGCCAGCCGCTGCGAAGCCCGGGAGACCACCACCATGAAGCTGATCGATCAAGAATGGCGCACGGCGCAAAGCGCGGACGATCCCGTCGCGGCGCGGTTCGCGACGCTGCGCGCGGCGTTTGCGGCCGCGCCTTATCCGGACTACGAACAACGGCGCAGCACGTTGCGCCGGCTGCGCGACGCATTGCGCCGTCACTCGGCCGACTGCGCGGCGGCCGCCGCCGCAGACTTCGGCGTACGCGCCGCCGACGAGACGATGCTCGTCGACCTGCTGCCTTCCCTGTTGCACATCGAACATCTGCTTCGCCACTTGCGGCGCTGGATGCGGCCTTCGCGGCGCTCGCCCGAACTGTTGTTCAGCACGAATCGCGCGGCCGTGCAGTATCAGCCCAAAGGCGTGGTCGGCATCGTGGTGCCCTGGAACTTTCCGTTTTATCTGGCGCTCGGGCCGCTCGCGACCGCGCTCGCCGCGGGAAATCGCTGCCTGATCAAGACATCGGAATACGCGCCGGCTTCGTCGCGCGCGTTGCGTGCGCTTCTTGCCGATGCGCTTGGCGAAGACGAGTTCGACGTGATCGAAGGCGACGCGCAGTGCGCGAAGCGCTTTTGCGCGCTGCCCTTCGATCATCTCGTGTTTACGGGCTCTCCCGCCGTCGGGCGCGAAGTGATGCGTGCGGCCGCGGACAACCTTACCCCCGTGACGCTCGAACTGGGCGGCAAATCGCCGGCGCTCGTCTCGCGCTCGGCCGATCTCGCGCGCGCGGCGCGCCGTATCGTGCACGGCAAGACGGTGAACGCCGGGCAGATTTGCGTCGCTCCTGATTACGCATTGGTGCCGCGCGAGTCCGTTGAAGCGTTCACCGCCGCAGCGGCGCGCGCGTTCGAAGCATGGACCGGCGAAGCCGCGAAGCAGACGTCGATGATCGATGCGCGCGCGCATCGCCGCATGCTCGACCTCATCGACGACGCGCGCGCGCTCGGCGCGACGGTGACGGTTTGCGGACCGTATCCGAAGGACGGCCGCCAGTTGCCGCTGCACATCGTCACCGGCGTACAGCCGCGCATGCGCATTGCCCGCGAGGAGATTTTCGGGCCGATCCTGCCTGTGATGGACTACGAAGCATTCGACGACGCGCTCGATTACGTCCGCCGCAACGAACGTCCGCTCGCGCTCTACTGGTTCGGCTCCGACGCCCGCGAACGCGAGCGCGTGATGCGGGAAACGCATTCGGGCGGCGTCACGCTCAACGACTGGGGCTGGCATGCGATGAACCACTCGCTGCCTTTCGGCGGCACGGGCATGTCGGGGATGGGCAATTACCACGGCGAAGAGGGCTTTCGCGAGCTTTCGCATGCCAAGGCGGTGTTCGCGGAGCATCGCTGGTTTCCGGTCGAATTGTTCCATCCGCCTTACGGCCGCATCGTTCAGCGCCTGGTCTTGCGCTGGTATTTCGGCAAGAGCGCCGGCAAACCCTCCTGAGCCGCAACGCGGTCCGCACTACGCGCCTCACTACGGAAAAATCAAGCATGCAACCCACCTATCAACCCGGACGCGCATGGTTCATGGCAGCCATGTTGTTCCTCCTCGTCGCGATCAACTTCATCGACAAGGTGGTGCTGGGTCTCGTTGCGACCCCGCTCATGGAAGAACTCGGCCTCTCGCCCGCGCAATACGGACTGCTCGCGGGCAGCTTCTTCTTTCTGTTCGCCGTGACGGGCGTGGCGGGCGGCTTCCTCGCGAATCGCTGGCCCACGCGATGGCTGTTGCTCGGCATGGCCGTATTGTGGGCCGTGGTGCAGCTTCCCATCGCGTTCGGCTCGTCGCTCGCTGCCTTGATCGCCTGCCGTGTGCTGCTGGGTGCGGGCGAAGGGCCGGCGCAGCCCATCGCGATTCACGCTTGCTACAAGTGGTTTCCCGACGCGCGTCGCAATCTGCCTGTGTCGGTGTTCCAGCAAGGCGGCGTGTTCGGCATGGTCGTGGCGGGCATTGCGGTGCCGTGGATCGACGCGCAGTGGGGTTGGCGCACCAACTTCATCGTGCTGGCCGTGCTTGGGCTCGCGTGGGCGGTCCTATGGCTCGCGGTCGGCCGCGAAGGCCCGCTCGATGCGCACGCAACGAAGCTCGCCAGCGGCGGCGATACGGTTAGCATCGCGAAGCGAATTCGCTATCGCACGCTGCTGACGGACCGCACGGTGGTTTGCATCATCGCGCTGCATTTCGCGGCGTTTCTGACGCTGGCGCTCGTGCTCACCTGGTTGCCGCCCTACCTGAATCAGGGGCTTGGCTTTGCGCCCAAGCGCGCGGGGCAACTGTTCGCGGCCGTGCTGGTTGTGAGCGCGCCGGTGAGCCTCGTGCTTTCCGCATGGTCGCAGCGAATGATGACGCGCGGCGTGCCCTCGCGCATTGCCCGCGGCGCGTTTGTGTGCGGCTGCCTTGCGGTGGGCGGCGCTTTGCTCGTGGCGGCCGCCGTGGGCGATTTCGGTTCGCTCACCAAGGTCGTGCTGATTGCGCTCGCTATTTCCACTACGCCGATCATTTATTCGCTCGGCCCCGCAATGGTCGCGCAGATCGCCCCGCCGGCGCAGCGCGGCGCGGCGCTCGCGATCGAATACTCGGTAGCGTGGATCGCCGGGATCGTCGCGCCGCCCGTCGTGGGCTGGCTGATTCGAGGCGCGCACGACAACGTGGCGGTGGGTTTCGAGCAAGGCTTGCTGTTGACGGGCGCGCTGCTTGTCGTGCTGGCGCTGGGCGGCCTCGTCGTGCTCAATCCCGAACGCTCGCTGGAGCGGCTCGCGCGCCGTCTTACGGTTTGACAGCGCGCGGATAACAATCGTCATAACGACATGATAACTACGACAGGAGACTGGATGAAAGGCAATACCAGGCAGTTCAAGCTCAGTACGGCGGCGCGGGTGGGGTGCGCAGCGGCACTGGCGGCCTTTGGCTCGGCGGCGTACGCGCAATCGTCGGTGACGCTCTACGGACTGGTCGATACGGCAATACGCTATACGACTCACGCTAACGCCGCCGGCGACGACAAGGTTCAACTCGCCAATGGCGGACTGAGCGAAAGCAACTGGGGCATGCTCGGTGCGGAAGATCTCGGGGGCGGCAATCGCGTGGTCTTCCAGCTTGAAAACCGGTTCTTCCCGAACTCCGGTGCGAGCGATCCCGGTTATCCGTTCTTCAATACGGCCTATGTCGGCTTGCAGTCCTCCACGCTTGGCCGGCTCACGCTCGGTCGGCAGACCAACCCGCTCGCAGATGCCGTACTCAGAACTTACGTGAGCGCATCGTGGTTACCGACGGTCTATCAGTTCCGCCCCGAAGTCGCCATGGCGCAAGGCGTCTGGACGAGCAACATGGCGAAATACGCGGCGCGCTGGCAGGACGTCACGCTGGAGCTTTCATATGCTTTCGGCGGACAAGCGGGCGCGTTCGGCGCGGGCAGCCAGATCGGCGCCTCGATCGCCTATATTCCGCAATGGCCGTTGCGCGTTGGCGCAGGCTATCTCGACTCGCGCGACTCGATCAACAGTTCCGCCCACTTCAAGGCGTGGACGGCGGGAGCCGCCTATACGTTTGCCGAAACCACCGTCAACTTCGGATGGGCGATGAACCGGCAGGACCGCGGTTTCGTGGGCAATTTCCCGAATGGTCCGTTCACGGCCCCGCAACTCACTGCGCTCAAGTTCAATACGTTCTCCTCGCGTGAGATGTTCTTCGGCGGCATTTCGCAACTGGTGGGCAACAACACCCATTTCTCGGCCAACGTGTGGCGCACGCTGCAAAGCGGCAAGGCGCAGAGCGGCGACGGCAACGCGACGCAATTCCAGTTGCTGGCCGACTACGACCTTTCGCGTGCGACGAGTGTTTATGCGGAAGCCGATTACTCGTTATATCGCGGCGGCCTGGTGGGCGCGCAATTGCAGGGATTCGTTGGCGTGAGCGCAGCGGCGAAAACCACGCAGCTCGGCATGATGATGGGCTTGCGGCATATGTTCTGAAAGGGAAGGGCGCGATCGCGCCCTTCCATTGCTTGCCGCCATTCGTTAGCGAACATTATTTTCCGCGCGCGACGCCAGGTAGTAAGGGCAATGCGATTGCCCTTTGGGGCAATATGTGTACGCACGCTTTAGTTTCACTCCATCAGCCGCTAAATTATGCTGGTAGCGTCCGGCGCGCGACAGGCATATCGCCAGAAGTTGCGCTGAAATAGCTGGGAACTCACACGCGCGGTTTCTGGAGCGATGCAATGAGCAAGCCAATGTCGTGGCGGCTGGGGTTCGGCTTCGTCGTTCTCGCTTCGCTCACGACGAATCTCTTTGCTGTGGGCAACGAACCCGCGCCGCCGGCCGGGAGCGTGGACTCGCAGAATCCCGCTCCGTTGCGCGTCGCCACGGCGAACATCGCCCCTTTCGTGCTGCCCGGGACGACGGTGCCCGAAGGGTTCAGCATCGACATCTTTAACGAAATTGCGCGTCGCCTGCACCGCAACGTCGCGTGGTATCCCGTCGCTACGCAAGCCGGGTTGCTTCCCTACGTGCAAAGCGGGAACGCGGACGCCGCCATCTCGGCCATCACGATGACGCCCGAGCGGGAAAGCCGGGTGGACTTCTCGATTCCCTATTTCGATTCCGGCCTGCAAATCATGGTGCACGCGCGAAACGACAATTCGTTTCTCGCCACCATCCGGTCCATTCCGTGGCTCGCAATCGGACAGTTCGTGGGCGTGGCCGCCGCCATCGTTTTCCTGCTTGCCAACGTTGTCTGGCTCATGGAGAAAAAGGACGATCGCAGTTTCCAGAAACCCTATTGGCGTGCCATCGGCGAAGGAGTCTGGGTGACCATGCTGATCATTGCAACGGGCGAGCACGGCGAGCGCGACGCGCCAGGCATCTGGAAACGCGTGCTGGTGCCGACGATGTGGCTGATCGGCGTCGTGCTGATCGCCCAGCTCACGGCAACCGTTACGTCCTCGCAGACCGTGGCGCGGCTGCAGTCGAGCATCCGGGGACCGGACGACCTGCCCGGCAAATCGATCGCTACCGTGCCGGGAACGATCGCTGCGGACTACCTCACTCAACACGGCCTGAAATTCATCAGCGTGAGCAGTGCCGACGACGGATTCCGGGTGCTGGCGCAAGGCGACGTGCAAGCGATCGTCTACGATGCGCCGACGCTTCAATACTGGGCGGCGCGGCTCGGAAATGGAGAGCTGGCCGTGGTGGGGCCCATTTTCCGGCCTGAGAAGTACGGAATTGCGTTGCCCGGTGGAAGTCAGCTACGTAAGTCCATCAACGAAGCCCTGCTTGCAATGTTCGAAGACGGCACTTACGAGCAGATTTACAGAAAGTGGTTTGGGCGACAGCCGGCGGGTTGACCCAGGACTCGGGAGAACCACGTCGATGGAGATCGTTCAACAAGTCGTGTGCCTTCTTCGAAGCGCCGCCGACCACAGGCGGCTGGTTACATACCAGGAGTTGCATTCGCTATTCGGAAAGAACACGCCGCGCTCCGAGCGCTATCGCGTGCTCGAACTCGCGATTGCTACGCTCGGCCAACCCCGCGAAGTCGATTACGGCGCGCTGCTGTCGCTGCATAACGGGCTGCCTGGGGACGAGTTTTTCGCGCGATTTAAAGGGCTTCGCCGGTGCGAATACGACGCCGTAATGGGAATGGGCACGTGCGGCCGATCCGTTACGCGGCGGCGCGTGCTGGCTTCGACAGAAAGGGCGCGCGTGTTCAGCCATGCGCAGGAGAGACGCCGAAGGCTGACGCCGGTCGAACAAAATGCGCCGTGAATGCGCGACTCTTCAGGTGTCCTGAAGCAATCTCGCGAGCCGCGTACATCCCGCCCAGGAGAAGCCGATGCCGGATTCGAAGAACGAGTTGCATGAAGCGTGGTCCGCCAGAAACGCCGGGAATGGGCTCGATCTGTCGCTTGTGCGCGACGACGTTATCTTCCGGGCGCAGCGGCAGATCGGACTGATTTCCGGCCCGAGCATGAGCGCACTCCGGCGTGCGCTGTTCTTTGCGGCGGTGAGCTGGCTTCCCGTCGCCATTTGGGCCGTAGTCACGGGGCGAGCCTGGGAGGGAACGGGAGACGCATCGTTTGCCGCGCACTTTGGCCTCCACGTGCGTTGCCTGTTCGCCATTCCATTGATGATTCTTGCCGAGGAAATCGCCAACGATGCCGTCCCGGCATTCCTGCGGCGGTGCGTCGAGATGGGCATCGTCACGGCGGAGGCCACCGCCGAATTCCGCGCTCGCATTGCGGATGTGGGCCGTCTGCGCTCGCGCGCGCTGCCGTGGGTCGTCATTATCGGCGCGACGCTCGCATGGTCCACCATCGGCGCCATTTTCACGCGCACGGAGGACGTGGCCTGGGGCCACACGCCAGCGGGCCTCAACGACATCACGTTTGCCGGCTGGTGGTTCCTGCTGGTGATACGCCCGCTGTTCGTCATCTTGCTGCTGGCGTGGCTGTGGCGCGCTTTTCTGCTGTTCGTGCTGCTGCTGAGAATCGCGGGCATGCCGCTTTCTCTCGTGCCCACGCATCCCGATCGCGCGGGTGGTTTGAGCTTCGTCGAGCGGCTGGCGTTCATGTTTAGCCCGGTTGCGCTCGCGATCTCGTCGGCGGCCGCTGCATCATTTGCGCACGACGTTGTTTATCACGGCGTGAATCCGCTCGACATGAAAGCGTTGCTTCTGACGAGCGCGCTGCTGGCATCAGTCGTCTTTCTGATCCCGTTCGTTCCGCTGTGCGTGGCGCTGGGCCGGTTGAAGCGCCGCGCCTTGCTCGAATACGCGAGCCTCGTGGCGCACCATGACCGGCTTGTTCACTTGCGCTGGATTCATGGACGAGACATAGGAACGCCGCAAATTCTCGACGCGCCGGAACTGGGCCCTGTTGCCGATATCCACGCGGTCTACGACGCCGTCAACGCCACGCGGTGGATACCGGTGAGCAGGGTGGCGATTGCCGCCGTCGCTATTCCGGCCGTGGTGCCGATGCTTTGCGTAGTTCTCCTGCAAGTGCCGCTCGCGACCATTCTCGGCAAGGCCATCAAGACGCTCATCTAGGCTGCCGCTCTTGCTTGCTTACTTGCTTGCGGGCGTCGCGCCGGCTTCAATGGGCCGCGCGTTTGCGAGCCGGTTTGCCGATCGCGCGCGCAGCCGTTGGCGGCTGCCAGTTTTTCACGAGCGCGAGGAGCCCCGGAAAACGCGCTTCGAGATCTTCGCGGCGCAGGCGGCTGCGGCGTTCGAGCCCATATTGCCGCTGTCGAATCACACCGGCCTCCCGCAGCGCCTTGAAGTGATGCGTGAGCGACGACTTGGGCCGGTCGATGCCGAACCAGCCGCAGGGGTGGTCATACGCGTCGGATTCCATCATCAGCTTGCGAACGATGAGCAGCCTTAGCGGATCGGCTAGCGCGGCGAGGATGTCCTCGAGGCGCAGGTTGTCGGTCGCGGGCTCTTCCAGCGGCGGCGGGAGGTCGGGCGGCGTGCGGGTTTTGGTCATGATGATCCGACTATATCACTTGTACGAGTTTTTTCGAACTACGGTATAGTTCGAAAAAACTCGTACAGGAGAGTCGTCGTGTCTCAACCTTCGGTTTCAGTTTGCGGCCGCACGCCCAGCGGCTTGCGCTTTTCGTCGGCGCGTATGTGGATGGCGGCGTCGATGGTCACCGCCGTATTCATGCTGTCGAATTCGCCCACGCCGCTCTATGTGCGCTGGCAGGCGCAACTCGGCTTTTCGTCGGGCACGCTCACGGTGATCTTCGCGCTGTATATCGCGGGGTTGCTTGGCACGCTGCTGGTAGCGGGCCAGTTGTCCGATCACTACGGGCGCAAGCCGGTTTTGATTCCGGGGCTTCTCGCCGCGCTCGCCGCGTGCTGGCTGTTCGCCCACGCGGATTCCATTGCGATGCTCGCGTTAGGGCGCTTGCTGAGCGGCGTTTCCGTGGGCGTCATCGTGTCGGCCGGGATGGCCGCCGTGGTCGATGCGGGCGGCATAGAACGCAAATCGACGGCCGCCTTGCTCGCCTCCGTCGCCATGGTGCTCGGCGCGGGGCTCGGGCCGCTATGGGCCGGTGCAGCGGCGCAAACGCTCGCTCGTCCCATCGCGCCGATCTTCGCCGTCGAGGCGGTAGTGCTGCTCGCCGCGCTGGGCGTGGCGTTGCGTGTGCCCGCGCATCGTGCGCCAACGCGCGGCCCGCTTCGGTTGCGCATGCCGCATGTACCGGCCGCCAACCGTCTGCATGTTCTCTGCGGCATCGCGACATTCGGACCCGGCATAACGGCAACGTCGTTCGTGCTCGCGTTAGGGCCGTCGTTGCTGGCGCGATTGCTCGGCGTTCGCAGCCCGTCGCTCGCGGGCGCCATGGCGTGCGCGATGTTCTTCACAGCCGTCGGCGTCCAGTTCCTCGTGCGGAAATGGCCCGTCGCGCGTATCTTTCGCGCGAGCGCCGCTGCGACAGCCGTGGCGATGGCCAGCCTCATCCTGGCGATTCATGCTTCGTTCACGCCGGCATTGATCGTCGCCGCGTTGTTCGCGGGAGCGGGGCAAGGGCTCGGACAACTGGGCGGATTGATGCTGATCGGACTGAACGTGCCCGACCATAATCGCGCGCAGGCCAATGCGGTTCTGAACATCGGCGGCTATATTCCGGCCGGGCTGTTACCCGTTGCGACGGGTTATCTGATCGATGCCGTAGGGCTCGCTGTCGCCGGAACGGCGTTCGCGCTGGTGCTGGGCACGATCGCGCTCGCGGGTGGCGCATGGGCGGGGCGGCGCGCGGCGGGAGCGTAGTCCTGCACCAGGGCGCATTGCGGGAGCGCCGCCGGTCGTCGCGCCGCTACAGCTTTTTCGTTGCACCACCTCGCGGCGCGGTAAAAGTCCGCGCTACACGGCGTGCGCATTCGTTGCTGGCGCATCGTTTCTGAATCGTGCGCAAAGGAAGTCCACGAAGCTGCGGACTTTGGGTGTGGGCTTCCGGTCGGGGAAAGTCAGGACGTGCATCGGTATGGGGCGCGGCTGGAATTCCCGCAGCAGCGCCACGAGGCGGCCGGCGCGAAGGTCGTCGCGCAGCAGGATTTCGGGCTGCATGACGATGCCCAGACCGCTGAGCGCCGCCATGCGCAGCGCTTCGCCGTTGTTGACGGTCAGCGCGAGCGAAACGGGAACGCGGATCGCCCCTTGCGGCCCGTGCAGTGTCCATTCCTTCGACGCGACGGGATGAGCGAAGCCGAGGCAACGGTGACCGGACAGGTCCGAGGGTTGAAGCGGCGTGCCATGCGTGCGCAAATAGTCCGGCGCGGCGCAGATCAGCGAGCGGTAGGGCATGAGCGGCCGCGCAATCATGGACGAATCCTCAAGCTCGCCGATGCGGATCGCCACGTCGATGCCTTCTTCCAGCATATCGACGGGGCGGTCGCTGACCACGAGGTCGATGGAGACTTCGGGATTCCCGGCCATATAGTCCTGGCAGGACGGCGCAATAGCATGGACTCCGAACGAAACCGGCGTCGCGACCTTGAGCCGCCCTTGCGGACGCGCCTTCAGTTGCGCGGCGCTGGCTTCCGCATCGACGACGTCGGCGAGGATCTGCTTGCAGCGGTCGTAATAAAGCCGGCCGATTTCGGTCACGCTGTGACGGCGCGTCGTGCGATTGATCAGGCGCGCGCCCAGGCGTTCTTCCAGTGTGCGGACATGCACGCCGGCCATGGCAGCGGAAATCCGGAATTCCTCGGCGGCGGCCGCGAAGCTGCCGCGCTCCACCACCCGCACGAAAACGGCCATGGTTTCGAGCCTGTCCATGATTATAAAATCGCATTATTGAATATCGAAAGTATATCGGTGTTTATCGCCCTGCGGTTACTGAATAAAGTGGACGCCATGGCCACTTCCGGTCATGCCAACGGTTCAGAAAGGAGAACACCTTGATTTCCAACCCCGAACTACGCTCGCGCGGCGTCGCCTGTCTCGACCAACTGTTTGGCGATGGCGCGGCGAACGCGCTGATCAGCGACATGGACGGGCTGTGCCCGGACTTTGCCGAGATGTCGATCGAATGGGCGCTGGGCGGGATCGCCAGCCGCCCGGGCCTCGACAGGGTGACGCGGGAACTGGTGGTGATCGCCTCCTGCGTGACGCTTGGGCATCCGGTCACGCAACTGCGCGCCCATACGCAGGCGGCGTTGCGCGCCGGGGCGACGCGGGAGCAGATCATCGAGGCGATCCTGCAACTGATGTTCTACGCCGGCGGGGCGGCGGTCCGGAACGCGTTGGTCGCGGTGAAGGACATCCTGAACGCAGCGGCCGTGGCGGGCTGAGCGCATGGCGCGTGTCGAGCATCAATAGAATCCGAAGTCGTCGTTGCTGTCGGGAATGGAATTCAGGAAGCCGACCAGGCTGCGCCATGCATGAACGCCCGTGAGGCGCGATACGGCAACTGTCAGCCAGCGCCCGATGCTGTCGAACTCCGCCGCGGCGGGGCGAGGGTCCCGCGCGCGCAGTTCCATGACCGACGGCGAATTCCGCTTCGAATTCCGCTTCGAACTCTGGATAGGCATTGAAGTCCCCGAGAGTGAGAGGCCTCAATCCTGACCATTTGCGCACGCGCCGGCGCGCGTGTTCAGCTTGAAAGCGGACAGGAACGGATGAATATTTTTCGTCCCGGCGGGCGCAATTCCATGAACACCCCGCCTTAAACCCGGCTTTTCCATCGATTAACCGTGGGGCGGTTGCCCGACAATCTCTAGAAACGCGGGGTGGGCTCGCACTTTCTTGAGGCGGATATGTCAAGCAGCATTACGATCACGGACGACCTGGTTGCTGAAATCGCGAACCGCATGGCAGATGAGGGCCAGAAGGTTTCTCCCATGGCCATCTGGTCCGAAGTGCATACCGGATCGGTGGTCGCAGTCGCTGCGTCGCTGCGCAAGTGGCGCGAAGAGCGCGCGCCGCGCGTGCCGCAGGTCGTGGAACGCCCGGCGCTGCCGGAAACCGTGACCGACGCGATGCGCGACGCGCTCGACCGGCTGTGGACTTCGGCGCAGGACGAAGCCGAGCGTGCGGTGGCGCGCCGGCTGCTGTCGATGCGCGAGCGCGTCGAGGATGCGTGCAACGAACGCGACAACGCGCTCGAGGAACTGCAAACCACGGTCCAGGAGCTCGATTCCCTGCAAGTCCAACTGGACAAGATGACGCGTGCGTACGAGACGAAGGAAGATGCGGGGTCGGGCCTGCAGGAAGACATCGCGAGCGCGATGCAGCGCGCCGAGGCAGCGGAACAGCGCGCCGGGGAACTGGCGCAGCGCGTATCGACGCTCGAAGCCGAACTGGAGCGCGCGGTCGCCGAACTGACCGCCGAGCGCGCCGAGCGCGAAGCGCACGCGAGCCAGGCCGCGCAAGCCGCGGCAGCAGCCGAAGCCGCTGCGGCGGCTGAGCAGGCCGAGCCTGCCGCCGCGACCGAACATGACGAAGCCGAACGCGCAGCGCGGGAAGCAGAGCATGCGCAGGCCGTTGCGAAGCTCGAAGGCGAACTGGAAGCGATTCGCGCGGCGTTGCAGGCCGAGCAGGAAGCCCACGCGGCCCAGCGCGAGCAGGTCGCCGGTGCGCAGGCCGAGCGCGATGCCGCCGCCGCCGAACTGGAAAACGCCCAGCAGCAGCTTGCCAGCCTGGGTGACGAGCGCACGGCCGACGCCTCTGAAATCGCCCGTCTCTCGGCGAGCCTGAGCGAAGCACAGGAACGCGCCGAGGCGGCGCAGCAGCGCGCGACCGAATTTGCCGAACTGGGCGAATTCGCCAACACTGCGGCTTCGAGCTTGAGCGAGGCGCAGCCGGCAGCCGCCGATCCGGAAGAAGTCGAGGCGCTGAAGGCCCAGCTTGCCCGCGAGACGGCGACGCATGCCGCCGCGATTACCGACGCACGCGAGAACATCAAGCGCTGGTCCGAGTATGCGAACGGTCTGAAGCAGCAACTGGCCCAGGCCAACGAAAAGGCGATCGTGGGTCTTGCCCGCAGCGCCGGCGAAGCCTCGCTGAGTCGCCGTCTCGCCGCCGAACTGGGCCAGGTCGTGCCGGAGCATGAACTGCTGCGCAAGGAGTCCCAGCAGCAGGTGGTCGTCGAAGCCGTTACCGCTCATCTCGAGCAACAGGGCTATGCCTACGACGCCAAAACCGGCATGGTTTCGAAGCTGGCCACCGAAAACGCGACGGCTTGAACGCACCGTGAATGGCGCATCGCGAATGCGGTGCGCCGAGCCGTTCCCAGATGACCGCTGCCCGAGTGCAGCGGTTTTTTTTGCGCCTGCGCCCGTGAGTTTGAAGTCCGCACGGCTCAGGTATCGGGACAAATGCCGACTTCCAGCCAGCCGAACGCCCCGTTTCCCGAAAACGAATTGTTAGGTTCGCGGGCCTGAACCACACTGGCTCCTGTCCAGTGGCGCGTCCAGGCGAATCCAGCGGCCGCCGCAGCAACACTTCAAAGTACATAAAAGCCCCGGCGGCAAAGGCGGAGACATGACGCGACTCAAGACGCGCTCGCAGCACAGGAGCATCGGCAAACCCGGAGGCGAGCGGCGCGCGCGGATGCGCCTGCGCAGCGCGCTGGCAGCGGCTCTCGCCATCGCGCTCGCGCCGTCGCTCGCGCATGCGACGCAATGGCGTGTGGGTGTGGAACTGCCGCTCACCGGCCCGCTCGCGCAGGCGGGCACCGAAATGTATCGCGGCATCCAGGTCGCGGCCGACATCTATAACCGGCGTCATCCGCAGGACAAGATCACGCTCGTCGCCGTGGACGACGAATCGAACCCGGCCAAGGCCGTCGCCGCCGTCGAGCAGCTCGCCTCGCAGCACGTGGTGGCGATTGCGGGCGCGGCCAATTCGAACTGCGCCGGCCCGGCCTCGGAGGCCGCGAACAAGGCCGGTCTCGTCTACGTGACCTCGGGCGGCACCAGCGACGACATGGTCACGCGCGGGCTGAAGAACTTCTTCCGAGTGAGCAACACGCCCGGCTACACGAAGGGCATGGCGGGTCTGTTCAACACGCTGGGCGTGAAGTCGGTGGCGATCGTCTACTCGACGAAGGACGCGACGAGCGACCTCGCAAGGCAACTCGACACGGCGCTCAAGGCACAGGGCGTCAAGACCTTCCTGCACGCCTACGATCCTTCGATCAGCGACTTCAAGCCGCTCATCAACAAGATCAAGCTGCAGGACAAGCCCGACGCCATGGCGATGCTCGGCTACGAAAACGACTACGTGGGCATCCTGCGGGCCTCGCGCGTGCTCAAGCCCGACCTGAAGGCGATTGCGGCGCCGTGGGCGTTCGCGAGCCCGAAGATGGCGGCAACGTTCC
Source organism: Paraburkholderia sp. J76 (assembly GCF_905220295.1). NCBI lineage: Bacteria > Pseudomonadati > Pseudomonadota > Betaproteobacteria > Burkholderiales > Burkholderiaceae > Paraburkholderia > Paraburkholderia sp. J76. The sequence continues at coordinate 54,242 of NZ_CAJMZJ010000010.1, forward strand.
CCGATCTCGTGCCGCACGTGTACGGCGCGACCGTGCTGTCCTCGCCGGCGGACTACCGCTCGGCGGATCAGCGCGACTTTTCCGATACGTACCAGCGGCTCTTCAAGACCACGTCGAACTATCAGTCGCAGACGTCGTTCGTCTACGCGCAACTGCTCTTCGACGCGATTGCAGCCGCGCAGAAAGCGGGCACGCTCGACAAGGGCGGTCTGGCCGACACGCTTCGCGCCACGCAGCGCGACGACACGTTCCTCGGCAAGGTGGCATTCGACGCGCGCGGCGACAACACGAATTACGTGGCGCACATGGGCCAGTTCGCGCAGGACGGCAAGCTCGCGCTCGTCTGGCCCGCGAACTATGCGACGGCGAAGCCGGCGTACCCGGCCGTGCCGTGGTAGGCAACACATAGCACAACGAAACAAAAAGAGCGCCGCATACGAGCGGCGCCGCTACACGTCACCGAAACCAGGGTTTGGAGGTTCGATGGTCCGCTTCGCTACTCGCAGCAAGCCGCGCGCCCTCGTGCGCGCGCTCTTTCGCACATGGGTTCGTACCAGCGTGGGCGCGGCCAGCGCCTGCGCGCTGCTCGCCCACACGCCCGCGGCTTTTGCCGACACGCTTCCCGTAGGCGTGGAATTGCCGCTTACCGGCTCGATGGCGCGCGCCGGCAACGCGCAGCTCGAAGGCATCAAGCTCGCCGCCGATCTCTTCAACAAGAGCGGCGGCAAACACAAGGTCGCGCTCACCGTGATCGACGACGAAGCGCAGCCCGCCAAGGCCGTTTCGGCGGTGGAGAAGCTCGCTTCGCAAGGCGTGCTCGCCATTACGGGCGGCTACGGCTCCAATTCGGTGAGCCCCGCTTCGGAAGCGGCCGACAAGGCCGGCATCGTCTACATCACCTCAGGCGCGGTGGACAGCGCGATGACCACGCGCGGCCTCAAGCGCTTTTTCCGCATCGGGCCCGCATCGGGCTATTCGAAGGCCGTGGTGGGGCAGTTGAACGCCATGGGCGTGAAGTCGGTATCGATTCTCGCTTCGACGAAGCAGGCCACCACCGACCTCAGCAACGAAGTTTCCACGCAAATGCGCGCACAAGGCGCAACGGTGACCGTGCACGCATTCGATCCCACGATGACGGATTTCAAGCCGCTCGTGAACAAGGTGCGCTTGCAGGACAAGCCTGAAGTACTCCTGATGATCGGCTACGAGAACGACTATATCGGCATTCTGCGCGCGGCGAAGGTGTTGCGCCCGCAACTGAAGGCCGTGATGGGCGCATGGTCGATCGCCACGCCGAAGATGACGAGCGAGTTCCCCGACCTCGTGAACAACGTGATTGGTTGCGCGATGCTGCCGCATCCGGCGCAGTTCGGCTCGGCCGAAGGCAAGACGTTCGTCGAGTCCTACCAGGCCGCGTTTCACAAGGAGCCCGACTACGTGGCCGAATTTGCCTACGTGCAGTCGCGTCTGCTCTTCGACGCCATGGCGCGCGCCGCCGACGCGGGCACGCTCAAGCAGGACGGCATAGCCGTCGAACTGCGCGCGAGGCCGCACGACACGCTGATCGGCAAGGTGAGCTTCGCGGCCAACGGCGACAACCCGTCGTTCCAGAACAACATGGCGCAAATCCAGGGCGACCGCATCGTGCTCGTGTGGCCGAAGGAACGCGCCACGGGCAAGCTGAACTATCCCGCGCTACCGTGGTAATTGCGCGCGCAACGAAGGGGGAGCCGCGATGACGGACCTGTTGCTGCAATCGCTGTATTCCGGCGTTCTCGTGGGCGGCGCGTATGCGCTCGTCGCACTCGGGCTCGCACTCGTGTTCGGCTCGATGCGCATCATCAATCTCGCCCACGGCGAACTGGTGCTGCTCGCCGCCTATATCGCCTATACGTTCGAGACCAGGCTCGGCCTGAACCCCGTATTCGCGATTCCGGTGGCGATTCCCGTGGTGTGCGCGGCCGCGGCCATCGCGTGGTATCTGGTGAGCCGCATCAAGCGCGACCGCGAGTTGAATTCGCTGATCCTCACCTACGGCGTCGGCATCGTGCTGACCAACGCCGTCCTGCTGGGGTGGGGCGCCGATGTGCGTTCGACCGGCAGCGCATGGCTGCAGGACAGCGTGATGCTCGGCGACCTGCTTTCCATGCGCAGCGAAGTGCTGTCGTTCGGTATCAGCGTGGTGCTGATGCTCGCGCTCTGGTGGTGGCTCTCGCGTTCGTGGTATGGCCGCGCCGTGCGCGCGATTTCCAGCAACCGCGACGCGGCGCGCCTCATGGGCATCGATCCGCGCAAGACCGAACTGATCTCGTTCGTCGTGGCGGGGCTGCTCGCTTCGTGCGCGGGCGTGTCGATCTACGCGTCGAGCGCGATCCAGCCTTCGATTGGCGAGGCGCTCACCGTCAAGGCGTTCATCATCACGGTGCTCGCGGGCGTGGGGTCGATCCCGGGTGTGCTGGCGGGCGCGATGCTGCTCGGCATTACCGAGGCGCTCACGGTCACGCTCGCCAGTTCGGCGCTGCAGGAACTCGCGGGCATGCTGCTGTTTCTGCTCGTGCTCTACGTGCTGCCGAACGGTTTGTTCGGCGTGGCGAAACGAAGGGGATGAGATCGATGTCGACATTGAAAACCACAACGGCGTGGTCCGGTCCGCGCATGGTTGCGCTCGCCGTGGTTCTGGCCGTGCTGTATGCCGGCGTGCCGCTCGTGCTCGGGCAGAACCTGTATCTCATGAGTCTCGCGGTGGCTTCGCTCACGATTGCTGGCGTGGCGCTCGCCTGGGCGCTGCTCGGCAACCTGGGCGGCATGGTGAGCTTCGGACACGCGGCGTTTTTCGGCGTGGGTTCGTATATTTCCGCGCTCCTCACGCTCAAGGCCGGCTGGCCCGTGTTTCCCGCGATGCTCGCGGGCGGCGTGGGCGCGGCAATCGCCTCGCTCGCCATGGCGCCCGCGCTGCGCCTGAAGGGCCCGTACTTCGCGCTCGCCATTCTCGCGTATGCGCAGATCTTCCGCATCATCGCGACCGAGTGGTCGGGGCTCACGGGCGGCGCGAGCGGTCTGTCGAGCATTCCGGGGCTGCCGAAAGTGGCGGCCTTCGACTTCGGCAGCAAGAGCGGCGGCTATCTTGTCGTGCTCACGCTCGTGCTCGTGTTCGCCGCGATTTACGCGCGGCTGCGCGGCAGCCACGTGGGGCTCGCGCTGCGCGCGATGCATGAGTCGGAAGACGCCACGCGCGTGGTGGGCGTGAACAGCGTGATGCTCAAACTCGCCATGCTGATGCTCTCGGCGCTCATGACGGGGCTCGTGGGCGCGTTCAACGCGCACTACATCAACTTTCTCGAACCCGATTACGCGTTCAACGCGAGCTGGGCGGTCGTGCCGATCATCGCGGCGATTTGCGGCGGATACCGCACCATACTCGGGCCGCTCGTGGGCGCGGTCACGGTTTATCTCGTGGATCAGCTCGTGCTCAAGAGCCTCTTGCCCACGGGTCACCAGATCGTGCTGGGCATCCTGCTCGTGGCGATGATCATCGTGAGCCCCGCGGGTCTGACCGCGCTGCGCTTCAAACGTACCCGGCGAGGTGTGTATGCAGCAAGCTGAACAGGCGGCGGAACTGCGCTTGCAGGACGTATCGATACGCTTTGGCGGCATTACGGCGGTCAACAGCGTCACGCTCTCGCTCGGCACGCGCGACGTGGTGGGGCTGGTCGGCCCGAACGGCGCGGGCAAGACCACGCTCTTCAACGCGATTTCGGGGCTCGTGCGGCCCACGAGCGGCTCGATCCGTTTCGGCGACGTCGATCTTTTGAAAGCGCCGCTTTACCGGCGCGCGCGCCTTGGCATCGGGCGTACGTTCCAGGTGCCGCAGCCCATGCACGAACTTACGGTGCGCGAGAACCTGATCGTCGCGCAACGCTTCGGCACCGGGCGCGTGGACGAGGCGCGCATCGACGAAATTCTCGCGTTCATGGGTCTCGAAGGCAAGGCGCAGCGCGACGCGGCCACGGAACTCGCGCTCACCGAACTCAAGGCGCTCGAAGTCGCGAAGGCGCTCGCCACGGGGCCCAAGCTGCTGCTGCTTGACGAAGTGCTGGGCGGGCTGGAGACGGCCACCAAGCGCCGCTTCATGCAAACGCTGCTCGCGGTCCATGAGCGCTATAACGTAGGTATCCTGATCATCGAGCACGATATCGAAACCGTGATGAACCTGTGCCGCCGCGTGTGCGTGCTCAACTTCGGCAAGCTGATCGCCGATGGCCCGCCCGCCGACGTGTTCCGCGACCCCGAAGTCGTGCGCAGCTATACGGGGGAGGCCGCCCATGCTTGAGGTCAGCAGCGCACGCGCCGGTTATGGTGCGATCAACGTGTTGTGGGACGTTTCGCTCACTATCGCGAGCGGCGAGGTCACGACCATCGTGGGTCCGAACGGCGCGGGCAAGACCACGCTGCTGCGCGCGATCATGGGGCTCGTGCCGCTGGAGCGCGGCCAGATCACCTTTGAAGGCGCGCCGCTGGCGGGCGTGCCGACCTGGGACATGGCGCAGCGCGGCATTGCGATGGTGCCCGAGGGGCGCATGATTTTCCGCGACATGTCGATCGAGGAGAACCTGATGCTGGGCGCGTTCGCAAAAGCGCGGCGCGCCGCGGCGAAATCGCAGCTCGAAGAAGTGTATGCGCTGTTTCCGCTGCTCAAGGAGCGCCGCGCGTTGCCTGCGGGCACGCTCTCCGGCGGCCAGGCGCAGATGCTGGCGTTGGGGCGCGGGCTCATGTCGTCGCCGCAACTCATGCTGATCGACGAGCCCTCGCTCGGGCTTGCGCCTGTGATGGTGCAGGAAGTGTTCGCGATTCTCGAACGCCTGAAGGCTGCGGGGCGCACGATCGTGCTCGTGGAGCAAAACACCAACATGGCGCTGCGTCTGGCCGATCAGGTGTATCTCATGCAGGGCGGCAAGGTCACGTTCGCCGCGCGCGCAAAGGACGTGAACGTGGATGAGCTTCACGACATGTACTTCGCGCGCTAGTTTTTATCGCGAGTGCGAATCTGCGGAAGGCGTGGGGCAGCGAAGCGAAACGCTGACGAGGGACAACCTGGCGAAACCGGTCTGACGGTATGCTGCGCGCTCGGCGCGTGGCCCCCGTCACGCGACTGGATTTTTCGCACATACAGGTTCTCCCCGAAATGAAAAAGCTCTTCCTTGCAGGACTGGTTCTCGCTACCGCGCTGGGCGGCGGCAGCGCGTTCGCGCAGACGCCGTTTGGGCAGACCGTTCAGCCGGCTCCTGCGCCGGCCCCCGCACCGGGACCGGCGGCGGTCCAGACCCAAAACCAGGGGCAAGTCCCTACGATCGATCAGGGCGACGTCTTTCTCGGCGTCTGTCAAAGGCCCGAGAATCTCGACGCGTGCCTCATGTACTACGCCGGCTACGCGAACGGCGTGCTGGTGCAGTCGCTCCTCGACAAGCAGCGGCCACGGTACTGCATTCCTCCGAATGTCAGCCGCAAGGATCAACTCGCCGCCGTTACGACGTGGATGAAGCGAAACCTCGACCATGTTCTCGAACCCACGGCGGCTGTCGTTTACAAGGCGCTGGTTGGGACGTTTCCTTGCAGGTAAGCGCGGGGCGCGTTTAACGCTCCACTTCGGCGAATCGTATCTACACGTGCGCGCCGGCGGCGCTATGCCGCTGTTTCGGCGGCTAGCTCGAAGCCTTCGTCGAGCCACCCGGTTACGCCGCCCGACGAAGCCAGCCGTCTCGCGCAACTGATGGACTGGGTGCGAGCGAATCTGCGGCGGGAGCATAGTGTCGAGTCGTTGGCCGTCTCGGCGCGCGCTGAGGGAGCGACACGACTCCCCCACCGCCCCCCGTCCCCCCGCCGCAATCATGCTACGATGCGCCCTTTCGTCCGCCGGATCACCGCGCGCCTGCCCGCGCGGGCCGCTTCGAAACGGCGCCACGCCGCCGCTTTCGCGCCCCGATCCTCCCGCCCCCGATTCGAGCCATCGCGTCACGTGGGGCGTGGCGCCGACATTCAGCCAATCCGCCGCAAATCCACACCGCTCCATGGAATCCGATCGTTCCGGCTTGCGCCGTCCTTCCCGTTTTTCGTTGCTGCGTAGCGATCTGCTCGCGGGCATCACGTCGTCGTTTGCGCTCGTGCCCGAGTGCATCGCCTTCGCGCTCGTCGCGCGCCTCAATCCGCTCGCGGGCCTGTATGGCGCGTTCTTCATCTGCACGATCACGGCGCTGTTCGGCGGCCGGCCCGGGATGATTTCGGGCGCGGCGGGATCGATGGCCGTGGTGATCGTCGCGCTCGTGGTTCAGCATGGGCCGCAGTATCTGTTCGCGACGGTCGTGCTGAGCGGCGTCGTCATGATGCTGTTCGGCGCGCTGCGCATGGGCAAGCTGATCCGCATGGTGCCGCATCCGGTAATGCTCGGCTTCGTCAACGGCCTTGCCATCATCATTGCGCGTGCGCAGTTCGAGCACTTCAAGGTGCCCGGCCCGCAGGGACCGCAGTGGATGCACGGCCCGGCGCTCGCGCTCATGGCAGGGCTCGTCGCGCTCACCGTGGCGGTCGTGTTCGTGCTGCCGCGCGTGACGAAGGCCGCGCCGCCCGCGCTCGTGGCGATCGTCGGTGTGGGGCTTGCCGCGCAGTTGCTGCATTTGCCGGTGCGCACGCTCGGCGACATGGCGCACATCGCGGGCGGCCTGCCCGCGTTCGCGCTGCCCGCCGTGCCATTCGACCTCGCCACGTTGAAGATCGTGCTGCCTTATGCCGTGCTGATGGCGATGGTCGGCCTCCTGGAAACGCTCCTCACGCTCAACCTCACCGACGACGTGACGGCCACGCGCGGCCGCCCCAACCGCGAGTGCGTCGCGCTCGGCGCGGCGAATGTCGCCTCAGGCCTGTTCGGCGCGATGGGCGGCTGCGCGATGATCGGCCAGACCGTCATCAATCTCGGCTCCGGCGGCCGCGCGCGCATTTCGGGCGTGACGAGCGGCGTGATGATCCTGCTCTACATCCTGTTCCTTTCGCCGCTGATCGAGCGCATTCCGCTGGCGGCGCTCGTGGGCGTGATGTTCGTGGTGGCCGCGCAAACCTTCGCGTGGGGTTCGCTGCGCGTGCTGCACAAGGTGCCGCGCAACGACGCCGTGGTGATCGTTGCGGTCACAATCATCACCGTATGCACGGATCTCGCGACGGCGGTGCTGTGCGGCATCGTGATCGCCTCGCTCAATTTCGCGTGGCATCATGCGCGCGAATTGCGCTGCGATACCCGTGACACCGCCTCGGGCGAGCGTGTGTACGTGCCGCGCGGCACGCTGTTCTTCGCCTCGGCCACGCACTTCCAGACGCTGTTCGATCCGCAGAACGATCCCGCGCACGTCACGATCGACTGTGCGCATCTGCACGTGGCGGACCACTCCGCCATCGCCGCGCTCGAAGCGGTGCAGGGGCGCTACGAGCGCGCGGGCAAGTGGGTCGTGTTCGCGCATCTTTCGGCGCGTTGCAGCGGATTGCTCGCGCGGGCGGATGTCGAGCTGCGGGTTTCCGCGTGACGTGAAAGGCGAGGCGAGGCGGGGGATTCCCCGCCTTTTTTGTTTGCGCTTACACGACGCGATACACGCGCCCCGTCTGCACGCCTTCCACACTACGCTGATACGCGAGCGCCACGCGACTGGCGGGCACGGTCTCGTGGCCCGGAAAGAACGCGCCGTACGTTTCCCACGACTCGGTCAGCAACCCCGGACTGATCACATTGATGCGCCGATTGCCGCGCAGTTCAGTCGCGGCGGCGAGCACGAACCCTTCGAGCGCGGCATTGACCGTGGTCGCATTCGCCCCTTGTGCGATGGGGTCCTCGCTCACGCTTCCCGCCGTGAGCGTGATCGAGCCGCCTTCGTTCAGATGATGCTGGCCGATCAGCGCGAGCCGCACCTGTCCCAGCAGTTTGTCCTGAAGGCCGATGTCGAACTGCGCGGCGCTCATCTGCGAAAGCGGGCCGAAATGCATGTTGCCGGCCGCCGAAACGATGGCGTCGACGGGACCGGTCTCGCGAAAGAGTGCGGTGACGCTGGCGTCGTCGGTCAGATCGACGCGGTAGTCGCCGCTCGTGCGCCCCGCCGCGAGAACGGTGTGATGCTTGCCCAGCGCATGCGCAACGGCCCGCCCGATGACGCCCGCAGCGCCTACGATGATGATCTTCATGTCGGTGTTCCTCTCAAAGTTACGGATGAGCCGCCACTATCTTCCCGACGCGAAAAGAGATAAATGCGCAATAATTTTGCTCACTTGAAACTCTGGGTTAGCAATCATGGACCGGTTGCGCAGCATTGAAGCGTTCGTGGAGGCCGTGGACTGCGGCAGTTTCAGCGCGGCCGCGCGCAAGCTCGACCTGAGCCCGGTGATGGTCGGCAAATATGTCGGCCAACTGGAGAAGCATCTGGGTGCGCAACTGCTCCAGCGCAACACGCGTGCGCAAAGCCTGACCGATGCGGGGCGCCGCTTCTACGAGGAAAGCCGCAAGCTGCTGGAGCAACTGGCGCAGGCGGAGTCGTCGGTGGAAAGCTTGCGGGCCGCGCCGCGCGGGCGCCTGCGCGTGAGTGCGGCGCGGACCGTCGGCGCCTGCGTGATCGCGCCGCTCGCCGCCGACTATCAGGCCGCGCATCCGCAGGTGCATATCGACCTCGATCTAAGCAACAGCATGGTCGATCTCGTTGACGAAGGGTTCGACCTGGCCATCCGTGTGGGCGAACTCGACGCCGATCTCGACCTCGTCGCGCGCCCGCTCGGGCAATACCGCATGACGATCTGCGCCGCTCCCGGCTATCTGGCGCGCCACGGCGTGCCGCAAACGCTGGCCGATCTCGCGTCGCACCGCTGCCTTGGGCTGAGTCTGTGGCACCGGCGCAATAGCTGGCGGCTGCCAGGCGGCGGCCACTGGCCCGAAGACCCCGCGTTCGTCTGCAACGACGGCTTCGCGCTGCGCGAAGCGGGGCTGCACGGAGCGGGCCTGCTGTTGCAGCCGCGCATCCTGGTGGCGGACGCACTGGCCTCCGGGCGGCTCGTGAGCGTGCTCGACGCGGCGGTTCCCGGGAGCCGTCCTGTTCACGTGTTATACCGGCAGGACCGGCAGCCGCTGCCAAAGATCCGAAGTTTCGTGGAGTTTCTGGTCGAGCGGGCGGGGCGGATTCTGCGGTGAGCGGACCGCTTTTCGCCGGCGCAAAAAAAGTGCTTGACCTGGAGTGCACTCGAAGTCCCAACATGCAAACCGTCGATGAGGAGAAACGCATGAAGATTGGCGAACTGGCCGCGCTCACGGGCCTTTCGGCCCACACGATCCGCTACTACGAGCGCATCGGGCTGATTCCCTATGCCGTGCGCGACGAAACGGGCCAGCGCGCTTACGACCGCTCGGTGCTCGACTGGATCGAGTTCCTGGGCCGGCTGAAGACCACGGGCATGCCGATCCAGGGCATGTTGCGCTACGCGCAACTGCGCGCGGCGGGTGTGTCGACCGAACGCGAGCGCGGCGAGTTGCTGGCGGCGCATCGCGATGCGGTGCGCGCGCAGGTGGCCGAACTCAACGCGTGTCTTCTCGTCCTCGACAAAAAGATCGACGGTTATTCCCACGCCATGCAAAGGAACGAAAATGCACGAAACGATGAATCAGGTCAGCGCCGCCCAGCAGGAAAGCCGCCTCGCAAGAGGCAAGCGCATGCTCTCGGCGATTGATGGCAGCGGCGGCGAGCACGTGATCGACTCGCTTGCCGATATTGCGCCGGACTTCGCGCAGTATCTGCTCGAATTTCCGTTTGGCGACATCTACTCGCGGCCCGGGCTGGACCTGCGCTCGCGCGAGATCGCCACCATCGCGGCGCTCACGGCCATCGGCCATGCGCAGCCGCAGCTCAAGGTGCATATCGCGGCTGGCCTGAATGTGGGCCTCTCACGCGAGGAAATCGTCGAGACGATCATGCAGATGGCCGTGTATGCGGGCTTTCCCGCGGCGCTCAATGGGCTCTTCGCGGCACGCGAGGTGTTCGCCCGCGAGGGTTGATGCGCACGGCACGCACGACACGGCGGCGGCACCGCGCCGCCGCGTCGCGTGCGTCGCGTCAGATCAACGGCGGTCACGTCCCGCGCTTTTCCGTGAGGCCATGGCGGATTGCAAATGCCGCCGCCTCGGTTCGATTGGCGCAATGCGTCTTGGCAAGAATGGCCCGAATGTGATTGGCAACCGTGTTCGGACTCAAAAAGAGCCGCCCGGCGATTTCACGATTGCCGAGCCCGCTCGATACCAGCAGCAGCACCTCGGCTTCACGCGCGCTCAATCCGGCCGGATAGACCATGGACGGTGCGTGCGCGATCATGCGCCGCACGTCGTCGATCTGTTCGACTAGCGCTCGCATGCCCATGCTCTGCGCCGCCGTGCGCGCGTCGTCCAGCAGCAGGCGCGCCGCATCGGCGTCGCCTTCGGCGTTGCGCGCAAGCCGCATCGACGCGTAGCGCACGCGCGTGCGCGCGAGGGCGGGTTCGGCGCCCTGCCGGCGGTTCATCGCCAGCGCGCTTTCGAAGTGACGCTCGGCGTCGCACCATTCGCGCCGTGTCGTCGCGAGCAGGCCGAGCAGCGACGACGCCGCGCCCAGGCACCCGACCGTTGTCCCGATCAGCAGATTGCGGCCGTCGTAAGGGAGCAGCATCGAGTACAGCGTATCCGCGCGATCCGTGTCGTCGAGCCGCGCGCACACCTGCGCCAGATACGCAAGGCTGGCCGCGCGCAGTGCGTCGTGGCGGACGATCGCGAAACGGTCGGCAGCGAGCGCCTCGAACTCGCTACGCGCTTCGTCGACGAGGCCGATCTCCGAGTAGAGCAACGCGAGGCCTGGACGCCATGTGCCCGCCTTGGGCATCGCGTCCACGAAGCACCTCACGAGCGGCGCGAGGTCACGCAAACGCCCTTGCTCGAAGCGCAACGTGAACATCTGCATACCGTACACGCCCGGCGCATCCAGCCCGGGCATGCGGCGGCCGATCTGCAGGGCCTGTTCGATCAGGCGCGCGGCGTCGTCGAACCTGCCCTGCATCAACGCAAAGGTCGCGCGCGAGGTGGCGCCCACGTAGCGTTCGAACGGCTGCCGCAAGTCTGCCGCGCGCCGCTCGAATTGCTCGAGCTGCACGCGCCACGTTGAAAGGTCGCCCAGTTCCATCAGTTCGAACAGTTGCCAGGCCTGTGCGTCGAGCGCGCCCAGAACGTTGTTCGAGCGCTCGGCCAGTTGCCGCGCCTCCTCGATGTCGCGCAGCCGCTGCGCACTGCGCTCCGGCTGCCAGCGTGCAGACAGCGTGGAGACCAGCGTCGCGACCAGCGTGTCGTTGTCGCCGCTGCGCCGGGCCATCGCCACCGCCTGCTGGTGCACGATCTCGGCCTGGGCGTCTTCGCCGCTGAAGATCAACGCCCGCGCAAGCGAGCTGAGCAAATGAGCCTTCATCGTGCTGTCGCCGCTGTCCTGCGCGGCGAGCGCTTCGCGCAGCAGCCGCGCCGCCGTCTGTCCTGGAAGCCCCGGCGCCCAGCTAGCCCGCTCGAAGCCGAGCGCGGCGCTCGTCATCTCTTCGATCGCGTGTGCCTCGCGCGCCAGCAACGTAGCCTGTTCGAACGCTGCGCGCGCCTGCAGATATTCACCCGCAAGCGTCAGCGATTCACCGAGCGCGTTGAGAAGCCGGCACTTCAAAGCCGGATCGCAGGCACGGGTCATGTCCGCAGCCTGGAGCGCCAGGCGATAGTAGCGAGCCGCTTCTTCGTGTGCGAGCAGCCCGGTTGCGCGTTCGGCGGCGCGCCGCGCGATATCGGCCGCGCGCGCGGCGTCCGCGCCGGGCAGCGCGCGTGCGTAATGATGCGCAAGTGCTGGCAGGTGACGGTCCGCATCATCGGCATACAGGGTTTCAATGGCCTGCGCGACACGTAGATGGAGCCCGCTGCGGGTCGGTATCGCGATCTCGCCGTATAACGTCTCGCGAATCACCGCGTGCGAAAACTGGAACCAGCCCGGCCGCTCCTCCGCTTCGACGATGCGCGATTGCAGGGCTTCTTCGATCGTATTCCGTATGTGTTCCGCGAGCGGCTCGTCCAGCACGCGCTGCAGCAACTGAAGGTCGAATGTCCTGCCGATCAGCGCGGCCCGTTCGAGCACATGATTCGTCATTGCCGAAAGGCGGTTCAGGCGTCGCCCGATCACTTCCTTCACGCCTTCGGGAATGCGAACGCCCGGCGCGGCGCGCGGCTCGTTCGGCCGTTCCTGCGCGCGGCGTCCGAGCACGCCCTCCTGAATCAGCAGACGCGTTGTCTCGCCGACGAACAAGGGATTTCCTTCGGTCTGCTCATAGATTGCATCGAGCAGCGCCGGCGTGAAGCCCTTGCCGCCCGACTGGGCGATCAACGCCTCCGTTTCCGGTTGGGTGAGGCCGGCAAGACGCAAGCGATGGAAATGACCGTACCGGGCCAGGTCGCCGAGGGTGAGCGACAGCGGATGCTGGCGGTTCAATTCGATGTCGCGATACGTGGCGAGCAGCAGGATGCGCTGATGCTCGATCTCCGGCGCGAGAAACTCCAGCAACCGCAGCGACGACGCGTCCGCCCAATGGAGATTGTCGATGATCAGCAGCAGCGGCTCGCTTGCCGCCGCGAGTCTCCAGAAGGTGGCGATGGCGTCGAACAGGCGGAAACGCTGTTGCAGCGGATCGGAGGTCGGCAGCAAAGGGGCGTGATTGCCGAGCCGCCGGCCGATCTCGGGGAGAACCTCCGCAACCGGCGCGGCTGCGGCGAGCATGGTGCGCAACGCCTCTTCGTCATGGCCTTCGAGCCAGACCCGCATGATCTGAAGCCATGGCCAATAGGGCGGCGCGCCCGGCTCCTCGTTGCAACGGCCCCATAGCACCCGCACGCCGGCGGCGCGTTGGGCAAGCGCCTGCGCAGTGTGTGATTTGCCGATGCCGGGTTCGCCGGCCAGCATGGCGATCGCGCCATGGCCGGCCGCCGTTCGTCCGAGCAGGTCGACGAGCGCGGCGAGTTCGCTTTCGCGGCCCACGCTCGCCGTCGCGGTACGCTCATCGTCCGCGTGCGCCGCGAGACGCGTTCCGCAGGCATCGCAGAAGCGGGCGTCCTCGCGATTGTCCCGACGACACAACGGGCACTGCATCGGATTGGCCTCCGATGGCTAGCTAAACGCCTCCGGCCGCAATTCGCTGACCTCCACCACGACGTCGGCCGGCAGGCCGGCGAGTCTGGCCGCTTCGCGAATCGCCTCGGCGCTCGGTGCCTCATACAGGCAGTAGGTTTTGCGCCTGTCCGCCGACAGGAATGAAAACAGCCAGTTGACGCCATTCGCGTCGTTGATTTCCTTGAGCGCCACGGCGCCCGCGGCGTCGAGCTTCAATTCGTCGGCGAACTGGCGTTCGATGAGAAATAGTGACACGGCCTTCTCCCGTCTGACTAACGACTTGCGACGAGCCGCAGTTACGCGCAGTTACGTTGTAGTGACGCCCATCAGGCGTGTCAAGCTCGCGCGGCGTCGCGGTAGTCAGAATCGACTATCCGCCGAACGCGGCGTCGCCGTGCAATTTGATCAATCCTGTGGATGGTCGAGCCGCGCCCGCCGGTCTACCGTGAACGTGTGGAAACCGGGGAGATCGACATGTTCAGCGACAATGACTTGACGGCCTGGCGCGCCGGCCTTCGGGGAACGCTCGTCCAGCCCGCCGACGGCGCCTATGACGATGCGCGCAAGGTCTACAACGCGATGATTTCGAAGCGGCCGAAGCTGATCGCGCGATGCGCGGATGTGGCGGACGTCATCGCATCCGTGAATTTCGCACGCGAGCAAGGGCTGCTGCTGGCCGTGCGGGGCGGCGGACACAACGGCGGCGGCCTCGGTATCTGCGACGATGGCCTCGTGATCGACCTCGCGGCGATGCGGGGCATCCGCGTCGATCCATCCGCGCGCACCGTCCGCGTGGAAGGCGGGTGCCAGTGGGGCAGCGTCGATCATGCGACGCATGCGTTCGGGCTTGCCACGCCGAGCGGAATTATCAGCACGACCGGTGTCGGTGGCCTCACGCTGGGGGGCGGCATCGGCCATTTGACGCGCCACTATGGGCTTGCGATTGACAATCTGCTTTCGGCCGACGTGGTGCTCGCCGACGGACGGCTCGTCACGGCAAGCGAGGACAGCAACAGCGATCTCTTTTGGGCGTTGCGCGGCGGCGGCGGCAATTTTGGTGTCGTCACTTCATTCAAATACCGGCTGCATCCGGTTTCGGAAGTCGTTGCCGGTCCGACGCTGTGGCCGCTCGCACGCACGACGGAAATCATGCAGTGGTATCGCGCGTTCATGGCCGATGCGCCGGACGAACTCAACGGCTTTTTCGCGCTCATGACCGTGCCGCCCGGGCCGCCGTTTCCCGAACCGCTGCACTTGCAGAAGGTATGTGCGGTGGTGTGGTGCTGGAGCGGCGATCCCGCGAAAGCCGAATCGGCTTTTGCCCCGGTGCTGGCAACCGGGCCGATGCTGCACGGCGTGCAAACGATGCCATTTCCCGTGTTGCAGAGCGCATTCGACGGCCTCTATCCACCGGGCTTGCAATGGTATTGGCGCGCCGACTTTTTAAACGAATTGTCTGATGAAGCGATCGCGCTGCACGTGCAGTACGCAGAACGGATGCCGTCGATGCACTCGACCATGCATCTGTATCCGGTAGACGGAGCCGCGCATCGAGTGGGCCGCAACGAGACAGCGTTCAGTTATCGCGATGCACGCTGGGCGGCGGTGTTTGTCGGCGTCGATCCCGATCCCGCGAACGCGGACGCCATCAGTGCGTGGGCTCGCGATTATCAGACCGCGTTACACCCTCACTCGGCTGGCGGAGCGTACGTGAACTTCATGATGGAAGAAGGCGAGGACAGGGTGAAGGCCAGTTTCCGGGACAACTACTCGCGACTGTCCGCTATCAAGCGCGAGTACGACCCGGAAAACCTGTTCCGTGTGAATCAGAACATCCGGCCCGCATGACTGTTTGACCAACCAGGTTCATGCTTGCGATGGCGCTTCTTCGTCGGGGTAATGTTTCCACTACCCCGGTTTCCACTACCCCGCGAACCTGCGATTAGAAGCGGTGGTACATGCCAATGTTGGCTTGAACCTGGTTGCCGCCCGATGCGGTGTTGCCGAAGTCCGCAGCCGACGCCTGAGCGCCCTGAGCATGCACGTAGGCGCCCATCACGTAGACCGAGGTGAGCTTCGACAGCGCGTACGTTGCACCCAGCGACGCCTGGTTGATCGACGCCATCGTGCGGCCTTCAGCAGCCTGCGCGGGCGTGGCTTCCGAACCGTACACGTACGTGTAGCCCGCCGCCAGCGACAGTGCCGGCGTTGCCTGGTACTGCAGAAGGGCGCCGATCACGTTGAAGTGAATCGACTCCTGGCTGCCGTTGCCCTGGTACTGCGCGTTCGAGTAGCGCAGGCCTGCCGTGTACTGGCCAAACTGGTACTGGCCCGCGACCTGTGCGATGCCCGCGCTCTTGAATGCATTGCCACCGTAGTAGCCCGAACTCGGATAGCCCAGCGCGCCGCCGAACGACGGTTGCGCCGTCGCGTTCTGCCAGCCGTTCTCGCCCTGGTTCACCGCCTTGAAGTAGCCGCCGGCGACCGTCAGGCCACCTTGAGCGTAGTCTGCCGCTGCCGACCACGATTGGCCCGAACCCATGGCGCCGGCAACGCCGCCGAACGAGTACGCGCCTTCGGCCTGGAAGCCGTGGAAGATCGGCGAAATGTACTTGACCGCGTTGTTCTGGTTCGTGGTGTTGTCGTTGTTGTCGACGTCACCCGGGGTCGAGAACGCCGACGCCGAAATCGCGTCGCCCGTGAGGCCCTGAACCATTTCCGTCACGGCGTCGATCTGGCGGCCCATGCGCAGCGTACCGTACTGGTCCGACGTGAGGCCGACGTAAGCCTGGCGGTTGAACAGCGAACGCGAGGAGCCGATAGGGCCCTGGCCGCCGATGCCGCCGGTCGCAATGTTGAAACCGTTTTCGAGCTTGAAGACTGCCTTGAGACCGCCGCCGAGGTCTTCCTGACCCTGCATGCCCCACTTGTTCGAACCGGAGGCGCCGCCATCGAGGCTGAACTTCGAGTGGCCGCCGACGTTCGAGGTGTAGCCGATACCTGCGTCAAGCATGCCGTACAGGGTGACTGACGACTGGGCCATTGCAAAGGGGGATGCTGCGAAAGCGGCAACGGCGATAACGCCTGCCTTGATCTTGTTGTTGTTCATCTGGTCGTCCTTCAATTCGTCGTCCTGATCTTATTGAAAACCTGGAGACCAGTCGGTTGTGCCGCGCCTGGCCCCTCTCCTCGTTAAAACAGTCGTGGCGTCCCTACCCAGACCACGACCGCCTCCTTCTTGCCTTCGTTACTCCAGCCATGCGGCACCGTCGACTGGTAGTGTGCCGAGTCGCCCGCATGCAGCACGAACGGCTTGCCCTCCAGTTCCAGCGTGACCTCGCCCTCGATCACGTAGAGGAATTCCTCCCCTGCGTGCGTCGTGACTTCCGAGCGCTTCACGCCCTTTGGGAGACGCACGAGTATCGCTTCGAGCTGCCGCCCGCCTGCGGTATTCGTGAGTCGCGCGAACAGGTTCGCCGAATCCGCGAAGCCGAAGAACTCCAGCTTGCTGCCGCGCTTGACCGAGCGCTCCTCCGACGGCGTTTCGACGAAATACTGCACCGTGACACCCAGCGCCTTGGCGATGCCCGCGAGCGAAGTCAGCGACGGCGACGCATGACCGCGCTCCACCTGGGACAGAAACGGCTTGGAAATACCGGCCGCCGTTGCCGTCTGGTCGAGCGTCTGTCCGAGCCGCTGGCGCAGGGCGCGAATCTTTTCGCCGAGCGCCACCGCCGTAGGGTCGTGCTTGCCAGATGTCGAGACCATATCAGGAACGTTTTTTGTCGTCAAAATTAGTTTGATGGAAGTAAATATCGTTTGATGCGCTTGCGATATATATCACCCCGGCGGGCGTCTGGCATCACCCCGGTGCACCGGTGGGATCGGCCACGGGGAACGTTCGAGAAATGAAATTGTAAACCGTGGGTGGTGCGATCCGGCGGCCGCGGACTCGCGATGATCGCGCGCCACGTGCGAGCGCGCGGGGTGGTTTCATGAAGAACGCGATGCTCAGATCCAGAGATCGTTTTCCACCGTGCGCTCGCTGCGTGCGCCGTCGCCGGTATTGGCCACGCCGCGCGGTTCGATCAGCAGGAGCTTCACTTCGCCCATTGCGCAGGGCTTGTGTTCGGCGCCTTTCGGCACGACGGCCAATTGGCCCGCGCGCACGACGATAGGGCCCTCGCGCGTGTCGATGCGCAACTCGCCTTCGAGCACGATGAACGTTTCGTCGGTGTCGGCGTGGCTGTGCCAGACGAAATCTCCAGTCAGCTTCACGACCTTGAACTGATAGTCGTTCATCTCGGCAACCACGCGCGGTTGCCAGTGGCCTTCGATCAGGGCGATCTTCCCGAGCAGGTCGATGGTCTGGCCCTGGCCGCGCGCGGCGGGGGGTGTGGCTGTCCGTTCGGCTGTCATATGCGGCTCCCTGCGCTGAATTGCGCTTAAGTCGTGGATATCGACCAGGCCGAGACTACGCGCCCTGGCGACGCGCGTCTTGCACGATCGTGACGGCATGCTCCGCAGCGCCACTCGCGATGCGCAACCATCGCGCCGGCGCGATGCCGAAGGTCTTCGTGAAATGGCGTGTCATGTGCGACTGGTCCGTGAAGCCCGCGCAGGCCGCGACGTCGGCGAGCGCCATGCCGCGCAGCATCATCGTGCGCGCCGCGTCTAGGCGCCGTTGCGTCAGGTAGCGGTAGGGGCTCGTCCCATAGAAGGTGCGAAAGTCGCGCGAAAGGCTCCAGCGGTCGCGTCCCACGGCCTGCTCGAGCGCGTCGAGCGAGACAGCCTGCTGGCACTGTGCGTCGAGGTATTCGCGGGCGCGCTGCGCGCTTGCGAAGTCGCCCTTCGATCGCGGCGGCGGCGTGCCTGCCACTGCGGCGAGCGCGTGCGCCAGTTCCGCGAGCGCGTCGCTCTGCTCGAACGGGTCGAGTCCTTGCGACACCTGTCGCATCAGCGCCTCGGTTGCGGCCCATAAGCGGGGATCGCCCGTCACGCCGCCCTCGATGAAAGGCAGTGCGCGGCCGCCCAGCACCTGCTGGAACACGGCGGGCTGCACATAGATCATGCGGTAGCGAAAGCCTTCGCCGGTGCCGGCCTGGCCATCGTGCGGCTCGTCGGGATGCAGCACCATCGTATGGCCCGGGAGACTGTGGGTCGTGCCGCGCCGGTACTTGAAGCTCTGCACGCCCGCCAGCGTGCGGCCGATCGCATAGGTGTCGTGACGATGCATCGCATACGCCTTCCCCTGAAAGAAGGCTTCGATGCGTTCAACGCCCGCAACGGGTTCGGCGCGCAGCAGCCAGTCGGCGTGGCGCGCGGGATGGGTCGGATTCATGGTGGTTGGCCTGGTGCGTCGCGGCGCGGTAAAGGGCCCGCAAGGGTAGTCGAGGGCATGCGCGGCGCCACGAGGATTGTGGCACAGGCGCGCCGCACCCGCGGGCCTCGCTAGGTGTCATACGGCTTGGGCGATCTGCTCCCGCAGCCAGCGATGCGCGGGGTCGCGGTGCGAGCGCTCGTGCCAGAGCATGCACATTTCATAGCCGGGCACTTCGATGGGCGGCTCGACCACGCGCAACGCCGCGCGTTCGCGCACGAGCCGCCACGGCAGCATGGCGACGAGGTCGCTGCGTTCGAGTACGGAAATGACGAAAAGAAAGTGCGGGACGGAAAGCACGACGCGCCGCGTGAGCCCCGCTTGCGACAGCGTTTCGTCGGTGACGCCGTGAAATCCGCCGCCGTCGGGCGAAACGATGACGTGTTCCAGCGCGCAGAACTGCGTGACGTTCGGGCGCCGCTTGAGACGCGGATGGCCCGCGCGGCCCGCAAGCACGTAGCGCTCGGTGAAGAGCGCTCGCCGGCGCAGGTTCCCGGGCGCGTCGCTGGTGGTGTGGAACGCCAGATCGATCTCGCCCTGCGCCGCCTGCTTCGCGATGCGCGCGGGCGCGAGTTCCACCACGGCAAGGCGCGTTTGCGGCGCGGCCTCGCGCAACCCGCGCAGCGCCGGCAGCGCGATGGTGGATTCGCCGTAATCGCTCGCGGCCACGCGCCACGTGTCGCGCGCGGCGCGCGGATCGAACGGACTTTCGGGCGCGATCGCGCGCTGGAGCGATTCGAGCGCCTCGCGCAGCGGCTCGCGCAACGCCAGCGCGCGAGCCGTGGGCTGCATGCCGCGCGGCCCGGGCAGCAACAGCGGATCGCCCAATACCTCCCGCAGCTTCGCGAGATGCACGCTGACCGCGGGTTGCGAGAAGTTCAGCCGCCGCGCTGCACGTGTCACATTATGCTCGGCAAGCAGCACGTCGAGCGTAACGAGAAGGTTGAGATCGAGACTGCGCAAATTAATGGACATAATGGCTGGTATTTCCGCTATTCATTTCCACTATAGCAGCCGGCCAACTAAGCTGGGTACGTGTCAGAACACAGAGCCCATCGCCATGAATATCCTGCTTGTCTACGCCCATCCCGAACCGAAGTCCCTCAACGGCGCGCTCAGGGATTTCACCATCCAGCATCTTGAGGCGGCGGGTCACGCCGTGCAGGTGTCGGACCTCTACGCCATGAACTGGAAAGCGGCGCTCGACGCGCAAGACAGCATTGAGCGCCGCGACGACGCGCTGTTTCACCCGTCGCTCGACTCGAAGCACGCTTTCGAGAACGGCCTTCAGGCCGGCGATATCGCACGGGAGCAGGCCAAGCTTTTATGGGCCGATACGCTCATCCTGCAGTTTCCGCTCTGGTGGTTCTCCATGCCTGCCATCCTCAAGGGCTGGGTGGAGCGTGTTTTCGCGTACGGCTTTGCCTACGGCGTGGGCGAGCACTCCGAAGCGCGCTGGGGAGACCGTTACGGCGAAGGCACGCTCGCCGGCAAGCGCGCGATGCTCGTCGTCACGATGGGCGGCTGGGCATCGCACTACGGGCCGCGCGGCGTGAACGGGCCGATCGACGACATTCTCTTCCCGATTCATCACGGCGTGCTGTATTACCCGGGCTACGACGTGCTGCCGCCGTTTCTCGTTTACCAGACGGGGCGCATGGACGAGGCGCGCTATGCGCAAACGCGTGATGCGCTCGGCGCACGCCTCGACGCGCTGGAGCACACCGCGCCCATTGCGTTCCGCAAGCAGAATGGCGGTGCGTATGAAATCCCCGCGCTCACGCTGCGCGCCGAGGTGGCGCCGGAACGTACGGGGTTTGCAGCGCACGTTGGGTAGCGTAGCGCGCTCGCGGTGCGCTCGCGCCGAAGGGCACGACGGTGCCCGGCGATGGTGCGGGGCTTCGCTGCGGTGCACCAGCAGTAGTCATCTCAAGCCCATCATTGGTGGAACGCTGGCGGATTGAGCCGCGCACGCGACGCGCGCGGCGCGTGCGCCAAAGCCGCGCCAGTCGGGCATTGCGCGGTCGCACGTGCTCGGGCCGCGAGCCAGTGGCATACGTATTGCTTTATCGCTGGCGGGGCCAACGACGGCTCCAATGAATTGCATCATCGTCCCGCCGTGTGCGGGATCAGTCGATCAAGCGGGGCAACGGCGTCCCGAAGCGGCACTCCATGGCACAACGTGAATGGGGAGCCGCTTCGGGACGCTTTTTTTGTGCGCGTCGCGGTAAGCGACATGGTGGCGCAAACCTTTGGCGATGCGATTTGCACTGCTAACTATGACGATGCCGCGAGCGGCGAATCCGAAATGCGCGGCAGCGCGCCCGAAAGACACTATTGGGGAGAAACCTCGTGAAAGACCTGGTAAGTTCGCTCAAGAGCGGTAACTGGCGCGCGCTGATCGCGTGCTTCCTGTACTTCGATACCGGCTTCACGGTGTGGGTGATGTTCGGCCCGCTCGCGCCGTTCGTCCAGAAGGACATTGCAATGACGCCGGCCGAACTGGGCCTGCTCGTGGCGGTGCCCGTGCTTGGCGCGGCGATCTTGCGCGTGACGCTCGGCAATCTGTATCAGGCCTGCGATGGCCGCCGTGTCGCGCTGATGGGCATCGCGCTCTCGGCGATTCCCGCTGCCGTATTGCTGATCATGCCAGGCACGCCGTCCTACACCGTGTTGCTCGTGCTGGGCGTACTGCTCGGCGTAGGCGGCGCGAGCTTCGCCGTGGCGCTGCCGATGGCCGGTAGCAACTATCCGCCGAAGGTGCAGGGCCTTGTACTGGGACTCGCTGCGGCAGGCAACATCGGCGCAGTGCTTGACGGCTTTCTCTTTCCGGGCCTCGCCGCCCACTATGGCTGGGCGCGCGCCACGGGCGCGGCGTTGCCGCTGCTCGCGCTCGCCGCCGTGGCGGTTGTCTTCTGGGCCCGCGATCTCGGCCAGAAGTCGGGCAGCGCGCTGCGGGCAATGCGCTCGTTCGGCATCACGCTTGCCGGCCTTATCGCGCTGGTGCTCGCCGTGCATGCGGGCATGTTCGGCGCAGGCAAGACGGGGGTGCTGCTATTGCCGGTGTTCGGCGCGCTGCTCGCCATTGCCGTGCTGCCGCGCCACTATCGCGCGGTGCTCACCGAAGGCGACACGTGGGTCGTGATGCTCGTGTACAGCATCACGTTCGGCGGATTCGTCGGCATGTCGTCCTATATCTCGACGCTGCTTGTTTCGCTCTACCAGGTACCGAAACTCGAAGCCGGCGTGGTGATGTCGTTGCTCGCCCTGACCGGTGCGATGGTGCGCCCGCTCGGCGGCCTGATCGCGGATCGCGTCTCCGGCGTGCGCGCGCTCGTGGTGCTGCTTGCGGCGATCTCGGTGTGCGACTTCGCCTTTGCGTTGTGGATGCCGCCGTTCGCCGCCGGCATTGCACTGCTCGCGTTCACCTACGTGTGCTTCGGACTCGGCAATGGCGCGACGTTCCAGCTCGTCGCGCGCCGCTGGCAGGGCCGCACGGGGCTGATGTCGGGCATCATCGGCGCGGCGGGCGGGATCGGCGGTTTCTATTTGCCGGTCGTCATGGGCATGGCGAGAGAGAGCACCGGCAGCTACCAGATGGGCTTCGCGACGTTCGGTGTGATCGCCGCCGCAGCATTCGGTCTGGTGGTGCTGCACCGCGCACGCTGGCTCGAATGGGCGCTCCCCCAGGAACCGGCGATGGCGCCCGCGGTCGTGCAAGGCGCTCCGGCCGGCGCGAGCCATTAAGGGTGCCTAAGTTTCCAGGCACGGCTCCGAGTCGGGCTTGAGCAACGCGGCGTCCTTCACGCGCAGGATATAGCCGAGGCCGCGCAAAGTCAGGATCTGCGCGTTCGAATTCACGAGATGCTTGCGCAAGCGGTGAATGTAGATGTCGATGGCGTCGCGGCTCGGTTCTTCATCGAGGCCGAACAGGCTCTCCATGAGCGTGCGCTTCGAAACGGTGCTGCCTTGATGCAGCATGAGCGTTTCGAGAATGGAGTGCTCGCGGCGGCGCAAATTCAGCGGCGCGCCGTTGTGGCTAAAGGTGCGTGTGCCGGTGTGATAGTGCAGGTCGCCGCAACTCAGGCACGCGGCCTTGTCGTTCGCCTGGCGCCGTATCAGCGCCCTGATGCGAGCGAGCAGTTCGCGCGTGTCGAAAGGCTTCACGAGGTAGTCGTCGGCGCCCGCGTTGAAGCACGCCACCTTGTCCTCGATCTCGCCGTGCGCGGCCAGCATCAGCACGGGGAGGTTGTCGCGCCGGCGCCGCAAACGCGTAAGCACGCTCATGCCGCTCAAGCCCGGCAAATGCACTTCGAGCAGCACGAGATCATAGTGCTGGGACTTCAGCACGAAGTCTGCCGCGTCGCCGTCGGCCACGCAGTCGACAGTGAAATTCGCCGTGCGCAGCAGGCCGACGAGCCATTGAGCAAGCCTCGGATTTTGCTCGACTAGCAACAACTTCATCGTGTTGTTCCTTACCTGCGTCTTCTGGTTATGGTTGTTTTCGCGAGGAATTCCGTATTCGCCTGGAAGCGGGTATTGGCGTAATTCCTGAAAAAATTGTTGCATCGCCAGTCTCCCCAACGTTGAATCGTTTTTCAAAACGGTTTGCTACGCTGATGGCTGCATTCTAGGCAACGAAACCCTTCCTGAGGCTTTCATGTTAATCGCCATTTAATCGGGGATTTCCATGAGGTGCGTAGGAGTTAGGTAGGATGAAGGTCAGGGAGTGTTAAAAAGACAGTGCTTAAGCGCAATTCTCTTACTGTTGTTCGCGCTTCTAATCGAAATGAAAGCGTAGAGATGCTAAAGCGGGATCAATTTCGCAGCCGAAAAATGAAAGACCGTTCGATAATGATTTTGTCGATTAATTATATTCTTGATGAAAGGTGGATTCCCGGTACAAGGTGCAGCTTGAAAGAAAATGACTCGCACTCTCCATCGTTGCGCAGCCATGCGAACCTCTGAACGTGGCAGCAGGCTTACGCGCTTAGCCGTCGCACCTCTTCGTCGTATGAAGGCAGCCTGAGCGAAGCCGCCTCGCCAATCGCGTTGCCCACGAGAATGATGGCCGGGCTGCCAAGGCCAGCCGCACGAACGTGCGCCGCGATCGTGCCGAGCGTGCCCGTTACGCGGCGCTCGTTAGCGCTGCCCGCCCACTGCACGGCGGCGGCGGGCGTCGCCGGAGGGAGCGCGCTGGCGAGGGTGGCGCACAGCGAATCAATGCGGCTCACGCCCATGTAAATGGCGAGCGTCATGCCCGTTGCGGCGAGTGCGTGCCAGTCGGGCTCGCTATGGTCGCGCAAATGCGCCGTCACGAATATCGCGCCCTGGCAATGATCGCGGTGCGTGAGCGAGACGCCGAGCCCTGCCGCCGCCGCGAATGCCGCGGAAACGCCGTTCACGATCTCCACCGTCACGCCCGCTTTGCGCAATGCTGCGAGTTCCTCCCCCGCGCGGCCGAACAGCAGTGCGTCGCCGCCTTTCACACGCGCTACGTGCAGGCCGCGGCGCGCATAGCGTTGCATCAAGCGCTCAATGAACGCTTGCGGCGTGGAGCGGCAGCCGCCTCGCTTGCCCACGCGGATCACACGGGCCTGCGGCGCGAGCGTGACGATCTCCGGGTTCACGAGATCGTCGAGCAGCACGACATCGGCGCTCGCGAGCACTTTCGCCGCCTTCAGCGTGAGGAGATCGAGATCGCCCGGACCTGCGCTTAGCAGCGTGACCTTGCCTTCATTGCCTGTCGTCATCGTCGTCATCCTTTCGTATTGCGTGGTATTGCGTGCGCCCACGCCGGGCGCGCCATACAAAAAGGCGTCCGCTCGCCGCTTGCGACGAGGGGACGCCATTGTCCAGTCAGCTCGAATCGAGGCGCGCATCGCGCGGCTCTGGGTTGCATTGCCCGGCGTCGTTGCCGGACGCTTCGGTTCAGGCAAGTTCCAGACCAGTATGCGCTCGCACGCGCCGAGCGGACGCAGGAACCCTCAACGCGCACACCCGATGTGCTGCACAGCACCAACCTTGTGCCGCCCTGCATCACGATGCGCAGGCCCACGAACGAGTAGACGCCCCGCGCGCGAGCCGTCCAGGTCCGCCAGACCGGGCCTTGCGCTGAATGGTCGCCAATTGGCACATTGCTTGCGTATGACTTCGCAGCAAGTGCCATAGCGAATCAATGGAGATTCGGCTGCAAGCAGTCGCGCAGCGCACGAGGGTTTCGTATTCAGGGCAACGGCGTCCCCCGAATCCGGCTTCGCGAGAAGCGGGTATCGCGGGACGCCTTTTTTATTGGCAGGGGCTCAGCATGGTGCAAGCAACGAACGCAGTGAACAGCGCCGCCGCGATGGAGATCGTGGTCGTCGGGCATGGCATGGTGGGCCACAAGTTTCTCGAATGCATCCTTGCGGACAGCGCGCTCGACACCCGTATCAATGCGCGAGTGACCGTGCTCTGCGAGGAGCCACGTGCTGCTTATGATCGCGTGCACCTCTCCGGATTCTTCGCGGGCAAGTCGGCGGACGATCTTTCGCTCGTGGCGCCCGGCTTCTTCGATCGCGAGAACGTGCGCCTCGTGCTGAATGCAAAAGCAGTGTCGATCGATCGCGAAGCGCGCACCATTGCGGTGTCCAACGGCGAGACGCTTTCGTACGACAAACTTGTGCTGGCCACCGGTTCCTCGGCGTTCGTGCCGCCTATCGCGGGCAACGACCGCGCCGATTGCTTCGTGTACCGAACCATTTCGGACCTCGAAGCGATGCAGGCGCGCGGCGCGCGGGCGAAGTCGGGCGTGGTGGTGGGCGGCGGCCTGCTCGGCCTCGAATGCGCGAAAGCCCTGCGCGACCTGGGCCTCGACACGCACGTGGTGGAATTCGCGCCGCGCCTCATGGCGGTGCAGGTGGACGACGACGGCGGCCGCATGCTGCGCGGCAAGATCGAGGCGCTCGGTGTGAGCGTGCATACGCAGAAGACCACTCTGGCCATCGTGGACGGCGAAACCGCGGCCAACCGCATGCAGTTTGCCGACGGCACGCATCTCGACGCCGACATGATCGTGTTCTCCGCCGGCATTCGCCCGCGCGACGAAATCGCCCGCGCTTGCGGCCTCGAAACCGGCGTGCGCGGCGGCATCGTGATCGACGACCAGTGCCGCACGAGCGACGCGAACATCTACGCCATCGGCGAATGCGCGCTCTGGCAAGGGCAGATCTTCGGCCTCGTCGCACCCGGCTACGACATGGCGCGCATCGTGGCGAAGGCGCTAATGGGCGACGCGTCGACCTTCGCGGGCGCCGATATGAGCACCAGGCTCAAGCTGATGGGCGTGGACGTGGCGAGCATCGGCGACGCCCACGGCAAGACGCCCGGCAGCCGTTCGTACCGCTACGCCGACGAGCGTCGCGAGGTCTACAAGAAGATTGTGGTGTCCGACTGCGGCAAGAAGCTGCTCGGCGCGGTGATGGTGGGCGACGCGAGCGAATACGGCACGCTGCTGCAGACGATGCTCAACGGCATCGAGCTGCCGGAGTCGCCGGAATTCATGATCCTGCCGCAGGCCGACGGGAAGGCCAGGCCCGCGCTCGGCGTGGAAGCATTGCCCGACGCCGCGCAGATCTGCTCATGCAACAACGTTTCGAAGTCCGAAATTTGTGCGGCCGTGTGCGAAGGCGCGACGACCATCGCGGCGGTAAAAGGCGCGTGTAATGCCGGGACGTCGTGCGGCGGCTGCGTGCCGCTCGTCACGCAGGTCATGAAGTCGGAGATGAAGCGCCAGGGTCTCGCCGTCAACAATCATCTGTGCGAGCACTTCCGTTATTCGCGCCAGGAGCTTTATCACATCGTGCGCGTGGAAGGCATCAAGACCTTCGGCGAATTGCTCGCGAAGCATGGCAAGGGACTCGGCTGCGATATCTGCAAGCCCGCGGTCGGCGGCATTCTGGCGTCGTGCTGGAACGAATTCGTGCTGAAGAAAGAACACGCGAGCCTGCAGGATTCGAACGATTACTACCTCGCCAACATTCAACGCGACGGTACGTATTCGGTGGTGCCGCGCATGCCGGGCGGCGAGGTCACGCCCGAAGGCTTGATCGCCGTGGGGCAGGTGGCGAAGAAATACGGCCTTTACACGAAGATCACGGGCGGCCAGCGCGTGGACCTCTTCGGGGCGCGCGTCGAGCAATTGCCCTTCGTCTGGGAAGAACTGATCGCGGCGGGCTTCGAATCGGGTCATGCCTACGGCAAGGCCCTGCGCACGGTGAAGTCGTGCGTGGGCTCGACGTGGTGCCGCTACGGCGTGGGCGACTCGGTAGGCTTCGCAATCGAACTCGAAAACCGCTACAAGGGCCTGCGCGCGCCGCACAAGATCAAGTTCGGCGTGTCGGGCTGCACGCGCGAATGTGCGGAGGCGCAGGGCAAGGACGTCGGCATCATCGCAACCGAAAAGGGCTGGAACCTTTACGTGTGCGGCAACGGCGGCATGAAGCCGCGCCATGCGGAACTGCTCGCGTCCGATCTCGACCAGGCGACGCTCATGCGTTACGTCGACCGTTTCCTCATGTTCTACGTGCGCACGGCCGACCGCCTGCAACGTACGAGTGTGTGGCGCGACAACCTCGAAGGCGGCCTCGATTATCTGATCGACGTGGTCGTGCACGACAAGCTTGGCCTTGGCGCCGAACTCGAAGCGGAAATGCAGCTCGTGGTGGACACCTACGAATGCGAATGGAAGAAGGCCGTGACCGATCCTGAAACGCGCCGGCGCTTCCGCCACTTCGTCAACAGCGACGCGGGCGACCAGCACGTGACCTTCATCGAAGAGCGCGGCCAGATTCGCCCGGCCACTCCAGAGGAACGCACGCAGGTTTCCCGGGCCGCCCGTTATGAGTCGCTGACTGAAATTCCCGTAGTCGTCGAAACCGCTTGATTCCCCTGCTGATTTCCTCTCATCGAACCAAGGACTACGAAATGAGCAACGATAGCAACTGGGTGCCCGTCTGCACGCTCAACGACATCGTGCCGAACACCGGCGTGTGTGCGCTCGTGAATGGCGAGCAGGTCGCCGTCTTCCATGTCGACGACGGCGCCGCGCGCGTCTATGCCATCGGCAACTACGATCCGAACTCGCATGCCGCAGTGCTCTCTCGCGGCCTCGTGGGCAGCTTCGGCGAGCGCGTCGTGGTGGCCTCGCCCATCTACAAGCATCACTTCGATCTCTCTACCGGCGAGTGCATCGAAGCGCCGCAGCACTCGGTCCACGCGTTTCCCGCACGCGTGGAAAACGGTCAGGTCTGGATTGCCGCCTGACCCACATGACGGCGCGGCGAGCACGAAGCGCCGCGCGCTCTGAAACCGCTTCAAGCCGATATCGATCGACCGCATGAGCATCGAAAGCGTAAAAAGCGTTTGCCCGTACTGCGGCGTGGGCTGCGGGATGATCCTGCATGTGGAGGACGGCCGGGTTGCGAGGATCTCCGGCGACGCCGAGCATCCGGCCAACTTCGGCCGCCTCTGCACGAAAGGGTCGTCGGCGCACGTGGCGCTGCGCAAGTCGGGCCGTCTTGAGCGCGCCTTCGTGCGTCGCGCGCGCGACGAAGACCCGGTGCCGCTGCCGCTCGCGCAGGCAATCGCGGATACGGCGCGCCGCCTGCGCTCGACGCTCGACGCGCACGGCCCCGACGCGCTTTCGTTCTATGTTTCGGGGCAAATGTCGATCGAGGCGCAGTACCTCGTGAACAAGCTTGCCAAGGGCTTCGTGCGCACGAACAACATCGAGTCGAACTCGCGTCTGTGCATGGCGAGCGCGAGCAGCGGCTACAAGCTCTCGCTGGGCGCGGACGGGCCGCCGGGCTCGTACCAGGACTTCGACAAGGCGGACCTTTTCTTCGTGATCGGCGCGAACATGGCGGACTGCCATCCGATCCTGTTCCTGCGCATGATGGACCGCGTGAAGGCGGGCGCGAAACTCATTGTCGTGGACCCGCGCCGCACGGCGACTGCGGAAAAGGCGTCGCTCTTTTTGCAGATCGCGCCGGGCGCCGATCTCGCGCTGCTCAACGGCCTGCTGCACTTGCTGCACAAAAATGGCCACACGGACGCCGGTTTCATTGCACAGTACACCGAAGGATGGGACGCGATGCCCGCGTTTCTCGACGACTACACGCCGGAAAAGGTCGCCGAAATCACGGGTCTCGCGGCTGACGACATTCGCCGCGCCGCGCAGATGATCGGCGAGGCGCCCGAGTGGATGAGCTGCTGGACCATGGGCCTGAACCAGAGCACGCATGGCACGTGGAGCACTAACGCGATCTGCAACCTGCATCTGGCGACGGGCAGGATTTGCCGCCCGGGCAGCGGGCCGTTCTCGCTCACGGGGCAACCGAACGCGATGGGCGGCCGCGAGATGGGCTACATGGGGCCGGGCTTGCCTGGCCAGCGCACGGCACTCGCCGAAGACGATCGCGCGTTCGTCGAAGCGGCGTGGGGCGTCGCGCCCGGCACGCTGCCCGCGAAGGCGGGCGGAGGCGCCGTCGACATGTTTTCGCGCATGGCGGCGGGCGAGATCAAGGCGTGCTGGATCATTTGCACGAACCCCGTGGCGAGCGTCGCGAACCGGCAAACGGTGGTCGCGGGTCTGAGGGCCGCCGAACTGGTGATCGCGCAGGACGCTTTTCTGGACACCGAAACAAATCAGTACGCCGACGTGCTGCTGCCCGGCGCGCTCTGGGCCGAGGCCGAGGGCGTGATGATCAACTCCGAGCGCAACATGACGCTCATGCAGCAGGCCGTCGAGCCGCCGGGCGAGGCGCTGCCCGACTGGCAGATCATCGCGCGCGTGGCGTGCGAAATGGGATTCGCGCACGCATTCGACTACGCGAGCGCCGCCGAGGTGTTCGACGAAATCACGCGCTTCGCGAACCCGAAGACGGGTTACGACCTGCGCGGCGCGACCTACGCGAAACTGCGCGAAACGCCGCTGCAATGGCCTGTCGCGCCTCATGCCGCGAGCGACCGCAATCCGCTGCGCTATGTGAACGACGGCGTGAGTCAAACGCTCAAGGAAAACGCAGACGGCACGCGCCCGCGCATCGCCTTCGCCACGCCGCACGGCAAGGGCGTGTTCTTCGCGCGCCCGCATGTCGCGCCGGCCGAACTGCCCGATGGCACGTTCCCGATCGTGTTCAACACGGGCCGCTTGCAGCACCAGTGGCACACCATGACGAAAACCGGCAAGGTGGCGATGCTCAACAAGCGCAACCCGGGGCCCTTCGTCGAGATTCATCCCGAGGACGCCGCCGCGCTCGGCATTGCCGCGAAGGACCGCGTGGAAGTGCGCTCGCGCCGCGGGCGCGTGGTGCTGCCCGCGCTGGTGAGCGAGCGCGTGCGCCCCGGCAACTGCTTCGCGCCCATGCACTGGAACGACGTGTATGGCGAGGAACTTTGCGTCAACGCGGTCACGAGCGATGCGGTCGATCCCATTTCCCAGCAGCCCGAACTGAAATTCTGCGCGGTGGCGCTCTCGCGCGTCGGTCCGCCATCCACGCCGCGCGAGACCGGGCGCGCGCCGCGGGCCGCCAACCCGACTCAGGAATACGACATGTCCCGTATCGATGCCTTTTCGACGCTGCTCGGCCTCGACGACGTCGCCGCACCGCAACTGGGCGACGCGCAACGTCAGTACCTCGCGGGCTTTGTGGGCGGCCTGCGCACGTTGCGGGCGGCCGAGCCCATTGGCGTGCCGACGCTGCCCGCGCACGCGCCGTTTCCCGCCGACACGCGGGTATGGCTGGACGGCCTGCTGGCCGGTCTCTTTAGCCGCGGCGAGCCCGCCGCGCGTACGGCGCCGCCCGCCGCGCCGCCCTCGTCAGCCGCGCCGGAAGAAAAACCGCACGGCGTACGCATCGCGCATACGCGTCCGAAAGTCGTGCTGCTGTGGGCCTCGCAAACGGGCAACGTCGAATCGCTCGTTGAGCGATCCGCGACACAACTGATGGAATCGGGCTTCGAGATTCGCACCGCCTGCATGGCGGATTATCCGCTCGCGACCCTCGAAAAGGCACAATATGCACTCCTGATGACCAGCACCTTTGGCGACGGCGACGCGCCCGACAACGGCGAAGGGTTCTGGAGCGCGCTCGCGGCAGAAAACGCGCCGCGTCTCGCGTCGCTGCGCTTCTCGGTGCTCGCCCTCGGCGACCGCAACTACGACGCGTTCTGCGGCCACGGCCGCAAGCTCGACGCACGCCTCGAAGCGCTGGGCGCCACGCGTCTCATGGAGCGCGTGGATTGCGACAGCGAATACCAGAGCGCCGCCGACGCATGGCTCGATCGCATCGTCGTGCGTATCAAGCAGGAAGACGCGGCGCTGCACGCCGTGCCCGCCGACGGCTCGATCCCCGAAGTGCTGCCCGGCTGCGCGACCACCAGGGCGCGCCCGGCCGCCTCGAAGCTGCTGAAGAACGTGCGCCTGAACATGAAGGGCGCGACGAAAGACACGCGCTACTTCTCGCTCGCGACGAGCGAAGCGGGCCTCGACTACGAAGCGGGCGACGCGCTCGGCGTGTGGCCGACCAACTGCCCTGCGCTGGTGGACGAATTGCTGGGCCTCACGCGCCTTGCGGCCGACACGCCGGTCGCCGTGAGCGGCCACGGCGAGATGCGCCTTGGCGAGGCGCTTGGCAAGCACTACGAAATAGCGCGCCCGACCGCCGACGCGTTGGCGTTCATTGCGTCGCGTACGCGCTCGCGGGGCCTCGCCGCCATGCTGGACGAAACCCGCAAGGGCGACCTGCGCAACTGGCTCTGGGGCCAGCAGCTCGCCGACGTGCTCCACGAATACCCCGTCGACGTGAGCGCGCCGGAACTGCTCGGCATGCTCAAGCGGCTGCAGCCGCGCTTATATTCGATTTCGTCGAGCCCGAAGGCGCATGCGGGCGAGGTGCATCTGACCGTTTCGGCGGTGCGTTACAACAACGGCCGGCGCGAGCGCAAGGGCGTGGCCTCGACCTTCCTCGCCGACCGTGCGCATGAGGGCAGCGTGCCCGTGTTCGTGCAAAAGAGCACGCATTTCAGGCCGCCGCGCAACGGCGACGCGCCGATGATCATGGTCGGCCCCGGCACGGGTGTCGCGCCGTTCCGCGCGTTTCTGCACGAGCGCCAGGCGCGCGGCGACACGGGCCGCAACTGGCTCTTCTTCGGCGAGCAGCACGCGGCCACCGACTTCTACTACCGCGACGAACTGGAGCAAATGCGCAAGGACGGCCACCTGAACCGGCTCGACCTCGCGTTTTCGCGCGACCAGAGCGAGAAAGTCTACGTGCAGGACCGCATGCGCGAGCAGGGCGCGCAGCTATGGGCGTGGCTGCAGGAAGGAGCGCACCTGTACGTGTGCGGCGATGCGAGCCGCATGGCGAAGGACGTGGACGCAGCGCTCCGCGAGGCGGTGGCGGCCCATGGCGGCATGAGCGCCGAAGCCGCCCACGACTACGTCAGTGCGCTCGGACGGGACAAACGTTACGTGCGCGACGTCTACTGACGGGGCGCGGCACGGCTTCAGCGTGGCTCTGCAGGAGGCCGCCGCCTGCACGCCATGTTTTAAGCGCGCGAAACCGGCGCGTGCGCGCCTGATCCGCGCACGCGAAACTTTCATCTTCATTGCCGAGCCCGGCGTAAAGACCGCCTTTGGCGCCTTTGGCCGCGACGGGTTCGGGCAGCAGGACGGCGATGAGAAACGTCAGGCACGAGCCTGCGAACACCGCCGCCACGCTCATCGCGATCGACTCGAACATCCGTTTGCTCCCCGGTAGAATGGTGTGCGGCGCGCAATGCCGCGCGTACCGCGCAGCGCATCGCCGCCGTCGCAATCCATTTTGCTCAGGGCGCGCAGCCACGTCCAAGACGATATTTGGATCGTGACGATAAGCGCACCTTATGAAAAAAATCCGCAGAGATTCGGGAGACAGCCATCTTGATGCTTCGCTCGATACGTTACGTGCTCACCGTGGCGGAGTTGAAGAATTTCACGCGCGCCGCCGAAGTGCTGCACGTTTCGCAGCCCGCGCTTTCGCAGCAGATCCGCCAACTGGAAAACGATCTAGGCGGTGCGCTGTTCGACCGCAGCGGCCGCGCCATCAGCCTCACCGAATTCGGGCGCGTGTACATCGAGCACGCGCGCCAGGCGCTCGCGCATCTCGACGCCGGCAAGCGCGCGCTGCACGAGGTGCGCGACCTCACGCGCGGCCTGCTGCGGCTCGCGTATACGCCCACGTTCGCGGAATATCTGATCGGCCCGGCGCTGCGCGGTTTTCGCGAGGCGCACCCGGCAATCGCGCTCGAAGTGAGCGAGCGGCCGCTGGAAGACATCGAAGGCGGGCTCGAGCGCGACGAACTCGATCTCGGCGTTGGCTTCACGGACGTGCGCTCCGACGAAATCGAAGTGCGACCGCTTTTTGCCGAGCACATGGCGCTGCTCGTGGCCACGCGCCATCCGCTCGCGCGACGCCGCGCGGAGGTCACGGCGGACCAGCTCGCGGCCATGCCGCTTGCGCTGCTGAGCCCCGACTTCGTGGTGCGCCGCTTCGCCGATGCCTATTTCCGCGCGCATCAGTTGATTCCGCGCGTGATGTTGCAGGCCAATTCGGTGGGCACGGTGCTCAAGCTCGTGAAGGACGGCACGCTTGCCACGCTGCTGCCTTCGGCGGTGCTGCGCGAGCATCGCGGGCTCGTCACGCTGCCCGTCGTGCCCGCGTTGCCGCAGCGCACCGTCGCGCTGCTCAAAAGGCGGCATGCGTCGAGCACGCTCGCCGCCAACGCGTTTTCAGACGTGGTGCTGGGGTTGATTGCGCAAGAGGGGTTGGGCGAAGCCTGAGGCGGGCGCCGCCTGGGTAGCCCCGCGCCCAGCGCTCCCGCCAACGCGCCCCCCATCCCTGTGGGATAATCGCAAAGTTTGCCCAGAGCGCAGCTCAAGAGGTTGTTCGCAAGGGCGTGCGTGGGGCCTTATTCCCGTGGCCCGCTTCCTTTCTGCGATTTTTCTCCTACAGCCACAATGCCCGCATACCGTTCCAAAACCTCCACCGCCGGCCGCAACATGGCAGGCGCGCGTTCCCTCTGGCGCGCCACCGGCATGAAAGACGAAGACTTCGCCAAGCCGATCATCGCGGTCGTCAACTCGTTCACCCAGTTCGTTCCCGGCCACGTGCATCTGAAGGACCTCGGCCAGCTCGTCGCGCGCGAAATCGAAGCCGCGGGCGGCGTGGCCAAGGAATTCAACACGATCGCCGTGGACGACGGCATCGCCATGGGCCACGACGGCATGCTCTATTCGCTGCCGAGCCGCGACATCATCGCCGATTCGGTGGAATACATGGTCAACGCGCACTGCGCCGACGCCATGGTCTGCATCTCGAACTGCGACAAGATCACCCCGGGCATGCTCATGGCCGCCATGCGCCTGAACATTCCCGTGATCTTCGTCTCCGGCGGCCCGATGGAAGCGGGCAAGACGCGCCTCGCGAATCCGGTGACGAAGGCCATCGAAGTCAAGAAGCTCGACCTGATCGACGCGATGGTGATCGCCGCCGACAGCAAGTACTCCGACGCCGAAGTGGCCGAAGTCGAGCGCTCCGCCTGCCCGACCTGCGGTTCGTGCTCGGGCATGTTCACGGCCAACTCGATGAACTGCCTGACCGAAGCGCTGGGCCTCTCGCTGCCGGGCAACGGCACCGTGGTCGCCACGCACGCGGATCGCGAGCAACTCTTCAAGCGCGCCGGCCGTCGTATCGTCGAACTCGCGCGCCAGTACTACGAGCAGGAAGACGAGCGCGTGCTGCCGCGTTCGGTGGGCTTCAAGGCGTTCGAAAACGCCATGACGCTCGACATCGCCATGGGCGGTTCGACCAATACCATCCTGCACTTGCTCGCCATCGCGCAGGAAGCGGGCATCGAGTTCGGCATGGCCGACATCGACCGCCTTTCGCGCGTCGTGCCGCAGTTGTGCAAGGTCGCGCCGAACACGAACAAGTACCACATCGAAGACGTGCACCGGGCGGGCGGCATCATGGCGATCCTGGGCGAGCTGGAGCGCGCGGGCAAGCTGCACACCGACGTGCCGACCGTGCATGCGCCCACGCTTGGCGACGCGCTCAAGCAATGGGACATCACGCTCACGCAGGACGAAGCGGTCAAGACGTTCTACATGGCGGGTCCCGCCGGCGTTCCCAGCCAGGTCGCGTTCAGCCAGAACACCCGCTGGCCGAGCCTCGATTCGGACCGCGCCGAAGGCTGCATCCGCTCGTACGAGCACGCGTTCTCGAAGGAAGGCGGCCTCGCCGTGCTGACGGGCAACATCGCGCTCGACGGCTGCGTGGTGAAGACGGCGGGCGTGGACGACAGCATTCTCGTGTTCGAAGGCACGGCGCACGTGACCGAGTCGCAGGACGAAGCGGTCGAAAACATCCTCGCCGACAAGGTCAAGGCCGGCGACATCGTGATCGTCCGTTACGAAGGCCCGAAGGGCGGCCCCGGCATGCAGGAAATGCTGTACCCCACGAGCTACATCAAGTCGAAGGGTCTCGGCAAGGCGTGCGCGCTGCTGACCGACGGCCGCTTCTCCGGCGGCACCTCGGGCCTGTCGATCGGTCACTGCTCGCCGGAAGCGGCGGCGGGCGGCGCGATCGGCCTCGTGCGCGACGGCGACAAGATCCGCATCGACATTCCGAACCGCACGATCAACGTGCTGGTTTCCGACGAGGAACTGGCGCGCCGCCGCGAAGAGCAGAACGCGAACGGCTGGAAGCCGGCGAAGGCGCGCCCGCGCAAGGTGTCGGCGGCGTTGAAGGCTTATGCCAAGCTCGTGATGTCGGCGGACAAGGGCGCCGTGCGCGATCTCTCGCTGCTCGACGATTAGGCCTTTTGAGCACCAGGCGGCCTGTGAAGGCCGCCAAAAAAAATCGAGCCTCCCACAGCGATGCGGGAGGCTCGATTCATTTGGGAAGTCCGTTCCCCGCCGAAGCGGGGAACGCATTCCATTGCTTACTTCGCAGCGGCTTCGAGTGCGGCGTTGAACGTCGCGCTCGGGCGCATGACTTCAGCGAGCTTCGCGAAGTCCGGCTTGTAGTAGCCGCCGATATCGACCGGCTTGCCCTGAACAGCGGCGAGTTCGCCGACGATCTTCTGCTCGTTACCGGCCAGTGCCTTCGCGAGCGGCGCGAAGTGAGCGGCGAGTTCCGCGTCGTCCTTCTGCGCGGCCAGCTCTTGCGCCCAGTACATCGACAGATAGAACTGGCTGCCGCGGTTGTCCAGCTCGCCGGTCTTCGGCGACGGGCCCTTGTTGTTGTCGAGCAGCTTGCCGGTGGCGGCGTCGAGCGTCTTCGCGAGCAGCTTGGCGCGTGCGTTGTTCGTCTTGATGCCGAGGTCTTCGAGCGACACGGCCAGCGCGAGGAATTCGCCGAGCGAGTCCCAGCGCAGATGGTCTTCCTGAACCAGTTGCTGCACGTGCTTCGGAGCCGAACCGCCCGCGCCCGTTTCGTACATGCCGCCGCCGGCCATCAGCGGAACGATCGACAGCATCTTCGCCGAGGTGCCCAGTTCCATGATCGGGAACAGGTCGGTGAGGTAGTCGCGCAGGATATTGCCCGTGACCGAGATCGTGTCCAGACCGCGGATCACGCGCTCGAGCGTGTAACGCATTGCGCGCACTTGCGACATGATCTGGATGTCCAGGCCGTTCGTGTCGTAATCCTTCAGGTACGTTTCGACCTTCTTGATCACTTCGTTTTCGTGCGGACGGTACGGGTCGAGCCAGAACACGGCCGGCGTGTTCGAGTTCTTTGCGCGCGTGACGGCGAGCTTGACCCAGTCGCGGATCGGCGCGTCCTTCACGAGGCACATGCGCCAGATGTCGCCTTGCTCGACTTCCTGCGTGAGCGCGTCGAGCACTTCGTTGCTTGCGTTGTCGACGATGCGCGCCGTGCCGTCCTGCGGGATTTCGAACGTCTTGTCGTGCGAACCGTACTCTTCCGCCTTCTGCGCCATCAGGCCGACGTTCGGCACCGTGCCCATGGTCTTCGGGTCGAACGCGCCGTTGGTCTTGCAGAAGTTGATGATTTCCTGGTAGATGCGCGCGAACGTGCTTTCCGGAATCAGGCACTTCGTGTCAGCCGGGCGGCCATCGGCGCCCCACATCTTGCCGCCGGCGCGGATCATCGCGGGCATCGAAGCGTCGACGATCACGTCGTTCGGTGCGTGCAGGTTCGAGATGCCCTTGGCCGAGTCGACCATGGCGAGCGCCGGACGGTGCTCGTGGCACGCGTGCATGTCGCGGATGACTTCTTCGCGCTGCGATTCCGGCAGCGTTTCGATCTTCGTGTAGAGATCGACGAGGCCGTTGTTGACGTTTACGCCCAGTTGCTCGAACAGCCTGGCGTGCTTCGCGAACGCGTCCTTGTAGAACACGCGCACGGCGTGGCCGAACACGATGGGGTGCGAAACCTTCATCATGGTCGCCTTCACGTGCAGCGAAAGCATGACGCCGGTCTTGCGCGCGTCTTCCATCTGGTCTTCGTAGAAAGCCAGCAGGGCCTTCTTGCTCATGAACATGCTGTCGACGATTTCGCCAGCCTGGAGCGAGACCTTCGGCTTGAGGACGATGGTTTCGCCGCCCTTCGTCACGAGTTCCATGCGCACTTCGCGCGCCTTGTCGTTCGTGACCGACTTTTCGCCGTGGTAGAAGTCGCCGTGCTTCATGTGCGCGACGTGGGTGCGCGAAGCCATGCTCCACTCGCCCATGCTGTGCGGGTGCTTCTTCGCGTAGTTCTTGACGGCGAGCGGCGCGCGGCGGTCCGAGTTGCCTTCGCGCAGCACCGGGTTCACGGCCGAGCCGAGGCACTTCGAGTAGCGCTTCTGGATGGCCTTTTCTTCGTCGGTCTTCGGATCTTCGGGGAAGTCAGGGACCTTGTAGCCCTTGCCCTGGAGTTCCTTGATCGCGGCGACGAGCTGCGGCACCGATGCGCTGATGTTCGGCAGCTTGATGATGTTCGTTTCCGGCAACTGCGTGAGACGGCCCAGTTCGGCCAGATTGTCCGGCACGCGCTGTTCTTCCGTGAGGAATTCCGGGAACTCGCCGAGGATACGGCCCGCAACGGAGATATCGCTGGTCTCGACGTTCACGCCGGCCGGCGCAGCGAAGGTGCGGATGATCGGCAGAAACGCGCTGGTGGCGAGCAGCGGCGCTTCATCGGTCAGGGTATAGATGATGGTGGGTTGCTGGGTACTCATCGGCTTCTTGGCGGGGTTCAAAAACGGGGTGATAACACCACCGGCTGCGCGCAGTCGGCGAAACACCTGGATTTTGCCTGATTTTGCGCTCGGCCGGGGAGCAAGCGTGCATGTATTTCATATCGTGGAAAGCGCTTGCGCCATGTTAATTGATGAGAAATGCGGCACGTTTGCCTTGTTCGGCCTGCCTTTGGCTGAAAACGTTTTCGTGCGGGAGGCCCGTTGCATAAGGCTTTGCAGCACGATATACCAGATTCGGCCGTAGGCGAGAGCTTTTGCGGATCGTACCCCGTATATCCTGTCAAGCTGGTAAAGACCCTTGTGAAAACGCAAGTGAATCGGCGAGTCTTATATAAGAATTTTGTCTCGCGAGCCTCGCTGCGACCCGCGATAACAGTTGCCTTGCTAATCAATTCATGGTCTTATTCGCTCATGTTCGATCACTGCCTTTACTTCAATTCGTCGGCGCTCGCCCGTCTCGTCGAGCGTGAGTGGAGCGCCGCCTATGCGCCGTTCGGCCTCACGCCCGCGCAAGGCTTTGTGCTGCGCGTGGTGCTCGCGAAGCCCGGGTGCCTGGCGAGCGACGTTGCGCAAACGCTCGGCATTGCGCGGCCCACCGCAACGCGCCTCGTGGACAACCTCTGCGAGAAAGACCTGCTCGCGCGCCGCCAGGGCGAAGCCGACGGCCGCGAGTGGGGCCTCTTTCCCACGGCGAGCGGCACGGCGCTCGACGGCCCGATCAACGGCGCCAGCGCCGACGTTGCGCGGCGTTTGCGTGCGCAGGTGGGCGCGGACCTGTTCG
The DNA here is from genome assembly GCF_905220295.1 of Paraburkholderia sp. J76. Classification (NCBI taxonomy): domain Bacteria; kingdom Pseudomonadati; phylum Pseudomonadota; class Betaproteobacteria; order Burkholderiales; family Burkholderiaceae; genus Paraburkholderia; species Paraburkholderia sp. J76. The sequence goes on from NZ_CAJMZJ010000010.1 coordinate 92,913, forward strand.
AATCGACGGTCAGCGCCATGCGCAAGGTACGCAAAGGACTCGCGTAAAGGCGTTCGCGTCTTTTTTAAAAGCCAAATGATTGTCTTGCTAATCAATAAGGAGAAGAGCGATGAACGAAGCGGCGCTAAAAGGGAGCGGCGATGAAGCCTGGCGTTGGGCGACGGGCGTCGCGATCGCCGCGCTGGCGGTGGGCGGCGTGATTGCGGCCATTCTCGTGATGCCGCGCGCCATGGAAGCGAACAACCGCGCGTGCATGGCGGCCTACGCGAACGATCTGCACGCGGATCTCGCGGCGTTCGCGCAAGACCCGGCGTGGCAGGCGCAATACGTCGAAGCGTTGACGGCGTGCTCGCGTTGAGCGGGCACGCCGCGCGCGCTGTTACGTGCCTTGTTATTTGCGGTTGAGGAACGCGAGCAGGTCGGCGTTGACCTGGTCGGCCATCGTCGTGCACATGCCGTGCGGGCCGCCCGGGTAGACCTTGAGCGTCGCGTCCTTGACGATCTTCGCGGAGAGTTTGCCCGAGTCGTCGATCGGCACGATCTGGTCGTCGTCGCCGTGCAGGATCAGCGTGGGCACGTCGAACTTCTTGAGGTCTTCCGTGTAGTCGACTTCGGAGAACTCGTGCACGCAGTCGTGCAGCGCGAGGATGCCGCCCAGCATGCCTTGTTGCCAGAACGAATCGATCACGCCCTGCGAGACCTTCGCGCTGCTGCGGTTGTAACCGTAGAACGGCGTGGCGAGGTCCTTGAAGAACAGCGAGCGATCGGCGATCACGCCTTTGCGGATGCCGTCGAACACGTCCTTGGGCAGGCCGCCCGGATTCTTCTCGCTCTTGATCATGATGGGCGGCACCGCGCCGATCAGCACCGCGCCCGACACGCGCTTCGTGCCATGGCGGCCGATATAGCGCGCGACTTCGCCGCCGCCCGTGGAGTGGCCGACGAGCGTGGCGTCGTTCACGTCGAGCTTGTCGAGCAGGTCGGCGAGGTCGTCGGCCCATGTGTCCATGTCGTTGCCCTTCGCGGGCTGATCGGAGCGGCCGTGGCCGCGGCGGTCGTGTGCGATCGTGCGAAAACCGTTTTGCACGAGAAAGAGCATCTGGGCGTCCCAGGCGTCGGCGGTCAGCGGCCAGCCGTGAGAGAACACGACGGGTTTGCCGCTGCCCCAGTCCTTGTAGTAGATCGACGTGCCATCGCGGGTGGTGAAGGTGCTCATGGAAACTCTCCGGTTTCAAAGTACAGCGTCACAAAGCAGACGGACGCCGGCGCGTGCCGCGCGCGCATTCGCGCTGCGCGCGTCGGTGTGGCGGCGGCCGGGGATGGGCAATGCGGGTGGAGCGTGCCGGAACCTGCGCGTAATCGTACGAGACGAACGAGGCGGGAAGCACGCGACCCAGTATAGAGAGAACGCCCGAGCGATGAGACGAAGCTGTGCGGCCCCGAAATCTTCGCGGCGCGAGTGACGTTTGCAGACGGCTCGTGAACCCGCGAGCCGCCCGTACGCGCGGCTAGGTCATTTCCGCGCCGGGCGTATTGCCCAGGTAGTCGCCGAGAAAATCGACAAAGCTGCGCAGCTTCGCAGAGAGCTTGTTGCGTTCGAGATAGATCGCGTGAATATCGGCGTTGGGCAGCGCCCAGTCGGCCAGCAGCGGCACGAGTTCGCCGCGCTCGATGTGCCCGGCGATTTCCCACTGCGAGCGTACGACGATGCCGCGCCCGTCGAGCGCCCAGCGCAGCACGGCGCTGCCGTCGTTGCTCGACAGCGCGCCGTCGACCTTCACGGTTTCCGCGCGCTTGCCCCGCGAAAAGTGCCACGTGCCGTAGGCCGAATCGTTTTCGCGCAGCACGATGCACGCGTGGCGCGTGAGATCGTGCGGCGCGGAGGGCGTGCCGTGCCGCGTCACATACGCCGGCGCGGCGCACACGATGCGCCGGTTCTTCAGCAGCAAACGCGCGTTGATGCGCGCGTCGGGCACCTCGCCGAAGCGGATGCCGAGATCGAAGCCTTCTTCCTGGAGGCTGAGCGGGCGCTCCGTCAATTGCAGTTGAATTTTCATCGAGGGAAAGCGCTCGACGTAAGCCGACACGGCGGGCGCCACGCGCGCGCGGCCAAAACCGAACGACGCGTTCACGCGCAGCAGCCCGGCCGGCTCGCCGCGGCTGCGCGTGACGAGGTGTTCCAGTTCCGAGAGTTCGTCGAGGATGCGCGAGCCGTTCGCGAGGTAAAGCTCGCCTTCCGGCGTGAGCGAAAGACGCCGCGTGGTGCGGTTCACGAGCCGCACGCCCAGGCGCTGCTCCAGTTGCGCGAGCCGCTTGCTGACCGCTGGCGGCGTGACGCCCAATTCGCGCGCCGCCGCCGCCAGATTGCGGTTGCGCGCCACGAGCGCGAACAGATTCAGATCGGAGAAAGCATCCACGACTTGGCTCCCGTGCGATTCGTTCCTGGAAGTTACGACCGGATTGCTTTTGCGGAAACCCAATCGCTGAAGGCATCAATTAGACTGCATGCAACCTCGGGAGACAAGCATGTTCGAAGGTTTCACCCCGGCGCCGGCGGATATCGACGGCGTTCGCGTCCACCCGATCGCTGGAACGCGGGCGTGAAAGGCGGGGCGCTGCCGTTTCTCCTGTGCTGATTCGTTCGTCATTTTCTAGTCGGGCTTCGTCATGTCCTCACACACGCTTTACCGAAAACTGGTTGATTCGCACACCGTATCGATTATCGACGCCGAGCACGTTCTGCTTTACGCCGATCTGCACATCATGAACGAGTACACGAGCCCGCAAGCTTTCGCGGGCTTGCGCGAGAAGGGCCTGCGCGTGCGCCGGCCGCGCCAGCAGATGGGCGTGGTCGATCACGTGATTCCCAGCAAGCCGGTGCCCGTGGCCGCGCGCACGATCGAGATTGCCGATGCCGCGAAGCAGGCCGCGAATTTCACGCGCAACTGCGTGGAGCAAGGCATTCATCTGTTCGACATTCACGACGCCATGCAGGGCATCGAGCATGTGGTCGCGCCCGAGATCGGGCTGATTCGCCCCGGCATGGTCGTGCTGTGCGGCGACAGCCACACGACCACTTACGGCGCACTGGGCGCGCTGGGCTTCGGCATCGGCACCTCGGAAGTCGAGCACGTATTGGCGACGCAGACGCTCGTGTATCGCGTCGCGAAGGACATGCGCATCGTCGTGGACGGCGTGCTGCCGCCGGGCACGACGTCGAAGGATCTCGTGCTGCACGTTATCGCGAAGATCGGCGCGCAGGGCGCGCGCGGCTACGCCGTGGAATATGCGGGCGAAGCGGTCGCCGCGCTTTCCGCCGAGGCGCGCATGACCCTGTGCAACATGACCGTGGAGGCGGGCGCGCGCGCCGCGCTGATCGCGCCGGACCGCACGACGCTCGACTACGTGGCCGGCAAGGTGCGCGACCTCGATGCAAAGACGCTCGACGCGGCCTGCAACGCGTGGTCGAAACTGCGTTCCGACGACCACGCCCATTTCGATGTCGAGCATCGCTTCGACGCCGCCCGCGTCGCTCCATACGTGACGTGGGGCACGAGCCCGGACCAGGCCGTGCCGGTGGACGGCCGCATTCCCGCAGCGGCCGAAGGCGCGGGGCTCGACGCCGCGACGCTGCACAAGGCGCTCGATTACATCGGTCTGGCCGAAGGCGCGCCGATCGAGGGCACGCCGATCGACCGCGTATTCATCGGCTCCTGCACGAATGCGCGCATCGAAGACCTGCGCGCGGTCGCCCAGGTCGTGCGCGGGCGCAAGGTGGCCGCGACGGTGCGCGCGATGGTCGTGCCGGGTTCGGGCATGGTGCGCGACCAGGCCGAGCGCGAAGGCATTGCGCGCACGCTGATCGACGCGGGCTTCGAGTGGCGCCAGCCGGGCTGCTCGATGTGCCTCGCGATGAACGACGACGTGCTCGCGCCGGGCGAGCGCTGCGCCTCGACGACGAACCGCAACTTCGAAGGGCGCCAGGGGCGCGACAGCAAAACGCATTTGATGAGTCCCGCGATGGCCGCCGCCGCCGCGATTGCGGGCCGCATCGTCGACATTCGCAAGGAGCTTGCTCATGGCTAAGCCGTTCACGATCTCGGGCGTTGCCGCGCCGCTGCCCGTCAACAACCTCGACACCGACCAGATCATGCCCAAGCAGTTTCTGCTCGGCATCGACAAATCGGGCCTCGCACGCGGGCTGCTATACGATTTGCGTTTCGATGCCGATGGCCGGGCGCGCGAGGCTTTCGTGTTTAACCGGCCTGAGTATCGCGGTGCGAAAGTGCTGATCGGCGGCTCGAATTTCGGCTGTGGATCGAGCCGCGAGCATGCGGTGTGGGGGCTGCAGCAGGCGGGTTTCGAAGCCGTGATTGCGCCGAGCTACGGCGAGATTTTCTACTTCAATGCGACGAATAACCGGCTGTTGCTCGTTACGCTGCCGCCCCAACAGATCGAGGCGCTGGTCGCGGAAGTCGCGAGCGGCGACGACAAGCACGTGTCGATCGACGTCGATAACGGAGTCGTGATCGCGCCTTCAGGCAAGCGCCATGCGTTCTCGCTGCCCCAGCGCCAGAAGCAGATGCTCGTGGAAGGGCTCGACATGATCGGCATGACGCTGCGCCAGCAGGAAGCGATCGACGCCTTCGAAGCGAAGCACTGGGCAGCGCAGCCCTGGAGCCGCATCGACCTGCCGGCGCAGCAGCGGCTCGGCTAACCTCGCGGCTAACCCCCATTCATAACCAGACCATTCGTGCAACGCACGCAACGGCACAGAGGCGCATTTTCTGCGAGGCGACCGCCGAACGCGGCCAGTGCGCCCAAACGGAGACAACCCATGAACATTGCCGCAGTCCATCCGCAGGACGCCGCCACGCTGGAATCGAGCGTCGTGCGCAAGGTTTCACGGCGCATCACGCCGTTCATCATCGTGCTGTATTTCCTCAGCTTTCTGAACCGCGTGAACGTCGGCTTCGCGGGACTCACGATGAATCACGACATCGGGCTCACGCAGGCCATGTTCGGCGTGGGCGCGGGGATTTTCTTCGTCGGCTATATCGCGGCGGGCATGCCGTCCAATCTCGCGTTGCAGCGCGTTGGCGCCCGCCGATGGATCGCACTGCTGATGGTTGCGTGGGGGCTGCTTTCCGCGGCCACGGCGTTCGTTACGGGCCCGTACAGCTTTTATACGCTGCGCTTCGTGCTGGGCCTCGCGGAAGCGGGCTTTTTTCCCGGCATCATTCTCTATCTGAGCTTCTGGTTTCCCGCGCGCCATCGCGCGTTCGTCACGGCGATGTTCATGACCGCCGCGCCGCTGTCGAACATGATCGGCTCGCCCATCTCCGGCGCGCTCATGAGCCTGGAGGGCGCGGCGCATCTGCATGGCTGGCAGTGGCTCTTTCTCGTCGAAGGCGCGCCGACCGTGCTGCTCGGAATCGTTTCGTACTTCTATCTGACCGACCGGCCCGAAGATGCGCAGTGGCTCGCGCCCGCCGAGCGCCAGTGGCTGAGCGGCGAAATGCGGCGCGAACGCGAAGCGAAGGCGGCGCAGAGCCAGTCGAGCGTGTGGGGGGCGGTGAAGGACCCGCGCGTGCTGCTGCTCGCGCTCGTGTATGCGGGGACCTCGACGGGCCTCTACGCCGTCGGCATCTGGGCGCCGATGATCATCCACCGCTTCGGCTTCAGCTACTTCGAACTGGGCCTGGTAAACGCGATACCGAATCTGTTCGCAGTCTTGACGATGGTGCTGTGGGCGCGCAACTCGGACCGCACGAACGAACGCCGCCTGCACGTTGCGATTGCGTGTCTCGCGGCCGGTATCGGCATGCTGATGTCCGGACATGCCGCCAACGCCGTCGTGCTGATCGTCGGGCTTTCGATTGCGAACTTCGGCATCAACGCGGCGAAGCCGCCGCTGTGGAGCATGCCCACGCAGTTTCTGTCGGGCTCCGCCGCGGCGGCAGGCATTGCGATCATCAATGCGATGGGCAGCCTCATCGGCGGCACGATCGGCCCGATGGTGATCGGACGGTTGCGCGATATGAGCGGCGATTATTCGCTGGGGCTGTATTTCGTGAGCGCCACGCTCTTCGTTTCGGCCGCGCTCGCCTGTGCGTTCGGGCGGCGCGCGCGGCGCGCGATGGTGCGCGTAAGCCAATGAGCCGGCGGCGAAGACGCAGGGCCGGAAGAACTCCTGTACGGTTCAGGCATGGCAATCCGCTTGATACGCGATAATCGCCCTTTATCGATTCCCGCCTCTTTCGTATGTCGACGCCTGAACCGGTTTCTTCGGGACACGCCTGGTGGGGCGTGCTCGTATTGGCGCTCTCGGCCTTTATTTTCAACACGACGGAATTCGTGCCCGTCGCGCTACTGAGCGCCATTGGCGAGAGCCTGCACATGGAGCCGACCGACGTCGGCCTCATGCTGACGATCTATGCGTGGACGGTAGCGGTGGCGTCGCTGCCGTTGATGCTGCTCACGCGCAACGTCGAACGCCGCAAGCTGCTGGCCTGGATATTCGCGCTCTTCGTCGCCAGCCATATCGTGACCGGCATGGCGTGGAATTTTACGGTGCTGATGATTGGCCGGATCGGCATTGCCTTTGCGCACGCGATATTCTGGTCGATCTCCGTTTCGCTGGTGGTGAGGCTCGCGCCGCCCGGCAACAAGAGCCGTGCGCTCGCCATGCTCGGCATGGGCTCGTCTATCGCCATGGTGGCCGGCATTCCACTCGGGCGCGTGATTGGCGAAACGCTGGGCTGGCGGCAGACGTTCTTCGTCATCGCGGGCGCGGCGGCGTTTGCGCTGCTGCTGTTGCGCCTGATGCTGCCCGCATTGCCGAGCCAGCAAACGGGTTCGTTCAGCAGCGTGCCGGTATTGTTCCGAAAGCCGATGCTGGCTTCGCTCTATCTGCTGACGGTACTCGTCGTTACCGCGCAGTTCACTTCGTATACGTATATCGAGCCCTTCATTCATGCAGTGGGCAACCAGAGCAGTCAACGCATCACGTATATCCTGATCCTGTTCGGCAGTGCCGGCATTCCCGCGGCCATTTGCTTCAATCGCGTTTATCCGCGCGATCCGGGGCGGTTCCTGCAAGCGGCCGTGATTGCCGTGTGCGTGTGCCTGCTCGTGCTGTTTCCCGCCGCGCTCTCCATCGTTACGTTGTCGGTTCATACGCTGGTGTGGGGCGGCGCGATCGTTTCCTTCGGCCTCGCCATGCAGGCATGGGTGCTCAAGCTCGCGCCCGAAGCCTCGGACCTCGCGGTCTCGATCTATTCCGGCCTCTATAACGTGGGGATCGGCGCGGGCGCGCTGCTTGGCAACCACATCGCCAATGGCTTCGGTGTGTCGTGGATCGGCAGCTTCGGCGGCGTCGTGGGCGGCCTTGGGGCGGCGGTGTGCTGGCTCGCGTTGCGCATGTACGCGCGCGCGCATCCTCCTTCAGCGCACTGACGCGCAGCTTGCGGCCAAGGCGCGGCGAAGCTGCGCGATGCCGGCTTCGATATCGGCATGCTCGTGCTCCCGCGCTTTCGCGAGACGTCTACGTTGGCGTAGCCGCAGGCGGTTCGGCTTCCGCGCAGGGAAACGTCAGCACTACTGCAAATCCGCCCCCGGCGGGAAACGCGAAGTTTACGCGACCTCCGTGCGCCTTCATCACCGCCTGCACGATGGCGAGCCCAAGGCCGGAGCCCGTCGCGCGCTCCGCGCCTTCCTGGCCGATGCGCTCGAACGGACGCAGCGCGGCGTCCCAATGTTCGCGCGCGATGCCGCCGCCGTTGTCGGTCACGGTCAGCGTAACGGCCTGCCGCGCAGCGTTTACGGTGACGACGATATCGTCGGCCTTGCCATGCAACAGCGCGTTGTGCAGCACGTTCGACAGCGCTTCCTGCAGGCTCACGGGGTCGCCCGCTATCCACACTTGCGGCGCGCTGCTTTCGAACGCCACTTTCACGTCGCGTTCGTCGGCAAGCGGAATCGTGCGGCCCAGCACTTCTCTCGCGAGCCTCGCCAGGTCCACGCGTTGCAACGGCACGACTTCCGTGCGATGAATCACCATCGCGTGATTGAGCAACTGGCCCGTGAGACGGCCCACGTCCGAACAGGTGGCGCGCAACGCTTCGAGGCGCGCGGCGTGGCGCGCGGGATCGGACTCCGTGCTGAGCAACTCGATCTGCGCATCGAGCCGCGCAATCGGCGTGCGCATCTGATGCGCGGCGTCGGCGATAAAGCGCTGCATGGCCGTCATGCGTTCCGCGAGGCGGCCGATCAACCCGTTGATGGCGCCGATCAGCGCGTTGATCTCGCTCGGCGTGTCGTGCGCCACGGGCCGCAGGTCGGCGGGATCGCGCGCGGCGATGATTTGCTCGATCTGCGCGAGCGGGCGCAGGCCGCGCCGGATCGCAAGTCCGCTTGCGCCGATGGCGAGCACGCTCATCAGCAGAATGAGCGTCCACACCTTCAGGCTCATATCGTTCGTGAGTTGCTGGCGCGCGTGGGTGGTCTGCGCGACGGTGACGAGGGCCCAGCCGGGCGGCCGCGCGTCCGGCATATAGCGTCCGATGGTCGCCGTGCGCACGCGCTCGCCCTGATAGCGGGCGTTCGCGAACGTCGGGCCCTGGCGTGCGCGCATTGCGCTCGCCGTATTGGCCGGGCCGGGCAGGTCGCCATAACCCGCAACGACGAGGCCGCGCGCATCGACCACCTTGTAGTAGACCACGTCATAGCGCGAGAGCGTGGAAAGCGCGGCCACCGGCGGATTGAGCGCGAGCACGCCGCCCTGCACGTAGAGGTTTTCCGCGACCTGGATGGTTGCGCCCGCAAGCAGTTGATCGTAGGCGCGCTCGGAAGCGACGCCCGCGTAATAGCGCGCGATGCCCGCGAGCGCCGCTGCCCCCGACGCCACCACGAGCGCGACGAAGAGCAGCGTGCGGCCGAGCAGCGTTTTGGGGAACCAGTCAAAGCGCGGCAATTTGATATCCCATGCCGCGCGCCGTGCGGATTTCCACCGAACTGCCCTGCAGCTTCTTGCGCAGGCGCGTGACGTATTGTTCGACCGCGTTCGCGGTCGGCTCGTTGCCGTAGCTGAATAACTGGTTCAGCAGTTCCTCTTTCGGGAAAATGCGCTGCGGACGGCTCGCGAGGATTTCGAGCAGCGCGAATTCCTGGCGCGAAAGCGAAAGCGCTTTGCCGTCGAGTTCGGCAAGCCGGCTGCTGCGGTCGATGGCAAGACCGCCGAGCCTCACGACATCGTTCGCATGCCCGCTGTTGCGGCGCAGGAGCGCCTGCACGCGCGCTTCGAGTTCGCGGTAATCGAATGGCTTGACGAGGTAGTCGTCGGCGCCGAGGCCGAGGCCGCTCACGCGGTCGTCGATGGCCGAGCGCGCGGTGAGGAGCAGCACCGGCGTGGTCGAGCCCGCCGCGCGCAGGTTGCGCAGGATCGCGAAGCCGTCCATGGCGGGTAGCATCACGTCGAGCACGACCAGGTCGAAGCGCTCGACGCCGAGCAGGCTGTTCGCCGTGGCGCCGTTCGCTTCGAGGTCCACCGCATGACCGAGGCGCGTGAGACGGCTGCGGACCGCCGCGCCGATTTCCGCGTCGTCCTCTACCACCAGAATGCGCATGATGCCGTTCCTGCCAAAATCTTCATGGGTGCGATTGCGGGTTTTCCCGAGGTCTATGATGCGTGTTTTCTCAGCATTTTCTCAGACTCGCCCGGTAATCTCGCGAACCATGGAAGATGCAGCGACGTGATTACGACACGAACCTCTGGAGACGGCAAGCTGCTGCGCGTGAAGTCGCCGCGGCGGCGCTCGCTCGTCGCGGCCGGACTCGGCGCGGCAGCCGTTGCCGCGGGGCTCGCTTCCGGCCCGCTCAGGGCCGCGCCGCGCACGGTGCGCATTTCGAAGGGCTATGGCCTGCTGTATCTGCCCTTGCTCGTGATGGAAAAGGCGCGGCTCTTCGAACGGCATGCGGCCCGCCAGGGGCTCGCGAACGTGAGCGTGGAATGGGTGAGGCTCGACGGCGGCAATTCCGTAGACGACGCCATGATGGCCGGCACGCTCGACTTCGCCGCCGTGGGCGCGCCCGGCTTCATCGAATTGTGGGCGCGGGCGCGCGGCATTCCGAACGTCGAGGTGATCGGCATCAGCGGCCTTTCGGCCACGGCGCTCTCGCTCAACACGAACCGCCCGCAGATCGCGACGCTGCACGACTTCACGCCCAACGACCGCATTGCGGTGCCGGGCATTCGCACCTCGCTTTCGGCTGTGGTGCTGCAAATGGTGGCGAGCAAACTGCTCGGCCCGCAGCACTTCGCGAAGCTCGATTCGATCACCGTGGGCATGCCGCATCCGCAGGCCATGCAGGCGCTGATCCGGCGCGAGGGCGGCGTGACGGCGCATTTCGCGTCGCCGCCATTTTCGACGCTCGAATTGCAGCAGCCGGGCATACACCGCGTGGTGAATTCGGTGGACGTGCTCGGGCCGCTCACGCTCGACGTGGTGTTCGCGCCCAGGCGCCTAGTCGACACCGAACCGGCGCTCGCACGCGCGTTCCTTCAGGCGCTGGACGAGGCGAACCGGATGATCGCGCAGGACAAGGCCGCGGCGGCGCAAATCTATGTGGATTCGTCGGGCTTCGGCGCTTCGCGCGAGCATGTGGTGCAGACGCTCGCCGCGCCGGAGTCGCGCTTTTCGGTGTGGCCCGAGCAGTTGATGGAGTACGTGGATTTTCTGTACATGGTGGGCACGATCAAGGCGAAACCGCGCGTGTGGAGCGACATGTTCGTGGCGATGCTCGCGGACTTCCGTCCATCGTAGATACACGCACAGGCAACGCAGAAATAAACATAGGAGAACCAGGTGAATACAAACTCAACCGTCGATCAACCGTCCGTAGAAGAGCAGGACGTCATGTCGAAGATCGCGCGCCGACTCATGCCGATCCTCGTCGTGATGTTTCTGATCTCGTTCATCGACCGGCAAAACGTCGGCTTCGCCAAGCTGCAGATGGTGCACAGCCTCAACATGACCGAAACGGCGTTCGGCCTGGCGTCGTCGCTGTTCTTCATCGGCTATCTCCTGTTCGAAGTGCCCAGCACGCTCGCGCTGCACCGCTTCGGCGCGCGCGTGTGGCTCGCGCGCATCATGCTCACCTGGGGCTTGATTACGGTGCTGATGGGCTTCACCACTTCGATGAAGGTGTTCTGCGGTCTGCGTCTCGCGCTGGGTGTGGCCGAAGCCGGCTTCTATCCCGGCGTCATCTACTACCTCACGCTGTGGTTTCCGCAAAGCTACCGCGCACGCGTGCTGGGCATCTTCACGCTGGGCAGCGCGCTCGCGAACATGGTGGGCTCGCTCGTGGGCGGCTGGCTGCTGAGCCTCAATGGCGTGTGGGGGCTCGCGGGCTGGCAGTGGGTGTTCATCGCCACGGGCCTGCCCGCCGTGATTGTGGGTATCGCCGTGTTCAGACTGCTGCCGGCGTCGTACCAGGAAGCGCGCTTCCTGAACGAGCGCGAAAAACAGCTTGTGGCGGCCGCGCACGAGCGCGAGAAGCCCGAGCACGCGGAACACGCGCAACCCTGGAAGGCGCTGCTCGACCCGCGCGTGATGCTGTTCGCGGCGACCTACATGCTGATGTCGACGTCGCTTTATGGCGTGACTTACTGGCTGCCGACGCTCGTGAAGTCGTTTGGCGTGTCGAGCAGCGTGAACGGGCTGTTGAGCATGCTGCCGTGGGCGCTGGCGGTGTTGCTCCTGCTGTGGCTGCCGTCGAAACTGCGCCGCGCGAAAAGCATTCTCCGCGCGATGGCGATCGTCGCGGCGCTCGGCACGCTGGGCTTCCTGCTGAGTCTCCTGCTGCCTTCCACGCCGCTGCGCTTCGTGGCGCTCGTGTTCGGCGGCGCATGCATTCCGCTGCTGTACCCGTGCTTCTGGTCCATGCCGCCGCGTTACTTCACCGGCGCGCGGGCGGCGGCGAGCGTTGCGGCCATCAACTCCATCGGCAATCTGGGCGGCTTCTTCGCGCAGAACCTCATGCCGCTCGCGGGCAAGCTCACCGGCACCGCCTTCGGGCCGATGATCGTGCCGATCGTGTGTCTCGCGGTGCTTGGCGTGGGCGTCGTGGTGGCGTGGGGGCGTTCGGGTCGCGCCATGGCGGGCGTGCCGGCTTGAGGCGATTGTTCTTTTTACGGTAACGGTGAATTCATTCTATTGGCATAGACTTTCGATAGCACAACCCTAAAATCCTCCTCTCATACGAGAGAGGGATTCATGCAGCGGATTTTCGAAGGGACCGGAGGGCTTGCGGGCGTCGCGAGCCGGTCCTGGTCCAAAGTCGTAGTAACCGGCGTCGCGGCGTGCGCGGTGCTCGCGGGCTGCGCGTCGGGCGGCGACGTCACGGCGGCGGACAAGCAGGGTACGTATGTCGTTTCGGCGTCGGCAACAGGCGGGCGCCTCGCGTGGGCGCGCGCCCACAAACGCGCGGTAAGCGAAGCCACCGACTACTGCGAAAGCCGCGGCATGCAAACGAGCCTCGGCATCGAACATACCGAAGGGATCGAGGCGCTGCAGCAGCAGGCTTCCGTGATCCGCTTCGAGTGCCATCCCAGGACCTGAGGCGCCGCGCTTAATCGCTGCTCACGTTTTCCCGCAGAAACTGCCAGAAGCTCAAGGTCGAAGTGTTGGGCTCGCTGTGGCGCGCGACGGCGATGCCGAAGTGGCGCTGCAAGTCCACGCCTTCGATCTCGATGCCGGCGCGCTCGTTGCTGCCGAATCGCGTGAGGCTCGAGCGCGGCAGGAGGGTGACGCCCATGCCGGCGTCGAACATGCCGAGCAGGGTGTTCAGATTGGCGACGGCGCGTACCGGCGGCAGCGTAAGCCCGCGTTGCGCCAATGCTTCGCGTATGCGGCCGACAATAGGCTGATACTGCTCGACGACCATGAGCGGAAAGCGCGCAAGGACTTCGAGGTCCACGCGTTCCAGACCGGCCAGCTCGTGCCCCGGCGGCACGACGAGCGCCATTTCCCGCGTCCACAATTTTTCGAATCGATAGCGCGGATCGTTGCCTTCGAGCGCGAGGACGGCGAGGTCCGCCGTACCGCCGTCGAGCGCGGCGAGGGCGTCGGCGTATTGAAGATCGCAGAGTTCTACCTGCACGTCGGGAAAACGCGCGGCGTAGCGCTGGATAAGCGCGGGCAGGGTATGCGCCGCCAGCATCGGTGTGGCCGCAACGACCACGCGATGGCGCGCGAGACGCGCGTTCGAGCGGAACTGGCCCACGATGCGGCGCAAGCCGCGCAGCGCTTCCGTGGCCTGTTCGAGCAGTAACGCGCCATCCGGCGTGGTCTCGACCTTGCGCGTCGTACGTAACAGCAGTTTGGTGCCGAGCGCGGTTTCGAGGCGCTGCACGCGGCCTGTTACCGAAGGCTGGGCTACGTGGAGTCGCTGGGCGGCGGCGCTGAAGCTGCCGGTTTCCGCAACCGCAATGAAAGTTTCTAGCTCGACCAGATCGATGCCTTGTAGCGTTGAGCCGGTTTCCCGGTCTTGCTGCGAGGTGAGGGAATGCATAGACAAACGTGAGGCGATTCGTTGGCGGGCGTTATAAGTGTATCGCACATCCTGATTTGTTCAATCGCGAGAAATCCCCAAGAATGACTCGACGTCCCGCTGCGATTGCTCTACGGCGCAGCGGAGAATCAGCGAAGAATCGCGACTTCAATGGAGACGATGTCATGCAGGAACGTGCTGTATCCGCACCTGATTCGAATAGCCGCGCGAATAGCCGCGCCCCCGCCGACCTCACGCTGCCGCAAACAGAAGCGTCGCGCCTCGCCCGTTTTGCGCTCACGGCAGACCTCGACGCGATGCCGCGAGAAGTCGTCGAACTCGCACGCGAGCATTTGCTCGATGTGATCGGCATTGCGCTCGCCTCCACCCGCTTCGATTTCGGCGACGCCGTGCTCGCGGCGGCCCGCGCGCTCGGCGACGGACAACAGGCGCACGCGCTAGGCAGCGGCGCGGCGTTGCCCGCGCCGTCGGCGGCGCTTGTCAACGGCGTGCTGGCGCACGGCCTCGACTTCGACGACACGCACATCGGCGCGATCTATCACGCAAGCGCACAGGCCATGGCCGCCGCATTCGCGGCGGGACAGGCGCACGGCGCGAGCGGCCGCGAAGTGCTGGCCGCCTTTATCGTCGCGCTCGAAGTGGGTTGCCGTCTCGCCAGGGTCGGCGCGGGCACGCTGCACGATCGCGCGTTTCATCCCACCGCGCTGTGCGGCACGTTCGCGGCCGCGGCGGCCGCTGGGCGCCTCGCGCGTCTCGACGAAAGTGCGCTGACTTCGGCGCTGGGCCTGTGCGGCAGTATGGCCGCGGGCATTCTCGTGGGCGAGAAGTCGTGGCTCAAGCGCATGCATCCGGGCTGGGCCGCGCATAGCGGCATGGTGGCCGTCGAACTCGGGCGCGCCGGTTTCAAGGGGCCCGCGACGGTATTCGAGGCCGCGCGCGGTTTCTATTCGGCGCATATCGACCGCGTACCGTCCGGCGATGCAATGCCCACACATCGTCTGGGCGAGGAGTGGCACACGCTCGGCATCGCGCTCAAGCCCTACCCGTGCTGCCACTTCATTCACGCCTTCGTGGACGCCGCGCTCGAACTGCGCGGCCAGTTTTCCGCCGACGAGGTGGAGCGTATCGAGTGTCCGCTTACGCCGGCCCTGCACAAGATCGTGGCCGAACCGCGCGAGCGCTGCATTCGCCCCGCCGATCCGTATGCGGCGCTTTTCAGCGTTCAGTACGTGGTGGCGGTGGCGCTCGCGCGCGGACGCGTGGATCTTTCGACCTTCCATGACGAGCCGCTCGACGCCCCCGACGTGCTCGCGCTCGCGGAAAAAACCTGGTGCGTGCCCGATACCGCAAGCGATTTCCCACGCCACTTCCCCGGCGAAGTGAACGTGATACTCAAGGATGGCCGACGCCTGAGCGTGCGTAAGACGACGAGCCTTGGCACGCCCGAGCGTCCGTTGCCGCGCCAGGCGCTGGAAGAGAAGTTCATCGCCAACGCGTCGCGCGCGGTATCGCGCGAGCGTGCCTTGCAGATCATCGCTCAGGTCTACGCGCTCGATCGCGCGCCTTCGCTCGGCGCGCTCATGGAGCTTTGCCGCGCCTGAGCGCCTGAGCGCGCATTCATAGCGCTTCGCCGCTTGTCTCACCAGCAAAACGCGCGCCGCCCTCACTGCGAAGGCGGCGCGCCATGCCGTTCGGCCCATCGCCATCCGGCGGCTTTGCGTCGCTTGGGGCCGGTATTTTCCGCAGTCGCTGCGCGCCGTCTTCACCGGCAACAGTGAAGTCTCGCGCCCGGATGGAAGTCTTTTGATTTATTACATAGTACAACGAACGATGGAGACAAAATGAAAGGACTGGCAGCAAAGCGCCGTGCCGCGACGATTGCCGTTGCGGTGGCGGCATGCTGGGCGGGGTGTGCCCATGCGCAAAGCAGTGTCACGCTGTACGGCGAACTGGACGCGGGCCTGCTCTACACGAACCGCACGCTCAATGCGCAAGGCGATAACGGCGGCAAGCAGTTTTCGCTCATCAATAGCGGCTACGCGCCATCGCGTTTCGGCATGAGCGGAAAGGAGGATCTGGGCGGCGGACTGGCCGCGAAATTCCAGATTGAAAGCGGCGTCAGCGTGGCGAACGGCGGTTTCGATAATTCGAACACCAATCTGTTCGGCCGGCAGGCGTGGGTTTCGCTCGCGAGTCCTTACGGCGAGGTCAAAGCCGGCTTGCAGTACTCGCCATACCTGGAAGCGGCGTTCGATCTCGATCCGCGCAGCTTCTCGCAGTTCGGCAGCGCGATCGTCGTGTACGCGGGCAACAGTTTCAACGGCATCTTCGATTCCAACGCGATTTCATACACCTCGCCGGAGATTGCGGGCTTTTCGGCCAGCGTGCTGATGGCATTGGGCGGCGTGCCCGGCAATTTCGTCGCGGGCCGGCAGTATTCGGCGCTCCTCAAGTATGCGCGCGGCGGCCTGAATATCGATGCGGCCATCCTCGACGCTTCGCAGAGCGACGTGCCCGCATTCAACGCCAACCCGTTCACGGCGCCGGTGGAGGCGCGCATCATCGGCGCGGGCTATAGCTTTTCGGCCGTGACGGTGAAGGCGTCGTTCGCCAACTACAAGGCGCCGCTCACGTTCAGCGAGAACGTGCGCAGCGGCGGCAACAACAACGTGTACAACCTCGGTTTCGCATATCACGTGCTGCCGTATCTCGACCTCACGGCCACGGCGTTCTACGTGGACGATCGCGACGATTCGAGCAGCCATTCGGTCGTGGCCGCACTCGGTACGCAGTACTTCCTTTCCAGGCACACTTCGCTCTATGCGCAGGTCGGCATGGTCGACAACCACGGCACGGAAAACATCGGCCTCTCGCTCGACGGCTTGATGCATGCGCCGCACGGTACGACGGTGGGCGCGACGATGGGCATGACGCATAGCTTCTGAAGCACGTACAGCACGCAAAACGGGCGATGCCGCCAACGCGGCATCGCCCGCTTTCGCATCCAAAGCGCGATTAAATCTCCAGATAACGTATCGGAAAGAGGGCGGTCGGCGAATCGATCTCCATGAGGTGGTAGACCTGGAACGCGCAGACCGGCCCGAGCGGCGTTTCCGGCGGATTGAGCGGCAGCGCCAGATTGCCGGCGGTCGCGAGCTGCCCAGGATACGGGAAGTGCAGGGCGCTGATGCGCGCACTGCTGCAGATGGCGTCGGCGAGCGCCTGGTTGGGCGCCGTTGCTTCGCCGAGCAGGGCGAGTTCGTGCGCGGGCTGCGTCAGCGGTTCGAGTTCACCCATCACGCCGTTCTTGCCGTAGGTGTGAAAGACGAAGCGCGCCTCCCCCGACGCGACCTCGGGATACACGGCGCGCAAATGCGCGTGGATGCGCGCTTCGAAGTCGTCGATCTGCCCGATCAGAATGGGGTCGCGTATGCCGCCGATGAAGGCGGTGCGATAGCCAATTGGCCCGGCGCCTTCCAGTTTGACGGCATAGCGCGGGCTCGGCTCGAACTGGCTGCCGCTCACGCGCACGGTGCGCTCGTCGATCTGCTCGTAACGCGCGCCGCGCAGATCGAGCACGCCGCCGGGGCCGGGCAGCCGGTCGGGGCGCGTTTTCTCGTAGAGCGTGTGCGCGGCCACCGAGAGCGGCGTGCAGGTTTCGGCGGGATTCATGGGCTCGAGATCGAAGCTGTCGCGCCGCACGGTCGCGACAATCACCTTGCCTTTCGGGCGCGCGCAGTTCGCCCCGCATTCCATGATCTTGCCCATGTGCCAGTACACGCCAGGCCGCACATCATGCACGATGCCGAGCGCCGCGTAGGGCGCGGGATCGTAGGCGCGCCCCGCCACGACGATATCCACGCCGCCATGCAGCATGGCTTCCACGAACGGCTCGGCGCCCATCTGCGCGACGATGTGTGTCGTGGCGTCGATGTCGTCGTGGGTGAGCGGTGGCGACGAGGCGCACGACGTCACGCTTCCTTCTTCGAGCTTGCGGTGCACGATTGCCTTGTCGACGCCGGCGTATATCGCTGCCACGTTGAAGCGGTAGCCCTCGCGCGCCGATATCTCGCGGATGATGTCGATCATCGCGTCGACGTGCGCATCGATGCCGGGTCCGCCCGCCGAGCCGATATAGATGGGCACGCGGTAGCGATGGCACGCTTCGAGCATGAGCGAAAGGTCGCGCACGTAGGCGGCGCGCGGCACGAGCGTCGCGCCGAGTCCGAGCTGATACGGGCCGGGGTCCGTCGAGCCCGAGTCGACGACCATGGCGTCCACGCCGCTCTCGATGCCGCGCCAGAAATGCGCGGCGGGAATGCCATAGCCGAGCATGCCGACCGGCGTGAGGATCCTGAATTCGTTTCGGTTCATTGTGTTCTCAACCAGTTTTCGACGCAGTTCTCGCGACAGAGAAGGGACGCATCAGGCCGCGACGCCGCGCTCGCGCTGCCACGCGCCTCTTGCCGGCCGCGCGAGTCCGAGGTTTTCGCGCAGCGTGTCGCCCGCGTACTCGCGGCGGAACAGTCCGCGACGCTGGAGTTCGGGCACGACGAGCCGCACGAAATCCTCATAGGTTCCCGGCACGAGCGGTGCGGAGACGACGAATCCGTCGCATGCGCTGCCGAACCACGCTTCCATTTCGTCCGCAATCTGCTTCGGTGTCCCAACGAAGGTCGGACCCTCGCGCAGCGTGCCGCGTCCCGAGAATTCCACGAAGTCCTGCACCGAAGGATTGCGCTTTCCGCTCGCGGCGATCACACGGTCGCGCAGGCCATGCCATGACATGGCGGCCAGTTCGGCATCGGTAAAGGGCGCGTCGATGGGGCGCTTCGAGAAGTCGACATTGAGCACTTCGCACAGCAGTGTGAGCCCGTCCACCGGTCGCGCGAGCGAATCGAGCAACGCATATTTCTCGCGCGCCAGCGACCCGGTCTCGCCCACTACGATCTTGACCGCCGGCGCGACCTTCACTTGCGCGGGGTCGCGTCCGGCTTCGGCCACCGATGCTTTGAGGTCGGCATATTGTTTGCGGCCCGCTTCGAGATTCGAATACGACGCGAACACCAGTTCGGCCCAGCGCGCAGCGAACGCGCGCCCGCGCCCGCTTTGGCCCGCCTGAAGCAGCACCGGATGGCCCTGGCGCGAGCGCGGCACCGTGAGCGGGCCGCGCGACTGGAAAAAGCGCCCGCTGTAATCGAGCCGCGAGACTTTCTCCGGCACGGCGAAGCGACCGCTCGCGCGGTCGCATACGAGCGCGTCGTCGGCCCACGAGTCCCACAGTCCCGTGACCACTTCCATGAATTCGTCGGCGCGGTCGTAGCGCAGGTCGTGCTCCAGATGTTCGTCGCGGCCGAAATTCGCAGCTTCGGAGTCGTTGAGCGAGGTGACGATGTTCCAGGCCACGCGGCCGCGCGACATGAGATCCAGCGTCGCGAAGTGGCGCGCCACGTGGTACGGCTCGTAGTAGGTCGTCGAATAAGTGGCGCCGAGGCCGAGCTTCGACGTGGCCATGGCCATCACCGTGAGGATGACCGTGGGGTCGAGCTTCACCGCGCGCACGCCGTGCTCGACCGTTGCGCGATGATCGTCGCCGTAGATGTCGGGCATGGCGAGCCGGTCGTCGAAGAAAGCCATGTCGAATTTGCCGTCTTCGAGCGTGCGCGCAATGCGCTGGTAGTAGTCGGGCGCGAGAAAGTCGGGCGCGGCGGCGGGGTGGCGCCACGAGCCGACATAGTTGGAGCAGTTTTGCGCCTGTAAAAACGCAATCAGGGTCATCTGGCGGGGGGCGGACATGGGCTTCCTCGTGCGTCGAGCGGCGGCGCGCGAGCGCGCAACGCCGCCTGTTGGCGGGGCGGCCCGCGACGCTCGAATGCGCCGCGGGGGACGAAACGAGTATCGCGAAGGGACGTGAGAGGGGCAATTCGCAAAGACCGATGCATTTATTGCGAACTGCTATAGATCGCCGGCTGCGGCGCAAAAATGAGCGCGGCGCGCGCGGGCCGCGCGAGTGCTCAAGCGCTGAACGTATCGCGCAGGAACTGGCAGAAGCTCGCGGCGGCAACGCCCGGCCTTGCGCCGGAAGTCTGCACGATGCCGAAGGTGCGGCGCATGTCGATGCCGTCCACTTCGACGATCACGTGCCGCTTTGCATCGCCGCGCTGCGCAATGGCGCGCGGCAGCAGCGTGATACCGAGCCCGGCTTCGAGCATGCCCACGAGCGTGGTGAGATTGCCGACCACGCGTACCGGCGCGAGCGAGAGACCGCGCGAGCCGAGTATTGCGTCGATGCGATCGCACAGCGCGCGGTACTGCTCGATAATCATCATGCTGTGCGTGACGAACACGGTGGCGTCCACTCGCGGCTCCTGTGCGAGGGCATGCCCCGGCGGCACGACGAGCACCATATCGTCGCTGCGCAGCGGTTCGAACGCATAGCGTTCGTCTTCCGCTTCGAGGCAGAGCAGCGCGAAATCGGCTACGCCGGTGTCGATTGCTTCCAGCGCGTTGCGATATTGCATGTCGAGCAGATCGATCTGCACGTCGGGGTAGCGCTGCGAATAGCGCTGGATCACCGCGGGCATGGCGAGCGCGGCGAGCATGGGCGTGGCCGCGACGGCAACACGCTGCCGCGCGAGACGCGCTTCCTCCTGAAACCCCGCAACGACGGCGCGCAGGCCGCGCAACGCGTGATTGGCTTCGTCGAGCAGCCGTGCGCCGTGTTCCGTCGTTTCCACGCGCCGCGTCGTTCTGTGCAGCAGAGTCGTGCCGAGCGTGGTTTCGAGCCGGCGCACGCGGCCGGTCACGGCGGGCTGCGTGACGCACAACTGCTGCGCGGCCGCGCTGAAGCTTCCGGCTTCGGCCACGGCGACGAACGTTTCCAGTTCCGCGAGATCGAGGTTGAGCAACGGCGATGCATGGGTGCGCCCGTTGGGTTTGGGGGGCGTGGGCATAGAGGGAACGGGGTCTATCAGCAAGGCTTATAAGTGTATTGACGCTTGTGATTTGTTCAAGCGCGGGGAATCCCGAACAATGAATTGGCGCGGCATGCACCGCAACACCACCTCACCTTCCCCCCACAAGCATCCATCATGAAAGCAAGCCCTTCCCGCCAGATGAGCCTGATTGCCTTCCTGCAGGCGCAGAACTGCTCGAATTATGTCGGCTCCTGGCGCCATCCCGCGAGTGCGAGCGACTTTCTGACTCCCGAATACTATCAACGCATCGCGCGCACGCTCGAAGACGGCAAGTTCGACATGGCGTTTTTCGACGACCGCCTTGCCATGCCAGACATCTACGGCAACGATCATCGCGCGACTGTGGAGCACGGCGTGCGCGCGGTGAAGATGGACCCGACCCCGATACTCATGGCCATGGCGGGCGCCACCTCGCGGCTCGGCCTTGGCGCGACTTATTCCACGACCTACTACGAGCCTTTTCACGTCGCGCGCCTGTTCGCCACGCTCGATCTCATGACGAAGGGCCGCGTGGCCTGGAACGTCGTGACCTCGCTGAACGATTCGGAGGCCGAAAATTTCGGCCGCGAAGAACATCTCGAACACGACCTGCGCTACGACCGCGCCGACGAGTTCATGGAAGTCGTGATGGGCCATTGGGACTCGTGGGAGGACGACGCGCTCATCGTCGACAAGGCGAGCGGACGCTTCGCAGAACCAGGCAAAGTTCACCGTCTCGATCATGCCGGCCGCTATTTCAGGTCGCGCGGACCGCTGCCGGTGCCGCGCTCGCGCCAGGGCCATCCCGTGCTGTTGCAGGCGGGGCAGAGCGGGCGGGGCATGGCGTTCGCCGCGCGCTGGGCCGAACTGGTGTTCGCGGCGTATCCGAATCTGGAAGCGGGCCGCAAGCTTTACGCGCAGTTCAAGGAGTCGCTGCGCGAGGCGGGACGCGATGCAGAAGCGGTGAAGGTCGCACCCGCTGTCAAGATCGTGGTTGCCGCAAGCGAAGCTCAGGCGCGCGACGAGTACGAAATGGTCGCCTCGCTCGCGAAGCCGATCGACTCGCTCGCGCTGCTGTGCGAAGTGTTGAACGTGGACTTTTCGACGCGCCCGTACGAAGCGCCTTTTACCGACGCCGAACTGGCGTCCGTGTCGTGGCACAGCCTGCGCGACCGCGTGATCCAGAAGAGCGGCAAGAAGAATCCGAGCGTGCGCGATTTCGTCGAGCAATCCGGGCGCGGCACCGTGCACGAGGGTCCCGTTTTCGTTGGCACTCCAAAGCAGGTGGCCGACGAAATGCAGGAATGGTTCGAAAGCGCCTGCGATGGCTTCGTGGTTCAGGCGCTTTCCGTGCCGGGTTCCTACGAAGACGTGGTGCGCCTGCTCGTGCCGGAGCTTCAGCGGCGCGGGTTGTATCGCAAGGAATACACGGGCGAGACGCTGCGCGATACGCTCGGCATCGCTCGCCCGGCGCCGCGCGCATGGAGGAAAACCGCATGAAGCCGCGTGTCGAAGGAGAGGTCCGCATTCTCACGCCCGTCGGCATGCTCGGCTACGGCATTCCGGCCGACGACTTCTGGCGCGGCATCGAGGCGGGCGCCGACGCGATCGTGGTCGATTCGGGTTCGACCGATCCCGGCCCGTACCAGCTTGGACTCGCCGAAACGCTCGTGAAACCCGACGCCTATGAGCGCGATTTACGCCTCCTGGTGCAGGCCGTTTCGCAGCGGCGCATTCCGCTTCTGATCGGCTCGGCAGGCGGCCCTGGCATCGGCGCGCATGTCGACGCGATGGTCGAGCAGGTGCGCACGCTTGCGCGCGAATTCGGGCGGCCGCTGAAGATCGCCGCGATCTACGCCGATGTCGATGCGGCGGTCGTGCGCGCGCGCCATGAGGCGGGGCGCATCGAGCCGTGCGCGTCGGCGCCGTCGCTCACGCTCGCCGACATCGAATCGTCCACACACATCGTCGCGCAGATGGGCGCCGAGCCGATCCACGAGGTGCTGCGCGCGCATCCGGACGTAGACGTCGTGATCGCGGGCCGTGCCTACGACCCCGCGCCGTTTGCCGCGCTTTGCATGCTCCACGATATCGACCCCGGCGTGTACTGGCACATGGGCAAGATCATGGAATGCGGCGGCCTGTGCGCGGAGCCGAAGGGGCGCGTGATTCTTGCAACCGTGCGGCGCGACAGTTTCGATCTCGAACCGATGAGCCCGCACGAGCGCTGCACGACGGCGTCCGTCGCGGCGCACACGCTCTACGAGAAGACGCGCCCCGACCGTTTGCCCGGCCCCGGCGGCGTGCTGGACCTGAGCGGTTCGCGTTACGAGCAGCTCGACGCGCGCACCGTGCGCGTGAGCGGCAGCGCATTCGTGCCCTCCCCGCAGTATCAGGTGAAGCTCGAAGGCGCAGCGCTGGTTGGCTACCGCACGATCTTTATCGGCGGGATACGCGACCCGATTCTCGTTGGGCAGATAGACGGCTTTCTGGCGCGCGTGCGCGAGCGCCTCGCTGCCGTGTTCGACGAATTGCGCACCGGCGCGGCGCAGTTGCACTTTCACGTGTACGGTCGCAACGGTGTGATGGGCGAGCTTGAACCCCTGAAAGAACGCGTGCCGCACGAAGTAGGGTTGCTCGCCGAAGTCACGGCCCAGACCCAGCGGCTCGCCAACGCCATTTGCAGCCAGGCGCGCGTGGCGGTGCTGCATATGCCTTATCCGGGGCAACTGGCTACGGGCGGCAACTTCGCGATACCCCTCAATCCGCCGGAGAATCCGATTGGCCCCGTGTGCCGCTTCTCGATCTATCACCTGATGGAAGTCGAGTCGCCCACCGAACTCTTTCCCGCCCATATCGTTGAGGACGCAACGTGTCAACTTTGAGAGAACTCGCGCAGGTCGTGCGCAGCAAGAATTCCGGGCCGTTCGAAATCACCTTCGACGTGATTTTCGACGACGAACAGGTGTACGAACGGGTAAAGCGAAGCGGCGCGCTCACGCCCGAGCGCGTCTGCGCGCTCTATAACGTGCCGCCGGCAGACTTGCTGACCTTCATGTTCTTCGACCCCGCGCGCGCCTTCAAGTTTTCGCTCAAGCGCGGCTGGGCGCAAGGCAGCGTGGCCGAGCGCGACACCTTCGGCGCGCAGCAGCATGCGCCGCTGTTAGACATTGCGATTTCCTGATTCGCTGATCGGCTGGCGGTCGTGCGACCACGCGCGATCGCGGCGCGCGACGCGCCGCAACCCATAAAAAAGACGGAGACAGACATGCACTATACGGCTGCGCAACGGCTCGACCGCTTGCCCACGTCCGCGTTTCACCGGCGTCTTGCGGTGCTGATCGGCCTTGGCCTCTTCTTCGACGCCTTCGACCTCTACATGGCCGGCGGCGTGATGGTGGCGCTCACGGTTTCGGGCTGGGCGAGCATGGCGACCAATGCGAGCTTCGTTTCGGCGGGCGCGTTCGGTGCGCTCATCGGCGCGTTTCTCGCGGGCTGGAGCGGCGACCGCTTTGGCCGCCGCTTCACGTTCCAGTTCAACCTGCTGCTGTTCGGCGCGATGTCCGTCGCGGCGGCGTTCGCGCCTTCCATGAACTGGCTCATCGTGTTGCGCTTCGTGATGGGTATCGGCTTGGGCGCGGAGATCGTGGTGGGCTACGCCACGATCTCCGAACTCGTGCCGCCCGCCACGCGCGGCAAGTGGAACGCGGTGCTGTTCTTTCTCTCCACCGCTGCGCTGCCGGTTTCCACGGCGGCGAGCTATCTGATCATTCCGCACTTCGGCTGGCGCGCGATGTTTGCGCTCTCGGGCCTGGGCGCACTGGTCGTATGGGTGTTGCGCAAACAGTTGCCCGAATCGCCGCGCTGGCTCGAACTCGCGGGACGCCACGAGGAAGCCGACGCGACCGTTTCGCGCATCGAAGCGATCGTTGCGCGCGAAACGGGACAGGCGTTGCCCGCTATCGCGCCGCTGGCCAGGGCGGCACAAACCGGGCCGCACCGGCGTACGCGCGAACTGTTCCGGCCGCCGTTGCTCGCCTCGACTTTCGTTGGGGTGACGCTCAATGTGGTCGGGCTCGTGGGCGTTTATGGCTTCGTCATCTGGCTGCCCACATTTCTCGTGCGCGGCGGCATGTCGATCCATGCGTCGCTGGCCTTCTCTTCGCTGATGGCGTCGGGCAGCCTCGCGGGCGTCGCGATTGCGGGGCGCTACTCGGACCGCATCGGGCGCAAGCGCGGCGTGATTGTCGCCTCGCTGTTCTCGGCTGTGCTCGGCGTGGCGTACGCGCACGCGGGCTCGCATGCCGCAACGATGGCCGTGGGCGTGCTGCTCACGACGACGATGTATTTCGCGGGCACGTTGGGCTTTTCGGCCTATGTGCCCGAGCTGTTTCCCACGGCGCTGCGCCTGCGCGGCTGCGGTATCGCCAGCGTGGCGGGGCGGGCGGCCTCGATCGTCGCGCCGCAACTCGTCGCGCTGCTGTACGCGCGCGGCGGCGGCGTGACCGGCGTGACGCTCGCGCTCGCTGCGCTCGTGGTGTTCCAGTCGCTCGTGGTTGCCTGCTTCGGCAGGAACACGACCCGCGTATCGCTCGATACGCTATTCGACGACGCCTCGCACGACCAGGGCCAACGCACGGGCGCAACGTCGACGCCCGACATGATCGTCGCGCCGCTCGCCGACGACGCAGGATTCAACAGGAGCTGAACGATGGAAGAACAGATTGCACTGCGCTGCGTCCTGATGCGCGGCGGCACGAGCAAGGGGCTCTATTTTCACGAGGCCGATCTGCCCGCGCCCGGCGCGCCGCGCGACCGGCTGCTCAAGCGCGCGATGGGCAGCCCGGACGTGATGCAGATCGATGGCCTGGGCGGCTCGCGGCTCGTGACGTCGAAGATCGCGATTGTGAAGCGCTCCGCGCGCGATGACGCCGATGTCGATTACACGTTCGCGCAGGTCGATATCGAGCGCGACATCATCGGCTACGACGGCAATTGCGGCAACATCTCCTCGGGCGTGGGCCCGTTTGCCGTGGATGAAGGGCTCGTGAAGGCCGTCGAACCGCTCACGCGCGTTCGCATCTACAACACGAACACGCAGAAGGTGCTCGTCGCTCAAGTGAGCGTTGCGCGCGGGAAGGCGCGCGTAAGCGGCGACTGCGCGATTGCGGGCGTGCCGGGCACCGGCGCGCCGATCCTGATGGACTATGCCGATACGATCGGCGCGAAAACAGGACGCCTGCTGCCAACGGGAAACGCCGCCGATTCCATTGCGCTGGAAGGCGGCGGCACGGTGCCTGCCACGCTGTGCGATGCCGCCAATCCTTGCGTGTTCGTACGCGCGGGTGATCTGGGCTTGCGTGGCGACGAAACGCCTGAAGCGCTGATGGCCGACGAAGCGGCGCTCGCCCGTATCTTCGAGATTCAGGCGAAAGCAGGGCAATTGATGGGCTTTTATGAAGACTGGCGCGCCGTGAGCAAGCCGGCGTTGCCGCTCTTCGTGGCCGTGGCGCCCGCAGCGGCGTACACGGACCGCACGGGTGCGCGGCACGAGGCCAGCGCGGCCGATTTGCAGGCGCGCCTGCTATTTCTCGGCAAGTGTCACGACAGCATGGCGGGCACGGGCGCCGTTTGCACGGCGGCGGCTTCGCGTGTGCCAGGTTCCATTGTGTTCGATGTCCTGACGCAAGCTGCCCGCCGTGCCCATTCGATTCGCATTGCGCATCCGCTCGGCGTCATGGAAGTCGCCGTGCGGACAAGCGGGGGAAACCGGTCGTCGGGCGGCCCCCTGTTCGAGGCGCTCGGTTTTGTGCGCACCGCGCGCCGGCTCATGACGGGGCAACTGCACGTGCCTCAGACGGATCTCGCCGCCACTTGATCGAGGGCGGCGCCGCGCGCCTGTTCCCTGGGTTCGTCCTTGAGCGCGTCCTTGAGTTCGCGCACCGCGCCGACGATAGCCGCGCAGGCATGCGCGGCCTCGGTGCCTTTCGTGACGAAATGCTCCCGGAAGAAGCGCACGTGCTCGGGCGAACCGTGAAAATGATGCGGTGTCAGCACGGCCGAAATGACCGGCACAGTCGTTTCGAGCTGCACCTGCATGAGCGCCTGAATGACCGTTTGCGAAACGAAGTCGTGGCGGTAGATGCCGCCGTCCACGACGAATCCCGCGGCGACGATCGCTGCGTGACGCCCTTGTTGCGCAATGAGTTTCGCATGCAGCGGAATCTCGAACACGCCGGGCACTTCATACAGGTCTATCGCGCAGGCGGCCGCGCTGCCTTCCGAGAGGGTGCGCACGAAAGCTTCGCGGCATTGATCGACGATATCGCGGTGCCAGCCCGCGCCGATGAACGCGATACGCCCGGCGCCGCGGCCTGCAATGCCAACGTGTTGGCGGGAGGTTGGCATCTGCATGATCAAACGCTCCCGAGTTCGGCGGCTTCGCGTTCGAGCGCATGAAAGCTGCGATCGACGTACACGAGCGGCGTGGATGGGTGAGTTTGCACGTCCTTCACTTCGCCCACCAGCACGGCATGATCGCCAAGACGCAGCACCTCGTGCGTTTCGCAAACGAGCGCGGCCGCGACGCCGCGAAGCACGGGCGGCGCGGGCTCGCCTGACGTGCCGAAGCAGAAGTCCTGGCCCGCGAACTTGTCGGGATGCTTGCGGGAAAAATGCAGCGCGACGTCCTTGTGTTCGTTGCCGATGACGTTGACGGCGAAGCGCCGGGCGCGCACGAAGGCGGCGTGCGACTGCGCCGTTTCGGCGAGACAAACGAGCACGAGCGGAGGGTTCATGGAAACCGACGCGAACGAAGTGGCGGTGAAGCCCCAGTGACGGCCCGCGTCGTCGGTGGTCGAGACGATCGTCACGCCGCTGGGAAAGTTGCGAAGCGCATCCTTGAAGGACGCTTCATTCAGGGGATTCATGAGCAGGATTCTCCATACGTGAACGGGACCCGGCGGAAGCGGCAACGCTGGAGTCCGCGGGAATTCATGCATTCAGTGTATGGTTCGGCCCCCGTGGCAACAATTCGCTTGTTTCGATCCGTTTATAAGGATGACAAATAAATGCGCTGAATCCCGGAGCCTGCTATTGAGCGGATCTGCCTCGAATGGCATCTTACCCATCGCGCTGCTGGCGTGTACATTCCCTTCAGGCGTTCCCATTGCGACGCAAACAGGTCAAGCGAGCCGCCATCGATGCCTCTTTCCCGCTACCGTAAAAAGCGCGATTTTGCGCTCACGCCCGAGCCTCCCGCGCCGGATGCGACGCCCGCGCCCGGCAATGGGCATCTGGCCTTCGTCGTACAGAAGCACTGGGCAAGCCGGCTGCACTACGACTTCCGGCTCGAACTCGACGGCGTGTTGCTCTCGTGGGCCGTGCCCAAGGGCCCGTGTTACGACCCGAAGGAAAAGAGGATGGCCATCCACGTGGAAGACCATCCCGTCGACTACGCCGCCTTCGAAGGCGCGATACCGGCGAAGCAATACGGCGCCGGCGACGTGATCGTCTGGGACCGCGGTGCCTGGGAGCCGGTCGGCAACCCTCAGGAAGGCATGAAGGCCGGCAAGCTGGTGTTCCGTCTCCACGGCGAGAAACTCGCGGGCCTGTGGGAACTGGTGCGCATATCGAAGCCTCAGGACAAGCAGGACGCGTGGATGCTGTTCAAGAAGCGCGACGCCTGGGCGCAGCCGCTCGCGCAATATGATGTCATCAAGGCGCTTCCCGACAGCGTTGCCGCCCGGCCGCTCGGCCTCGTTGAAGAACGCGAACCGAGGGAGGCGAGGGCCGCGCGCCATGAAGTGCAGGACGTCGACCTTTGCGCGGCGGTGCCGGCTTCGTTGCCTGCCGAACTCGAGCCCCAACTCGCGACGCTCGCGACTTCCCTCCCCACGAGTGGCGATTGGCTGACCGAAGCCAAACTCGACGGCTATCGCATGCTGTCGCGTGTCGCCAAAGGCCATGTGCGTCTTGTTACGCGACGCGGCCATGACTGGACCGCGAAGTTTCCCGCCCTGGCTGCCGAGGTCGAAGCGCTGCCGCTGAAGAGCGCGTGGCTGGACGGCGAGATCGCCGTCCTTAGAAACGGCATTCCCAGTTTTGCTGCGCTGCAGGATGCGATAGACGGGAAGGCGAATGAGGACATCGTGTACTTCCTGTTCGACGTGGTGTATCTCGACGGGAAGGACCTCAGGCAGGTGCCGCTGTGGGCGAGGCGCGCGCTTCTCGCGAAGCTTCTCGAACATGCAGGCGAGCGCCTGCGCTTCAGTCAGGACTTCGAAGCGCCGCCTGCGCAGTTGTTCGAGGCCGCCTCAGGACTTGGCCTTGAAGGCCTCCTGCTCAAGCGCCGCGACGCGCCCTATGAATCGGGGCGCACGCAGACCTGGCTCAAGGCGAAGTCCCGCCTGCGCCAGGAACTGGTTATTTGCGGCTTCACGGCCCGAGGCGGCAAAGACGGGGAGGTCGGCAGCCTGCTGCTGGGGTACTACGTGGAGGGCGGCCTGCGCGACGCGGGAAGCGTCGGCACGGGCTGGGACGCCCAGACCGCGCGCGACCTGTGGGAGCGGCTCGCGCCCCTCGAAGTCGATGCGGCACCCTTTGAAGTCGAAGTCGCCCGGTCGCGCCGATGGTCGCGGCGCTCGGCCGGCAGCGAGCGGTGGGTTCGCCCCGAACTCGTGGCGGAAGTGGAATTCGCGGCGTGGACCGCGGATGGCGTGATCCGGCAGGCCTCGTTCCGGGGGCTGCGAATCGACAAGCCGCCAACCGGTGTCTTCCGGGAGGGCGGAAAGACGCGGATGCCGGACCTCCAGTCGAAGCTGAAGATCACGCATCCGGAACGCGTCGTCGACCCGTCGAGCGGCATCACGAAAGCCGATCTCGTTCGCTATTACGCGAGCATCGCGGAGCGGATGCTGCCTCACCTGAAAGCGCGCCCGGTCGCGATGGTCCGCGCGCCTGCCGGCATCGCGGGAGAATTGTTCTTCCAGAAGCACGCCGAGCGAACGGGCATGCCCGGCCTGACCGCTCACGACCCCGCGCTGTGGCCCAACCATCCGCCGCTGCTGAGCGTCGACACCGTCGACGCGCTGCTTTCGGCGGCACAGATGAACGTCGTCGAGTTTCACACCTGGAACTCGACGGTACGCAGGCTCGACAAGCCCGACCGGGTCATCTTCGACCTCGATCCCGGCGAGGGCGTGAAATGGGGGCGCGTGCAGGAGGCCGCGCTCCTCGTCCAGACGCTGTTGTCGGAGCTGGATCTCAAGGCCTGGCTGAAAACGAGCGGCGGAAAGGGATTGCACGTCGTCGTGCCGCTTGCGCCGCGTCTGGGTTACGAGGCCGTCAAGTCGTTCTCGCAGGCCTTCGTGCGGCACCTCGCGAAGACGATACCCGAACGCTTTTCGGCGACATCGGGCGCCTCGAACCGGGTTGGAAAGGTCTACGTCGACTATTTGCGCAACGGGAAAGCGCAGACGACCGCCACCGCATTTTCCGCGCGGGCGCGAGCCGGAATGGGGGTCTCGATGCCCGTCGCCTGGGAACAACTGTCCGACCTCAAGGGCGGCGCCCAGTGGACGGTCCAGACGGCCCGCGAGTACCTGAGCTTCCAGCACGCGGACCCGTGGGCCGATTACGGGGCGGCAGCGCAATCGTTGGCATCGGCGATAAAGCTTCTAAAATGAAACCACCGCTGGCACCCGGCGGCACGCGCCTTGCGTCGGCGGGGTGCAGACTGCGAACATCCGCGAGGAGAAGTCCATGGCCGCCCGCTCAATCGCCTCCCTGTCGCTCTCTTTCGGGCTCGTTTCGATACCGGTGAAGCTCTACACCGCGACCGAGAGTTCGTCCGATGTCCGGTTCCACATGCTCGCGCCCGACGGTTCGCGCGTGAAGCAGCAATACATATCCGAGAAGACGGGCGATGTCGTCGAGCGCGCCAGCATGAACAAGGGCTACGAGTTCGAGCGGGACCAGTTCGTGGTCTTTACGAGCGAGGAACTCAAGGCGCTCGAAGATGCGGCGAGCCATGTCGTCGAGATCATGGCCTTTATCCCGGAGGAGGCGATCAATCCCGTCTTCTACGATCGGGCCTACTACATCGCGCCCGACAAACGCGGCGCAAAGCCGTACAGCCTCCTTCAGCAGGCGCTTGCGCAGAGCGGCCGCTGCGCCCTGGCGAAATGGGCCTTCAAGGGACGCACGCGAATCGTGCAGGTGCGCCCCGAAGACGATGGGCTCGTCTTCCAGCAACTGCTTTACGCCGACGAGGTGCGCTCGCTCGCCGACCTGCATGTCGAGCGGATCGAGGTTTCGGATACCGAAATGAAACTCGCGCTGCAGATTATCGAGCAGGGTGCTGAAGATAACTACGATCCGAAAGCGTACGAAGACGAGGAGAAGAAGCGCATCCTGGCGGCCATCGACGAGAAGATCGAGGGCAAGCAGGTCGTCACGCATGAGCCGGTGGAATCCACGAGCGGCGGGCAGGTCATCGACCTGATGGACGCCTTGCGCGCGAGCCTCAAGGGGGGCGCGAAACCGAAGGCCGCGCCTGCGCCAAAGCGCAAATTGCCGGAGCCCGTCGCCGAACTGCCGGTGGCGCCCCGCACGCGCAAGCCGCCCGCGCGCGCAGCCAAAGCGCCCGCTGAAGCTCCGGCCAGGGTCCGGGCGCGCAAGTGACGTCGCGACTCGCGGCGCGCGAGATTTCGATGCGCGAATTGCTGGCCATGCTGGGCGTTTCGCGGGGCGTGGTCTCTGGCCTCGTCGCAGCAGGATTCGTCACCCCTTCGCGGGGACCCAGGAACGCCTGGCGCTTCACGTTCCAGGATGTCGTGCTGCTGCGTACGGCGTTGCAATTGCGCGAGGCGCGCATTCCGCCGCGCAAGATCATTCAGGCACTTTCACGGTTGAGAGACGAGTTGCCCGAGGCATTGCCGCTCACCGGGATACGAATCTCCGCGGTGGGCAACGATGTGGCTGTGCGAACCGGCCCGTCGCAATGGGACGCCGTCACAGGTCAGCTACTGCTGGACTTCGAAGTCGCCGAAATCAAGGGCGATGTCGTCTTTCTGGACTCGACACCTGCACAGAAGAATCTGGCGCATCAGTCCGAGGAGTGGTACGACCTCGGCGAGCAGCTTAGAAGCTCCGACGCGAATGGCGCGGAACGGGCGTACAGGAAAGCGATAGGGATATCGCCGCAACCCTTTTATGCCGCTTACGTCGACCTGGGCGCGCTGCTGTGTGAACTGGAAGCGCGTTGCGAGGACGCGCTGCACGTGTTCGACGAAGCCCTGGCCCACTTCCCCGACGACGCCGTGCTGCACTTCAATCGCGCGATTGCGTTTGAAGAACTCGGCAGGTTCAGCGACGCCGAGGAAAGCTACAGGCGATGCCTGGCGCTCGACGAATCCTATGCCGATGCCCACCACAACCTCGCCATTCTGCTCGAAAAGCGCGGCGATCCTCAGGGTCTCGTTCGCCATCTGAGCGCGTACCGTCGTCTCACGAGCTAACGGGTCGCCTCGTTGAATCGGCAGCCGGCCGCCTATGTTTAGCCATGCTGACTTTACCCCGCGCGCTGCCACGCCTTACTGCCGGTATGGCGCTTGCGCTTCCTTGAGTGCAACCAGGCTCTCAAGGAGGGGCTAATCATGAACACGCAAACTGTTGAGAAGGGCGACCCGGGCCGCACCGAAAAAGAGGTGGACAGGTCGGTGGAGGACACGTTTCCGGCCAGCGACCCACCCGCGATTGGCGGCGCGACGCGCATAGCCACGGGCAGCGCGAGCGACGTTCCCTCAACCCCGCCCGACGAGGACATCCCGGACGAAAACACGCCGCCCGAGCCCTCGCCCGGGGACGTGCCGCCGGAGCCGTCGCCCGGTGATCCGCAGCAAAAGCCGCAGTAAGTGAAGCTTCGCAGTTAATCGCCGTACACGCTCGGGCCGACGCGGAAAAGCGGAGCGCTTCCGCGATTTCTACCCGCCCAGCGCGGCGCGTACGGCGCTCGCCAGTTCCCACAACGAGAATGGCTTGGCAACGAAAAGAACACCCTGCGGACGGGCGGCAGCAGGGGCTGGCGATACCGCGTACCCGGTGGTCAGAAGCCCCTTGATTCCCGGCCTGATTTCCTTGGCGCGCTCGATCACTTCCCTGCCGGTCATGCCACCCGGCAGGATCATGTCGGCCATCACGAGGTGGACGCTTTGCTGTTTGAGGATGGCGATGGCATCCGTTCCGTTCGAAGCTTCGAGCACGCTGTACCCCAACTCCTGAAGCGCGGCCACCGTACTGGTGCGCACCTGCGCGTCGTCTTCGACGAGCAGGATGACTTCTCCACGCCCCCGCGGCACCCGCGCAGCTTCGTTATCGCCGACGGGTTCCGCGCCCGTCTCGTGACGGGGCAGATAGATGCTGACCGAGGTGCCCTGGCCGGGCCTCGACGCCAGCTTCAGATGGCCGCCGGACTGCTTCACGAAGCCGTAGACCTGGCTCAGTCCCAGCCCCGTGCCCTTGCCGGGTTCCTTGGTGGTGAAAAACGGCTCCGGCGCTCTCGAAACGGTGGCTGCGTCCATGCCGATGCCGGTGTCCGTCACGCAGATCACCACATAGTGCCCGGGCCGGAGTTCGGTTTGACCCGAAGCGGCGGCGACATCGACGCTGCTGTTGAATGTCTCTATCGTCAGCCTGCCACCCGCGGGCATCGCGTCGCGCGCGTTGACGGCCAGGTTCAGGAGCGCGCTTTCCAGTTCGTTCGGGTCGGCTTCGATTGTCCAGACGTCCGGCGGAATCCGCGCTTCGAGCGTCACGGCTTCTCCAAGCACGCGGTGAAGCAACTCGGACATTTCCCGCACGACCACGGCGGCGTTCAACGGTTTGGGATCCAGCGGCTGCCTGCGCGCAAACGCCAGCAGCCGCTGCGTGAGCGCACCGGCGCGTTTGGCTCCGGACATGGCATAGTCGGCGGCGCGCCGAAGCCGGCCCATACTTTCCGGCAAGCCGCGGGACAGTATCTCCAGATTCGTGACGATGATCTGCAGGAGATTGTTGAAGTCGTGCGCGATGCCGCCCGTCAACTGGCCCAGCGCTTCCATCTTCTGGGCGTGCCGCAGCGCCTCGGCGTTCCTCACCAGTTCTTCCGATCGAAGCCGGACCTGCTCCTCCAGGTGGGTATTCAGTTTCTGGAGGGCGGCTTCGGCGCGACGGCGTTCGGCAATTTCGATCTGGGTTGTTTCGAACAGCCGGACGTTATCAATGGCGACGGCGGCTTCGCCGGCGAGCCCGGAGAGATTGCGCTCGGAATCTTGCCCAAACATGCCCGGACGCGAATGCCCGAAGAACAGTCCGCCGAGCACTTCGCCCGAACGCGAGACGACCGGAACCGCGAGGTAGCTGCGCACGGGCAGATGGCCAGCGGGCATGCCCGAGTAGGGCGTGTTGCGGCCATAGCGCGCGTCGCGCGTAATGTCGTCCGAACGCACGATGCCCGTGCCCATGAACGTCGGCGCGAACACGGCCGTGTTGCGCGGCATGGGAAACCGGGAGAACGCTTCGCGCGGGACGCCCGATATCGCGAACAGCGTGTAGCTCTCGCCTTCCGCATTCGTGACGTTGTAAAAAAACGCACCGAATTCCGCGCCCGTGAGTTCGACGCCCGCGTCCGTCACGATCTGCACGACATTGCCCAGCACGGTTTCCCGCGAGAGGGCCGTGCCGGCCCGGTTGAGCGTCTCCAGTGCCTGGGTGCGCGCGCGCAACGCCATTTCCGTCTCGCGAGCATCCGTCCGGTCTCGCAGAACCTTGACGAGCCCCGCTTCCGGCTGACCGTCCAGCAGGCATTTCACCTCGCCGACCGCCCAGAACCGGTCGCCGTTCTTTCGCACGCGCCAGCCTTCCGATCTGCCGATGCCTCCGCCGAGTGCGTAGGCGATTTCGTCCTGCAGGACAGAGCCGCCCCCGGCATCCTCGGGGAAAATGCAGGCCAGCGAGCGGCCGAGCATTTCCTGCTCCGTCCAGCCGAGCATCCGGCGGGCTCCTTCGTTCCAACCCGTCACCCGTCCGCTCGCCTCGATGGTCACGATCGCCGTGTCCACCGCATTGTTGAGGATGCGGCGGTAATGGTCGATGACAGCAGCCATCCAGCGATTGGCGTCGCTGGACGGGTCGGGTTCGAGGTTCCCTGAAACTGGAATGCCGCGTGGGCGCGAGGCGTCAGGTTCCGTCATGGAAGTGGGGAAGAATCGCGGATTGCCGTATCGGAGCCTGGAACAGCGATGGGTCGAACTGTCCAGGGATCGTGTCTCTATCCGCAATGCTAGCGGAACTGGAGCGACTTTTCCGTGAATTCCGGATATAGCAGTGCTCGGTCAGAAGGGCAGGAATTTCCGACTCTCAAACAGACGTTCTGAAGCGAGGTTTCCCACAGTGATCATCGCGCAGCATTCTCGATGACCAAGCGCTGTGAGCGATGCGAGCGCTGCATCCAGCAGGATACCGCCGTCGCCCGCGCGCTTGTGGGGAGGCGCAGTGGCCACCAAGGCGATAACCGGGCAACCGTAGGGTTTGTAATCGGAAACCAGGCACGCCGACCGGAGGCCGCCCATCTGCTCAATCGCCCACGACGCCTCTGGAAGCCATGCCCCGTATCGGCCGCCGAGGATGGCCGTTGCTTTCAACGCGTACTGACCTTTTGTCAAACCGCCATCGTCAACAGTACCGAGGAAAGCCGCATGGAAAAGATCACCCAGGGCCGGGATGTCTTCGACTCTTATGTTGCGCAAGGCCGCCGGTATGGTGCTCGAAAAAGAAGCCTCGGGTGGCGACGGTAGCGACCGTTTCCAAAGTCGTGCACGACGATCGCGTGTCAGATCCTGAGTATCGTCGAGCCGTTTGTGCAGGTAGTACCGTTCGTGCTTGCCGCTGAAGGCCTCCAGCCTGCCGAACTCGCTATAGCCGCGCTTCAGGTAAAAGCCGGGCGCCTGAAAACTGAATGTGTCGAGAAAGGCATGCTTGCAGCCGCGTCGGCGCGCTTCGTTTTCCGCGGCCAAAAGCAGTCGCGAGGCATTTCCCGCGCCACGATGCGCTTCGCTGACCCACAGTTTGTGCACTTCGAGATACTGCCAGTAGGTATCCGCGAGCAAGCCACCCATCACGCTGCCATCCGCCTCTCGCGCGAACACGCGCAGCGGCTTGAAATCCCGTTCGGCAAATGGCGCGTTATATGCACTGAGCTGCGACGCAACGAACGCATCGTCCCGCTCGTTTCGCATGTCGGTGACTTCGATGTTCATGGTCGTTCGCCTGGGCCACGCGGAAAGTGAAGATTAGCAAAGTTCCTACACTGCGAATGCATCTCCGACAGTCGCCGGCTTTCGTCCGAGCAACCGTTCCAGGGCGGGATCCGTTGCAGCGAACTCCCCTGCTCGCGACGCCCGGTACATCGCCAACGTGATTTCGACAACGGCATCGGGGACGCCGTGACCGCGCATCTGCGACGCCAGCGCTTCGTCAGCTATCACCGTGCGTTCCACCTGCTTGCCGGTCAGTTCAGAGAGAACGGCTGCAACATCGCAAAGATCCAGAGCCTCGGTGGCGGTCAGCGGCGGCGTCGGCCCCTCGAAGCAGCCCTCGTTGGCCAGAATTCGGGCGGCGGCTTCTGCGAGGTCGTCGTGCGCCGTCCACGACACCTTGCCGTCCGCAGGCGCCGCCAGAAGGCCATTCGTGGGCGCGTCTCCCACGATCATCGGGAGCGTGCTCGCATAGAAGCCATTGCGTAACGCCGTCCACGCCATGCCCGAATCCCGCAGCATGGCTTCCGTGGAAGCGTGATTGCGCATGGGGGGAAACGCGGATGCCGGACTCGCGCCCATATGACTCGTGTAGACGATGCGACTTACGCCCGCGGCACGCGCCGCCGCTATTGCCGCGCGGTGCTGCGCCAACGGGTCGCCACCGTAGGCTTCGGCGTTGGATGACACCAGCAGCAGTTGTGTTGCGCCGGCGAACGCTGCCGCAAGCGTATCCGGCGCGGCAAAGTCCGCCTGCCGCACGTCTACGCCGGCGCGATGCAGCGCTGCTGCCCTGGCCGGTTCGCGGCTCACTGCGCCGATCTGTGCGGCTGGCATGCGGGCAAGCAGTTGCTCGACGATTCGCCGTCCCAGGTTTCCCGTTGCACCCGTCACGATAATCATGCTTTTCTCCTGCGTTATCAGTGTTAACGAAATAACTATATCACCGATATTATTCGTTATCAATGCTACCATCTGTCTGTTATCACTAGTCAGCTCTCAGGCAGATGAAAAATGTCCCGCCCCCTTTATCCGATGACGTAGCGGATGACGCCCGCTCCCGTATCCTCGCCGCGGCTGCCGCCCTGATCGCCGAAGGCGGCAGCGAGGCGGCGACCACCCGGGCTATCGCGGCGGCGGCATCGGTGCAGGCGCCCACGCTCTACCGGATGTTTGGCGACAAGAACGGATTGCTGAAGGCCGTGGCGGAAAAAACCCTCGCCGACTATGTGGCGAGCAAGGCAAGGAAAAAGCCTGCGAGCGATCCCGTGGAGGAGTTGCGTGTCGCGTGGGACACCCACATCGCCTTCGGGCTGGCGCATCCCGCAATCTTCGGCCTGATGGCGGCGCCGCAATCGCCCGAGATGGTCGAAGCTTCCGCGGCGGGGCATGAAGTGCTGCGGCAACGCATACGGTGCATTGCGAGGGCGGGACGGCTACGCGTCAGTGAGGAGCGCGCCGTGGACCTCATTCGTGCGACGGGAACCGGCGTTACGCTGACGCTCCTGCAGATGCCGCCGAGCGAGCGCAAGGGTGTATCGGAAGCCGCGCGCGACGCCGTTTTCGCCGCGATCCTGTCGGACCCGGTCCAGCCGTCGCCTACTGGATTGGTTGCGGTCGCATCGACACTGCGAGCGAGCCTCGACGACGTGCCGGACTTGTCCCCCGGCGAGAGATTGCTGCTGGCCGAGTTGTTGCACCGGATCGCGCAGGCGAAGTGAGTTGCGCAACGGCGCCGCGCGATGGTTCCTTGCCGGCTATTGCCTGGCGCGTCCACGGCGGCGCTTCGCGTTATCATTGACGCCGTCAAAAGAAAGGTCCAACCCGGTCCACTCCGGTCTACCCATTCAAGCCGCCAATGGTCACAAAACAAACCACAGGCACCGCGCGCCGCAGCGCCGGGCCGGCCAAGCGCGACGCGCTGCCTCCCGAGGAGACCCAGGCCGATGCGGACGCCGCCCAAACGAGCGCCGCAACGAACGCCCCCAAGAACGCCGAAGCGGACGAAGAGGGCGCGGGCGCTTCCACCTATCTCGTGCCGGGCCTCGAGCGCGGCCTGCGCATCCTCGCCGAATTCTCGGCGCGCGAGCCCGTTCTCGGCGCGCCCGAACTGTCGCGGCGCATCGGCATTCCGCGCACGACTACGTTTCGCCTCTTGCAGACGCTCGAAGCGCTCGGCTTCATCGAACGCGCCAACGGCGACCGGCAGTACCGCCTGAGCGTGGCCGTGCTGCGCCTTGGCTTCGAATACCTCAGTTCGCTCGAACTCACCGACTTCGGCACGCCGCTGCTGGAGCGTCTGCGCGACGCAACGGGCCTCAGCACCCATCTGCTGATTCGCGACGGGCGTGACGTGGTTTTCGTGGCGAAGGCGCAAACGCGTGAGCCGATGTTCAGTTCCGTGAAGGTCCACGTGGGCACCCGCTTGCCCGCGCATGCCACCGTACACGGCCAGGTGCTGATGGGCGATCTCACACTCGCCGAACTGCGCACGCTTTACCCCGAGAAACAGCTCGAACGCTACACGGAGCGCACGCCCGCCACCGTCGCCGACCTCTATGCGCGCGTGCGCGAGTTCGCGCAGCAGGGCTACGCGGTGAGCGAAGCGTCGTTCGAAACCGGCATCTCGGTGGTGAGCGCGCCGGTGCGCGATCAGTCGGGCCGTATCGTGGCCGCGCTCACGGCGACCGTGCCGCGCTCGGACATCGGCGAGGCCGAGCGCGCGCCGCTCGTCGCCGCCGTGTGCGCCGCGGCGATCGACCTCTCGGCGCGGCTCAATTACCGGCCCGTCGCGAGCGACCCCACGGCGGCGCACGCCGCGCGCACCCGCAATTCCCACGCGATCTGAGGTCCCCGAAGGTCCCTGAAGCGCCGCGATCAGAACGAGTGGTGCATGCCCGCGAGCACAATCGCCTGATTGCGCCCGCTCGCCACGCCTGCGGTGAAGAAGGCGGCCTGGGCTTCGGAATTGGCGCGTTGGTAAAGCGCGTTCACATACACCTGCGTGCTCTTCGAAAGCGAATACACGTCGCCGATCATCGCCTGGGTCCATCGGCGGCCCGAAAGCGTGGACGTGGCCGCGCCGCCCACTACGGCGTTGGCTGTGGTGAACTGGTAATTCGCACCCGCGTCGTAGCTCTGGAACGTGTCGGAATAGCCGTTGGATTGCAGCTTCGTGCGCGTATAAAGCCCGTGCACGAGCAGCTTGCCGAATGAGTACGACGCGCCCACGCCCATGTTCTCGACCTTGTCGGCGATATACGTGGCGGCGGGCTGGCCCTGGAACTCAGTGATGCCCGTGGTCGCCATCGACACCGAGCGGTCGTGCTCGTTCGACCACGACGCGCCGGCCTTGAACGGACCGTTAGCATAACCAAGCGAAAAGCTCATCGTTCTGCCGGTCGAGAAGTTCGTGGTGTTGCCGAAACCGAACATCGCGCCCGCGGTGAAGCCGTAAAAAACCGGCGAACGGTATTTGACCGAGTTGTTGTACGGCACGACGCCCGTATCCGCCAACTGGTCGATATTGCCCGGGTGGAAGGCGTACCAGCTCGCCGCGAGATAAGCCGTGCTGAACGGTCCGAGCGTGTCGAACGAAAACGGCGTTTGATTGCCCAGCGTGAGCGTGCCGAACTGGTCCGAGTTCAGGCCCACATACGCCTGGCGATTGAATAGCGTGTTGGCCTTCGCCATCGCGCCCGTATTGGTGTAGAAGCCGTTTTCGAGCTGGAAGATCGCCTTGAGTCCGCCGCCCAGATCTTCCTGGCCGCGCAGGCCCCAACGGTCGGGCTGCGTGTTGCCCTGCTCCATCATCCACTTCGAGTGGCCTCCCACGTTGCTCACGTAGGCCACTCCCGCATCCAGACTGCCATAAAGCGTGACGCTGCTCTGCGCCCATGCAGACGAGACGGCGCAGATGCCCGTCAACCCCGCGGCAATGAATTGCTTCAACTTTGGACTCCTGATCGTATGACGAAAAGCCGGGGTGTTGATCCGGCGTACCCAAACCGCATGGCATACCCATGGCAGTGCGCGGCGTGCTTCTGTTGGCAGGCGCTCGCGGGTAACTCCGTTTGTTCCATATATGGCTAGACGTGCTACCTATGGAAAGTATAGTCACTCTTGTGAGACGCCAAAACACTTTTTTGGGACGGTGATTCCCCCAGGTGCGAAGCGGAGCCCGGGTGCCGCATCTGCGCGTAAGTACGCGCGCCGTAAGCGTTTTGGCAACCAGAACGGCACCCCTGATGACCTCGGCGATGTCATTTTGCGAAGAGCGCTCGGTGTTTTCCCCAGGCTCGTGGGATTTCTGTTTTTTTCTTCCGCGGACCGTTTCATAATTGACCATACACGAACTAGTGTTCCGTATATGGAACGCGGTTGAACGGGAAAGGTGACAAATGGCTGAAGAATGGCGCTGCGCCGGGCATGCCGGCGATCTGACCGAGGACGTGCCGCTCGAATTCAAACTCGACGACACGGAGATCGGCATCTACAAGGTGGGCGACGAGATCTACGCGCTCGAAAACGTCTGCCCACACGCTTACGCATTGCTCACGCAAGGTTTCGTCGATGGCGACACCGTCGAATGTCCGCTGCACGAAGCCGTGTTCCATATCCCGACCGGCAAGTGCCTCAAGGAGCCCGGCGGCCGCGATCTGAAGATGTACTCAGTGCGGCTCGCCGGCGAAGAAATCCAGATCAAGGTGGAATGACATGCGAGAAGTCCCCGTGAATTTCAATCCGTGGCTCAAGCCCTGGCTCGCGCCGCAGCCGAACAACGTCGCCGGCAAGGGCGTGATCGAGCAGCCGGGCGAAGCGCAAAACCTGGTGTGGCAAACGCGCAAGGCCGAGCCCACGCAATACGAAAACGACTTCGGCGACGCACTCGAACAGGTGTTCGAAGCGGGCGCCGCCGAACTCGAGGAAGTCGTGGCGGGACTGAACCGCATCGGTTTTCGCACGCCCGAAGGCGCGGCGTGGACCGCCGGGCGCCTTGCCACCGAATTCCGTCTGCTCGCCGAATGAGCCTGCGTCAACACTGAATACGGAGACCCCACATGACGTCCCCCACGATTGAAGCCGCAGGCGGCGCCGATCCCATCCGCGCCTATCTCGACCGCGGCATCAAGAACTACTGGTATCCCGTTGCGCCGAGCTGGCAGGTGGGCAACGCGCCCATCGGCATCACGCGACTCGGCGAGCAGATCGTGCTGTGGCGCGATCAGGACGGCCAGGTCCACGCGCTCGAAGACCGTTGCCCGCACCGCGGCGCACGCCTCTCGCTCGGCTGGAACCTGGGCAACCGCGTGGCGTGCTGGTATCACGGCATCGAAGTCGATGGCGGCGGCACCGTGCAGAACGTGCCGGCTGTTTCGGCGTGCCCGCTCGAAGGCCAGAAGTGCGTGAAGTCGTATCCGGCGCAGGAGCATGCCGGCGCGGTGTTCCTGTGGTTCGGCGACGAAGCGCATAAGGAAGCTGCCCCGCTGCAATTGCCGGAAGAACTCGTTGGTGAGGAGTACGCAAGCTTTTTGTGCGTCTCGAACTGGAAGTGCAATTACCAGTACGCGATCGACAATGTGATGGACCCGATGCACGGCGCGTATCTGCACGCCACCTCGCATTCGATGGCCGACGGCGACAAGCAGGCCGATATGCGTGTGCGCAAGACCGAATCCGGCCTCATGTTCGAAAAGATCGGCCAGCGCGACGTGAACTTCGACTGGGTCGAACTCGGCGAGACCGGCTGCCTGTGGATGCGTCTTGCCATTCCGTACAAGAAGAAGTTCGGCCCGGGAGGCAACTTCGGCATCATCGGCTTCGCCGTGCCGGTGGACGAAGACAACTGCCAGGTCTATTTCTGGCGCACGCGCAAGGTGCAGGGCTGGCAGCGCGACGCATGGCGCTTCATGTATCGCAATCGCCTGGAAGGTCTGCATTGGGCCGTGCTGGAGCAAGACCGCTACGTGCTGGAAAGCATGGCGCCGAATGCGCGCGATCACGAATTCCTCTATCAGCACGACGTCGGCATGACGCGTGTGCGCCGCATGCTGCGCCAGCGCGCCCAGCAGCACTTCGCCGAACTCGACGCGTTGCGCGCCCAGCCAGGCGCCGCCGCGCAAACCGCCGGGCACGGCCATGCATGACGCCACGTTCGCGGCGCAGGTCGCGCTCGCCGGGCGGCGCGTGATCGTCACGGGTGGCGCGCGCGGTCTGGGCGCGGCGTTCGTGAAGGCGCTCGCAGCAGCGGGCGCGCGCGTGACTTTCGGCGACGTCCTCGTCGAAGCGGGCGAAGCGCTTGCCCAGCAACTCGCCGCAGAAGGCCGCGACGTCGCCTTTGCCGCGCTCGACCTCGCGCAGCCGGAAAGCATTGCCGCCTTCGTCGATAACGCCGCGCAGCGCATGGGCGGCGTGGACGCGCTCGTCAACAACGCGGCGATCACCAACTCGGGCGGCAAACTCGCGCACGAAGTGAGCGTGCAGACGTGGGACGCGGTGATGGACGTAAACGTGCGCGGCACCTGGCTCATGTGCGCGGCGGCGCAGCGCTGGCTGCGCGAATCGGGCCGCGGCGCGATCGTCAACATCGCTTCCGATACCGCGTTGTGGGGCGCGCCGAAACTGCTCGCCTACGTGGCGAGCAAGGGCGCCGTGATCGCGATGACGCACTCGCTCGCGCGCGAGTTCGGCGCCGACGGCATCACCGTCAACGCCATTGCGCCCGGGCTCACCGAAGTGGAGGCCACGGCCTACGTGCCGGCCGAGCGCCACGCGTATTACCTGGAAGGGCGCGCCCTGCGGCGCGCACAAGTGCCCGAGGACGTGACGGGCCCGGTGTTGTTCCTCTTGTCCGATGCTGCGCGTTTCGTGACGGGACAATTGCTGCCGGTCAACGGCGGCTTCGTGATGAACTGATTTCGTAGAACTGAAGAGTGGTTCGCAAGAACCCAAGGAGAAAACATGGCCGATGCCGATATCGAGCGCAAGTCGTGGGACCGTCCCGACGAAGCGAGCTTTGACGACTGGATGAACACGCGCGTGGCGCGCTTCGAAACACGCCGCTACGACTGGGACGCGCTGAAGTTCCAGGCCGATTACGACCCGAAGTACCGCCGCGCGCAAATGCGCTACGTGGGCACGGGCGGCACGGGCGTGGCAAAGGACGTCAACACCGTGCCCGCTGGCGGCTTCACGTTTTCGACCATGGTGATTCCGGCCGGCAACATCGGCCCGAGTCATATTCATATGGACGTCGAAGAAATTTTCTTCGTGCTGCGCGGCAAGATGAAGGTGATCTGCGAGAAAGATGGCGAGACGTGGGAAGCCGTGCTGGGCGAGCGCGACCTCATTTCGGTGCCTCCGGGCGTGTACCGCACGGAAATCAACGTGGGCGAGGAAGACGCGCTCATGTGCGTGATGCTCGGTTCGCCGAAGCCCGTCACGCCGACGTATCCGCCCGACTCGCCGCTCGCGAAGATCAAGCGCGAGATGAAGTAAGCGGCACAGCCGCAACGCAAACCCGAAGCCATGAACGACACGATCCCCACGTCTGCTTTGTCCGCCGCCCCGCTCGAAACCCGGCTCGCGCGCTTTGCGCCGCGCAGCGCGCGGGTGGGCGAGGGCAGCGTGAGTTATCGGGAAGCAGCGCGGGAAGCAGCGGCCGAAAACGGTAGCGAGGCGCTGCCGCTCGTGCTTCTGCACGGCATCGGCTCCGGTGCGGCTTCGTGGGTGCAGCAGTTCGAAGCGCTCGGCGGCGCGCGCCGCGTGCTCGCGTGGGACGCGCCGGGTTACGGCGCGTCCACGCCGGTCGCGAGCGCGTCGCCCGTTGCGGCGGACTATGTGCGCGTGCTGGCGGATTGGCTCGACGCGCTGGGAATCGCGCGTTGCATGCTCGTGGGGCATTCGCTCGGCGCGATCATGGCCGGCGCGTTTGCCGCCGGCCACGCCGAACGCGTGGC
Organism: Paraburkholderia sp. J76; assembly: GCF_905220295.1. NCBI lineage: Bacteria > Pseudomonadati > Pseudomonadota > Betaproteobacteria > Burkholderiales > Burkholderiaceae > Paraburkholderia > Paraburkholderia sp. J76. The sequence goes on from NZ_CAJMZJ010000010.1 coordinate 136,692, forward strand.
GGGCCTGCTGCTGATTTCGCCCGCAGGCGGCTATGGCAACGCCGACGCCACCGTGCGCGCCGAAAAGCGCGACGCGCGCCTCGCCATGCTCGCCGAACTCGGCCCACAAGGCCTCGCGCAAACGCGCAGCGCGAACATGCTTTCGCCGCACGCCGACGAAGTCGCGCGCGCCTGGGTGCGCTGGAATATGGCGCGCATCGTGCCGCACGGTTATGCCCAGGCCACGCATCTGCTCGCGAACGCCGATCTGGCCGCCGATCTCGCGCGTTGCGCGGGCAACGTGCCGATGGCCGTCGCGGTGGGCGCGCAAGACACGATCACGCCGCCCGCAGCCTGCGAGCGGCTCGCGCAGATCGCCTGTGCGCCGTTTCATGTGGTGCCGCGCGCGGGCCACGCGGGCTACGTCGAACAACCGCTCGCGTATAGCACGCTGATCGTATCCACGCTCAGCCGAACATTCGGTACATTCAGTACTACGGAGCTTAAGGCATGACACCCGACGTCGAAGAAGAACGCAACGACGCCAGCTATCGCGTGCCGGGTCTGGAGCGCGGCCTGCGCATCCTGACCGAATTCTCGCCGCGCGAGCCGGTGCTCGACGCGCCCGAACTCTCGCGGCGCCTCGGCATTCCGCGCACGACGGTGTTCCGGCTGTTGCAAACGCTCGAATCGCTGGGCTTTCTCGAACGCGCCGACCGCGACCGCAACTACCGTCTCGGCGTGGCGGTGCTGCGTCTGGGCTTCGAATACCTCAGCTCGCTCGAACTCACCGATCTCGGCCTGCCGCTGATCGAAGCGCTGCGCGACGCAACGGGCCTCACCGCGCATATAGTGATTCGCGACGGACGCGACATCGTATTCGTCGCCAAGGCGCAGAGCCACGCGCCCATTTTCAGTTCCGTGAAGGTGAACGTGGGCACGCGATTGCCCGCGCACGCCACCACGCACGGCCAGGTGCTGATGGGCGATCTCACGCTCGCGGAACTGCGCACGCTTTATCCCGAGCCGCGGCTGGAACGCTTCACGCCTTCCACGCCGGAGACGGTCGAGGCGCTTTTCGAGCGCATTCGCGAAGACGCCGAGCGTGGCTACGCCGTGAGCGAATCGTCGTTCGAGCGCGGTATTTCCGTGGTGTCGGCGCCCGTGCGCAACGACACGGGCCGCATTGCCGCCGTGGTGACGACGACCATTCCGCGCCCCGGCATCGACGCGCAACTGCTCGACGGCGGTTTGATCGAGCGGGTGCGCCACGCGGCGAGCGAACTCTCGAAGCGCCTGAACTACCGGCCCGGGTCGCAAGCCCGGCAGCACGCGCCGGCAGGCAAGGGCGCGCCCTACATGAAGGCATTGGGGATCAAATGATTCAACTCGATTTGACCGGACAGGTCGCGGTCGTGACGGGCGGTTCGTCCGGCATCGGCCTTGCCACCGCCGAACTCTTTTTGTGTGCGGGCGCAACGGTCGCGATCTGCGGCCGCGACAGCGAGCGCCTCGCTCGCGCCGAACGCGGCCTGCGCGAGCGTTATCCGCAGGCGCAATTGCTCGCTTCGCGCTGCGACGTGCTCGACGCCGGCGAAGTCGCCGCGTTTGCAGGCGAAGTCGAAAAGCGCTTTGGCCGCGCCGACATGCTCGTGAACAACGCGGGCCAAGGTCGCGTTTCCACTTTCGCCGATACGTCGGACGAAGCGTGGCGCGAAGAACTCGACCTCAAGTATTTCAGCATCATCCGCCCGACACGCGCGTTTTTGCCGTTGCTGCGCGATGCCGCCAGGACAGGCAACGGCGCAGGCAACGGAGCAGGCAACGCCGCGATTGTCTGCGTGAACTCGCTGCTCGCGTTGCAGCCCGAGCCGCATATGGTCGCGACCTCGTCCGCGCGCGCGGGCGTGCTCAGTCTCATCAAGTCGCTCGCCGTCGAACTCGCGCCCGAGCACATCCGCGTGAACTCGATCCTGATCGGCATCGTGGAGTCGGGCCAATGGCGCCGGCGTTACGAAAGCGACGAACAGGCGCAGTCCGCCGGCCAGAGCTGGGAAGACTGGACGCAAGCGCTCGCGCGCAAAAAGCACATTCCGCTTGGCCGCTTCGGCCGCCCCGAAGAAGCTGCCCAGGCGCTGTTTTATCTGGCCACGTCCCTGTCGTCCTATACGACGGGCAGTCATATCGATGTATCTGGAGGCGTTGCACGTCATGTCTAATAAAACCACCGTCGGCGAACTGATCGCCGCCTTTCTCGAACAATGTGGAGTCCGAACCGCTTTCGGCGTGATCTCGATCCATAACATGCCGATTCTCGACGCCATCGGCACGCGCGGCAATATCCGCTACGTCGGTGCGCGCGGCGAAGCGGGCGCGGTCAACATGGCGGACGGACTCGCGCGCGTTTCGGGCGGCCTGGGCGTGGCGTTCACGAGCACGGGCACGGCGGCGGGCAACGCGGCGGGCGCAATGGTCGAAGCGCTTACGGCAGGCACGGCGCTGCTCCATATCACCGGCCAGATCGAAACCGAATACCTCGATCAGGACCTCGCGTACATTCACGAGGCGCCGGACCAGTTGAGCATGCTCTCGTCGATCTCGAAGGCCGCGTTCCGCGTGCGCTCGGTCGAAACCGCGTTGCCTACCATCCGCGAAGCGGTGCGCATGGCGCAGACGGCGCCGAGCGGCCCGGTGAGCGTGGAGATTCCCATCGACATTCAGGCGGCGCTCACCGACTGGCCCGCCGATCTCACGGCGCCACACCTTACGACGCTCACGCACGACGAAGCGCGCGTGGAGCAACTCGCCAACGAACTCGCGAAGGCCAAGCGTCCGCTGCTGTGGCTCGGCGGGGGCACGCGTCATGCGCAAGCCGCCGTTGAGCGCCTCGTCGCCCTCGGCTTTGGCGTGGTGACGAGCGTGCAGGGCCGCGGCGTGCTGCCCGAAGATCATCCGGCCACGCTCGGCGCGTTCAACGTGAGCCCTTCGGTCGAACGCCTCTACAAGACCTGCGATGCGATGCTCGTGGTGGGTTCGCGCCTGCGCGGCAACGAAACGCTCAAGTACAAGCTCGCGCTGCCGCAACCGCTCTATCGCATCGACGCCGACGCGCTCGCCGACAATCGCGGCTACCGTAACGCGCTGTTCGTGCACGGCGACGCCGCGCGCGTGCTCGACGCGCTCGCCACGCGCCTCGAGAACCGCATCGAGGTCGATCCGCAATTCGCGGCCGATATCGCCGAAGCGCGCGAGATCGCCGTGGCGGAAACGGCCAAAGGTCTCGGGCCGTATCGCCGTCTCGTTGAGGCGTTGCAGCGCGCCGTGGGCCGCGACTACAACTGGGTGCGCGACGTCACGATCTCGAACAGCACCTGGGGCAACCGCCTGCTGAAGATTTTCACGCCGCGCGCGGGCGTGCACGCGCTCGGCGGCGGCATCGGGCAGGGCATGCAGATGGCGATCGGCGCGGCGCTCGCGAACGCGGCGGCGAAGACCGTGTGCCTCGTGGGCGACGGCGGCCTGATGGTGAACGTGGGCGAACTGGCAACGGCCGTGCAGGAAAAGGCCAACGTGATGATCGTGCTGATGAACGATCAGTGCTACGGCGTGATCCGCAACATCCAGGACGCGCAGTACGGCGGCCGCCGCATGTATGTGGACCTGCACCAGCCGGAGTTTTCGCAGTTCTGCGCGAGCCTGGGTCTCAAGCACTATCGGCTTTCGTCGCTCGACGACGCCGACGCCGTGATACGCGAAGGTATCGCGTTCGAAGGCCCGGTATTGCTCGAAGTGGACATGAAGGCCGTGGGCAGCTTCGAAACGACATTTGCTGGCCCGCCGGTGCGCAAAGAGGAGCCCCAGCATGCATAACGGTCACGCCGCACCGCACGCGCCCATCGACATCGCGATGATCGGCTTTGGTGCGATCGGGCAGACCGTGTATCGCGCGGTCGCCGCCGATCCGCTCGTGCACGTCTCGCACGTGATCGTGCCCGAACAGCACGCCGCCGCCGTGCGCGAACAGGTGGACGGCGCGGTGGAAGTGGTCTCTTCGGTGCACGCGCTTTCCACGCGTCCGCAATTCGCGCTCGAATGCGCGGGTCATGCGGCGCTCGTCGATCACGTCGTGCCGCTGCTGCAAAGCGGCACGGATTGCGCGGTGGCCTCCATCGGCGCGCTCTCCGATGTGGAGCTGCTCGAGCGCCTCTCGCACGCCGCCGACGAAGGCGACGCCACGCTCACGCTGCTTTCGGGCGCGATTGGCGGCATCGATGCGCTTTCCGCGGCGAAGCTGGGCGGCCTCGACGAAGTGCTGTACACGGGCCGCAAGCCGCCGCTCGGCTGGCTCGATACGCCCGCGGAAAAAGTGTGCGACCTGCGTGCGCTCAGGCACGAGCAGGTGATTTTCGAAGGCAGCGCGCGCGAAGCGGCACGGCTTTTTCCGAAGAACGCGAACGTGGCGGCGACTATCGCGCTGGCGGGCCTCGGTCTGGACCAGACCACGGTGCGTTTGATCGCCGATCCGTCGGTGGAGCGCAACGTGCATCGCATCGTGGCGCGCGGCGCGTTCGGCGAAATGTCGCTGGAAATGTGCGGCAAGCCGCTGCCCGACAATCCGAAAACCTCTGCGCTCACCGCGTACAGCGCCATTCGCGCGCTGCGCAACCGGGCCGCGCGCTGCGTGATTTGATGCGAACAGAAGTGGGATACCCGAAATGACTGCATTCGATACGAGCCTTATCCCGAACAGCGATATTCTGGTGGCCGGCGAGTGGCGCCAGGGGCGCGCCGCGCCCTTCGCGAGCCATTATCCGGCGGACCAGTCGCTGAACATGGAAGTCTCGACGGCGAGCGCCGAAGACGCAAGCGATGCGGTCGAGATGGCGCACGCGGCATGGAAGCAGGGCGAGTGGGCCGGCATGAAACCGCATCTGCGCGCGCTCGTGCTGTATCGCATCGCCGAACTCATCATGCAGCGCCACGAAGCGCTCGCGCAGTTGCAGCGCCGCGACAACGGCAAGCCGATCGCCGAGACGCGGGTGCTGGTGGCGAGCGCGGCGAACACGTTCCGCTATTTCGCGGCGTGCCTCGAAACGCTCGACGACGACCTCACGCCCTCGCGCGGCGACTATCTGACGATGAGCGTGCACGAGCCGATTGGCGTCGTGGCGGCCATCACGCCATGGAATTCGCCGATCGCCTCGGACGCGCAAAAGCTCGCGCCCGCGCTCGCGGCGGGTAACGCCGTGGTGCTCAAGCCCGCCGAAGTCACGCCGCTCGTTTCGCTCGCGCTCGCGCGCATCTGCGAGGAAGCGGGCGTGCCCAAGGGCATTCTGAGCGTGCTGCCCGGCAAGGGCTCGGTGATCGGCGACGTGCTCGTGCGCCATCCGCTTGTGAAGAAGGTGTCGTTCACGGGCGGCACCGAAGTGGGCCGCGGCATCGCGCGGATTGCTGCGGAAAAGCTCATGCCGGTTTCGCTCGAACTGGGCGGCAAGTCGCCGACCATCGTGTTCGAAGACGCCGATCTCGACCATGCCGTGAACGGCGTGCTGTACGGAATCTTCAGTTCGTCGGGCGAGGCGTGTATCGCCGGATCGCGGCTTTTCGTGCAGCGCCCGATTTATGACGCGTTCATGAAGCGCCTCGTGGAAGGCGCGCGCAAGCTGCGCGTGGGCGACCCGTCGCGCGAAAACACGCAGATGGGGCCGCTCATTACCGCGAAGCATCGCGAGTCGGTGGAACGCTATGTGGCGTTGGGTCTGGAGGAAGGCGGCCGGCTGTTGTGCGGCGGCGAGCGCCCGGTGGGCGACGAACGCGAGAACGGCTTTTTCTATCAGCCGACCATTCTAGAAGGACTCCGGAATAATGCGCGCATCTGCCAGGAGGAGATTTTCGGACCGGTGCTCGTGGCGATGCCATTCGACGACGAAGCCGCGTTGATCGAGGAAGCGAACGACAGCGTGTTCGGCCTCGCCGCCGGCATCTGGACGCGCGACTACAAGCGCGCGTGGCGCGTGGCGCGCAAGCTCGAAGCGGGCACGGTGTGGATCAACACCTACAAGCTGTTTTCGATCTCCACGCCGTTCTCGGGCTGGAAGGAAAGCGGCATGGGCCGCGAGAAAGGGCGGCTCGGCATTCGCGAATACATGCAGCAAAAGAGCCTTTACTGGGGCTTGAACGACGCACCGCTGCCGTGGGCCAACGCCTAAGCCCGGTAGACAGGAGACAAGCAACATGACGATACTCGGCATCGAACAGATTACATACGGCGTGACGGACCTCGAAACCTGCCGCCGCTTTTTCGCGGATTGGGGCTTGAAGGAAACCGCGCGCGACGAAACGCGCGCGCGCTTCGAAACGCTCAACGGCTGCACCGTGCTCGTGGTCGACGCGAACGATGCAGCGCTGCCCGCCGCGTTCGAAGAAGGCCCGACGCTGCGCGAGGTAACGTGGGGCGTGGCCACGCACGCGGAACTCGACGCGCTGCGCGAACGCCTGAAAGGCCAGCCGGGCTACTACAGCGAAGCCGATGCGGTGGGCTGCTTCGATCCGGCCGGCATGGCGATTCGCGTGGAGGTCACGCGCCGGCGCGAGATCGACGTGCAGGGCTCGCCTTCGAACGTGTGGGGGCAGACGCTGCGCGTGGATCAGCCGTCGCCGATTTACGAACGCGCGGAACCGGTGGAAGTGGGGCACGTGGTGTTCTTCACGAACTGCCTGGCTGAGCAGGAAAAGTTCTATCACGAACGGCTCGGTTTCGAGACCTCGGACCGTTATCCGGAGCGCGGCGCCTTCATGCGCTGCGCGCCGCACGGCGGTCATCACGACGTGTTCCTGCTCGCGCTGCCCGATGGCAGGAAGGGCCTGAATCACGTCGCGTTCACCGTGCGCGATATCCACGAGGTGTTTGGCGGCGGGCTGCATATCAGCCGCTGCGGCTGGACCACGCAACTCGGGCCGGGCCGGCATCCGGTTTCCTCGGCGTACTTCTGGTACTTCAAAAACCCGGCGGGCGGCCTGATCGAGTATTACGCCGACGAAGACGTACTCACGCCCGAATGGCAGCCGCGCGATTTCGAGCCGGGCCCCACGGTGTTCGCGGAATGGGCCGTGGACGGTGGCCTCGACGGCAATACGCGCCGCCAGAAAAACGCGGATGCGCCGCAAGGCAAATTCATGACGGAGCGTAAGCCATGAGCGCCACGCCTGAAAACATCGCGGCAGAAGCGCCGCGCACCGTCGTCGTGATCGGCGGCGGCCAGGCCGCGGGCTGGGTCGTGAAGACGCTGCGCAAGGAGGGCTTCGACGGCCGCCTCGTGATGATCGCCGACGAAGTGCATCTGCCGTACGAGCGTCCGCCGCTTTCCAAGGCCGTGCTCGCGGGCGAAGCGGATATCGAAACGGTGCGCATTGCGAAGCCCGACGAATTCGCCGCGCTCGGAGTGGAAACGTGGCAACCCGACTGCGCGACTGCCATCGACCGCGCAACACGCGTGGTGACCACGCGTTCGGGCCGCGAAGTGAAGTACGACCGGCTCGTGATCGCCACGGGCGGCGCGGCGCGCAAGCTGCCGGCGAGCGTCGCGAAGAGCGCTCACGTGACGTACCTGCGCACGCTCGACGAAGCGCTGGCGCTCGGCGAGCGTTTGCGCAACAGCCAGCGGGTGCTCGTGGTGGGCGGCGGCTGGATCGGCCTCGAAGTCGCCGCGACAGCGCGCAAGCTCGGCGTGCAGGCGAGCGTGGTGGAGGGCGCGCCGCGCCTGTGCGCCCGCTCGTTGCCCGAGGACGTGTCGCGCTTTCTGCTCGAACTGCATCGCGAGAACGGCGTGGACGTGCGTCTGAACGCGGTGCTGCTCGCGCTCGAAGACCGTGCGGAGGGCGGCGTGCGCGCGAGCTTCGCGGACGGCAGCACGCTCGACGCCGACTTCGCCGTGGCCGGCATCGGCCTCGCGCCGCACACGGCGCTGGCGGTCGAAGCGGGCCTTTCGGTGGACGACGGCATCGTGGTGGACGAGTTCGGGGAAACGTCGGACTCCTGCGTATTCGCGTGCGGCGACGTGGCGAACCATCCGAACGCATGGCTCAAGCGCCGGGTGCGGCTCGAATCGTGGGCCAACGCACAGAACCAGGCCATCGCTGCCGCCAAAGCCGTGCTCGGCGTGAAGACGCCGTACGCGGAGATCCCCTGGTTCTGGTCCGATCAGTACGACGTGAACCTGCAAATACTCGGCGACATTCCCGCTGGCGTTGCGCCGGTGGTGCGCGGCAGCCTCAAGGAAAAGCGCGCGTCGCTCTTTTTCGTGGAAGACGGCCATCTGCGTGGCGTCATTGCGATCAACGCGGCACGCGAACTCAAACTCGCGCGCAAATGGATGAGCCAGGGGCGCGCGGTGGATGTCGCCGCCCTCGTCGACACGAGCAAGGCGCTCGCCTAACACCTCACACACGAGACAACACGGGACGGGATCACAGGCATGAGAACCCTCGATAACTCCATCGGCCATCGCGGCGGCGCCGCAACGTACGAGCCGCTCAACGACGCAGCCGGCGCGCCTCACACGCGCGGCTCGATCATCGCGCGGCTCGAACGGCTGCCGACCAACGCGATGCTGGTGCGCGCGCGTATCCTCATCGGCCTCGCCACGTTCTTCGACGGCTTCGACGTGATCGCGATTGCCGCGACGCTGCCGATCCTGATTCAGAAGTGGCATCTCACGCCGTGGGAAATCGGCTTTCTGATTGCGTCGGGCTCGGTCGGGCAGTTGTTCGGCGCGTTCCTGTTCCCGTGGCTCGCGGAGCGCCACGGCCGCGTGCGCGCGATTGCCTGGAGTTCGGGCATTATCGGCGTGACGAGCGTGGCATGCGGTTTCGCCCCAAGCTTCGCCGTTTTCGCGGCGCTGCGCGTGGTGCAGGGCCTGGGTCTCGGCGGCGAGTTGCCCGTGGCCGCGACGTATATCAACGAGGTGAGCCGCGCTCATGGCCGCGGACGTTTCGTTCTCCTCTACGAAATCGTGTTTCCGGTCGGCCTGCTCGCATCGAATGCGCTGGGAGCGTGGCTCGTGCCGCGCTTCGGCTGGCAGATCATGTACTTCATCGGCGGCATGCCGCTCGTGCTGTTCTTCGTGCTGCGCAAGCTCGTGCCCGAGTCGCCCCGCTGGCTCGCGGAACGCGAACGCGTGCAGGAAGCGGATCGCGCCGTGAGCGCCTTCGAGCGCACCGCCAAAGGGCCGCTCGCGCCGGTCGCGAACGCCGCCGAGTTCGATGCACTCGTCGCGCGTCACCCGAAGCGCAGCGTGAAAGATCTGTTCGGGCCCGCGTACCGCAAGCGCACGATGGCGGTGGCCATGCTCTGGATCACGTGCGGTTTCATCCAGTATGGCCTGTCGACCTGGCTGCCCACGATCTATCGCACCGTGTATCACGCGCCGCTGCAGCTCGCGCTCAATCTCGCAGTCGCGGCTTCGGTGCTCGGCGTCCTCGGCTCGCTCGCCTGCGCGCTGCTGGTCGACAAGGTGGGACGCAAGCCTGTGATCAACGTCTCGTTCGTGCTTTGCGCGATCTCGCTTGCGCTGGCCGGCGTGTGCCATGCGATGTCGGTGTACGTGGTCGCGACGTTTTGTGCGCTGGCGCTCGGCTTGCTCGCGAGCGGATTCATTACCGCGTACGTTTACACGCCCGAGTTGTATCCCACGAGCATCCGTGCAGTAGGCTGCGGCGTAGGCGGCGCATGGCTGAAGGTGGCCGCCATTTTCGCGCCGACGATCGTTTCGAAGACGATGATCGGCGGCAATCTCGACGTGGCCTTTTATATTCTCGCCGCGGTGCCGTTCCTCGCGGCTCTGACGGTGCATTTCCTCGGCATCGAGACGAAAGGGAAGGTGCTTGAACAGCTTGAGGCTTGAGTAGCGCCACGTACGCGCTTTCAGTAGTCAAAGACGGCACGCCAGCAATGGCGTGCCGTTTTTTTGTGTGTGCGTGGCAAGCGAGGGTGGTCGCCAGGCGTCGCGAGTTTGTCCCACAGATGAAACGCCAATACCTCGGTGAATTGCAGGTCGTGCTGTTTCTGATGCATGGAACGACGGAAGGCACCCTGAATTCAAGGGTGAAACAGAGAAACGCCCAAGTTTCATCAGATGAATAACCGCAGGCAGTGAAAGAGACGAACGGCAACTTATTTGGGCCGTCGCGCCATTGCCGTGCAATTTAGGCGCGCCAAGAATTCCACTCATCGCTAACCGCTTTTCAAGTGGGAAAAGGCGGCGAATCTTGGGAGACAGCGCATGCAATTCACACTGAACGACCGGCTCTTCGAATTCGAAGGCGACCCGGATACGCCCTTGCTATGGGTGATTCGCGATGCCGCGGGCTTGACGGGCACCAAGTACGGCTGCGGCATCGGCGCATGCGGAGCCTGCACCGTGCATCTGGAAGGCGAGGCCACGCGCTCGTGCGTGCTGCCCGTCTCGGCGGTCGCGGGCCGTCACGTCACGACCATCGAGGGCCTCGGGCCCGAGACCTCGCATCCCGTGCAACAGGCCTGGATCGCGAAGGACGTGCCGCAATGCGGCTACTGCCAGTCCGGCATGGTGATGGCCGTGGCCGCGCTGCTCCGGCAGCATCCGCATCCCACCGAGGCGCAGATCGACCAGGGCGTGACGAACCTGTGCCGCTGCGCTACCTATCACCGAATTCGCGAGGCCATTCATGTCGCAGCGAATTCCTGAGCGCGCGCAGGGTGCGGGCGGCCCGTCACGCGAAAGCCGCCGCGACTTTCTCAAGACCGGTCTCGCGCTGGCGGGCAGCTTCGTGCTGCCGCTCGCATTCGGCGAGCAAGTGATGGCGGCGGAGGACGGCGCGCGCTTTCGCGAGATCAACGACTGGGTGCGCGTCGATCCGGACGGCCGCACGATCATCGGTCTTTCGCAGTCCGAAGTGGGGCAGGGCGTTTATACCGGCTTGCCACAGGTGCTCGCCGACGAAATGGATGCGGACTGGCGGCGTGTCAGCGTGCAGTTCGTGACGGGGCGCGACGCTTATCGCATCGCCGCGGCGAACGAACATCCGCAGCAGTTCGTGGGCGCTTCGATGTCGGTGACGATGTTCACGCAGCGTTTGCGCGTGGCGGGCGCGCAGGCGCGCGAGGTGTTTCTCGCGGCGGGCGCGCGGCGTCTTGGCGTACGGCCCACGCAGTGCGCGACCAAAACGGGCCGCGTGATCCATCTGCAAACGGGGCGTTCGATCGGCTACGGCGAACTGCTCGAGGACGCGGCGAAACTCCCGCTGAATCCGCAGCCGCGTCTGAAGGCCGGGTCGGCGCGGGCGCTCATTGGCCAGCCGCTGCACAAGCTCGACGCACCGGCCAAGGTGAACGGCAGCGCGGTATTCGGCATCGACGTGCAGGTGCCCGGCATGCTGGCCGGCGCCGTGAAAATGGCGCCCACGCTCAACGGCAAGCCTCTCGCCGTGCGCAACCGCGATACGGTGCGCGCGCTGCCAGGCGTGGTGGAGGTGGTGCAGGCGAAGGACTCCGTGATCGTCGTGGCCGGCACGTACTGGCAGGCCAAAAAGGCGTGCGACGCGCTCGACGTGCAGTGGGAGGATAGCGGGCCGCCCGCGGACAGCGCGACGATACTCGCGCAGCGCAAGGCCGCGCTGATGTCAGCGCAAGCGGTGGTGGCCACGCGCGTGGGCGACGCGAGCGCACGGTTCGAAGCCGCGAAAAACACACACGGCGCGCAGGCGGCGGGGCATGTGATCGAAGCCGATTACCACACCCCCTATATCGTTCACGCGACGATGGAGCCCGTGAACGCCACGGTGCATGTGCGCGAGCACGACATCGAAGTGTGGGGGCCGATCCAGGGGCAGGACAAGGTGCGCTGGACGCTTTCCGCCATCTTCAAGGTGCCGTCGGAGAAGGTGATTGTGAACACAACGTTTCTCGGCGGCAGCTTCGGGCGTAAATACGTGCCCGACTTCGTGATTCACGCGGCTGTCGCATCTAAGGCGGTGGGCCGGCCCGTGAAGGTGATCCGCTCGCGCGAAGACGATATCCGCCACGGTTTCTATCGTCCGGGCGTGTCGGCGCGCATGCGCGCGGTGCTCGGTCCCGACGGTTATCCGCGCGCCATGCATCTGCGCGTGGTGGGGCAATCGCTCTACTGGTCCATCAAGCGCGACTACTTCGAGAAGGCCGGCGGCTGGGACGAGACCATGCTCGACGGTCTTTATGACCTCGGCTACGCGGTGCCCGATCTGCTCGTCGATTCGGTGAGCGTCGATCAGCATATTCCCGTGAGCTTCATGCGCAGCGTGGGCAGCACGTCGAGCGTCTTTTTCCTCGAGAGCTTCATCAACGAGCTTGCGCACGCGGCGCGCATCGACCCGCTCGACTACCGCCGCACGCTGCTGCGCGGCGACCCGCTCGCGCTGCGCGTGCTCGATCGCACGGCGGCGCGCGCGAACTGGACGCGCAAGTCCCCGGCGGGTGTGTATCGCGGACTCGCGTACTGCCTTTATACGGGGCGCGGCGGCGCGTTCACGACTTACGTCGCCACCATCGTCGAACTGCGCATGGTGGAAGGCGGCGCGAAACTCGAACGCGTGGTGTGCGGCGTGGATTGCGGGCAGGCCATCAATCCCATGCTGATCCGCGAGATGGTGGAGGGCGGCATAGGCTTCGCGCTCACCAACACGTTCAAGAGCGAGATCACGTTCAAGGACGGCGCGGTGACGCAGGAGAACTTTACGGACTACCCGCTCCTGTATCTCTCGCAGATGCCTAAGGTCGAGGTCGAGATCGTGGAGAGCGACCGCGCGCCGCAAGGCTGCGGCGAGGTGGCGCTGCCGCCGGTCGCGCCCGCCGTGGCCGCCGCGCTCTTCGAGGCGACGGGCTCGCGCCTGCGCACCATGCCGCTCGAACAGGCGCTGGCCTGAATCCGGATTCCAGTTTCATCCCTACCGAGGCTTTAAATCATGATTCGCATTCCTTATTTGATTGCGCCGCTCGCCGTTGCCATGCTCGCGCAGAGCGCATTGGCCGAGCCCGCGGTGGACATTGCGCGCGCCCGCCAGATCGCCACGCAGCATGCCTGTTTCGGCTGCCACGCCGTGGACAAAAAGCTCGTGGGGCCGGCTTACCGTGACGTGGCCGCGCGCTATGCGGGCAAGCCGGGCGCGGCGAGCGCGCTCGCCGCGCATATACAGAACGGCAGTTCGGGCAACTGGGGCGCCATACCCATGCCGCCCAACGCGATCAGCGCAGGCGACGCGCAGATCGTCGCGCAATGGATTCTAGGCGGCAGCAAGAGCGAATAAGCGCGCGAAGCTGAGCATAACGAAATAAAATATTGGAGATCGTGATGAAAAAGACAATCGTGGCAGGAACGCTCGGCCTCGCTTCGGCGCTCGCGTGGGGGCAGAGCAGCGTGACGCTCTATGGCATTGTGGATACGGGTGTCGAGTACTACAACCATACCGCGAAGGGCGGCTCGTTCGCAGGCATGCCGTCGCTGACCGGCGAAGTGCCGTCGCGCTTCGGCCTGCGCGGCGAAGAGGACCTGGGCGGCGGCTATAAAACCTTCTTCGTGCTCGAAAGCGGCTTTGCGCCCAACAACGGCGCGCTCAATTACGGCGGCCGCCTGTTCGGCCGCCAGGCGAACGTGGGCGTGAGCAGCGATTACGGCACGCTCACGTTGGGCCGCCAGATGAACATGTCGATGTACGTGCTGTTCAACGCCGACGTGATCGGCCCGTCCATCCATTCGATGGCGAGCTTCGACAGCTATCTGCCGAACGCGCGCAGCGACAACGCGGTGGGCTATCTCGGCAAATTCCACGGGGTGACGATCGGCGCAACCTACAGCTTCGGGCGCGATGCGGCGGGTCCCGCGGGCCCATCGGCGACAAACTGCGGCGGCCAGTTGCCCGGCGACGCCGTGGCCTGCCGCCAGTACACGATGATGCTCGCCTACGACAGCGCATGGGGCGGCGCCGCCGCGTCGTACGACACGATGTACGGCGGCCCCGGCGCCTCGGCGCCGCTCGTGAGCAGCGCGGACACGGACAAGCGCGCGATCGTGGACGGCTACGTGAAATTCGGCTCGGCCAAGGTGGGCGGCGGCTGGATTCGCCGCAACACGGCGGCGGCGCAGCACATGCAATCGGACATCTTTTTTCTGGGCGCGGACTACTACGTGACACCGACGTTTTCGCTTGACCTCCAGGCGCTGCGCTATATTCTGCGCGATCAGTCGAATTCGACCTTGTTCGTCGGTCGTGCGAACTATTTCGTTTCGAAGCGCACGACGCTCTATGCATCGCTCGGGTACATGCTGAACAGCGCGCTCGCCGCAAACGCGGTGGCCGCCGCCGGCACGGTGCAGACGGGTGCGAACCAGTTCGGCGCGATGATGGGCATTCAGCAACGCTTCTAACGCGCCGCGCGGCGGCCGGGACACATTCGGAGGGGACAATGGCGACGGACCTGTTGAGCGCCGCACTGGCGGATCTGCGCGCCGACGCCGTGGTAACGGGGCACTTCTCGCTCGCGGGGTCCTGGGCGTTCCGCAAGCCCGCGATCGAGGGCGTGATGTTTCGCACGGGCCGCGGCGCGCCGTTTTATGTCGTCGTGCAGGGCATGGAGCCGCTTTGCGTCGAGCCCGGCGACTTCGTGCTCCTGCCGCACGGCCACGAACACGTGCTCGCTTCCGCGCCCGACGTCCCGCCTGTGCCCTTCGACGACCTCGCCGCGCGCGCCGGCATTCGCCCGAGTTTCGACACGCCGTTGCGCCTGGAGTCGGGGCGCGGCGGCGCGGCGTGCGATCTGTACACGGGCATCGTGTTCTACCGCGAGGCCGTGCGCAATCCGCTCTTCTCGGTGCTGCCGCCGCTCATTCATGTGCGCGCCAACGACCCGGCGGTCGGCCCGTGGCTCGCGGACACGCTCATGGCCTTCATCCGCGAATCGATGGCCTGCCAGCCGGGCTGGGCCGTCGCGGCCGCGCGTCTTGCCGACGTGCTGTTCGTGCAACTGCTGCGCGCGCATCTCGCCTCGGCGGTCAGTCATACGGGCTGGCTGCGCGGACTCATGGACCCGCAGATCGGCCGCGCCATCGCACAGTTGCACCGGCGCCCGGAACAAGACTGGACCGTCGAGTCGCTGGCGGCGATTGCCGGCATGTCGCGCTCGCGTTTCAGCGCGCGTTTCGTCGAGCTGGTCGAGGAAACGCCTATCGGGCATCTCACGTCCTATCGCATGTATATCGCGAGCGGCGCGCTGCGCGACTCGCGGCGCCGGCTCATCGAGATCGCCATGAGCGTGGGGTACGCATCGGAGAAGGCGTTCATTCGCGCGTTCCGGCGCTGGTCGGGCATGGCGCCCAAGCAGTACGCGCGCAGCGTGCGCGATCCATACGATATCGCGCTGGCCTCCGGCTCGCGCGAAGGCGAAAGCGCACTGCACGGGCTTTGAGGCGCGGCGGCCCGCTTACAACAGCGGCAGCGTGAGCCGGATATGGTCGGCGAACGCCGCCGTGAGAAGCGAGGGCCGCTTGCGCCCGAACTTCAGCGTGATGCCGACCGCAGGCAATGGCGGCAGCGAAGGATCGCCGTTCAGAATGGCCAGATTTGCGGGAACGGCCGTTTGCGTCATGACGGCAAAGGCCTGGCCCGAACGCACGAGCGCGGTGAGACCCGCGAGGCTGCTGCTCGCGTACGCCACGCGATAGGCGCGGCCCGCGCGCTCCAGCGCCTCGCAGGCGGCGATGTGGTCGAGCGTGTCGGGATCGGAGAGCGCGAGCGGCAAGGGATCGAAATGGGCGGAATCCAGTTCGGGCGAGCCGACCCACACCAGTTGCTCGCGGCGAATGATTTCGTCGTCCGAATCGTTTGCGCCGGCACGTCCGGCGTCGCCCAGAGGCAGCGATACCATGGCGAGGTCGACCGCTCGCTTGTCGAGTTGTTCGAAGAGGCGCGGCGTGGGAACGCATACGACTTCCACGAGCGCATGCGGGTGCTGGCCCGAAAACTGGCGCAGCAGCGAAGGGAGGAACACGGCCGCGTAGTCGTCCGGGCAGCCGAAGCGCAGGGTCCCCGTCAAGCCCGTGCCGCACAGGTCGGCCATGGCCTCGTCGTGCAGCCGCAGAATGCGCTGGGCGTGCACGAGCAGGCGCTCGCCGGGGCTCGTCAGCGCCACGCCGCGGCCGGTGCGCTGAAAGAGCGGCTGATCGACGATCTCCTCCAGCCGCTTGATCTGCTGGCTCAGCGCCGACTGGGTGCGGCCCACACGTTCGGCCGCCCGGCTGAGCGAGCGCACCTCGGCAATGACCGCGAACGAACGCAGCAAGTCGATTTCGAGCGGTCGGCTCATGATATTAGTCTCGCTTCTAGCTTGCATAAGAACTATTCGATTCTATAAAACCAGAGCGCCGGCTAGACTGCAAGGAAAATCCGCTGCCGATCGAGGAGAAGCCCATGTCCAGGAACGACGACGAACAGTTTTGGCGCAACGCGAGGCAGCACCTGATCCGCTACGGCGGCACCTTCGAGCCGATGATCATCGAGCGCGCCCAGGGCAGCTTCGTCTACGACGCGGACGACCGCGCGATTCTCGACTTCACGTCGGGACAGATGAGCGCGGTGCTGGGCCACAGCCACCCGGAAATCGTCTCGGTCGTACGCGAATACGCGGGCAAGCTGGACCACCTCTTCAGCGGCATGCTTTCGCGGCCCGTGGTCGAGCTGGCCACGCGGCTCGCCGACGTCACGCCCGCCGGGCTCGACCGCGCGCTGCTGTTGAGCACGGGCGCGGAGTCGAACGAGGCGGCCATCCGCATGGCGAAGCTCGTGACGGGCAAATTCGAAATCGTGGGCTTCGCGCAGTCGTGGCACGGCATGACGGGCGGCGCGGCTTCGGCCACCTACAGCGCGGGGCGCAAGGGCGTGGGCCCCGCGGCGGTGGGCTCGTATGCCATACCCGCGCCGTTCACGTATAGGCCGCGCTTCGAGCGCAACGGCCAGTACGATTACCTCGCGGAACTGGACTACGCGTTCGATCTCGTCGATCGCCAGTCGAGCGGCAATCTCGCGGCCTTCATTGCGGAGCCGATCCTCAGTTCGGGCGGCATCATCGAACTGCCGCCGGGCTACATGGCCGCGCTCAAGCGCAAATGCGAAGAGCGCGGCATGCTGCTGATCCTCGACGAAGCGCAAACGGGCGTGGGCCGCACCGGCGCGATGTTCGCGTGCGAACACGACGGCGTGACGCCCGACATTCTCACGCTCTCCAAAACGCTGGGCGCGGGCCTGCCGCTCGCGGCCGTGGTGACATCCGCGCAAATCGAGGAAGCGGCGCACGAACGGGGCTTCCTGTTCTACACGACGCACGTGTCCGATCCGCTGCCCGCCGCGGTCGGCCTGCGCGTGCTGGACGTGGTGGCGCGCGACGGACTCGTTGCGCGCGCAAACATCATGGGCGACCGGTTGCGGCGCGGCCTGCTGGACCTGATGGAGCGCTTCGACTGCATCGGCGACATTCGCGGGCGCGGCTTGCTGCTCGGCCTCGAAATCGTCAAGGACCGCCGCACGAAAGCGCCCGCCGACGGACTTGGCGCGAAGATCACGCGCGAATGCATGAAGCTCGGTCTCAGCATGAACATCGTGCAGTTGCCGGGCATGGGCGGCGTGTTCCGCATCGCGCCGCCGCTGACGGTGAGCGAACAGGAGATCGACCTCGGCGTGGAACTGCTGGGGCAGGCGATTGCGCGTTCGCTTTGAGTGCGCGGGCCGCTTCGGCTAGGTCTTGCGGGGACGCACGAGCGAGCGCGCCGCGAGCGGCGTGGACATGACGATGGACGTGCGCGTTTCGCCGTAAAGGTTGATCCGCTGGATCAGGCGCTCCAGATCGCCCACGCTCGTCGCCACGAGGCGGATTACGTAGGAGTCCGCACCGGTGACATGATGACATTCGAGCACCTCGGCAATCGTGCCGAGCAGCTTGAGAAACTTCGCTTTCGCGGGCTGGGGCACGGTAATGCCGATCAGCGCCGAGATTGGATAACCGGCGGCAACCGGATTCACGCGCGCCGCGTAGCCCTCGATCACGCCCGCCTCTTCCAGACGCCGCACGCGTTCCGTGACCGCCGGAACGGAAAGATGCACCTGGCGCGCAAGCTCGGTGTAGGTCATGCGGCCGCTTTCCTGTAGCAGCGCCAGTATTTTCCAGTCAAGTTCGTCAGTCATGGCGAAATCTTTAAGGTGAAATCGCCATTTTCCCTTAAATGTCCGCTTCTGCGAAAAATCCTGGCGGTCTACGATGGTCCCCCATAGAACATCGATTGCGGGGGAAAGACATGCTGTTCGTCAAAGCGGTGGCGATGGGTTTTTGCATCGCCGCGCCGGTGGGGGCCATCGGCATGCTGTGCATTCAGCGCAGCTTGAGCCGCGGTTTCTGCTCGGGGTTCGCAACCGGTATTGGCGCTGCATGCGCGGATGCGTTCTATGGTTTGCTCGGCGCGCTCGGCGTGGCCGGTATCGTGGCGGCGCTGCCCATGCTCACCGTGGTTCTGAAGGCGGCGGGCGGGGCGTTCCTGGTGTGGATGGCGTGGACCATCGCGCGCGAATCGCCTCGCTCCGCGCTCGCGATCCAGGAGACCGCGCGCACGCCCGTCGCGCGGGATTTCCTCACGACCTTTGCGCTCACGCTCTCCAATCCTCTGACGATTTTTTCGTTTATCGCCGCCTTTGCGGCGCTCGGGCCGTTGCCGGCCACGCCGGGCGAGCATGGCGCGCCGGGATGGCTTTCGGTCGCGCCCATGGTGACGGGGGTGTTCGCGGGTTCGGCCGTGTGGTGGCTGTTCCTGAGCGGCGTGACTTCCGCGTTGCGAACGAAGCTGCCGCTCGCGTTCGCGCGGGGCATTTCCCTTTTTTCCGCCGCCGCGATTGCCGCGTTCGGCGTCGTTCAAATGATCACGGGCCTCGCGCGGCTGGTTTAGCGCGCACTCAATGCCCCAGACCGCTCGCCGCGATCTGCTTCTCGACGTACTGCGCGAAAAGCGTATGCGTGTGCGTGGTCGGGTGGAGGTCGTCCGCGAATATATGGGTCTGGTCGGCATTGGCCGCGGCGTAGGTGGGCGGCGAACAGAGCAACGAGGTATCGTCCGGCGTTTTCGACGGGTCGCACGCCTGGGCCGTGTTCGACACGGTAAATCCGTTCGCCTGGTAGTTCGCGACGAGCTGCGTGATCCAGGTGTACGAATCGACTTCGATGACCTTGCCTTGCAGGCCGTCGGTCTGCAAGGCGCCGTTCAGCGTCGAGTTGAAAAGCTGCGATAGCTGGGTCAGATTCGCGCCGCCGTCGGGGGACGTAATGCCCTTGGGCGAGAGACCGATGTTCGGCACGTTGATGACCACGACATGCGTGGCGCCCGCCTGCACGATCTGCCCGACGATTTGCGCTAGCGTGCTGGCGGCGGTCTGCACGACCGTATTGGCGCCGGGCGGGTTGCCCGCGCGCAGCACGTCGTTCGACCCCGCCCACACCAGCACGAGTTGGCCGGAGTTGAAGCTGCCGTGCGCGGAGATGTAGCTCGAAACCTGCTGGTTGACCGGCATTTCGACGTTGCCGATGACGCTGGAGAGGAAGTCGTACTGGTCGGCCGAGGTGGCGACGGTCGAGCCGCCTTCCGCGTAGCCGAAGCCGCCTTGCGCGCTCAGCTTGTGATCGATGCCGATGGTGTAGGCGGCGTTCAGCGTGTCCCCATAATATTGCGCGACGTTCTGGGACCAGACCTGGCCGGGGTTGGTCGTGAACCGGCCGCCGCCCACGGCGCCGGCGATGGGCGCGTAGGTCCCGACGTCGGAAAGGCTGTCGCCGAACGAGACGACTTGCAGCTTCACGCCGCCCGCGGGCGTGCTCGCGCCGGTGCCCGATCCGCCATTGCCTCCACCGCCGCCGCAAGCCGTGAGCAGGAACAGGAGTCCGGCGGAAATCGCCAGACGAATGCGGGAATCGATCGTAGCCATTGCGCCCCCTCAGCCTTCAACGCGGTTGCGCCCGCGACCGGACAGGGCGGGCCTGAGTGGGCTAGCAAAAACGATGCTCGAAGCCTACAAATAGCTGACTTGATCCGGCCCCTGCAAAAGCTGCATTTCGAGCCGGTTGCCGCCGAGCGATTTCGCGTTGTAGAGCGCGGCGTCGGCGGCGGCCAGGAGGTCGGAGAGCGTGGATGCCTCCCGCCCGTGCTGGGCGAGGCCGATGCTCACCGTGGCGCGTATGTGGACGCCTTCGATGCCATGCGTGGCGCTCTGGGCGAAACGCCGTGCGATCGCCTCGCCGACCGCCTTGGCGCGCAAGCGGTCGTGACCCGGCAGCAGGGCGGCGAACTCTTCGCCGCCTATGCGCGCGAGGATCGCGTCGGGGCCCATGGCATTCCGGGCGATGCCGGCGAACGCCTTGAGGACTTCGTCGCCGGTCTTGTGGCCGTAGCGGTCGTTGATGGTCTTGAAGTGGTCGAGGTCGAAGGCGAGAAGCGAAACCGGCTGCGCCGCCCTGGCCTCGCGCATCACGCGTTCGCCTTCTTCGAAGAACCAGCGGCGGTTGCCAAGGTGCGTCAGATAATCCGTTTGGGATTCGCGCAAAAGCTGGCCGTGGGTTTCCTCGCGTATGAGCTTGAGCAGCGCCATGGGCAGAACGACCGAATACAGCACGCCTTCATACATCGTGATCTTGCTGACGAGCGCGACGAAGCCGTCGCCATAGCGGCTCCCCAGCACGGGAAGCACAAACGTGCGGAACACGTAAAAAAGCGCATGAAACCCCGTGACGAACGTCGCGACGTAGCGCGGTTGCACCCGCGCCTGCACTCGCGTTTGCACCCGCGTTTGCACCGATGGCGCACCTTTCATGCCGTCGCCGCGCAGCAGTTCGCGCGAGGTCATGGCGCTTACGAGCGCAATGGGAAACGCGCTCGCGTAGTACCACATGTCGGCGGGGTGCCGGGCGCCCCACGTGGCCCATGTCAGCGCGATCAACGCGAGCAGGGCGAATGAGGCCTCCCGGTATTGACGCCCGTTCAATGTCGCGACGCCGTGCAGAACCAGCAGATACCCGGTCATGATGACGAGGTTGCTCAGCGCGGCGCCCCATACGCCAGGCAGATCGGCGCGCACGAGCACGGCGGCGCAGCCGGTTGCCAGCGTGGCGTATCCCGCGGCCAGAATCCGCAGGGCCTTGCTGCGCGCGGGATGCGTGCGATGCTCCCAGAGCGTGATCAGCGAACTGGTCAGCAGGGTCCCGATGAGGAGAAAGTAGATGGTAAGTAGATCGACGTGCATCGCTGGCGTGGGGCTTCTACGCCGGTACATCGCGGCGAACGGCGCATTTTACGCCGAAACTTAATACCGCGATGTACCTTCCCTGATTGGGTCGGCGGCTATGCATCCTGAATCGGGCGGGGCGGCGCGAGCGTACGGCTGCCTGGATGGAGGCGCGCGCGGGCCATCAGTAGTGCGATGGAATTTGCCGGCGCGCGCAGGCTACGGGTAATCCTGCATGGCAAGCCAGTGCCGGATCATCCGCGCCTGATCCGCATCGAGCGACTTGAGCACCTGCTCGGCGGGCTCATGCCGCAGCGCTTCGACCACGGGCGCGAGCGCGGCGTCGCACAGATGCCAGATGCCAAGCGGCTGGTCCGGGCTCGCGACCACGTCGGCTTCGGCGATCATGCCGCCATCGATCACGGGCGCGCGCCCCACGTTCAGTTCGTTGAAATCGGCGCTCACGTGAGCGGGGCGGTCGTCGGGCCACGCACCGCGCGTTTGCCAGAAGGGCTGCGTGGTCCAGCGCTGTTCGAGCGCGTACACGTCGCGCCCGGTGCGCGCGAAGCGCATGAACAACTGCTCGATGCGCTGCTGGTGAAAACGCAGCGCGAGCGGCGCGCGCTCGGGCCGCGCGAGCAGCGTGTGGATGACCGCGGGCGCCTGCAACGCAGACGTGAGCGACTGGAACACGCCGTTGCCCGCGAGCGGGTCCACCGCCATGGCGGCGTCGCCCACGCGCAGCCAGTTGTGTCCGCCGGTACGGCCGCACAGCGTGGCGGTGCTGCTGCGGGCGGACAGGCGCGCGTCGTTCGCGGCGTCGCCGGCGAAGAAGTCGCTCGCAAGCGGCGAGTGCCGCATGTGTTCGCAGAATGCGAGCAATTCGTCGCGCTGGGGCAACTCGGGGTTCGTGACGTCCAGCGTCAATTGCCAGTAGCAGCGGCCGTCGCCTAGCCGCGCCATCCACGCCCAGCCGGCCGAAAGGCTTTCCACCGCGGTGGCCGGCGCGCCCGGGCGGCCCTTCCACACGTTCAGCAGGCTCACGGTTTGCGGGCCGCGCGTCGCGTCGCGCAACAGTGGCGCGAAACGGCCACGCGCTTCGACGAGAAAGTCCGCGCGCAACGTGAGCGGCCCATCCGCGGTTTCGATCATGAGGTCGTGACCGGTGGAGGCGGATTGCACCGAGCGCACATTCGCTTCGATCACGTCGACGCCCGCGCTGCGCAGGTCCTCGCGCAAGGCCGTGTCGAACACGCGCCGGTCGACGAGAAATTCGGCGTCGAGCGTTTGCAGCGCGCCGTTCCAGAGCGTGGTGCGCACGCACGGTCCCTCGCCGCAACTTGCCGCCCGATGCAGTCCCGCGCGGCGCAGCGCTTCGATCACGCGGGCCGACAAGGCTTCGGCGGCGTCGAAGCGGCGCCAGTCGCTCACCACCTGTACGCGATAGCCGAGCCCGCCGAGCGCGCGCGCAACGGCTGCGCCCGCCGGGCCCGCGCCGAGCACGACGATGCTGGCGGTATTCATGACGCACGCGCTCGCGCGCGGCGCGAGGCAGGCACGCGCGCGAACAGGTTGGGCACGGCGGCATGAAAGGGAGGGAAGGAACCGTGCATGCTGTCCCCCGTGAATCATGGCGCATCGCTTCGCTATCTTGCGCTGCGCTCGAAATGGTGAGACCTAATCTGGCATAGATGCCGCGATAAAGCTATCCGGTCAAAGGAGGATTTCGGTAGCGGAAATCCCGCATTCCCATGCGCGATGCGTACGAACGATCATGCGCGTGAGTTGGGGTGCTTCACGGCGTGTTCCGCGGCGCGCATCGATCGTCTGTATTCCTCACAAGGATACGGCGCGGCGTCCCGCAAAGCGGGGACAGGCCGCGACACGGCTAGCGCGGCGAAGATGAAGCAGCGGCCGGATTGGCCGGCACGCCGTCGCGCCATTCGCTCCAATGCGCGACGATGGTCTGCACGAGCGGATGGCCCGCGCGATAAAGGTTTTCCAACGCAAGCATAAAGCCGCCCTGGCTCGCATAATTCAGCAGATTCGCGGCGTTCGATTCGCCCGCATACGGTCGATCGAAGTCCGAGCCCGCGCGCAGCACGGCTACACGATCGAGGTCCACGCGTTGCGCATGCGCGGCGCGGCTGAGGGCTTCGAACGTGGCGTTGTCCTCCTGCTGCGTCATGCAATACACGCCTTGCCCGTCCGTTAGCTGGCGCGTGAACTCGCTCGCCCTCGCGCCGAGCGCCTTGCCCGCCCACCAGGTGTCGTCGGCCACTGAATCGCAGCGGATCACCGTGGGCGGGCGGCTGGCGGGTGCGTAAGCATATTTCGCGCGCGCGGCGCGGGCTCGCGCGTTGTCGGCGAGCGTCACGTCTCGCGAGATCGCCCACGCGGCTTGCGTGAGCTTCGGGTTCAGACGGAACACTTCGGTCCGGTAATCGAGCGCCGGTTTTTCGTTGGGGCTTTTCGTGTTGATGCCGAGATAGCCGGTGCGCCAGCCGCGCGGGCGGCCATCGCTGTCGATCTCCCATTGCAGGCCGAAATCGACGAGCCAGTCGGACCACGCCGCCGAGCCTATCGTGCCGTGCTCGGGGTTCACGCCCGCAATGCCCGCGATGAGAAAGTACGTCTTGCGCAGATCGAGCTGCGGCGCGAAGGCCAGGGCCATGGTCGAAGCGGCGGCGTTCGCGTGGCCCATGCCTGTCGTCATCACGCAGACGTCGTCGGCATTGCATTGCACGTTGGGGTAGTCGGGCGAGAGCCCCGCAATCGTCACGGACTCCCAGGGACCGAGGCGGTCGAGCCATGTCTTCGCCTCGGGTGCGAACATCGTCACGATCATGACTTTTACGGCGCGGCCGTGTGCCGTTGCGCCCGCCTGCGCGAACGCCGCCGATTGCCCGGAAAGCGTTCCGCCGTCCTGTTGCGCGGAAGGCGGGTTCGAGGCGCAGGCGGCGAGCGAGAGCGCGGCGCAAAGCAGCGTGAGACGGGTTCGCATTGTGCAAGTCCTTGTGGTCGTATGCGTAGCGGGCGGCACGATTGATCGGCAATGTTCAGGAAAATCCGGCTCGACTATGACAGTTTTGCGAAAGCATTGCGCCTGGGCGGCGTTGTGGGCGGTGCGTACCACGCAAAGCGCATTTTTATCCGAAGTTCCTATACTTCGACTAGTGCGCCCAACGAGAACGCAGCAAAAAAACCAGCGAAAACGAAGCGGCAACGCCGCGCGGCCCCGGCCCGCATGCGGCAGCCACGAGGAGGGAGACATGGGACAATCCGCATCCGCGGCGCCCGCGCACGGACGCCTTGGCGACACCGGCCCGCATCGCCCGGCGCTTCCCGCGCTCGCCCTGGCCGCGCTCGGCGTGGTCTACGGCGACATCGGCACGAGCCCGCTCTACACGCTCGCCACCGTGTTCGATCCCGCCAACGGCCTCGCGGTCAATGCTTTCAATATCGTAGGCATCGTCTCGCTAATCTTCTGGTCGCTCATGATCGTCGTTTCGCTCAAGTACGTCGCGCTCATCCTGCGCGCGAACAATCACGGCGAAGGCGGCATCATGGCGCTGCTCGCGCTCGCGGCTTCGTCCGTCGCGTCGCGGCCTCATCTGCGTAACACGCTGCTCGTGATCGGCGTGATGGGCGCGGCGCTCTTCTTCGGCGACAGCGTGATCACGCCGGCCATCTCGGTGCTAAGCGCGGTTGAAGGCCTCGAAGTGGCCGAGCCCGCGCTCAAGACCTATGTGATTCCCGTGACGCTCGCGGCGCTCATCGTGCTGTTCCTCACGCAAAAGCGCGGCACGGGAGGCATCGGCGCCGTGTTCGGTCCGGTGATGGTGCTGTGGTTTCTCGTGATCGGCGTGGCGGGCGTGGTCAACATCGCCTCTGCGCCGGCCGTGCTGTTCGCGCTCGATCCGCGCGAGGGCATCGCGTTCTGCCTGCATCACCGCTGGCTTGCCTTTGTCGCGCTGGGTGCGGTCGTGCTCTCGCTCACGGGCGCCGAGGCGCTTTACGCCGACATGGGCCACTTCGGCAAGCAGCCCATTCGCCTCACGTGGTTCGGCATGGTGTTCCCCGCGCTCGCGCTCAATTACCTCGGGCAGGGCGCGCTGCTGCTCGCGAACCCCGGCGCGGTGCAAAACCCGTTCTACCGGCTCTTCCCGCAATGGTCCATCGTGCCGATGATCGTGCTCGCGACCGTCGCCACCGTCATCGCGTCGCAGGCCGTTATTTCGGGCACCTATTCAATGGCGATGCAGGCCATGCAGCTTTCCTTCCTGCCGCGCATGAACATCGTGCACACCTCGGAGCGCGAGATGGGACAGATCTACGTGCCCGGCATCAACTGGATACTGCTCGTGGCCGTGGTCGCGGCGGTGGTGGGCTTTCGCTCGTCCACGGCGCTCGGCTCCGCTTACGGCATTGCCGTGACGGGCACCATGCTGATCACGACGTTCCTCACGTTTTTCGTCGTGCGCTACGCGTGGCACTACAACTGGCTGCTGTGCCTGTTCGCCACCGCGTTCTTCTTCGTGATCGACGCCATGTTTTTCTCGGCCAACCTGCTGAAGATCGTGGATGGCGGCTGGTTCCCGCTCGTGATCGGCGCGCTGATGTTCACGGTCATGGCGACGTGGGGACGCGGCTGGGAAATGATGGCGGCCGAAGCGCGCGTGCGCGCGGGCAAGAAGCCCCTCAAGCCGTATCTCGCGGCGCTGCTCGACAGCGATCCCGTGCGCGTGGGCGGCACGGCGATTTTCCTCACGCCGGACGCCAACGCCGTACCGCATGCGCTCGTCAACAATCTGCGGCACAACCGGGTGTTGCACGAACGCGTAGTATTCCTGAGCGTCAAGACGAAGGACGTGCCGTGGGTGGCCGAGAGCGAGCGCGTGACGGTCGAAACGCTGTGCCCGGGCTGCTACTACGTTGCCGTCAATTACGGATTCAAGGACGAAGTGGACCTGCCGTGCACGCTCGCCGCCTACAAGTCCCCGGCGTTCGCGTTCGATCTCGACGAGACATCGTGGTTCCTCAGCCGCGCCGTGGTGGTGCCCACGCGCGGCCATGGCATGTCGCTCTGGCGCGAGCGTTTGTTCGCAGTAATGCTGCACAACGTGGGAAACATCGCTGCGTTCTTCAAGCTGCCGGCCAATCGCGTGATCGAGGTCGGCGCGCGCGTCGAGATATAGGCGCCCGGCGGGCTCCCGACGCGCGCGCGACGGCTACGGGTTTTCGGCGCGCGCGGGCGGCGGCCCTGCGTGCGCGGCCTGGCGCGCCTTCGCTACGTCGGCAGCGGTGACAGCGGGCGCGTGATTGCCCCAGCTCGAACGCACGAAGCTCAGCACGTCGGCGATATCGCGGTCGGTGAGGCGCTGCGCGAAGCCGGGCATGGCGTAATGCGCGGGCGCGGCGTTCGTCCACGGCATCTGGCCGCCCTTGAGCACGATGCGGATCAGCGAGGCCGGGTTGTCGCTGTTGACCACCGAGCTTCTGGCGAGCTTCGGGAATGTCGCGTCGTAGCCCGCGCCCGTCGTGCGATGGCAGGCGGCGCAGTTGTCGACGAACGTGAGCGCGCCGTTGCGGCGGTCCGTGCCGGCGCGCAGGGCGGCGGCGGCGGTCTGGTCGGGCGCGAGCACATCGTCTTTCGGATCGACCGGGGAAAGCGTCTTGAGGTAGGCCGCAATCGCGCCGAGGTCCGTGTCGCTCATATACTGCGTGCTGTGCTGGACCACGTCGGCCATTTCGCCGAACGCCGCCGCATCGTTGGATCGCCCTTGCTTCAGAAACGCCACGATGTCGTCCTCGCTCCACGTGCCGAGACCGTTCCTTGCGTCTCCCCGCAGGTTTTTCGCGAGATAGCCGTCCACCACGCCGCCGGAGAGATACACCTTTTTCCTGTCGCTCAGCGCCTGCTCCTGGAGGCCAAAGCCTCGCGGCGTGTGGCACGAACCGCAGTGCGCGAGTCCCTCGACCAGATAGCTGCCGCGCACCACGGGGTCGGTGCTCGCCGGTGCGCTGGCGGCGACGGGCGCGGGGGCGAACATCATGCGCCAGAAGCGCAGCGGCCAGCGCATCGAAAGCGGCCAGGGAATGTCTTCCGCGCGATTGGCTTGTTCGACCGGTGCGACCGCTTGCGTGAAGTACGCATAAAGTGCCTCGATGTCCTCGGGCGCTGCCTTTGCGTACGACACGTACGGCATGGCCGGGTAGAGCGTGGAACCGTCTTTTGCAATGCCCTGGCGCACCGCGCGATCGAAGTCGCGCAGCGTGTAGTTGCCGATGCCGGTGCGCTTGTCGGGCGTGATGTTGGTCGAATAGATCGTGCCGATGGGCGAAGCGATGCCTGCGCCGCCCGCGAACGGCTTGCCGCCCTTCGCCGTGTGGCATGCCGTGCAGTCGGCCACGGTGGCGAGGTAGCGGCCCTTTTCGACGCGCGCAAGGAGCGCAGCGTTGGCGCTTGCCGGGGCCTGCTGCGCGGGGCCGCCTTCGTCCGCCCGCGCGTGCGGGAACCCGCCGGAAAGCGCGAGTGCGGCCCATGCGAACGCGATGCGCGAGTATTTCGTTATCCTCATGAAGTGAATTCCTCCTTACGCCTGCACGAGCGGTGCGGGCTGCTTCAGGTACTGCTCGCGAATCGCCTTGGCGGCGTGATACGCGAGCGCCGCCACGAGTCCGGTCGGGTTGTAGCCCATGTTCTGGGGAAACGCCGAAGCGCCCATGACGAACACGTTGTGCACGTCCCAGCTTTGCAGATACTTGTTGACCACGCTCGTTTGCGGCGATTCGCCCATGACCGCGCCGCCGGTCGTGTGCGTCGACTGATAGGCGCGCGTGTCGTAGCGCTCGCCGGGCTTGCGGATCGCGCGGTAATACGCGTCGTGCTTCATCGCCTTCGCAACCTCCTCCACGCGTGTGCCCACGTGGTCGAGCATGCGGTATTCATTGTCGTGCCAGTCGAACGTCATGCGCAGGAGCGGTTGTCCCAGCGCGTCGCGGTAGGTCGGATCGAGGTCGAGGTACGCATCGCGATACGGCATCACCGAGCCGGAAATGCCGATGCTCAGCAAGCGTTGATACGCATCGGCTACGCCGGCCTTCCATTGGCTGCCCCAGGCGGGCGTGCCGGGCACCGCGGCGGCCTGGCCTATCGGCCGGCCGCCCGTGCGCGCGTGGCGCACGCTCGCACCGCCGAGAAAGCCCAGGTGTCCGTGGTCGAACTGGTCGCCGTTGAGGTCGTCCATCGCCACCGCGCCCGCGCCCGCGCCGATGAACGGATTAAGCAAGGTTTCTTTCGGCAGCAGCACGTTGATGGCGCCGTTCATCTGGTACGCGTAGTTGCGCCCCACGACACCTTCGCCCGTTTTTGGATCGTACGGCTTGCCGATGCCCGAGAGCAGCAGCAGGCGCACGTTGTGCATCTGGAACGCGGCGACGATCACGAGGTCGGCCGGCTGTTCGACTTCGCGGCCCTGCGCGTCGAAGTAACTCACGCCCACGGCGCGCTCGCGGGTGCTGTCGAGCAGCACTTTCGTCACGTAAGAATGCGTGCGCAACTCGAAGTTCGGCTTCTTGAGCAGGGCCGGGAGAATGGTGGTCTGCGGCGAGGCCTTCGAGTACATGAAGCAGCCGAAGTCCTCGCAGAAGCCGCAGAAGTTGCACGGGCCGAGCCGCACGCCATAAGGATTCGTGTAGGCCTGCGAAGCATTGGCGGCGGGCGCGGCATACGGATTGAAGCCCGCTTCGCGCGCGGCCATTTCGAACAGTTGCGAGCCTAGCGTGTTGCTGAGCGGCGGCGTGGGGTACTCGTTGCTGCGCACGCCTTCGAGCGGATTGCCGCCGGACTGGATTTGCCCCCGCAGATTGCCGGCCTTGCCCGAGGTGCCGAACACTTTCTCGGCGAAGTCGAAATGCGGTTCGAGTTCGTCGTAGGTGACGCCGAAGTCCTGCACCTGCATGCCCGGCGGGATGAAGCGCTTGCCGTAGCGCGCTTCGTAGGTCGAACGCAGTTGGAGTTCTTCGGGCAGGATGCGGTAGTGCATGCCGTTCCAGTGAAATCCCGCGCCGCCCACGCCGTTGCCGAGCAGAAAGGAGCCATGCTGGCGGTAGGGCACCGCGAGATCGTTCACGCCGTGGCGAATGGTGACCGTCTCGCGCGAAAGGTCCTGAAACAGCTTGCCGCGCACGGCGTATTTGAGTTCGTCGGCGATCTGCGGATATTTCGCGTCGGTGGGCGTGTCGCGCATCGCGCCGCGTTCGAGCGCCACCACGTTCAGGCCCGCTTGCGTGAGTTCCTGGGCGAGAATCGCGCCGGTCCAGCCGAAGCCGACGATCACGCAATCGACCTTGTTCATTTTGATGGCCATCGATCAACCCCTGCTTCCGTCGATTGAAACCGGGCCATACGGATATTTCACGCCCGGCTGGTCGATCCAGTCCGCAAAATCGGCGCGCGCGCCGGGAAAGCCGACCATTTTCCAGCCAGCCATTTTCTTGTTGCCGCCGTAGATGGGATCGGCGAAAAAACCTTCCCGGGTATTCGCAAGGAGGAAGCCGAAGAACGTGCCGGCCGGAACGGCGTCGAACTGGGCTTTTCCGTGCTCCATGGCGAGAAGCACGGCTTCGCGTTCGACATTGCTCAGGTCTGCGAATGATTTGCCGTCGTAGTGCTGGCGGCACCAGTCGTCGCAAGCCTTGATGCCGTGGCGGTACACGTCGCGCGGCGCCAGATTCAACTGATAGCCAAGTTCGGGCGCTTCACTCACGTGAAAGGGCCCCTGCATGTACCACAGCTTGCCGTGGCCCCACGGCGTTTCCATCTGGCGGTCGATGAATTCCGGCACGCCCGCTTCGAGCGCGCCGGGGCCCAGATGGTCCGAGGGAATCAGGCGGTCGACGGCGGCTTGCAGAAAGCGCCATTCGTCTGCCGTGAAATAGTCCGGCTGGTAGGGCGGCGGCGCGGCGGCCGAGGGCGCGGACGAAGGCTGGCAGGCGGACTGCGAAAGCGCTGCGCCCGTTGCAAGCGATGCGGTCGGTACGACCGCGAGCATGTGCCGCAGGAATTGGCGGCGCGGCTCCGGTTTGGTGGACATGGACTGTTCTCCTCCCTGTGAGGTGAGCGATGGTAGGAGGAACAGATACGTCGTGTTTTCTGCTTTACATGGCCCGGATAAGCGCGATTCCACGAGAAAAATCACTGTTTTTAAGGGACTTTTTCCTATGCAAAGGGTGGCGTGAACGCTCGCAGGCGAAATTTGCGCGGCGCAGGCAAGCGATTCGGTTGATGTGTCGCAAATTCTTGCAGCCCGGCGTTTGTCGGAAAGTGGATCTCCACGTGCAGATTCGCGGCGAAATGCAAAGAAATTAAAACGCGGATCGCTGAAGCCACGCGCATGCAATGCCGAGCGCTGGCAAGAAGTCAGGCGTAGGATGATCGGAATCGCATCGTAGTCAGGTGGCGGCGGCCAGGCGGCAGGCAGGCCGCAAGCGTGTAGCCGCACGACCGAAGGAGGGCCATCATGCGACGCCTCTATTTCCTCGCTCCCGACACCACCACGGCGCAGGCGATCGTCGACGATCTGCTGCGCGCGCGCATTACGTGGCGCCACATCCACGTGCTCGCCAATCACAGCGTGGGACTCGAACGTTTGCCCGAGGCTTCGCTGCTGCAGCGCAGCGACGTCGTGCATGCGCTGGAGCGCGGCGTGATGTTTGGCGCCGCGACTGGCGCAGTCGTGGGTCTCGTGGCGCTGATGTTTCCGCCCGCGAACTTCGATATCGCGGGCGGCGTGGTGGTCGCGCTGACGCTGGCCGGCGCCGTGTTCGGCGCATGGACGGCGGGCATGATCGGCGTGGACGAACCGAACGCGCGGCTCGCGCGCTTTAGCGGGCAGATCGAGGACGGCCAGTTGCTGGTCATGGCCGACGTGCCGGGCTCGCGCGAAGCGGAGATCGAGGAGAGCATCGCGCGGCATATTCCGCGTGCCGAGGTGGAAGGCGCGGAAGCGACGACGCCGATTTTCCCGTGAGCGCACCGCAGCGCTGCCCAGCCGATCCCCATTTCGAACGCGGCCGGCGTTTTGAGGGCCGCAACGTCTCGCGCTGAGCACTGAGCGCCGACGTCCAACGCCCCATCCGCGCGCCCGGACCGCCGCGCGCAACGCTTCGCGCGCCGCGGCGGGCACGCCATTCCCCCGCCAAATCCCGCTTTTCGACCGGCTTGGGCCCGCGACAAGGCAAAATACGGGTTTTGAGCCCGCGCCGGGCTCGAGTTTCCCCTGCCGGCCGCCTCCTTCCAGGCATCGATCGGGCCTCGTTGCGAGCCCGGCAGGTCGGCTCGCCTTGCCGGCGAGCCCTCAAGCGATATTGGAGTCGTCTACATGCCCGAATCGAATCTGTCTTTCTTCGGCCGCCTTTCGGTCGCGCTGGGGTCGTTCTTCGCGATCCTCGGCGACGGCGAACTTGCCGCCAACGTGCGCCGTCTGCGTGACGGCGGGCTCGCGCCCGCTGCCGCCGCGCCCGCGCCCGCCGCGGCGCCGGTCGCGAAGCCCGCACCCGCGCCTGCACCCGCTCCCAGCGTCATCAAGGAAGCCACGCCCGACGCCGCGCTCCAGTTGCTCGGCCTGCTCCAGCGCAACGCGCGCTTCGTCGATTTCGTCGAGGAAGACATCGCCGGGTATGCCGACGCGGACATCGGCGCCGCCGCCCGCGTCGTCCACGAAGGCTGCCGCGCGACGCTGCGCGATCACTTCGCCATTCGCCCGGTGCGCAGCGAGTCCGAAGGCTCGCGCGTGACGCTGCCGGCCGGCTTCGACGCCGCCGCCGTGCGCCTAACCGGCAACGTGGTCGGCGAGGCGCCGTTCAGCGGCAGCCTCACGCATCGCGGCTGGCGCGTCGAGGAGGTGAAGCTGCCGCAGCTCGTCAAGACGCATGACGCGCGCATCATCGCGCCGGCGGAGGTGGAGCTGTGAGCGATCCGCGATATTCGATTGGCGTCGACCTCGGCACGACGCATTGCGCGCTGTCTTACGTCGACCTCACCGCCAGCGATGGCGAAAAGACCCAGCAGGGCGTGCTGAACGTGACCCAGCTCACGGCGCCGGGCACCCTGGAATCGCCGGATTTGCTGCCTTCGTTTCTCTATTTGCCGCATGCGGGCGAACTGACGCCGGGCGACCTCACGCTGCCGTGGATCGCCACGCGCGACTACGCCGTGGGCGAACTCGCGCGCAGCCGTGGCGCGGGCACGCCCATTCGCCTCGTTTCGAGCGCGAAGAGCTGGCTGTGCCACCCCGGCGTGGATCGCCGCGCGGCCATCCTCCCTAACGACGCCCCGCCCGAAGTCGAGCGCGTTTCGCCGCTCGAAAGCTCGGTGCGTTATCTCACGCACCTGCGCGAGGCGTGGGACCACGCACATCCCGAGGCGCCGTTCGGCGAGCAGGAAATCACCGTCACGATTCCCGCTTCGTTCGATCCCGCCGCGCGCGAACTGACGGCCGAGGCCGCGCAGGCGGCGGGCTACGCGAACATGACGCTGCTGGAAGAGCCGCAGGCCGCGCTCTATAGCTGGATCCAGAAAAGCGGCGGCGCGTGGCGCAAGGAAGTGAAGGTCGGCGACATCATCCTCGTGGTGGACGTGGGCGGCGGCACGACCGACCTTTCGCTGATCGCCGTGGTGGAGCGCGAAGGCAATCTCGAACTGCACCGCGTGGCCGTGGGCGAGCACATTCTGCTCGGCGGCGACAACATGGACCTCGCGCTCGCGCACGTGGTCGCGCGCAAGCTCGCGGCGCAGGGCACGCAAGCCGATCCGTGGCAGTTGCGCGCGCTGACCTACGCCTGCCGCTCGGCGAAGGAAGCGCTGCTCTCCGACGCCTCCGTCGAAACGGTGCCGATCGTCGTGCCGAGCCGCGGCTCAAAGCTGATCGGCGGGTCGATCCGCACGGAACTCACGCGCACCGAACTCACGCAGATCATTCTCGAAGGCTTTTTCCCGCAAGCGGACGCTGCCGCGCGCCCGGCCGTGCGCACGCGCGTGGGTCTCACGCAGTTGGGTCTGCCTTACGCGCAGGATGCGGGCGTGACGCGCCATCTCGCTGCCTTCCTCGGCCGCCAGGTGCAGGCGCTCGCGGAACTCGAAGGCTTTGGCGCGCCGCCCGAAGGCGCGACTTTCCTGCATCCCACGGCGGTGCTCTTCAACGGCGGCGTGTTCAAGTCGGCGCTGCTCTCGCAACGCGTGCTCGACATTCTCAACGGCTGGCTCGCGGCGGAGGGCGCTGCGGGCGCGCGGCTGCTTGGTGGCGCGGATCTCGACCTCGCGGTGGCGCGCGGCGCGGCCTACTACGGCTACGTGAAGCGCGGCAAGGGCGTGCGCATTCGCGGCGGCACGGCGCGCGCGTACTATGTGGCGGTCGAATCGGCCATGCCGGCCGTGCCGGGACTCGAGCCGCCGGTTTCGGCGCTCTGCGTCGCGCCGTTCGGCATGGAAGAGGGCACCGAAGCGGCGCTGCCGCCGCAGGAGTTCGGCCTCGTGGTGGGCGAGCCCGTGCACTTCCGTTTCTTCGGATCTTCGGTGCGGCGTCAGGATCAGGTCGGCACGATGCTCGACTACTGGTCGCCTGAGGAACTGCAGGAGCTGGAGGAAATCCAGGCCACGCTGCCGACCGAAGGCCGCACGCCCGGCGAAGTCGTGCCCGTGAAGCTGCACGCGCGCGTGACGGAAGCGGGCACGCTCGAACTCGAAGCCATGCCGAGCGGCACGAACGAGCGCTGGAAGGTCGAGTTCGACGTGCGCGGCGCGGCGACCGCTTGAGCCCGGTATTGAGTCCGGTATTGAGCCAGATGAAGCAATACGTCGTCGGCATCGACCTGGGGACGAGCAACACCGTCGTGGCGTACGTGGAGGCCGGCGGCGACGCCATCCGCGTATTCGACGTCGAGCAGCTCACCGGCCTCGGCGAAGTGGGCGCGCAAACGATGCTGCCTTCCGCGCGTTATCACCCGGCGGCAGGCGAGCTTGCGGCGGGCGATCTGCGTTTGCCGTGGAGCGCGCCTTCGGCGGGTTCGCGAGGCGACGCCGCCGTTATCGGACGCCTCGCGCGCACGCTCGGCGCGCAGGTGCCGGGGCGGCTCGTGGCGAGCGCCAAGAGCTGGCTCTCGCACGCCGCGGTGGACCGGCTCGCGCCGATCCTGCCGTGGGGCGCGCCCGACGACGTCGCCAAAGTTTCGCCGGTGGCCGCGAGCGCGAGCTATCTCGCGCACGTGCGCGCCGCGTGGAACCATCGCTTCCCGCATGCGCCGCTCGAAGATCAGGACGTGGTGCTCACCGTGCCCGCCTCGTTCGACGACGGCGCGCGCGCCCTCACGCTCGAAGCGGCGCGACTCGCAAAGCTGCCCGCGCTGCGCCTGCTCGAAGAACCGCAGGCTGCGTTCTACGACTGGCTCCATCACCATCGCGCGACGCTCGACGCCGAGCTTGGCGCGTCGCGCCTCGTGCTCGTGTGCGACGTGGGCGGCGGCACGACCGACCTCACGCTCATCAAGGTGCAGTTCGAGAACGGCGAGCCGCAGCTCACGCGCATCGGCGTGGGCAATCATCTGATGCTGGGCGGCGACAACATGGACCTCGCGCTCGCGCATCTGGCCGAGAGCCGCCTTGCGGGCGCGCAAACGCGCTTGAGCGCGGCGAGCCTTTCGCAGCTTGTCGAACGCTGCCGCGTCGCGAAGGAGCAATTGCTCGACGCGAGCGCGCCCGAATCGGTGCCCATTACGCTGCTGGGCGCGGGTGCGCGTCTCGTGGGCGGCGCGCGCACCACGCAGCTTGGCCGCGACGAAGTCGCCCAGATCGTGCTCGACGGCTTCTTTCCGATGGGCGCTGCCGGCGACCTGCCGCGCCGCTCGCGCGCGGCAATCGTCGAGTTCGGCTTGCCCTATGCCGCCGATCCGGCCATCACGCGCCATATCGCGGCGTTCCTGCAGCGCTTCGCCGCGCAGTCGCGGGAGGCGTTGGGTTCCTCGGATGCCGCCGCCGAACCGCACGCCCCGCTGCCCGTGCCCGACGCGCTGCTGCTCAACGGCGGCGTGTTCCGCGCACGCTCGCTGGCGCAGCGTCTGGCCGGTACGCTCGGCACGTGGCGCGGCGAACCGCTCAACGTGCTGCAAAACGATCAACCGGACGTGGCCGTCGCACGCGGCGCGGTTGCGTACGCACTCGCACGCGCAGGCCACGCGCCGCGCATCGGCGGCGGCTCGCCGCGCAGCTACTTTCTCGTGCTCGACGAAGGCGCGCTCGCCGACGCCGCACCGCGTGGCGTGTGCGTCCTGCCGCGCGGTACGGAAGAAGGCCGCGAACTGCATCTGGACGACCGCACGTTCGCGTTGCAACTCGGCCAGCCGGTGCAGTTTCACCTCGCGTCCACAGTGGCCGACACCGCGTGGCAACCCGGCGAACTGGCCGACCTGACGGCGGGCGACTTCGTGCGCCTGCCGCCGCTCGCGACCGTGGTGCCCGCGGGCGGCGACGCGAAGACGGCGCGCGAGCGCCCCGTCAAACTCACGACCGCGCTGACCGAAGTCGGCACGCTGGAGATGCACTGCATCGCCACCGACGACGCTTCGCAGCGCTGGCTGCTCGAATTCGCGCTGCGCCGCGCCGAGCACGAGGGCGATGCCGCCGCAGTGAGCGGCGAGTCGCGCCACGCGGGGCTCGACGACGCCATCGAGGCGATCGAACGCGTGTTCGGCGCGCGCTCCGTCAAGGTCGACGCGAAGGAAGTCAAGCGTCTGCGCGCGCATCTCGAAGAGCGGCTCGGAGCGCGCCAGAACTGGGACGGCCCGCTCCTGCGCGAGCTGTTCGGCGCGCTGTGGGAGCGTGCGGGCAAGCGCCGGCGTTCCGCCGATCACGAACGCCTGTGGCTGAACCTCGCGGGCTTCAGCCTGCGGCCGGGCTTCGGCTATCCGCTCGACGAATGGCGCGTCGAACAACTCTGGACGCTCTTCGACGACGGCATCCAGTTCGTGGGCGAAGGCCAGGTGTGGTCCGAGTGGTGGACGCTCTGGCGGCGCGCGGCGGGCGGCTTGAACGAAGCGCAGCAAAACGAGGTGCTCGACGCGATGACGTACCTCGAAGAAGCGGCCGGCTCGAAGCGCCACAAGCTGCCCTTCGATCCGGCGAAGCTCGCCCATGCGGACATGATCCGGCTCTATGCCTCGCTCGAACAGATCGCGGCCGCGCGCAAGATCGAGATCGGCGAGCGGTTGTTGCAGCGGCTCCGGAAGCCTTCGGAGAATCACCAGACGTGGTGGGCCGTGGGCCGCATCGGCGCGCGCCAGCCCTTTTACGGCAGCGCGCACACTGTGGTGCCGCCGGAAACGGCAGCCCAATGGCTCGAAGCGATCCTCGCGCTCGACTGGAAAAAGATCGAACCGGCGATGTTCGCCGCCGCGCAGATCGCGCGCATGACAGGCGACCGCTCGCGCGACCTGCCGCCCGAATTGCGCGAGACCGTGGTGCGCCGCATGGAGTCGGCGAACGCGCCGCCCACGTGGGTGACGATGGTGCGCGAAGTCGTCTCGCTCGACACGGCGGACACGGGCCGGGTGTTCGGCGAAGCGCTGCCGGCGGGGCTGAAGCTCATCGCGGGCTAGTTCGCGGCCGGGGTCCGTCCGGCTTCTGCGCGAAGCCCGGCGCGCGTATGATCGAACGCCTGATTCCAACCTGAACCACAGCGGATTGATCTGCCCATGAATTCTCCTGCCGATGCTTCCTCGCCGCGCGCCTTGCGCGCGCTCTCGCCGACCGAGGCGCGTATCGTCGGCGTGCTGGTCGAAAAGCAGCACACGGTGCCCGACACCTATCCGCTCTCGCTCAATGCGCTCACGCTCGGCTGCAACCAGAAAACGGCGCGCACGCCCGTCATGAACATGAGCGAAGCCGAGGTGCTCGCCGCCATCGAAGACCTCAAGCTGCTGAGTCTCGTGTTCGAGGGCAGCAGCAGCCGCGTGCCGCGCTTCGAGCACAACCTGAACCGCGTGCTCGGCGTGCCGAGCCAGGCCGTCGCGCTCCTGACCGTGCTGCTGCTGCGCGGCGCGCAGACGGCGGCGGAATTGCGCCTGAACTCGGCGCGTCTGCATGGGTTCGCGGATGTGTCGTCGGTGGAAGGCTTCCTGGAGGAACTGGCCGAGCGCGAGCCGCCGCTCGTCGTGAAACTGCCGCGCGCGCCGGGCGAGCGCGAAAGCCGCTGGATGCATCTGCTGTGCGGCGAGGTGAACACGGCGAGTTTCGTGGCTGAGGGGACTCCCGCGCCCGGCGCCCGCGAAGAAGCCGGCGAGAGCGTTTCGCTGGCTGACTTCGAGGAGGTGCGCGCCGGGCAGCAGCGTCTTGCCGAAGAAGTCGCGCGCTTGCAGGCGCTCGTCGCGCGCATGGCTGCCGAACTGGGGATGTCGCTCGACTGAGCGCCGTCGCTCTGGCTGGGTGCCGGCGCGGGGGCCGGCCACGACTTAGCCTTGCGTGATGAAGGTGTGAACGTGCGTGTTGAAGAGGTCGGGGTGCGTGCCGTTCATGCCGTGCGTGGCGCCCTTGATCGTGACGCGCCGCGCGAACTCGATCCACTCGTCGAGCGCTTCGACGTTATTGCGGAACATGAGCGGGCTGCGCTGGCCGTCGATGAGCAGCGTGCGGCACTTGATTTCGCCGGCGGCGCGCGGCGCGTAGGGCGGCAGCGGGTCCTGCAACTGCTTGGGCAGCGTCGTGGCGTTGGCGACGGCCATCTGGCGAAACGCCGCCGGACTTTTCTTCCACGCGCCCGGCACGCTCACGGAATCGACGAACAATTCAAGGCCCGCTTCGATTTCGCCCGCGTGAATCAGGTCGGCGGCGCGCGTGCGCAGCGCGTTGGTGGCGGGGGGCAGCGCGGCGTCGTCGTTGTCCACGCGCGAGAGCGGACCGCCCGGGTCGGCCAGCACGAGTGTGCGCACGAGACGCGGGTAGCGTCGCGCGAGGTGCCACGCCACGCAGCCGCCGCGCGAATGACCCACGAGGTGCACCGATTCGAGACCGAGCGCGGCGATGAAATCGGCCAGCTCGGTAACGTGGCTTTCCCAGCCGAAATCGCCCTGAATGCAGGCGTCCGCCGCGGGCCAGTAATGGCTCAGGCTCGGCGCGATGCAGCGGAAATGGTCCGAAAGGCCATCGAGTTGCGGCATCCAGTAGCGGTAGTCGCAGAGCGATCCGTGGACGAACAGCAGCGGTTCGCCCTCGCCCCGCTCGAGAAACGGCAGGGCAATGCCCGAGTGCAACGTGGCGTACGACAGGTCGGGCGCGGCAAGTAGGGAAGGATCGATTCGTTGGTTCAAGGAGTGGCTCCAAGCGTATGGCGTCACTTTGCCGCAAGCGCACGATTAAGGGAAACTCAATAAACTGAAGGAATCGATAAGCTTTTCTGATTGGAGGAGGGCGTTGCCGGATGGCGCCGGATTTACGGCTTCGGCGCTACCAGATTGGCGTCGCGCGCGAGGAGCCAGCGGCCGCTCGCGTCCTTGCGCACCAGCGTAAGCGTGTAGCCTGCGCGCCGCATGGGCTCGGCCGCGCCTGGCGGCGTGATGGAGATGTCGATGCGATTGCGCAGAAAGGCCCACTCGCCCAGCACCTGAAGTTCCACGATCTCGGCCGTGCCCGCTATACGCATGCCTTGCTGCGCGCGGGAAGCCGCGGCGAATTCGGCTTTGCCGAACGGCTCCTGGCCGGGCACGGTGAATATCACGTCGTCCGTCATCAGGCTCAGCACTTTGGCCGTATCGCCGGCGCGGCTGGCTTCCATCCACATCTGGACCAACTCGCGGATGGCGCGTTCGTCATCGGTCATCGTGATCTCCCTCGAAAGCACTGCGATAAGCGAATAGTCCCGGCAAGCCGCCGGTCATGACAAAGAGGACGTTCTCGCCGCGTGCGAAGCGCCCGGAACGCGCGGCTTGCACGAGGCCCGCGAACGCCTTGCCGCTATACACGGGGTCGAGCAGCAGGCCTTCTTTCGAAGCCACGAGGCGCACCGCCTCGCGCATCGCGTCGGTCGGGACGCCGTAGCCTTCGCCGAGCTGGGTTTCGTCGATAGCGATCGAGCGGCCTTCGATGCGCCGCGCCGGATCGATCAGTGCGAGCGTCTTGCCGGCTTTCTCGAACGTTGCGGCGTGCGCCGGTTCGGCCTTCGCGAGGACGGTGTACGCGAGCACGAGACCCGGGTCGATGCCGAGCGCCGCAAACCCGGCGGCGAGCCCCGCGTGCATGCCGCCGCTGCCGTTGGGCACAATGATGCGCGCGAAGCTCAATCCTTGCGCGTGGGATTGCGTCATGATTTCGGCGGCGCAGGCGGCGTAGCCCAGACAGCCCACCGGGCTCGATCCGCCCAGCGGGCAGACGTAGACCTTGCGGCCCTGCGCGCGCAACGCGTCGGCGCGCGCGAGCGCGAACGCCAGCGCATCGGCGGTGCCGGGCAGATCGTGCACGCGTGCGCCGAACAGGTCGTCGAGCAGGATGTTGCCGTTCTCCAGATACTCGAAGTCGTCGCGCGGCACGGCCCGCGTTAGCACGAGTTCGCACTGCATACCCGCTTGCGCGGCCGCGGCTGCCGTCAAACGCGCATGGTTCGACTGGCGCGCGCCGACTGTGACGATGGTGTCCGCGCCCTCGGCCAGCGCTTCGCCCACCAGGAATTCCAGCTTGCGCAGTTTGTTGCCGCCGCCGCCCAGACCAGTCAGGTCGTCGCGCTTGACGTAGACATTCACGCCTCCGAGTGCCTGGCTCAGGCGCGGCAATGGCTGGATCGGCGTGGGTCCTTCGAGCAACGTGCGGCACGGATGTTGCGAAAGGTCGAGCCGGTACGGGGAGGCGGAATGCGTCGCGGCATTCGTTACGGAAGTCATCGCTGTCTCGGAGTTTGGGATGGCGGCATTCGCGGTGCCGGGCGTCGAATCATAAACAGAGTCGTGCATCGATGTGATTGCGCTAATGATGCATGGCGCCTCAGGGTTCTCACGTCCACGTAATTCCGTATTGCGTCGCAGCAAGGAGGTTTTTAGACTGGTTTTTATCCAGACAATCGTCCGAGACGATATTCCCACTACGGGAGGCTTTACATGAATATTTTTCAATCGCCGAGCCAACCATCGAGTCCGAGGCTGCACGTATTCGAACAGGAGGGCGGCTGGCACTGGGGTATCACCATCGAGCGTTCGGCAGGCGGCGGGTTCAAGGTTATCGCGTACAGCGAAAGGACGTTCCACGCCGAAAACGAAGCCCAATCCGACGGCGACCGCGCCCTCGTCAATCTCGCCGAACTGGTTTGAGCCGCGCGCCGCGCGGCTTCGTGTTTTCGCGTCTGCGGCATTTCTCTTTTCGTCATTTCAGGTTTGCGGCCCGCGTTCCCGCGTTGCGCCGGCCTTGACGTTTCCTTTCGTTTGATCGCTTTGCCTGCAAGCGGGTGGATCGCGCCGGCCGCGTCCATCGGCCTCAGTCACCCATCGTGCGACGTTTGCTGAAAATCAGCGTGTAAATCCATGCGCGCCGGTATCTTGAAGGTTTGTCCGAACCTTCCTTCATGACCTCATCCGCGCCGCGCCCGTCGTCCACTCTCGCGCCCGATCTCCATCTGGGCGAACCCATGACCGATACGATGCATGCCGAATTCGTCGCGCTGCTCGACGCGCTCGCGCGCGCCGCCGACGCAACGTGGCTCGACGCGTTCGACGCCTGGGTGGCGCATACGAAGCAGCATTTCGCGCAGGAAGAAACGTGGATGGAGGAAATGCGCTTGGGTCCGCGCCATTGCCATGCGAGCCAGCATCGGCATGTGCTGAACGTTGCGGGCGAAGTGCGCAGGCAGGTTGCCGAAGAAGGGCGCTTCGCCAAGGGGCGGCAACTGGTGGGCGAACTGCGCGAATGGTTCGCGTGGCACGTGAAATCGATGGATGCGGTGCTGGTCGAAGCGCTGCGCGAACGCGGCATTGTGCAGGTCGATCAGGCCGCTCACGTTGCCCCGGTTGTTTAAGTCATCTTCAGATCGTTCGATTCATGCAAGCAGATATCGTGATTGTGGGCGCCGGACCGGCGGGGCTTTGCCTCGCGCGTGCGCTCAGTGGTGCGGGCCTCAAGATCGTCGTGGTCGAGCAGCAGTGTCTCGCCGACATCAGCGAGCCGCAGTTCGACGGGCGCGAAATTGCGCTGACCCAGAAGTCGGTGCGCGTGATGCGCAAGCTCGGGCTTTGGGATCTCATCGAGCCGCATGCGCGCGCCCCGCTGCGCAGCGCGAAGGTATTCAATGGCCCCGCGCCGGGCGCGCTCGAGATCGGGCACGAACTGAGCGGCCATACGGAACTGGGCTGGCTCGTTTCCAATCACCTGATTCGCAAGGCGGCCTATGAGGCCCTGCTGCAAAGCACGGCAACGCACGCCGACGTGACGCTGCTCGCGGCGCAAAAGGTGAGCGGCGTGAAAGCCGGCGAGGACGTGGCGAGCGTGACGCTGGAGAGCGGCGAGACGCTTCAGGCGAAGCTGGTCGTCGCGGCGGACAGCCGCTTCTCGGCCACGCGCAAGATGATGGGCATTGCCGCCAACATGCACGATTTCGGCAAGGCCATGCTGGTGTGCCGCATGACGCACGCTGCGCCGCACGAGCACGCCGCGTGGGAATGGTTCGACTACGGCCAAACGCTAGCGTTGCTCCCCATGAACGCGGAGCGTTCGACGAACGCGCATCAGTCGTCGGTCGTTCTCACGCTGGCGGTGGGCCAGATCGACGAGATCGCCGCGCTCGATCCCGAGGCGTTCGCGCGGCATATCGAGCAACGTTTCATGCGCAGGCTCGGCGCGATGAAGCTGTCGAGCACAAGGCACGTTTATCCGCTCGTTGCGGTTTATCCGGAGCGCTTCGTCGGCCAGCGCTTCGCGGCCGTGGGGGATGCCGCGGTCGGCATGCATCCGGTCACCGCGCATGGCTTCAATTTCGGGCTGCTTGGCGTGGAAAACTTAGGCAACCGAATTATCGATGCAAAAACGAGGGGCCTCGACATCGGGGCTCTCCCGCTCCTGCAACGCTATGAAGCCGAGCATCGCCGCGCGACCCGGCCGCTTTATCTCGCGACCCGCTTCATCACCGACGTCTATACGAACAATACCGCGCCCGCGAAACTCGCGCGCGACTTCCTGCTGCGCGCCGCATCAAGGTTCATGCCGTTCAGGAAGGCGATTGCGGCTTCGCTGACGGGCTAGCGTCAGGCTCCCTCGCGCACGCCGGCCGCCACGATGCGCTCCAGGATGGCTACGGCGTTCGCCACGCCGTTTTCCGCGCGCATTGTTTCGCCTAGCGCGCGGGCGCGGCTTCGAACCGTATCGCTGGCGGCAAAGTCGAGTGCGCTCGCGAACGCTTTGGCGCACGGTTTCCGTCCGTCCACCGCCATCGGCGCGACGCCCGCCTCGCGCAGGCGCTCGGCCCAGAAGAACTGGTCGCCCGCGAACGGCGTCACGATGGAAGGCACGCCCGCACGTGTTGCGGAGTGCGAAGTACCCGACCCGCCGTGATGGATGACGGCGGCGGTGCGCGGGAGCAGCCAGTCGTGCGGCGTGTCGCCGACGACGAAGAAATTTTCGGGAAGCGTCCGCGGATCGATGCCGCTCCAGCCCGGATAGAAGAGCGCCCGCCGGCCCTGCATGGCTTCGATCAGGGCGGCCAGTAACCGCGCATTGTCGAAGCCCGTCATGCTGCCAAAGCCGATGTAGACGGGCGCTTCGCCCGCAGCGAGGAAGCGCGCCAAACCGGGCGGCGGCGTCCATGCAGGGTTCGGCGCGAGCCATTGTCCGCATAGATGCGCGTTGGCGGGCCAGTCGGCGGGCGCGGGCAGCAGGGCTGGCGAGACACCATAAACCATCGGATGGTCCTTCCATACCGCCTTGCGCGGCGGCAGGCCGAACGTGGCGCGCGCGGCGTTGGTCCTGTCGCGGAACGCCTTCCAGAGCATGGCGTTCACGAGGCTGTGGCTCGCGCGGTTGAACACGCGCGGCACCCATCTGGGCGGCAAGAACGCGGAAGGGAAGGCCGCTGTTGGGGTGAGCGGGATCATGCCCGAGCCGATGCCTGTTGCGCCGAGATACTCCGCCGCCGAAAGTCCCACGAACGCCGCGAGCCCCGCGACCAGAATCGCATCGCAACCTTCGCCTGCCTCGACGATGGTGCGCATCCACGATTGCGCGTTTTCGTTGGCGATTTTCGCGAGCGCGCGCGCGGTCTCGTTGAAGCCGCCGCCTTTCTGGACGACGCCGGCGATGGCATGGTCCGGACGCAGCATGCCGCGAATGTCGCCGGCTAGCGCCGTAGCCGGCACGCCGAGCGCGTGGGCGCTGCCAAGCGTGGCGGCGTCGGCGAGCAGTTGCGCCTCGTGGCCAGCGTCCATCAGACCGCGGCACAGCGCGGCGAAGGGGCGCGCGTCGCCCTCGGTGCCATACGTCGCGATGAGTAGCTTCATGTGATCTTTTTCCTCGCTTTCGGCGCTGCGCCCGGTAGTGCTTTCCGGGCTGCTTTTGGAGCGGACTGCGCGGGATGGGCCGCGCCGCGCAGAAACAGATCGACCGCTGCGGCGAACTCCTTGCGCAGCTTCAGGCGCGGTTCGGCGAGCCAGCGCAGCATGGCGCCGAGGTAGAGGTGGTGGAACGAGAGCGCGAGCCGCGCCGGGTCGAGATCGTCGCGCAGTTCGCCCTGCTTCTGTGCGCGCCGCACGAGCCACGCAAACGTATCGGCGATATCGCTCAGTTGCTCGCTGTCGTGCGACGGCGAAGGCGTGGCGCCGATGCCGGCAAAGCGAAAGCGCAGATAAGGCGCGAGGTAGTCCGGATGCGCCTCGCACCAGCCTGCGGAATGATCGAGCACGAGCCGCGCACCGGCGGCGAAGCCCGGCGTGCTTTCGAGCCTGGCATGCAGCGCCGCGAGATTTTCTCCCAGTTCGAGGTGCAGCCAATGGGCTAGCACCGCCTCTTTCACCGCGAAGTGGTTGTAGAGCGTGCCCTTGGCGACGTCCGCAGCGGCCGCGATCTGCTCCATGGTCACCGCTTCGTAACCGTGAGCTTCAAACAGCGCGGCGGCGGTGCGCGCGAGATGCTCCAGGGTTTGCAGGCGTTTGCGTTCGCGGCGGCCTGGCGAAGCGGGCGTGGATGGAGTCATGCTGAGGAAATATTGAACGACGTTCAATATT
Organism: Paraburkholderia sp. J76; assembly: GCF_905220295.1. NCBI lineage: Bacteria > Pseudomonadati > Pseudomonadota > Betaproteobacteria > Burkholderiales > Burkholderiaceae > Paraburkholderia > Paraburkholderia sp. J76. The sequence goes on from NZ_CAJMZJ010000010.1 coordinate 181,224, forward strand.
ATTCAACGTTCACCAATCGCGCGCAAGCGTTGCCCGACCGGAAGCGGTCGGCAATAGGGCTCATTGCGAAGAATCAGTGATGCCAGAAGAGGGGATCCTGCTTGGGGCGCGTGTCGCCTGCCTGCGCATATTGGCCTTCCCATGGCCACGTCCAGCCGTTGCGCTTTCCCGCGCCCGGCCGGTGCTCGGCGCTGGCGAGCGCGAGCAGATGCCTCGCCTCGCGGCTCGATGCGTCCACGTTCACGGCATGGCCCGCGTCTTGCCGGGCACAAGCCCATTGGCGTGCGTGCGCGCATTGCCGTGCCTGGCCGATCAGCGCGTCGCGCTGGTGCTCGCGTGCGACGAGGTCGGCTTGCATCTGCCGCGCATCGGCGTTGGCGGGTTCTGCGGCGAGCGCATTCGCGAGCGCCCTGCGCGCGGGCCAGAGGTTGTTCCTCTCAAGGTTGGCGCGCGCGTTGGCCAGGTTTCGCGCGACGTCGGGATGCGCGGCGGCATAGCGCGGCGCGGCGGGTGCATTCTGCTGGGCGATGCTGCGCTGAGCGGACTTCCCACGCGGCGGCGCGGCCGTTTGGCGGCTGGTTTGCGTGGCGAGCGCGCCCTGCATGTCCTTCGAGCCGCTCACGGACCCCACTATCACCTGTGCGCCGAGTCTTGGCGCCCAACCGCTGCGATGCAGGAACGTATAACCGGTGAATGCGATCGCGAGCGCGCCAAGGGCCGCCCATGCATAGCGCGACAGCCGCGAGCGCTCGACAATGTGTTCCTCGTCGATCGAAGGATATTCGCCGTTGTAGACGCGCTTGCCGACCAGATTGCCCGGGATCGCGCCGAGGTTCGCACGCAGGCGTTCGGCAACCTTGTGTGCGCGTTCGTCCGGCGCGCGCTCGCTCTCCCCCGCGATGCGGGAGGCAGCGGCGAGTTGATTCGCTCCGCATTGAGGGCACAGTGCGAGCGGTGCGTTGAACGTGGTCCCGCAGTAGGGGCACTCCGACGGGCCGGAATCGTCGTGACCAGGGGCGTTGAGCATGGGAGGAGCGCGCTTCGCTTCAATTGACGAATTGCCGCAAAGTGAGTGCGCGATTGGCGCACTTCATCGAATATGGGCCACTTCGCAGCGAAGATCAATCGGCGGATTCCGCCAGGTTGGCGGATACGAACAGGCGGATATTGCGCCTCGAATCGCGCCGCTTAGACGAACAGGGAAATAACGCCGCCCAGCGTAATGCCCGCTGCGATCCAGCGCCCGAGCGTATAGGTGCGGTTCGGGTCGGCGGGCGCGTCGGGGCGCTCAAGCCCCAGTGCGCCATAGACGAGCGACTTCACGGGCTGCGCGCTGGGCGGCGTGGATGCCGCGTCGGTCTCGTCGCTCGCCGTATTGTCGGTCGATGCGGCCGCATAGCCTTGCGGCGAAATCTGCACGGCGTCGTTCTGCGATGCGGGCGGCGCGATTGCCTGGCCGGATGCCGCGCCCGCGCCGGGTGAGTTCGTGTTGGTGCTGCTGCTGGCGAACTGTGTCGCCGCCCCGATTTGCATGGCCGACTCCTTTCGACTTTCTCGCCGCGCTTTACAGACCGATGCACGGCGCGATGAAGATGTGACTCGAAGAACGTTCTAATTGCCGTTTAAACGGAAACGGGTGCGGCGAGCCGCACGCGGTTCGCGGAACGCTTGGGGTCGAGGGCACGCGTGACTTCAGCGAGCGTTGCAGTGTCCGCTTCCGTATCGCGGGGCATGCGTGCGGCGCGCGTCATGCCGGCGCGCGCGGGCGGAACGCAAATGCAACACGCAATGGGCTTATGCGCATCGCGTATGTGGCGCACGAAGCGGCCAGAACAGACGGTGCAAGTCGAAAGCGTGAGCAGCCCGCCTTCGAAAAAGCGCAGCAGCGTCCATGCGCGCGTGAAGCTCAGCACGCGTTCGGTTTCGGCGCTCTCGCAGTGTTCCATGTAGAGGCGGTACGCGCGCGTGAGTGCGTCGAGCCGACTGCATTTCGCCCTGTCGGCAAGAAACAGGTAAATGTTGTAGAAGAGCGACGCGTGAATGTTCGGCAGCCACGTGAAATACCAGTCCGCCGAAAACGGCAACATTCCCTTGGGCGGCGAAGCGTTCTTGAGTTCCCGGTAAAGCCTGATCAAACGATTGCGCGAAAGCGTCAGTTCTTTTTCGAGCACAGGCATGCGTGCGCCGAGTTGGATCAGCTCGATTGCGCGCAGTACTTCACGCGCTTCTTCGGTCACATTGCCTTTGTACATGACGTGGTACTCCCAGAGGCAGCCGGCGACTGCCACGATGATCAAGCGAATGCCTGAATTCACGGGCGATTATAAAAGCGCGACCAGGAGCGTCAAGAATAATATTTGGAAAGGAATGGCGGGTTCTATAAAGAAAAACTCACTGGATGCGCATTACCACTGAAATTCGATGCTGTGTGTAAACGGAAAGTTCTGGTAATAAACCTGGCGAAAAATGTACTGCGAATCGCGAAAAATTATTACGGCGTTTTGCACTTTACCTATTCAGACTTATCTGCCGGTAAACTGCGCCCTTTTCGAACGCCTGTGACATGCGACGTTTCGCGTTCCCTGCACAATCCGCCAACCGATGAATTTGCCTTTCTCTGCCTGCTCCTCTTCGTTCGCACGGGCGCGTAAGCGCTTGCCTGTGGCCGCGACCGGCAATCTCAGCCTCTGCGATGGCGCCGCGCTCGCCAACCCGCCGCGCCGCGCACTGCTCAAAGGCACCATGAGCCTGCTGGCGCTGAGCGGTTGCGCGAGCACATTGTTGAGTGCGTGTGGCGGCGATTACACGGGAAGCGATGGCACGCAGGATGCCTCGTCGCCCGTTATCGGTTCGGTCGCGAACTTCCGCGATCTGGGCGGCGCCGCGCCCGGCTATTCGACGAGCGATGGCGCACATGTGCGCCGCGCTTTCATCTTCCGCTCGGACGTGCTCAAACCGGATGCCGCCGACTCGGCGAAACTTGAGCGCATGGCGCTGTCCAACGTCTACGATCTGCGAACGCCTGCGGAAATCGACGCCGCGCCCGACATGCCTGGCGCGGCCAGTTTTCTCGCGCTCAATGTGCTGGGTACGCCCGAGCCGCCGTCGTTCGCGGGCATGCTCGCCAGCGAACTCGATGCGGCGATGCAGACGCATTGGCGCACACTCGTGACAGGCCGCACGCAATGCGCGATTTACGGCGCGCTGTTGCAACACATTGCCGATGCGCCGGGGCCGCTGCTGATTACGGGCGGCACCGGCGTGGATGTGGCGGGTTGGGCGTGCGCGCTGTTGCTGCTGATCGCAAACGTGCCGCTAGAAATCATCGTGAAGGATTTCATGCTGACGGACGCGTGGCGCCCGGCGAGCGTCGATTCGGTTACCGCAGCGTCGCCCGTGCAGGCCAGCTATCTGCAGGCCGCGTTCGACGCGGTGCAAGAGAGCTACGGCGACCTCAATCGCTATCTCGGCGTGGGGCTGGGTCTCGCGTCGGAAACAGTGAGTCGTCTGCGCGGGCGGCTCGTGGTTTGAGCGGCGCGCGCAAACGAAGAAATCGACGGGCAATATACGGCTTATGCAGTGGCCCTGGCATCGGCGGGTAGCGCGATACGCACGCGCAGTCCACCTTCGGGGTGATTCGACAAATCGCAGCGGCCGCCCTGATTGCGCGTGAGGCGCGTCACGATCGCGAGCCCGAGTCCGCAATGGCCTTCTCCGCCGCGCGCTTCGTCAAGGCGTACGAACGGTTTGAGCGCAGCGGCCACGCGCCCTGGGGGAATGCCCGGGCCATGATCGCGGACTTCGACGATCCACTGCGCGCCCTCGCGGCGCGTGGCGATTTCCACGGGCGGCACGCCGTGTTCGAGTGCGTTGTCGACGAGATTCGACACGAGCCTGTCGAGCAGCGTGCGCGGCAGCCGGAACGCCGGGCCCGCGCGCAGATCGAGTCTGAAGAGTGCGTCGTCATCGTCGCCGGCATCGGAAAAGAATTGCTCGCGCAGCAGCGCATCGACTTCAACCGCGGGCCCCGATTCGGGCCGCTGCCGCGCGAATTCCAGAAACTGCTGGACGATATCGTTCAGCGAATCGACCTCGCGTATGAGCTGCTCGCGCTCGCGCTCCGAACCCATCATGCTCGCACGCAGCTTCAGGCGCGTGAGAGGCGACTTCAGATCGTGCGCGACACCGGCGAGCATCACGGCCTGATCGTCGTCGGCTTCGTTGAGCTGCTTCATCATGCCGTTGAACGAGCCGATCAGTTCGCGCAATTCGCGCGGCCCATGCTGTTTGACGGGCGCCGGACGATGGCCCGTGCCGAACGCGCGTGCCGCTTGAGCCACGAGCGAAAGCGGCCGCTGCATTTGCCACATGGCGAGCAGCGCGAGAAGCAGCGAGAGAGCGAGCATCGAGCCGAACAGCGGGAGCAGATCGCGCGGCGGCGGCAGATCGACGGGCGCGACGATCCACGTGGGCTGGCCCGCGAAACGCACCCATAGCGCTTCGCGATGGCGCAGGTCGGCGAGAATCTCGGTGCCGGGCGGCAGGTCGCGCAAGAGCTGCTTGCGCAAGTCGGCGAGCGGCTCGCGCTTCGGCACTTCGAGGCGCACGTCGGCGGGCATGTTCCAGGTGGGCACGAGATGCACGCGCAAGGCAGGCGCGAGGTCCATTTCGTTGGGCGGCGCGCTGGCCGCCGCGCTCGTCGTGGCATGCAACATGAGCAGCAGACCTCGTTCGAAGCCCTCCACCTCGTGGCGGCGCGGCTGCGGCGCGAACACGATGAACCAGCACGCCTGAATGGCGAACAGCAGCAGCGCGGACATCAGCGCCATGCGCCCGAACAGCGTATTCAACGGATTGTTCATGCAATTACGCGTTCGTGCCGTGGGCGCTGTCTTCCGTGGAGCCGTTTTGCGGCACGAACACATATCCTTTGCCGCGCACGGTCTGCACGTAGCGCGGTTGCGCGGGATCGTCCTCGATCACGCGGCGCAAACGCCAGACCGGCACGTCGAGACTGCGTTCGTGAAAGTCGAAGCCTTCGGCGTGCAGCAGATCGTGAAGCAACCCGCGCGAAAGCACGCGATACGGATGCTCCGTGAAAATCTTCAGGATAACGAACTCACAGTTCCGGAAGGGCACACGCTTGCCGTCGCGTTCGAGCGTGCGGGCCGTGAAATCAAGCTCGAACGCGCCGAAGCGATAGCGTTCGCGGGCCTCGGCTGCGCCTGCGTGCGCGCTGCCGCGCCGGCGCAGCACGGCATGGATACGCAGCAGCAATTCCTCGGGATCGAAAGGCTTGGTAACGTAGTCGTCCGCGCCCAGCATGAGACCGGCGATGCGGTCGCCCGCTGCGCCGCGCGCGGACGCGAAGATCACCGGAATGTCGTCGCCTTGCGCGCGCAGCGCGGCGAGGGCGCGCAGGCCGTCGGTGCGCGGCATCATGACGTCGAGCACGACGACCGATGGCCGCTCGCGTTTTAGCCGCGCGCCGAGATGCGTGCCGTCGTGAAGGACCGAGGCTTCGAAACCGTTGGCCCGCAGAAAGCCGGAGAGGAGATCGCGCACGACCGGATCGTCGTCGACGATGAGAACGTGTGGACTCATCGCCCTATTTTATTTGATATCGACAACGCTCAGAACAGCGCGCGAGCGCAGATTTCTTGCCGCAACTTACACGGCGACCTTACTTCCCGGCGACAGCGTCTGGCTCGTTGGACGCTTGCGCAGCGTGCGCGGGTTCCGTCGACGCAACGGATTCGCAGTCAAGCGCGCTCGCGCTGTGCGGTTTGCTCGCCGAGTCTGTCGTCGGGCCCGGCGCGTCGATAGATGCCACGCCTGCCGCTTTCGCGAATGCCGAGTTTGCGCTGGCCATTTGCGCAGTGGCGCGACGGACCTGCGCTTGCGCTTGCGCGAGTCGGGTCTGGCGAGCGTCAGCGGCCACGCCGCTCGGCATTTTTTTCAGGTGTAGCGGCGCGTGGATTTCGGCGGACGTGGTGGCTGTTGCGCGATCTTCCCTGGGCATCGGCGGAATGCCGCGCATTTCGAGCACGGCGTCCTGCGCGGAAGGGGCGAGTTGCTGGTCCACGACGCCTTCCTTCACGCGCCGCACGGCAGCCTGTTTGCCATGCTTGAGGTCGCCTTCGAGTTCGGCGATACGGCGGTCGTACCAATCTGTCACGCACGCCTTGTCCTTGCAGTTGTGCTGGCGCCATTGCCACTGGCTCACGCGGTCGGCTTCGAGCGCGGCCGTGTCGGTGGTTGCATCGAACGCGCTGCGATAAAGCGCGGCCAGTTTATCGTCGAGTGCGGAAAGCGTCGGGTCGTTGCACACGAGACGCTCGGAAGCGGACGCGTTGCGCGGGCAGTGAAAACTTGCGGCGTGTGCGAACGGCGTGCCAGCGAGCGACGCGAACAGCGCGAACGCAGCGGTGTTCAGGCCGCGCTTGAAGAAAGGAGCGCGGGGGATTTTCGATTCTCGGTTCATGGCGGCCATGATGATGAAAAAGCGGGAAGAGGAAAGGAGTGGCAGCCCAAGGCGCGGCAGTGAGAAGCGCGTGTGAACTGCAGTGAGCACGATAGCGCGGCGATGAATTCGCAATGCCTCGCTCAGCGGGGAGAATGCAGGAGAACTTACGAAACATTACATAGCGTGCCGCAACGCAGGCGTTTCATTCCTTACCGCACGAGAGAATTTTGAAGAGATGGAAAGTGGCGTTCAACATTGACCGGTTTCCCGGCCTTCGGGCGGGTCGCCTCGCACCGATCATGCGTGGTGTGTCCTGCGGCGACTGTGTCGTGTTCCGCGCAGCCCATCAACGCATCGGGTACCCGCTCCCATGCCACATGAAATCGTGTCATACGTCAGTCGTGCGAGCGCGCGCACGGCGAAATTCGGCGCGCTATGCGCCGCGGCGCTTGCGCTCAACGGTTGCGCGTGGACGCTCATCACCGCGGCCGATGCGACCGGCTCCGTGATTCAGGCTGGTTACGCGGTCGCGTCGAATTATTCCTCGCCTAAATTCGTGACGGGGCGCCCTGTGAATCTCAGTTCGATCTGCATCGAGAACAATCCCATGGTCACGTCGGGCGACTTCGTGCCGTCGCTGCAACTCGTGCTCGCGCAGCGCGGCGTGACTTCGGATGTCTACGGCGCGGGAACCGAGCCGGTGAGTTGCGAAGGACGTCTCGTGTATAACGCATCGATCGAGTTCGGCAAGCCGACCTTCAGCGACGAAAGCCGTGCCTATCTTTCGACGATCAATCTCACGATCTTCCTGCACAACCATATTGCCGTTACCGCGCGCTACGAAGTCCGCGGTCTCGGCACCGACCGCTATGCGAGTGCGGCGGTAAAGCTCAAGGGACTGGTGGACAGCATGGTGGTCGACCAGACGCCGTTGGACAATCCGTTCCAGTCCGCGTCGAGCGGCCAGTAAGCCGTGCGCCCCGCGTGACGCGCGGGAAAGGCTAGGTAAGGCCGGGGGCCTGTACCGGCTCGTTCGCGTCCCTTACGATTTACGTATGGCAAATAATATCTTTCTCGTCGACGACGATGCTGTCGTGCGCGACGTCACGGCCGAATATCTTCAGATGCGCGGCTTTACCGTCACGACGCTGCCCTCCGTGCGCGCGATGCAGGAGCGGCTTCGCTCCGAGCGGCCGCAGGTCGTGGTGCTCGACATCATGATGCCGGAAGTGGATGGCATCAGCGCGCTGCGCGCGTTGCGTGAAAGCGGCGACGATCTGCCCGTCATCATGCTCACCGCGCGCAACGAGGTCATCGACCGCGTGCTGGGCCTCGAATTCGGCGCCGACGACTACGTGGGCAAACCGTTCGATCCGGGCGAGCTGGCGGCGCGCATTCGTTCTGTCATGCGACGGCGCAGTATTTCCAATCTCACGGGTGCGCCGGAGAGCCGCGAATCGTTTCGCTTCGGTCCGTTCGAACTCGATTTCCGTTCGCGCGAGTTGTACCGCGATGAAGTCCGCATGCCGCTGCGTTCGAGTGAGTTCGCATTCCTCAAGCTGTTTGTCAATCATGCAATGACGATTCTTTCGCGCGAGCGCATTATCGAAATCGTGTATGGGGAGGCGGGGCGTTACCGGAACCGTAGTCTCGATGTCGCGATTTGGCGTTTGCGGCGGTTGATTGAAACCGATCCTTCCGAGCCCCGGTATCTGCAAACGGTTTGGGGGCACGGGTATGTGTTCGTGCCGGATGGAGAGACGGGGTTTGCCGACCGCTTCGGGAATTCCGGATGATTAGCCGGGAAGAAGTCGAAAAGATCGCAAATTCAAAACGTAAGCACACTAAGAAACATTCGTTGCAACCACCCGACGGTCGTCGCATCGTTGAGTAACCCGCGTCCGACCTGCTCGATTCGAGCATTGGCGATTTTGCCCGACTCGACGTAGTTATCGGCTTCCACGTCGTTAGGATTGACGATTCCGGAAAGCCGCAGCCGTTGATGTTCGCCGCTCATCGCAATGATCTTCTCGCCCGAGACCACCAGATTGCCCGTAGGCGTCTTGCTGATCACCGTGACGGCGAGCGTGCCGGTCATGCCGCTCGAAAGCGTGTGGCTCCCGCTGCCATTGAACGAGGTCGAAGCCGAGCCGATATTAAAGAGGCGCGCGAGCCGTGCCGCCGCGCTGGTCGACTGGTCGGCGGCCGTGGCTGTGATGTTGCTGTCGCGCTTCGCGGCGGCGCTTGCGATGTCGTTGCCGCTATAGGTTTCGGAAAGCCGGATCGTGAGCACGTCGCCGATTCGCTGCGCACGTGGTGTTTCGTAGAGCGAAATGGCGGTGCCAGACTGATAGATCGCGCCGCTCGTGTTGACGTTCAGTAGCGGTTCCGCGAGCGGCGGCGTCATGGGCGTATTGACGATCGACTCCGGCGTCGCGCAGCCAGCCAGCGCTGCGGCAAGTGCTGCGAACAACGACACATATGCCAGGCGTTTCAATCGAGTTTTGCGGAATGCGCTGAAAATTAAGGATTCCGGGTTAATAAATGGCATGGCGGGGATGCGAGTATGAATCATCGGATGGCGTGCCCGGTTCAGCCTTCGTCGAACTGGCTGAGCTTGAGTGTCTTGTCGCTGCCTTTGGCGCGCAGCGTGGCGGGCTTGAGCAGATACGTGAGCGTCGCGCGGTGGCTGTCGGGAAGGAGGCAGATGGTGATCGTGCTCGACGCGTTCTCCCACACGAGCAGCGGCAGCGTGGGCGCGCCGGTCACGCGCGGCGCGCCATAGCGGGAGGCGAGCAGATCGCGCAAGTCGAAGGCTGTTGTCGAATCCACGACGAATGACATTTCGTAGAGACGCAGCGGATCGCCAGCCGAGGCGTGCGCGAAGCGCAGGATATGATCCACCGCCGGTACGCCGTCCACCACTGCGCGCGAGGGTGTCCAGCCTCGCGCCGTGTGGTATGCCCACCGGCAAGCGACCGTGAGGCTCGCGTAGCTCTTGACCATCATGCCGATGTCGCTGGCCGCAATATCGGTTTCACATAGCAGTTCGCTTTCGTGCGGCGTTGCACGCACCATGTCCGTTTGCCGCAACGCGCTCAGCGCCGCGCCGAGCGGAATGCCGCGAAACGCAAATGGCGAATCGCCGGGCGCCGTCATGCGCGAGCGATGGGACGACGCAGCCGCTGGCCGGCGCTTTTTTACGGGCGGCGCCGGAGGCGAGGAGGCTTTCGGTGCGGCGTACATTTGTACATGCCCTTCAAAACGCGTGTCCGCATGCGCGGGCGAGAGCGGCGCGGCCACGTAGGCTGCGCTCAAAGCGAATGCGATCAAGGGCGTCGGTTTCATCGGCTGGATCTCGGTCAGTCGACGGCCGCCGCGCACGCATCGAACGGCACCGCTGCCGGGTGGCCGACCAGCGGCACGATCTTCAGCGTGGCCGAGGCGACCCGGCACGGAAAGGCCGCCACGGCACAGCTTTCGAGCGGCAGCGCGAGGCACGCCAGCGCAATCGCCGACGCGGCGCGCACGACATGCGTTGAGAAGCTTGCGCGTTGCGCCGGGGTTTCCCGCAACCGCGACGGGGTCATGCCGAGGTGTTGATGTTGTGGCCGAGCGGCCCGACCGGCGTGGCCGGATGCACCGTTTCCTGCTGCGGAAAAGGATTGGCTGCGGCGCTTCCCGTGCTGGCGTTTTTGGTGCTGCGGCTTTCGGCCGACGACGTCAACGAAGACGTGTGCGCAATACTGCTCGAACCGATAGGGCTCGTCATGATGGGCCTCCTTGGCGCAATGGAACAAAAAGAAGGAGCGCGCCGGGGGAGGGAAGCGCGCCCCGCCTTTCGCCGATCGGGGGAATATCGGCGAACGGCGGGACAAATCTTCGCTTGCAGAGTGCTTGAGTGAAGCACGAATCAGCGTGGCGTTTGGCTAATCGCTTACGAGTTCTTCCAGGGGGATACGAAGGTGCAAGCCGTGAATGGCGCGATGAATCGAACGGGAATGGAAGAAAACACTTAGGGAAGAGGGTGCTTTAGACGCGCGCTCCCAAGCCGCCTGGCAGGCAGCCTGGGATCGGGTAAAGGCAGTGGTGGAAAAGCAGAAAACTAACCGGTTTAAAGCGGGTTTAAAGCGCGCTTAAAGCTCTTTCATGCGCTCCCAGCCGTGACGCACGGCGGCCTTGAATTTTTCCCAGCCGCTTTCCGGATAGCGCGCTTCCCAATCCTCGCGGGCGCTTGGTTCCACGCCCAGCCAGTCGTCTCCGCGATATCGTTCGTCCTGACGGAGCGTTGCGCCGTGCTCATACGCTGCGCAATATTCCTCGTAGGACATGCCGGAGTTCGCGTAATTGGCGTCATAGTCCTTACGGACTTCCGTCTCGTAGGAAGCGTCGTCGATGGGCGTGCCCATGACAGGGTCTCCCACCAGGCCCCTCGTCGTCGCGTGTTGCGATTGGGCCGCGCTCGCGGTCCTTTCGGGCTCCGGGGCCGTGCGCGTCGTAACCTGCTGCATGCCGCTGACGACAGTTGGCACTGCAGAGGAAAATGCCGTATGCCGGGTTTCCGCTGCCGCCTCGGGCGATGTCTCGTATAACTTGCCGGACGCTTGAGTTGTGGTCCGCGAGAGTTGAGCGTCGGTAGAAGCGTTGCGCCATGCACTGCTGCGCTCCTCGATATCCGCCGCGCCGGCGCTGCGCATCACGTCGCGCGCCAGATTCACCTGCATTTCGGAAACGTCGGCGCTTACGACCGCGCCGCCGCGCCGAATGAATTCCCGATAATCTTCGGTCTCGGGCGGATACGCGCCGTGCTTGAATAGCCGTGCGAACAGGCGTTCGAGTTGATCGAACACCCGCGTCTGCTGTCCCGCATCGGTTCCGCCAGGCGCGTAGACACGCGGCCCTTTTTCCAGCGGGGCATCGACCGACATCGAGTAAATCGCGATATCGGCTTGCGCAACGCCGGCGTCGCCCAAGGCCTTTTGCGCGGAACGCGCGCTCCCATAACTGTCGTAAACGCCCAATACGGTTTGCCTCATCACTACCTCCCTTCGCTCGACGTGCGGCGGAATCGCCACGTATGTGCGGGGGGCGCAACAGCCGTGCCCGATTATGGGAAGGCGCACGAGGCGAGCGATCTGGCACCCGAAGGCGAAGTCAGGGCACAAGAGGAGGCGAATCCGCACGGATGGCAGGGGCCGATCAGGTGCGGATTGCGCGGGTCCGCCGTGGACCCGCAGACGATATCAATTGCCCGCGATCGTATCGACCGGCTTGAAGTCGCCGTGCTGGACCTTGTAGATGGTCACGGGCGCGTCCTTGAGGTCGCCGGTCGGATCATACGAAATCGTCGCGGCCGAGACGCCTTTGATCGACAATTTGTCGAGGTACGGGCCGTAGACCTTCGGATCGGTCGAGTTCGCGTCTTTCATCGCGGTGAGAAGCGCCATCGTGCCGTCGTACGAGTAGGGCGAATAAGTGATGGGGTCTTCGCCAAAGCGCGCCTTGTAGCGCGTTGCGTAGCTCGCGAAGCCGGGCATCTTTTCCTTCGGCAGGCCGCCCATGTAGACGATCGCGCCTTCGGCCGCATTGCCGCCGATCTTGAGGAAGGTGGGCGAGCGCGACATTTCGCCGGTCACGAACGCCGCCTTGATGCCAAGCTGGCGCATCTTGCGGATCATCGGCGACGACTGCGCATCGCCGCCGCCGTAAAACACCGCATCGGGATTGATACCCTTGAGATTGGTAAGGATTGCAGAGAAGTCGAGCGCCTTGTCGTTCGTATAGTCGCGCTTCACCACCGTGCCGCCGGCCGCCTCGACGGCTTTTGCGAATTCGTCGGCAATGCCCTGACCATAGGCGGTACGGTCGTCGATAATCGCAATGCGCTTGTAGTGCAGCGTCTTCACCACATAAGAGCCGACAATGCGGCCAGCCTGCGCATCGCTCGTCAGGAGGCGGAACGTCGTCTTGTAGCCGCGCGCCGTGTATACCGGCGAGGTCGCCATCGAAATTTGCGGCAGGCCCGCGCGGTTGTACAGATCGGAGGCGGGAATGCTGGTGCCCGAGTTGAAGTGGCCGATGATGCCGCTCACGCCGTCGTCGATGAGACGCTGCGCGACGACGGTTCCCGTGTGCGGATCGGCCTGGTCGTTCTGCGAATCGAGTTCGAACGATACGGGCTTGCCGCCGATGGTGGGATGCGTGGCGTTGAAATCGTTGATGGCCAGTTGCACGCCTTTTTGCATGTCAGTGCCATAGTTCGACTGCGCGCCCGTGAGCGGCGCGGCAAAACCAATCTTCACGACGTCGGCGTGCGCGGCGGCACAGGAAACTACCCAGGCGACTACCAGTGCGGAGTGCATTACCTTCAATTTCACTTTTCACTTCCCCTCAGGTGCAGGTTGGGCAATGCCGGGACCCGATGCTGCAGTGCCGGCGAGTGCGATCTTGAGTTGTTGCGAACACGCCGCTGTGCTTCGCGTTGGCGCGCGAGCGTGGCGAGATCGGCGAATGCAGTCTAGGTAGCGAAAATAGACGCGTCTTGGTCGATTGGGGTTCGACTCGTGACGATTTCTGCATAGTGGCGAAAACAGGAAGCCGACCAGGGTGCGCACGGGTGGCGGCCGCGCGCAAGTCGTGCATGGAGACGAGCGGTGCAATCGGCACAGCGCCGTCATGTTCGCGCAGTAACGCCCTTGCATTGCCGTGCGCGAAACCTCCTCGCGCGCTGCGTCATTCCATCGCGTTTTCAGTTTCTCAGCGAAGCGATGCGCGAACGGCACGGGCTAGCGGGATGGGGCTCCTTGTTTACTCATTCAATGCGGCGACCCGTATCCCTGCACCTTCAGCAGATGCTCGCGCATGCAGCGCACGGCGGTTTCGCCGTCGCGGGCGATAATTGCGTCGACGATAGACTGGTGCTGCTGTGCGAAATGACGGCGCGTGGCCTGGTCCGTGGTCTTTTCACGCTGGGTTGGCTTGACCCGCATGCCGTTGATCACTTCCATCAGCGCGATGATCGCGGGATTGCGCGAGGCCCGCGCAATCAGCAGGTGAAAGCGCTGGTCCCATAGTTGCCACTCCTCATCGTTTTTCGCCGTCGCGTTTCTTTTCGCGCACTTCTCCAGTTCGGTCAGATCCTCGGGCGTGGCCTTCACCGCGGCCAGGCCGGCTAGTGCGGGCTCGAACATGAGGCGCATTTCCGCAATATCCGCGGGACTCGTGCGCGAGCGCAGCCCGCGCAGCGTGGGCGCAAACTTCAGCGGCCGCGCCCCCAGGTAAGTGCCGCGCCCCACACCGCGCCAGATTCGGCCCGATGCTTCCAGCGAGGCCAGCGCCGCACGCAATTCGCGGCGGCTTACGCCAAGGTCTTCCGCAAGCTTGCGTTCGGCGGGCAGCGCGTCGCCGTCCTTCAACCGGTGTTGCGCGATGTAGGCGAGCAGGCTGTCGAGCGCGGAACGTTCCATGGTGCAGGTCGGACCAATGTGAATTGGTTCGATTCTAGCAGCAGACTTGCGGCGCGCAACCGCGAAGCTGCCGGATTGACGCAGACCAGGTTATTTCGGCGGCTTTTAGGGTTAACACCGGGTGCGGCAAAAATTCTTCCTTCGTAAGCTGATCATGAAAGGTTTTTGAACCATTAGTGAATGGTTCAATTGCAGATCGATCCTTTCGCACAGGGAGTGGAGAATGTCGTTTACAACGCGCCCGGAGTTGATCGGGACTTTCGGGATGGTGGCGTCCACGCATTGGCTCGCCAGTGCCTCGGCGATGGCGGTGCTCGAGAAGGGCGGCAATGCGTTCGACGCCGCAGCAGCAGCCGGCTTCGTGCTGCAGATCGTCGAGCCGCATCTCAACGGTCCCGGCGGCGAATTGCCGGTCGTGTTCTATAGCGCGCGTGAAGACCGCGTGCGTGTGCTGTGCGGGCAGGGCGTGACGCCCGCGGCCATGACGATCGAGCGCATGCGCGCGCTCGGTCTCGAAGTCGTGCCGGGCACTGGCCTGTTGCCCGCCGTGGTGCCGGGCGCGTTCGGCGCATGGATGGCGATGCTGCGCGACTACGGACAACTGCCGCTCGAAGACGTGTTGAGCTACGCCATCGGCTACGCGGAAAACGGTTATCCCGTGCTGCCGCGCATGTGCGCGTCGATTCTCGCGATCAAGGACTTCTTTCTAAGCGAATGGACGACCTCTGCCGGGCAATGGCTGCGCAACGGCGAGGCCCCCGCGCCGAACGAACTGTTCGCGAATCCCGCCATTGCGGCCACATACCGCCGCATCCTGCGCGAGGCGAGCGCGAAACGTGATCGCGCCGAGCAGTGCGAACTCGCGCGCTCGACGTTCTACCGCGGCTTCGTGGCCGAGGCGATCGACCAGTATTTCCGCTCGACCGACGTGCTCGACACCTCGGGCCGCCGTAATCGCGGCCTGCTCAATGCGGACGATCTCGCGCGCTGGGAACCCACTTACGAGGAAGCGCTCTCGTACGACTATGCGGGCCTGCGCGTGCACAAGACTGGGCCGTGGGGCCAGGGGCCGATGTTCCTGCAGCAGCTTGCGCTGCTCAAGGGCTTCGATCTGGACGCCATGGATCCATTCGGTCCGGACTTCGTGCACACGGTCATCGAAACGTCGAAGCTCGCGTTTGCCGACCGCGACGTGTTCTACGGCGATCCGCGCTTTGCCGACGTGCCGATGCAGACGCTGCTGAGCGACGCGTATAACGATGCACGCCGCCGTCTTGTCGATCCGCGCAATGCCTCGTTCGAATTCCGTCCGGGCGCGCTGCTCGACAGCGAAGCGCGTGCAGCGCGCATTCTTGCGAACGCGGGGCGGCAGCAGCCGGGCGGCTTCGGCCAGGGCGAGCCGACCTTCGCGCCGCTGCCCGAATTGCGCGGCGATACCGTTCATCTCGACGTGGTCGACCGCTGGGGCAACATGGTGTCGGCCACGCCGTCGGGCGGCTGGCTGCAGGCATCGCCCGCGGTGCCCGGCCTCGGCTTCAACATCACGACGCGCGCGCAAATGTTCTGGATGGAAGAGGGCCTGCCTTCCTCGCTCGGGCCGGGGCGGCGTCCGCGCACGACGCTTTCGCCCACGCTCGTTACCCGCGAGGGCAAGCCTTATGCGGCGTTCGGCACACCGGGTGGCGATCAGCAGGATCAATGGTCGATGCAACTGTTTCTGCGCCACGTGCATGCGGGCATGAACCTGCAGGCCGCGGTGGATGCTCCTTCGTTCCAGACCGCGCATTTCCCAGGCTCGTTCTATCCGCGCTCGATGCAGCTCGGCAAGATGTCGGCCGAGTCGCGCTTTTCCGAAGCCACTCTCGCGGAGTTGCGCGCACGCGGCCACGATCTCACCGTGGCCGAGCCGTGGGGACTCGGGCGCGTGTGCGCAGTGGGTATCCGCAACGGCCTCATGCGCGGCGCGGCCACACCGCGCCAGATGCAGGCTTATGCGATCGGCCGCTGAATAGCGACGCGCTCAACCGGAACCCACTCAACATGTCCGCCGTCGCTGCCCGACTCGAAAGACTGCCGCTCGCGGGATTCCATCGCAAACTGCTGTTGATCGGCGGCCTCGGCTACATGTTCGACGGGCTCGACTCGTCGTCGCTTGCTTTTTTGCTGCCCGTGGTGAGCAAGCTCTGGCATTTGACGAGCGCCGAAACGGGGCTCGTCGCGAGCAGCACCTATATCGGCTATTTTTTCGGCGCGTTCCTGTCGGGCGTGCTGGCCGACGTGATTGGCCGCCGCCGCATCATGATGAGCGCGCTGGCGATCTATTGCGCGGCATCGATGGCAAGTGCCGCCGCGCACGACTGGCACACGTTTTTTGCGCTGCGCATGCTCGCCGGTTTCGGCTCCGGCGCGGAAACGGTTGTGATCGCACCATTCCTCGCGGAATTCGTGCCCCGGCGCTATCGAGGCATGTTCTGCGGCGCGCTCGTCGGGTTCATGTCGTTCGGATATCTAGGTTCATCGATACTGGGCTATACCGTCGTGCGCAATTTCGCGGACGGCTGGCGCTATCTCGCCGTTCTGACTTCGCTGCCCGTGGTGATGCTGCTCTGGTGGCGCAGAACGCTGCCCGAGTCGCCGCGCTGGCTCGAAAGCCGAGGACGCTCCGCCGAGGCTGATAGCATCGTACGGGCCATCGAATCGCGCTACGAACAAGAGGGTATTGCACTAGCGCCGCCCGGTTCGGTGGGCGCGATTCCCGCCGCGACCCAGGCCAGCGGCAATGCGCTGCAGAACGTGCTGACATTGTTTTCGCGCCGGTTAGCCGGCACGACGGCAGTAAGCTGGCTGATGTGGTTTTCCGTGGCGTTCGCCTATTACTCGTTCTTCTCGTGGATTCCGAGTCTTCTCGTGAAGGAAGGCCTCACGCTCACGAAGAGCTTTGGCTATTCGATTGCCATTTACGGTGCGCAGATTCCCGGCTATTTCTCCGCGGCATGGCTCAATGAGCGGATCGGCCGCAAAGGCGTTGTGGCGTCGTATATGACGCTCGGCGGCCTCGCCGCGATTGCGCTGGCGTTCTCGCATACGGGTGTGCAGATCACGGTGCCGGGCATGTGTCTATCGTTCTTCATGAATGGCGCGTTTGCGGGCGTCTATGCCTATACGCCGGAAGTCTTCCCTACGGCCGTACGCAC
This sequence comes from Paraburkholderia sp. J76, assembly GCF_905220295.1. Lineage (NCBI taxonomy): Bacteria > Pseudomonadati > Pseudomonadota > Betaproteobacteria > Burkholderiales > Burkholderiaceae > Paraburkholderia > Paraburkholderia sp. J76. Next base: position 198,350 of record NZ_CAJMZJ010000010.1, read on the forward strand.
GACCGGTACGGGCTCGTCGTCGTCGTTCGGCCGCATTGGCTCGGTGAGCGCGCCGATTCTGGTCGGGCTCGTGTATCCGGCGTTCGGCTTTTTCGGTGTGTTCGCGATGACGACTGCGGTGCTGCTCGCCGGCGCTTGCGTCGTGTTCTTCCTCGGCATCGAAACGCGCAATCGCTCGCTCGAAGATATCGAGGCAAGCGGCACGCAGGCGCGCTTCGATGCGCACAAGCCGCTCGCCCGTGACGGGATGCGAGGCTGAGCACGCTTCTTTCTTACTCTTGTACGCGCCATGCAAACGCCCCTTTCATTCGTGAACGAACCCTATGCGCTGCAGCGCGAAATCGCCGGTCTCGCACGCCTTTCACACGTGATTCGGCAGCCCGGTCAACCGCAGGCCATTTTCCGCGAAGTGTGCGCCGTCGCCGCCGAGGCCATTGGCTTTCGCCTCTTTACGATCATGGCCTACGACGCGGGGAACCAGGAAGTGGAACGCGTGTTCACGAACATGCCTGACGTTTATCCACCGCGCGGGCGCAAGAAGAAAAGCGGTACGCCGTGGGCGCAACGCGTTCTTTCGGATATCGAACCATTCCGCGCCACGACGCCGCAAGGTCTGCGCGAAGCGTTCGACGATCACGCGGTGATGACGGCAATGGGTCTCGGCTCGATTCTGAATATACCGGTTGCCTATGACGGCCGCTGTGTCGGCACGATGAACCTTACGCACGTGGAAGGCTGGTACACGTCGCAACACGAAAAAACGGGCTTGCTGCTCGGCACGTTTCTCGCGCCCGCGCTAATCGCGTACGGCATGTCCTTCTAATTGCAGGCCCTTTGATGAAGACAACGACATCCACACAAAACGCGAACCGCTGGTTGCTCGTCTTCGCGCTCGGCTATCTTGCGCTGCTGGTGGACGGCGCGGACGTCATGATGTACGGCCTCACGCTCACGCGCATCAAGAGCGAATTCGGCTTGACCAATGTCGAGGCGGGCGCGCTCGGCAGCCTGACGCTGCTCGGCATGGCAATTGGCGGCATTCTCGGCGGCTGGGCCAGCGACTCGTTAGGGCGCGTGCGCGTCGTGGTCTGGGCGATGATGCTGTTTTCGGTGGGCGCGGGGCTGCTCGGACTCACGCATAGCTTCCTCGAATTTGCGGTCGTGCGCTTCATCAGTTCGATGGGGATTGGCTGCATGGTGCTCGTGAGTACGCTCGTGGCCGAATACGTGCCCATGGCGCGGCGCTCGTTGATACTCGGCGTTTTGCAAACGGCGATTTCGGCGGGCTATATCACGGTGATCGCGCTCAGCACATGGATCTTGCCGCACTACGGCTGGCGCATGCTGTTTTACGTGGCGGTTGCGCCCGTGCTGATCGCTGTGGCGATTCACTTCTTCGTGCCGGAGCCGCCGAGTTGGCGCATGAGCGAGGCCGCAGTCCGCCCGAGCGGCCGCCGCTGGCACGACAACCGCTACGCATTGATTTTCGCCGACCGCCAGGCGCGCAGGATGTTTATCTTCTGGTCGCTCGCTTCCGTATTTGCGCTCTCCGGATTCTATGGATTGAACAACTGGCTGCCCACGTATCTGGAGAGCGAATTGCACATCAAATTCAGCTCGATGACAGGGTACATGACCGCGACATGGGTCGTTGCGTTCATCGGCAAGATCGTGGCGGGTTGGCTCGGCGACCGCTGGAGCCGGCGTGGGGTTTATGTGCTGGGCTGTATGGGCGCGGCCGTTTTTCTTCCGGTGATCGTGCTTTTGCATACCCGCGAAAATATTGCGTGGCTGATGCTCGTATTCGGCTTTCTTTACGGCGTGCCGCTGGGCACGATCGGCACGTTCATGTCGGAGAGCTTCGAAACGCGTATTCGCGGCACCGCTGTTGGCGGCTCGTATAACGTGGGGCGCTTTTGCTCGGGCGCGGCGCCCATCGTGATCGGCTATATCGCGACGCAGTTTTCGATCGGCATGGGTTTTCTCGTGGTGGGCGCGGTGTTCTTCCTGAGCGGCGTGATGGCGCTGTTCATTCCGGACCGCCTGCACGATACGAGCAAGGGCGATCCGGGGCAGGCGAACCGCGAGGCGCAGCAGGAGGCGCTCGCAACGGCGACGGGCAGGGGATAGCGCGCAGCGCTCGCGCGATGCCGGTTACGAGAACACTGGGAAGTCACTCCTGCGCCATCTCCAGAAGCTTCGCCACGGTATTCATGTTGCGCGCCGTTCCGTCCTTCGCCGCAGCGATTTTGAGCTTCGATCGCCCGATACCGTCCTTGTAAAACACGTAGATCTCGCGGGCGCCCAGACGGAATTCCTCGGCGTTCCGGCCGCTCACCTTGTCGAGTGCATCGGCAGGCGGCGGTGAGTCGAGAAAGAAGGCGACAGTGCGATCAGGCGCGGCATCGGGAAACGGATTGCCCTGCAATACCGCGGCCCATTCCTTGGCCGTTCGCACCGCTACGCCCACGGGCTTGCCGGCATAAACCTCCAGGCTCTTCTCGAGCTTCTTTTTCACCGACGCTTCGGCCAGCCGGCTCTCGAACACCACGTTGCCGCTCGCGATATAGGTTTGCACGCGCGTGAAACCGAGCGCTTCGCACATGCCGCGAAGTTCGGACATGGGGAGCTTGCCGGTTCCGCCGACATTCACGGCGCGCAGAAGGGCGATATAGACAGGCATGAGTTCGATCGAGAAACGGCGGATTAGTCGGGGCGCCCCAGATCCGATGCGCCGGGTGGGTCGACTTCCACGAGAACGGGACGCCTTCGCGCGTTGATCGTCACGAAAACGGCCATCAGCACCATGAAGGCGGCGAACAGCAACGCGCTGTTGACAAGTACGTGCGCATAGCCGAGCTGCCCGACGTCGATGAATGGATAGGGATAGAAGTCCGTCTCGCTGCCGCGCCAGAAGGTGACGGCGAGGTAGCCCAGCGGATAGAGAAGCCAGGCGAGGCGATCGCGTGCGGCAAGGGTGAAGCGCGGCACGAACAGCAGCCAGTACGCGGCACATAGCACGGGAATCAGGCTATGCAGGCTTTCGTTGAGCAGCGCCCGATAGCCGTGCGGCGTCCAGAGAGGTCGCAGCAATAAATTGTAAGCAATGCCAACGAAGACGATATACACCGTTACCGCGCTCACGGTAGCCGGCGCACTGAAGAAGCGGACCGGCCACGCGCGCAGGCGCAGCGCGATGGAGGTGAAAGTGAGCGCGACGAGCAGCACCGTGAGATTGGTCAGGTAGGCCGAAAGCCTGCCGATGGCCTCGAACGTATCGAAGCCGCGCAGCACCATGCGCTGGATCGTAATGTCGGTTTGCGCGGCGAGCGCGCCCCACGCGAGCACCGCGATTGCCGCCGCCAATGCGGTGGCATAGAGGCTTTGGGGCGGCGCCCCGGCGGCAAGCGGCGCGGCAGCCGCGGGGAGCGGTTGTTCGGACATGCAGCGATGGTAGCGCACAACGGGTATGCGCGTTTGACGAGGGCGGGCTCTATTGGAGGGCGACCGCACACGCAAGAAACCAGTTGCACGGGTTAGGGGAAAACCCTATACTTATCTCGTCTCCTCCATGTCTCCTCCTGATATGGATTCAGCCCGCTTTCTTTGGCGGGCTTTTTCTTTTCTGGCGCCACGCCATTTCCGCCGGCTATTCCTTCACAAATACAAGATCGCATTTGCGCGCCGTCGTGCGTGAACCGCTGCCTGAAGTCGCGTCGAACTGCGCGCTGACTTCGTAGGAGTAGGGTACTTTGGTGTTGGTGTGCCGTCCGGCGCGCGCAGCCAGACCTTTGGCGACGAGTGTGGCCGACCCGTCCGGTTCGAGTTTTCCGTCCAGCGTGAGCCAACCGGCCGCGTCGCGCTCGCCGTGTTCGCCGTGCAGCACGTTCTGCTGGATTTGCGCGGGAAATTGATATCGATAGCCCGATGTGCCGTCGGCGCCTTGGGGGCACGTGAGCGTGACGTTCCATTCCCCATCGAAGGTATCTGCGGCGCGCGCCGCCGGTGTGCCGGCGACGGCCATACAAATGGCGGCGTATTGAACAGCCCACCTTAATTTCCCAGCCTCCATTGCGGCTCCCGTGGTCGAGTCATCTGGCACTATTCTGGCCGCAATCGGCGTGCCGGTCTGGGCGCCGTCGCACAGTCGCCGTGCCGCGCATGCTCTCCGATCCGAGGTATTAGTGCAACTAACTGCCTATCCCGACCACCGCGCGCACGTTCAGCCCGCGCGCCCGCAAAAACGTTCCGACCGTCACCAGCCCTAACGACACCCGTCTTCAAGGCGTGGAGGCGCAAAAGCTCAGGCCGTTTCGACGATTGCCTAGCGGCCCCGCCTATCTCCGTGCGAGATTGCGCTTGAGCGCCGCGCAGCCCGCATCCGTAAGCGGTTCGACAATCTGGATGCGCTCGTCGGGCTTGAAATCGCTGATCCATACCACGCGGCAGCGCTGGGGCGACTCCCGCATCACCTGAAGCGTCGCGTGATGATGCTCGAAACGTCCGCCGCCCACGGTGTAAGCGAGGCGCATGTGCGCGTCGTCCACGCCGATCACACGTTCCTCGATCACGGAGCCATCGGCGAACGTCACCCATCGCACGTCGTTTTCCATGCGCGCGCCGGTCAGCACGCCGGCGAACACGCGGGCGACGTTGGCGGGATCGCGCAGCGCGGCCCAGACGTCTTCCGCTGCGGCTTCAACGGGAATGTCCCGGTACACGGTAGCCATCGCACTTGCCTCCTTCGTTTGTGTGACGAGTGCATCGTGCGCGCGCAACGCGCGACGGTCCTGGGAAATCTTGACCTCGTTTGCGAAGCCAGCGGCGTCTGCGCGTGCCGCCTTCAATGCGCGTGCCGATGATGCACGTCGGGATAGTGCGCGTGGCTGTGCGTGATCGGCGCGTGACGATGCACATGCGTATGCGGCTCCGTGCCGTCCCAGGCGAAGTCGTGCTCGTGCCGATGGTGTTCGTCGTGCCGGTGCGCGTGGGTGTGCTCCAGCGGCTCGTGCGTGTGCGCGTGGTCATGGCGCTCGCGCACGTGCAGCCACACGCCGAACGCCATCAGCGCGAGCGCGAGCCAGAAAGCGGGCGACGGACGCTCGGGCCAGAACAGCAACGAAAGCGCCACGCCGAAGAGCGGCGCGACCGAAAAGTAAGCGCCGGTGCGCGCCGTGCCGAGATGGCGCAGCGAAACGACGAAAAGCACAAGGCTCACGCCATAGCCCGCGAAGCCCACGGCCATGGCGCCGCCGACTGACTGCCAGGCGGGCCAGTGCGCACCCGCGGCGAGCGCAATGCCGATGTTTACCGGGCCGGCCGCGAGCCCCTTGGTGCAGGCGACGACCATCGCGTCGTTGGTCGAGACCTTGCGGGTGAGGTTGTTGTCGATGGCCCAGCACAGGCACGCGAGCGCGACGAGCAGCGCGCCGGGCGCGGCGCCCGCCGCAAGGCTGCCGGAAACCGCGCTGGCATGCGCCTCCGGCCACGAGAGCAGTACGCCGCCTGCGACGATCGCGAGCATCCCCAGCGCGATCCGCGCATCGAAATTTTCGCGAAAGCAGACCCATGCGATGAGCGCCGTCAGCACGCCTTCCAGATTCAGCAGCAACGCGCCCGTAGCGGCGGCCGTGGCGTTCAGGCCAAGCATGAGCAGCGCGGGAGCCGCCACACCGCCCGCGGCGATCGCGCCGGCGAGCCACGGCAGTTCCGCCACGCGCAGCAGGTCGTGCGCGGGATCGTGCGTGGCGGCGGAGCGGTCGCGGCGCGCCGGGAGGCGGCGTAACAACAAGACGACTGCGAGCCCCGAGCCGCTGCCTAAATAGAAGAGCCCCGCGAGCATGAACGGCGACACGCTGCCGAGCAGCGCCTTGGCGAGCGGCGTGGTGATACCGAATAGCGCGGCGGCGAGCAGCGCCGGGAAGAGGGTACGCCGATGGGATTTCATCGCAGGCTCGAAGCGCAAGACGAAAAAGCGTAGACAAAGCGTGACGGGCGCGCAAGCGGGCTCGATCGGGGAACCATTAATCCCCAACTCGTGCAGGCGTCAAGCGCCGATTCTCCGGCGAGAGCGGTTCAAGCATTTCCGCCATGGCGTCGCATCAGTAGTCCTACTCATATCGCGCTTCGCTCAAGCCGCAATTGTTGTCGCGACAGAACCGCATTATGGCGCCTCCGGCGGCGCAGGCGGCTCCTGAATATCGCTGCGGACCGTCGTCGTGGAGCGCCGCTCTATGGTGAGATTCACCGTTCGCCGAGTGGCAGGACGGGTGCGATGGCGCACTCCCGCCGGAACAGTGAGCATCTGGCCCGGGCTCAACTCGGCCATACCATCGTCGAAATCGATGATCAAGGTTCCGTCAATGGCGATAAATGTTTCGTCGGAGTCGGGATGAATATGCCAAAAATACGGCGCTTTCATCACGCTGATATGCACCTGGTGGTCATTGACGCTGGTGAGAATTTCATTTCGATAGCTTTCGTCGGTAGCGTCGGCTATGGAGCGAAACTCGACTGGCTGAATCATGGTCCCTCCCGTGCGCTGGCATCGTTTCGGCAATGCTAGTCGCCGCAGCCGCGTGCGCAAAACCAATTTTTTTCGCCTGCATGTGAGCTTTTTTGCCTCACGCGCTGGAAGCAGTGAAAACGCGGTTGCCAAACCGGGCAAAAATCCATTTCCGCCGACCCGCGCATTAAGGAGCGGCGCGGACCTTGACGACCGAAACGACAATGGGGGAAGTAAATTCGGCGTGCACGGTATCGCCGACTTTCAGATTGTTGAGCGATAACGTCGAGGCGACTTCGAACTCCTCGGTCTGTATCGGGCCGCGGAGCGTGATCTCCCGATTCTTTCGGGAGATATCGAGCACTGTCGCCACAAACTGGACGCTATGTGTCGAGGTGACGTCTCCATTGGACGCCGGCTGCATGACTTCCGTTTCGATGCGCTCGCGGATGCCATTTGAGGCAACCTTATCCATACGCGTCAGAATCGCGTTTTTATAGGCAACATTGACTGTGTCACCGATTTGCAACGTCTGTACGTCGATGATAGCCGGGTTGATTTCAAACACGACCATCTCGCCGCCCGCATCGCGCAAGGTCACACTGTTGTCCGACAGGTCCGTCCCGGCTACGCGTGCCTGCAAATGTCGCAACGCTTCCACGCTAGCCGTATGTTGCCCTGTGCGAGGGGCAGATTTCTGGGCGCCGACTGGTTGCAGTATCAGCACGCCAATCGCAACGACTGCCAGCCGGATCGGCCGGGCGCTGGCTGCACGCATATCCGCCCCCTCGAAAAAGTCAGACGCCATTAGACCGGCGGCGCCTTCCAGAAGCATAGAACGAAAACATCGGCGCCGCTCACCGGGCGGTGCACGACTTCGCAGTCGTCGCTATCGGACATATGAACCAGGCGGCCGCCTGGAACGCGACGTGCGCACTCGCCGTGTCCCGATCACGGCTCCTGGCCGTCCGCCAATATGAAATAGCGTTGCTCAGCGTTGAGAATGAATTCGAGCATGAGGGTTCTGACACGTTTCGAATCGCGTTCGAGAAAGCCTTCCAGCAAGTCTCGCATGCCCGTCAATGCAATCTTCTGCGTCGAAGAATCGGTCAACGTGAGCGATCTGACCTGCTGTGCGTGGTCGGTAAAGCGTCTGATCGTGTCCTGTAGCCGGCTGTTCTGCACGGCTGAGAGCCAAACGTCACGAAACTCCACGTTGGCCGCAATCAACGCGGCACCGTCCTGCTTCTCGCAGGCTCGCGCGGCTTTCTGGTAGGCGCGCTTTAACGCAGCGTGCTGTTTGTCCGTTAGTGCTGCGGTTGCACCGGCCGCGGCACCTGGTTCGAGCAGCCTGCGGACTTCGAATATTTCGTGGACGTCGTCGTTCGTCAGTCTGGGAATGACGAAGCCGCGCGTGGTGCCGACCAGGAAGCCTTCATTTACCAGGCGCACCAGTGCCTGACGAACAGGCATGCGCGTGCAGCCAAACTCGTCTGCAATTTCATAGTCGAGGATGCGTTCGTTCGGCCCAATGTTCCCGCGCTGCAACCGGGTGCGGACCTCCTGATAGATCGTCTCGGTCAGCGTCGTCTGCGTGAGCGCAGTTCTGGCGGGCGATTTTGCGAGCTTTTCGACCGGTGTCGTCATGGGCGTGTTCCGAAAACTGGATTCTGAATTCTTTGCGATTCTTGTCCGCAGAGGCGTGAATTGTCAACACAGCCAGGGAACGGGCTTCCATGGCGGCAGACGCGCCTTGCGTGCGGCGTCCACGCACTCGTTGAGCGTTCAACCTGTTTTGGAAATTTTCTACCTGTCAACAGGGAATGTCGGGGAAAACCCGTCCAGGTAAATCCCCACGTCCTTGTAAATCAAGCCGTCGCCGGGAGTCAGGCAGATTACGGCGCCGCAGTTTGTTGACACCAAAATATATCCACAGTAATGTTTCCCACATCCGAAAAACTGAATTCAGTTTGTTGAAAATGCGGGCCCTTGAGGCTCGGCGCAACCATCATGAACGAGGCGTGAATCAATGTTCTTTCGCTCGCTGAAGCCGCTTCTGGCCGGTGAACGGCACCTTCATCTGATCTGGCTGGCGATGGGGAGCGTGCCCATGGTGGAGTTTGCCGCGCATGCGAACCCGGATGCGCTCGTTCTCGATCTTCAGCACGGCTTGTGGGAGCGCGGCACGCTCGAATCGGCAATTGGCGTCGCCAACGCGCGGGTGCCCGTGATTGCCCGCTGCGAGGAGAACTCGCACAGCGCCATCTCGCGAGCGCTCGACGCCGGCGCCGCCTCAGTGCTGGTGCCGCTCATTGAAACAGCGGACGACGCGCGCCGCGCCATATCGGCGGGACGGTACCCGCCAATGGGAAAGCGTTCGGCGGGCGGCGTGCGGCCTTTGAGGGCGGGACTGGAGGCAATGCGGGCCGCCGATCGCGACGTGGCTATTGGTCTGATGATCGAAACGGCCGAGGGAGTCGAAAACGTCGAGGCCATCGCAGCGACTGCGGGCATCGACTATCTCTTCATAGGAACGGGCGACCTTGCGCTGTCACGCGGCACCAGCGATAGCCAGGTGATCGGCCGCGACTGCGAGCGCATTGTGCGCGCCGCCACCGCGAACGGCTTGCCGTGCGGCATCTTCACGGGCAACGCGAACGCCGTACGTCAGGCTTTCGAAAGCGGATGCCGGATGGCCGTGTGCGCCAACGACATCGACCTCGTGAAGGAAGGCTTTGTCGCGGCGCGGGAAGCGGCGGCCCGTTCGGAGCAGGACCTCGGTTTTTCATTTTGATCGGACTCCAAAGGGATGTAATGGATATCACGAGACGAGCAATCGCAGCGATGCCAGATTCGCCGATCATCGACGTCTGGCGCCTGGGGATCGGCCGCAATGACGTCATAGGTCTATGGGCGGGAGAGAGTGACCTGCCGACTCCGCAGGCTTTTCGCGACGCCGCCAGTCGCGCGCTGGCCGCCGGGCACACTTTCTATTCGCCGAATCGCGGCATCGGTGAGTTGCGCAATGCGATTCGCGCGTACTACGAGCGGTTGTGCGCAATTCACGTCGAAGACGAGCGCATCGCCGTCACTTGCGGCGGTATGAATGCGGTAATGCTCGTGGCACAGGCGATCGTTGAACCGGGCGACAACGTGGTGTGCGTGACACCGTCGTGGCCAAACATTCTGCGCGCCGTCACGATTGCCGGCGGCGACGTGCGTAGCGTGCCGCTGCGCTACGGCGACGACGGATGGCATCTCGACCTGCAGCAACTGTTCGACGCTTGCGACGCGCGCACGAAGGCAATTTACTACGCCTCGCCGGGCAACCCGACAGGCTGGCTGATGGAGGCCGGCGAGCAGCGTCGGTTGCTCGAATTCGCGCGTTCGCGCGGCATCGCGATCATCGCTGACGAGGTGTACCAGCGCATCGTCTACGACCGGCCTTATGCGCCTTCGCTGCTGGAAATCGCTTCACCCGACGATCCGGTCTTCGTGATCAACAGCTTCTCCAAAGCGTGGCTCATGACCGGCTGGCGGATGGGCTGGCTCGTGTATCCGCGCTCGATGCTCGGCACATTCGAGAAGCTCCTTCAGTTCAACACCAGCGGCGGCCAGGCGTTCCTGCAGGCCGGGGCCGTAGTTGCCCTGAACGAAGGCGAGGCGGTGGTCGAAGCGTTCGTGGCGCGCTGCCGCGGCGGCCAACGGATCGCGCTCGATCGTCTGCGCGCGATCGATGGTCTGCATGTGGTCCCCGCCAACGCGTCGTTCTATCTCATGTTCAGTATCGACGGCGTTACCGACACGCTCGAATTTTGCAAGCGCGCCGTGCACGAAGCCGGCGTGGGGCTTGCACCCGGCATCGCGTTCGGCAAGGAGTCGGCGCACCAGATCCGCCTGTGCTACGCGCGCAGCGACGCCAGCCTGATCGAAGCGCTGGATCGACTCGAAACGCTGATACGTCACGGACCCTGAATGGGCCCTTTCAGCGTGGCTTTTGTAGTAGCCATCTCCGGCCACCGCCGGGGAGCCGTTGTCCATCACAAGAGGAGACTAAGCGAGATCATGCAACGCAAACTTCACGCCGCGATAGCAACGCTGGGAATCGGGTTGACGGGTAGCGCCTTCGCGCAAAGCTCGGTCACCCTGTACGGCATTGTCGACCAGAGTATTCGCTTTACCAACAATTCGAATGCGGCGAACGACAACCAGGTACAACTAACCAACGGCGCCATCACGAACAGCCGTTGGGGCTTGAAGGGCGACGAAGACCTCGGGGGCGGCATGAAGGCAGTATTCCGCCTCGAAAGCGGTTTCGATCCGCAGACCGGCACGCTCAACCAGGGTCGTCTCTTCGGCCGGTACGCGTACGTCGGTCTGTCGAGCAGCACGCTCGGGACGCTCACGTTCGGACGGCAGGGCACGGAGGCCTTCAACTTCTTCGGTGACTTCGACCCGTTGACCGTCGGCAACTACACGGCGAACTCGTGGCCGTTTTTCATGACGGTCGGCCGTATCGACAGCGCTGCGACCTACGCGGGGCAGTTCGGCGGCCTGCATCTCGGCGCGACCTACGGGTTCGGCCAGCAGCCCGGCAGCCTGAGCAGGAATTCGTCGTGGAGCGTGCGCGCATCGTACGACCTCGGTCCGGCAAGCTTTGGCGGCACGTATCAGGAAACGCGCGACCTCAGCAACAACATTCAGCGCATGTGGGGTCTCGGCGCGAAGTATGCCGCCGGCCCGGCCACGCTGTTCGCGGGGTACATGGGCGGACAGGACGGCACGGGTACTGTCGACGAGTCGCTTAACGACCCGAGCCGCACCGTCGCCACCGGCTCGTCCTCTGCGAACAAGCGCCGCGACATGACGCTCTATACGGGCGCGACGTATCAGGCCACGCCGGCGTTGGCGCTCACGGGCGCGTTCTACTACGACGACATGCACAACCTCAACGGTTTCGCCGGCAACAACGGCGAGCGCTATACCGGCGTGCTGCTGGCCGAGTATTCGCTGTCGAAGGCCACGCAGGTCTACGGTACCGTCGACTACAACCACGTCTCGGGCGGCGCGTATACGGAGCTGCCGGGCAGGAACAACCAGACGGGCGTCGCCGTGGGCATGCGCCACATGTTCTGACGCGCGAACCGGATCACACTGAAAGGAACTGATACATGACTCAACCCACCGATTCCGATCGCTCAGGGTGGCTGCTCTACCACTCGGTCGGCATGTTTCCCGGTCAGGAGGATGCGGTTCGCGCCGCGCTCGACACCTTTGCGTCGAGCTGGTGCCGCCCCGACCTGGCGCGCTGGGACTATGGCCTCGCCGCGCGGCGCCAGGTGCTCGATCAATGGGCCACGCTCGTCAACGCGCCGGCTCACGCCGTTTTCGCGGCGGAGAACGTCACGGACGCGTTCGCGCGTTTCGTCGGTGCGCTCGGCCGGAACCGTTTGGCCGGCCGTCGCGTGCTGATTGCCGGGGATTGTTTCCCGAGCCTGCACTATATGTTGCGCGGACTCGAACCCGTGCTCGGCTTTACGCTCGACACGGTGCCGCTCGCGCCCGGCGCAGCTTACGTGACCGACGACGAATTCATCGCCCATTGGCAGGACGACGTAGCGCTGGCTGTCATCACCTGGGTCACGTCGACCACGTCGAAGCGCGCGGACGTCCCCCGGCTCGCTGCGCACGGTCGCGCGCAGGGTAGCCTGATTGCGGTCGATCTCACACAGGGCGCCGGCATTCTCGATTTCGATGTCATGCAGCCGGCAGTCGATTTCGTCGCGTCCACCACGCTCAAATGGTTGTGCGGCGCACCGGGCACCGGGCTCGCCTATCTCGATCCGAAATTGCTCGATAGCGATATGGCGCCGCTCGTGCAGGGCTGGTTCAGCCAGCCCGACCCCTTCAACTGGGATCTCACGCGCTTTTCCCTGGCCCCCGACGCGCGGCGTTTCGACGGCGGCACGCCATCGTTCTTGCCGTTCGTCGCGTCGGGCCCCGGCCTCGCGTGGCGGCTCTCGCCCGAGGCGATTGGCATGCGCGAGCACAACCTTGCGCTGTCGCGCCGGTTGATTGCGCTTGCCGACGCCAAGGGATACCGCGTGCGATCGCCGCGCGATGATGCGCAGCGCGGCGGCAGCGTGATGGCGGATCTGCCCGCAAACGTCGATCCGCACGAACTGGAGGTCAACCTGGCGAAGCATGGTGTGCTCGTGGATACACGTGGCAGCACCGTACGCATGTCGCCGGGCATGCTGACAACTCATGCCGTGCTCGACACGTTGTCGGCATTGCTTCCCGAAGCCTGATCCGCTTGCGCAAAACCAATCCAGGGAAATAACGACATGGAAGAGACAAACATTACCGCGCGGGAGAAGGGCTTGCATAAAGCCTTGACGCAGCGGCAGATCGCGATGATCGGCATTGGCGGCGCAATTGGCACGGGCCTTTTCATGGGCAGCGGCATTGCGATCGGTTACGCGGGGCCTGGCGTGTTGATCAGCTATGCGATCGCCGCGCTGATCGCCGTGATCATGGTGTTCAGCCTCGCGGAGATGGCTGTTGCGCATCCCACCGCCGGTTCGTTCGGCACCTACGCGGAGATGTACCTGAGCCGCTGGGCCGGGTTCGTCGTGCGTTACACGTACTGGGTCATCGAAGTAGTGGCCGTCGGCGGCGAGGCGATCGCAGTGGGCATTTATATGGGCTTCTGGTTCCCGGGCGTGCCCGTGTGGCTGTGGTCCATTGCGTTCGGCATCGCGCTGATCTACGTGAACTGCCGGTCGGTGACCAACTTCGGCTCGTTCGAGTACTGGTTTGCGTTGATCAAGGTGGTGGCGATTCTGGGCTTCATCGTGGTCGGCCTCGCGCATGTGTTCGGTATCGGCACGGGATCACCCGCCGTGGGCCTGCACAATCTCACCGGGCTGCCGGGTGGCTTCATGCCGCATGGCTTCCACGGCGTGTGGATGGGCGTGCTCATGGCGATTTTCTCGTTCTACGGCGTGGAAATCGTGGCCGTGACGTCGGGCGAGGCAAAGGATCCGTCGCGCGCGATTCCGCACGCACTGCGCTCGATGGTCGTGCGCCTCACGCTCTTCTACATTCTCGCGCTCGGCATCATGGTGGCTTACCTCCCGTGGACCGAAGCCGGAGCGAAGGTGGTGCAGCAAAGCCCGTTCGTGAAGCTCTTCACGCACGCAGGGATTGCTCATGCGGCGGGGCTGATGAACTTCGTGGTGATCACGGCGGCGCTTTCGAGCATGAACACCAACATCTACTTGTCCTCGCGCACGCTGTTCTCGCTCGCTCGCGGCGGCTATGCACCGCGCTGGATCGGTGCGCTCACCCAGAATGGCACGCCGCTCGTCGCCACGCTGATCTCGGGCGTCGGGGTGCTGGCCGCAGCGGCGATTTCGTTCTTCAGCCCGCTCGCGTACAACTACCTGTTCGGCATTGCGTTGTTCGGCGGCATCTTCGTGTGGATCGTGATTCTGGCCACGCACCTGCGTTTTCGCCGCGCCTGGAAAGGCCGCAAACTGCCGGTTCGCATGCCGCTTTTCCCGATCGCGCAGATCACCGGCATCGCGTTGCTGTGCGCGATTCTGGTGACGATGGGACTGGATACGGAATTCTGGAACATCTCCTGGATCGTTGGCGTGCCATGGCTGGTCGCCGTGTCCATCGTGTACTTCATCTACCGCAAGCGGCTGGCGCAATCGCTGGTCGGCAACGCCGCGAGCGCCTGATTGTCGCGACTGCCGGGTTGTGCCGCGCGCACAACCCGTTCGAGGAGTTCGGGCGCCGGTCCGGGCCCTTCCCGAGTAGTGCGAAGCGAGCGCGTGCGAAGGCATGGCGTTTGACCGGCCATGCCGGACTGGATCACCTACAAGGAAGAACATGGCCGAGCGGTCATTTGCAGAGGAAGTGAAGAAGCTGCGCCTGCAGGCGGGCGAAGTCTTCAGCGGCGAGGGGATACTCGCCGTGACCAAGGCGCTGCTGGAATCCGGCGTGGCGTATGTGGCCGGTTATCAGGGTGCGCCGATATCGCATCTCATGGACGTACTGGCCGACGCTCAGGACATCTTGAGCGAGCACGGTATCCGTTTCGAGAACAGCGCGAGCGAGGCGACAGCCGCCGCATCGCTGGCAGCATCGGTCAACTATCCGTTGCGCGGCGCGGTGACGTTCAAGGCGACTGTCGGCACCAATGTCGCGTCGGACGCGCTCGCTAACCTCGCGTCGGGCGGCGTGAAGGGCGGCGCGCTCGTCATCGTCGGCGAGGATTACGGCGAAGGCTCGTCGATCATGCAGGAGCGCAGCCACGCGTTTGCGATGAAGTCGCAGATCTGGCTGCTGGACCCGCGCCCGAATCTGCCATGCATCGTTCAGGCCGTGAAAGACGGCTTCGAACTCTCCGAGGCGAGCAATACGCCCGTGATGCTGCAATTGCGCATTCGTGCGTGCCATGTGCACGGGCAGTTTGTCGCGTCGGATAACCGTGTCTCGGCCTTCTCGATCAAGGACGCACTCGAAAAACCCGATCGCGATGTCAACCGCATCGTGCTCCCGCCCGCAAGCTTTCTGCACGAGCAGGAAAAGATCAGGCATCGCTGGCCGGCAGCGGTGAAGTTCGTCGAAGAACGGCAACTCAACGAATTTTTCTCCGCCGACGCCGCGGACATCGGCATCGCCGTGCAGGGCGGCAACTACAACACCGTGCTGCGCGCGCTGGAACGCCTGGATCTCGCGGACGTATACGGCGAGTCGAAAGTCCCGCTTTACGTGATGAACGTCGCCTACCCGCTCATCGACTCCGAGTGGCAGCGGTTTTGCGCAGGCAAGCGCGCGGTGCTCGTGATCGAAGAGGGGCAGCCTAACTTCGTGGAGCAGAACGCCGCCGCGATACTTCGCCATTCCGATTCTGAGGTGGCGCTCCATGGCAAGGACCTGTTGCCGCTTGCCGGCGAGTACAACACCGCTACCGTATTGAAAGGACTGCGTACGTTTTTCGAGCGCTATGGCGTGCTCGCGCCCGAGCCCGCTGCAATCGTGCCGCGCAAGGTGATTCCGCTCGTGGCCGCGCCCGCTGATTCGCCCGATTCGCCCGATTCGCCTGATTCGGCGCGTGCTGCGGATGCGGCTCCCTCGCTCGACGAAAACGTCCATGCGCGTCCTCCCGGCTTCTGCACAGGCTGCCCGGAGCGGCCGATCTTCACGGCGATGAAGCTCGTCGAGCGCGAACTCGGTCCGCACCATGTGAGCGCCGATATCGGCTGCCACCTGTTTTCCATCCTGCCGCCGTTCAATCTCGGCAGCACGACGATGGGCTACGGTCTTGGCAGTGCGAGCGCCTCGGCGCTGAACGTGCCGGCCGGGAAGCGGGCGATCTCGGTAATGGGCGACGGCGGGTTCTGGCACAACGGATTGACGAGCGGGATCGCCAATGCGGTCTTCAACAAAAGCGACAATCTCACCGTCATTGTCGACAACAGCTATACGTCGGCAACGGGCGGCCAGGACATTCTCTCGTCGACGGCGCTGAACCCGACGCGCAGCACCGGTCACGAGATCGAGCGCGCCGTGCGCGGCGTCGGCGTGAAGTGGGTGCGGACAATTCGTCGTACATACGATCTTAAGGCGATGATGTCGACCTTGAGGGAAGCGTTGACCACGGGCGAGAAGGGGCCGAAGGTGCTGATCGCGCAGAGCGAGTGCATGCTCAACAGGCAGCGTCGCGAAAAGCCGAAAACGCGCAAAGCCATCGCGGCTGGCGAACGCGTGGTGCGTGAGCGTTTTGGTGTTGACTCCGATACCTGTACGGGCGACCACTCGTGTATCCGGCTTTCGGGCTGTCCTTCGCTGTCGGTCAAGCCCAATCCCGATGCGCTGCGCACCGACCCGGTGGCGACGGTGCTCGATAGCTGCGTGGGCTGCGGGCTGTGCGGTGAAGTTTCACATGCAGCGGTGTTGTGCCCGTCGTTCTATCGTGCGCAGATCGTCACCAACCCGACCCGGGTGGATCGGCTTCGCCAGCGGATTCGCTCGGGCCTGATTGGCTGGTTGCAGCGCCGCGACGCCGCGCGCCGCGCTCGCTACGCGTTTTAAAGAGCAAGGGTTCAATCATGAAAGCACAACCGATCAAGATCGCAATTCTCGCGATGGGCGGCGAGGGCGGCGGCGTTCTCGCGGACTGGATCGTGGATCTCGGCGAGCACAACGGTTACTACGCGCAGACCACATCGGTGCCGGGCGTGGCGCAACGTACCGGCGCTACGATCTACTACGTCGAACTGTTTCCGCGCGAAATCGCGGACCGGACGGGCCGCGTGCCGGTGCTCGCGCTGATGCCGCTGCCGGGCGACGTCGACGTCGTGCTCGCCTCCGAGTTGATGGAAGCGGGACGCGCGGTGCAACGCGGTCTCGTGACGCCCGATCGCACGACCCTCGTGGCTTCCACGCACCGCGTGTATTCGATTGCCGAGAAGACGGCGATGGGCGACGGGCTGGTGGACAGCGGTGCGCTGATCGAGCACGCGGGCAAGGCGGCCAGGCGTTTCGTGCGCTTCGACATGGCTCGGGCAGCCGAAGCTTCCGGCAGCGTAATCAGCGCAGTGTTGTTCGGCGCGCTGGCGGGCACGGGCGTGTTGCCATTCAGCCGCGCGCAGTTCGAGCAGACCATCGAGCGCGGCGGCGTAGGCGTAAAGCCGAGCCTGCGCGCATTCGGCGTGGCGTACCTCAAGGCAAACGATGCCGAACCTCCCGCTGAGGAATCCGAAGCAGTCGCGATGGCCGAATTCGAAGCGATTCCCTCTAACCCAAAGGTCGCCGCGCTCGTCGAACGCGTGCGTACCGGTTTCCCTGCCGGGGTTCGAAAGGTCGTGATCGAAGGCGTACGCCGGCTGATCGATTACCAGGACCCGGACTACGCGGGACTCTATCTCGATCGTCTCGATCAGATGCAGCGCGCGCTCGAGCAACCGGACGCCACACTCGTGCGGGAGACGGCGCGCTATCTTGCGCTGTGGATGTCGTACGAGGACACGATTCGCGTCGCCGATCTCAAGACACGTGGCTCGCGTTTCGAGCGGGTGCGCGACGAAGTGCGCGCGCAGGCGGATCAACTCCTCGCGATCAACGAGTTCATGCATCCGCGTGTCGAGGAGATCTGCGAGACGCTGCCTGCTTCGATCGGTCGCTGGCTGATGCGCCCGCACTGGGTGCATCGCTTCGTACGCCGTATCACGCACTCGGGCCGCGTCGTGACCACCAGTTCGTTGCGTGGGTACCTGACACTGTACGCGGTGTCGCGCATGCGCCGCTGGCGACGCGCCACGCTGCGCTACCAGATCGAAAATGCGCGAATCGAACACTGGCTGAGCCAGGTGCTCCAGGCGGCGCAGCGTAATCCGGCGCTTGCCATTGAGGTGGCGCAATGTCAGCGTCTAGTCAAGGGCTACAGCGATACGCACGCGCGCGGATTGCGCAACTATGAAAGGATCATGACCGCCCTTGCCCGTGCGGGCGCGCTGCTCGCGCCCGCCACGTTGCGTGAGTTGCGCGAGGCGGCGTTAGCGGACGAGCACGGCAAAAAGCTTCAGGAGGCGCTCGCCCGGCACGCGTTGGCCTGATGACCCGCGTGCAGAGGATTCCGGGCAGCTAATGGAACAATCAGGCTATCAAACGTCCGAACGATGCAGCTCGATCAACAGGCGCAGCGTTGCTCTCAGTTCCTCGGTTCTTTGTTTGCCGAGGGGCGCGAGCACCTGCTCTTCGTGCGCCTTCGCTTGTTCGATCAACGCGGAGACGAGTTGCTGCCCTTGTGGCGTGATGCGCACGAGTGTCACGCGCCGGTCTTTCTCGTGAGGGAGGCGCTCGACGTACTCCTGCGCCTCCAGCCGGTCCAGCAGCCGCGTGACCGTGGGCTGTTTGGTGACCGAGACCTGGGCCAGGCGGCCAATGCTGATTGGCTTGCCGTCAGACAGGGTGGACAGAACACGCCAGTCGGAGATCTCGAACCCGTTGGCCTGAACGATAGCGTGAAATTCGCCAGAGATGAGTTGACTAACCTGAGCGAGCAGCGCTGGCGTGTAGTTTTCAACAAAAGCCAGTGACTGGGATGGGGTTGGACGTTTCGTATGCACAGCTAAGGCAGGCACGTATCGAGAGAAAGAACGGCAACCATAGCACGGATAGTAATCCCGGCGAAGACCAGGCTGGCTAGAGGATGACCGGCGCTTAACAATGCGCATGACTCGCGGGGATCGGGTCGGCCTTAGCCATGATTCCGAAGCGGATTCAGCGCCTCGAAAATGTACTGAACGGGGCGTATATGAAGAGATTTAGCAGTGCGATAGTTTTTGCCGGGGAGCATCAACGAAATACAGGCTCCGGCGGTTTTTTCGAAGTCAACGACGATTGTCCACACATTACGGATACGAGAGGTTATATGACGACGATTCTCGATCAACTCACTCGCGAACTCACCCAGGGCGGGATTCGTTCGGTCGATCTAACGCATACGCTTTCGCCGGATTTTCCTGCCTTGCAGTTGCCGCCTGAATTCGGGCAAGTCTGGTCGTTCAAGATGGAGCAGATCAGTCGCTACGACGAAAAGGGTCCCGGTTGGTACTGGAACAACTTCTCTTGCGGCGAACATACCGGGACGCACTTCGATGCTCCCGTTCATTGGATTACCGGCAAGGACCACGTACACAATTCGGTCGATACGATTGACGTGAAGAATTTCATTACGCCGGCAGTCGTGATCGACGCCAGCACGGAAGTGGCGGCTAACCCCGACTGGCTACTCACGAAGGCGTTTCTGGAACACTGGGAGTCGCAGCACGGGAAAATACCTGCGTCTGCATGGGTGTTGTTCCGCACAGATTGGTCCAAACGCACCGATGTCGCCGAATTCGTCAATCTTCGGGAAGACGGCGCGCATACGCCGGGGCCCACTCAGGATGCCGTGGAGTGGTTGATTCACGAGCGCAACGTCCATGGCTTCGGCGTTGAAACGATCAACACGGACGCCGGCCAATCGTATGCATGGCCGGTTCCGTACCCGTGCCACACGTTGATGCACGGGGCCAACCGATATGGGTTGCAGTGCCTGAAAAACCTCGACGAACTGCCGCCCACTGGCGCAGTGATATTTGCTGCGCCTTTGAAGATTCAAGGAGGCTCAGGAAGTCCGCTTCGGGTAGTCGCGCTGGTGCCTGGCCGCTAAGTGCGCCGGTGAAAGCCCCCGCTACTGCTGGTTGGGCGAACCGGCTCGCCGTTCCGCCACGATTCGACCCGCTTGCTGGGCGTTGTCGGGATAGTGCTCGAAGTTAATGGGCGGCTTGAATCCGGCGGCCCGCCAGGCGGCAAGGTCGGCCTGTACGTCTGCGCGAGCCGGAGGGGACGGCTGGTGCGACGGCATGGGGGAAGTTTGTGCGCTTGCGGAAAGAACTCCCGCAGTGCCGAGCAGAACAGCCAGCACGCACCGGGTTTTGAGCTTCATGACGTGTCCTCCGATAGTGGCGGCACAGTCACATTTTAGTCGCTACCCGGCGTATCGCCAGGATTGCGTGGGGCGTTTCATCGGACATTTAGTGAGGCGACTGGTGCATATCGTCGGCGCCTGGCCACAAGGCGACAAATATACGGGATCTGAAGGACAACACATGATCGATCTGCGCAGTGATACCGTGACCCGTCCAGGTGCGGGGATGCTGGCCGCCATGGCAGCCGCACAAGTTGGCGACGATGTGTGGGGCGACGACCCTACCGTGCATCGTCTGCAAGCAACAGTCGCCGAGCGTGCGGGCAAGGAGGCGGGACTGTTTCTCCCGACCGGCACACAAAGCAATCTGTCCGCGCTGATGGCGCATTGCGGGCGCGGCGACGAATACATCGTTGGCCAGGCGGCGCACGCATACAGGGACGAGGGTGGGGGCGCGGCCGTGCTGGGGAGCATTCAGCCGCAGCCCATCGAAAACGCCGTTGATGGCTCACTGCCGCTCGACAAGATCACGGCCGCCATCAAGCCGATCGACATCCACTACGCGCGCACACGCCTGCTCGCGCTGGAAAACACAACCGGGGGCAAGGTGCTGGACGCGGGCTATGTCGCCGAAGCCACGCAACTTGCGCGCGAACGCGGGCTGTCGACGCATCTTGACGGGGCGCGTGTCTGCAACGCGGCGGTCGCTTCGAAACTGCCGCTCGAGGCGCTGTGCGCGCCCTTCGACTCGGTGTCGATGTGCTTTTCGAAGGGACTCGGTGCCCCTGTGGGTTCGGTGCTGGTCGGCAGCAAGCCCGTAATCGAGGCGGCGCGCCGCTGGCGCAAGATGTTGGGCGGCGGCATGCGACAGTCGGGCGTACTCGCGGCAGCGTGTCTTTACGCGCTCGACCACAACTTCGAACGCCTCGTTGAAGATCACGCTAATGCAGCACATCTCGCCGCAGGGCTCGCGCAGATTGATCAGGTGAAGGTCCTGTCGCAGGCCACCAATATGGTTTTTGCGCAATTCCCGCAACAGCATTGCGCCCCGCTGGAAGCATGGCTCCGGGAGCGCGGCATTCTCACGCAGGTGTTATACGGTTCCCGTTTCGTTACTCATCTGGATGTTTCGCGCGCTGATATCGATACGTTCGTTAATGCAATCAAGCAATACTTCCGGCGCTGAACCCGATTTGCACTACTGAGTTTTAACCTGAATATCCACGGCGTCAACGCGCGAGCGATGCCGTGGCCACGATTCTGGAGCGTTGTCATGTACGAACCCAACGATTCTTCTTCCGCCCCGCAGCCCATTTCCGGCATTCACGCTTGCCAGGTGCTCATGGCATGCGACGAGCTAAACCCGACGCTCGAGTTCCTCAGGAGCACGCTCGGGCTTCGGATCGACGCTATCTTTCCGGCCGACAACCCTTCAACCGCGATGCTCTCCGGGCATGGCTTGTCGATCCGGCTTGGCGTCGGCCTTGCCAACGGCGTTAAGGAGCTGCGCGTGCTTTGCGACGATCCTTATCAATTGCCGGCTGGCGCACGGGAACTCGTTGCGCCGAACGGGGTGCGTATTCGCCTCGAGGCGAGCGATCCGCCAATCCTTCAGCCAGAGACGGTTCAGGAACTCGTGCTTTCGAACCTGGATGAAGAGACGCACTGGAATGTCGGGCGCGCTGGGCTTCGCTATCGGGATCTCCTGCCGGCGAGGCACGGTGGCGCATTTATCGCATCGCATATTCGCATTCTCGAAGGGGGACCGGTTCCCGACTACACGCACTTTCATAAGGTTCGCTTCCAGACGATTTTTTGCAGAAAGGGCTGGGTGCGCGTTGTTTATGAAGGGCAGGGCGAGCCCTTTGAAATGCACGCCGGAGACTGCGTTCTGCAGCCGCCGACAATTCGCCATCGCGTGCTTGCAAGCTCGGCTGGCGCGGAAGTGGTCGAACTCAGCAGTCCGGCTGAGCACATCACGGTCGTCGACCACGAGATGCTGCTGCCGACAACCGCGACGCATCCTGTGCGGGATTTCAACGGCCAGCGCTTTGTGCGTCACGTTGCGAAGTCAGCCGGGTGGGAGCCATGGCGCATTGCCGGCTTTGAGGCGTCCGATACCGGCATTGGCGCCGCTACCGCGGGCGTTGGCGGGGTTCGCGTTATTCGGCCTGCGGGAGAGGCGAATAGTCGGACCCAGACGCACAACACCGAGCTGTGCTTTTTCTATGTGCTATCCGGGAGGCTCGAGGTAGTCGTGGAGGGCGACCGTTATACGCTCACATCGGATGCAAGCGTAACGATCCCCGGAAACACGCGGTATGCATTCGATCGCTATTCGGAAGATCTCCAGTTGATCGAAATTACCTTGCCGGACAAGTTTCTGATCGGGGATTGATATCGAACGATGGGGCGCCCGGGACCCTTCGCCTGCACGGAATGCTTGCGCGACTGGCGGCGCGCCGTTCGCCCCGCTTTACTGGCGAAGCAACGCCATCATCGCGCCAAAGCCGACGAATACGCCGCCCGTCACGCGATTGAACGCTTTTGCCACGCGCCGGCTCTTGAGCGTCGCGCCGATGCGCGTGCCGAAACCGGCATAGACGAGATACCAGCTCACCTCGCACACGGCGAAGGTCGCGACGAGCACGCCGAACTGCGGCAGCACCGGGCGGCCAGCGTCGATGAACTGCGGCAAAAGCGCGGCCGCGAAAAGGATCGCCTTCGGATTGCTACCGCCGACGAAAAAGCCATTGCGATAGAGAGCAAGCGCCGAGCGCGCGGGGCGCGCCGCCACACGCTCGCTGGTATCGGCGGCGGCCTCGGGCACGCTCGCGCCCCAAGCCTTGACGCCCAGATACACGAGGTACGCGGCGCCGATGAAGCGCAGCGCATTGAACATGGCCGGCCACGCTTGCAGGAACACACCGAGCCCGGCTGCCGAAACGGCCAGCATGAGCACGAGTGCCGAAAGGCACCCGGCCATGGTCGCGCTCGTGCGTCGCAGACCGTACTGCGCGCCATGCGACATGATGAGCAACATGTTGGGACCGGGGATGGCGCAGACGACGAAGACGGTAACGAGGAACAGCCACCAGGTATGCGGATTCATTGCAGCGGCGAGAGAAAAGAGGGCTGGAAAACGGCGAAGGGACGATTATGCCAGCAGACGGCGCGAGCCTGGCCGCGGCGCTCAGGCGAAGGGAGCCCGAAAAAAGAAAAGCCCGCAGCAAGCGCGGGCTTGAACCATGCCAGGGAAGACATGGAGGAGACACATCCACTATAGTCAAACCATTACCGCATCGCAATATACGTTCGTATAAAGAATCGTTAACCATTGTCAGATTAATGCGTTAGCGATTGATGCGGCCCTGGAGCGGGCACACAATGACGCGGCGCGCCCGGAGCGGGTGTGAATATGTCAACTGGAGGGGTGAAATGGGCATTCTGGACAAGTTGGGTGAAGTTGCCGGTGCGGTGGCCGCGGTGGAAGGCGCCGAGAAACTGGATCCGAACGCAGGTTTTCTGACCCGGGCGGCAGCAGCCGTTGCCGGTTTCGAGGGGGCCAAAAAGCTCGAGGAGCTGGCGGAAAAGAAGGAAGACGAACAGGCAGCCGACGACACCACCGCGCAGCCCGCGGACGGCTCCGATCAGCAGATTTGAGCGGCTCGCCGCGTACGAGCGGCACCTGGGATACAGAAAAATACAGAAAAGCCGCGGCTCAGCCGCGGCTTTTTCACTGGTACGCCGGGCGCAGCACTAGCGCCCGGAAGCCGGCGCCGCGCGATAAACAAAACCGAGCGCGATGACCACGACCGTGAAGCCCAGGGCGACGAAACATACGCCGCTCCAGCGCGCCGAGGCCCACGCCGCGCCAGCCATGAGCGCGCCGGCCGCGCCGCCGATAAAGAACATCCCCACGAAAATCGCATTGAGCCGACCTCGCGCAGCGGGATTGAGCAGGTTGATGGCGCGCCGTCCGAGCGTTTGATCGGCGATGACGCCCGCATCGAGCGAGGCCGCGCCCACCACGAGCAGCCCGAGCGCCAGCGCGGGATGCGCGGCGGGCGAAAAGCCGCCCCAGCCCGCGCCCGCCACGCCCAGCAGCACGACCGCGCCGAGCATGGTCGCGTGCGCGGCGTATTGAACCGTGCGCCCCGCGCCTTGATCGCCCAGCCGGCCCGCGAGCGGCGTGACGATCGCGCCGCTCGCGCCGGCCAGTGCAAATGCGGCAATGCCGTTCATGCCCAGTGAAAACGGCGGCTGCGAAAGCAGCAACGCGACGGCGGTCCAGAACGCCGAGAACGCGCCCAGCGCGAGCGCCGCCAGGAACGCGCTGCGCCGCAAAACGCGTTCGGTGCGCAGCAGCGTCCAGAGCGAATAAAGCAGCTCGGCGTAGCGCGCGGTCACGGCCGGCATGCGGCGCGGCGTGCGCAGGAACAGGATCACGGCGAGCAATGCATCGGCGGCCGCTTCGATGCCGTAGAACGCGCGCCAGCCCAGCGTGCCCGCAATCAGGCTCGCAAGTGGCCGCGACAGCAGAATGCCCAGCATCAGGCCGCTCATTACGTTGCCCACCGCGCGCCCGCGCTGGCTTTCGGGCGCCATCGATGCGGCCATCGGCACGAGCATCTGGATCACGCTGGAGGTCGCTCCCGCGAGGAATGCGGCGGCGAGAAAGAGCGGGCCAGAGCGCGCCAGCGCCGCGAGCGCGAGAAAGACGGAACAGGCGAGCAGCGTGCGGAAAATCAGGCTCCGGTTTTCGAGCAGATCGCAAAGCGGCACGAGCAGCAGCAGGCCGGCCGCATAGCCAAGCTGCGGCAGCATGGCGACCGCGCCCACGAACTCCGGGCGCAGATGCAGCGAATGACTCACGAGCCCGGCCAGCGGCTGGGCCGCCGACAGATTGACGACGATCACGCCGACAGCGGCGGCGAAGAACAGCGTCATCGGCAGCGTGAGGGTGGCGTGGGTGGCGTGACCGGCGTGGCTCGGGGGGACGGCTTCGCGCGGCATCGCGCGCGTGCAGGTTTCAGCAGGGTGCTCCATCGATTGGCTCCGCAACGTGGCAAGTGCAGGTATCGTAGGAAGCGCCGCGTTATGCGACAATTGAATTATCGCGATAATCTTTATGCGGAGTCGTTGTGAATACGCGAGATCTGGAAGCCTTCGTGGCGGTGGTCGAAAGCGGCTCGCTCGTGCGGGCGTCGGAGCGGCTGTTCCTTACGCAACCGGGCCTCACGCGCCGCGTGCAGAACCTGGAAACGACGCTCGGCATCGAATTGCTCGACCGTCAGAGCAAGCCCCTCAAACCGACGGCCGCGGGCAACGAGGTGTACGGCCTCGCGCGCTCGGTCCTGCGCGCGGTCGACGACCTGATGTCGGTCGCCTCGCCGGAAACCGAACCGGCGGGCGAACTCAAGCTCGGCGTGCCGCCGTTTCTTTCGGAACTGGCGCTGGAGCAACCCGTCGATCAACTGCGCGGCGAGTTTCCAAAGCTGACGCTGCGGGTGAGGGCGGGCTGGTCGCCGGGGCTGCTCGACGAGGTCGAGCGCGCGCGGCTCGATGCAGCCGTCATCCTGCTGCCCGCCGCGGTGTCGCCACCGCCGGGCGTCGTCGCAACGCAGCTAGGTTATACGCCGACCCTCGTTGTCGCGGCGCGCTCGTTCGGCCTGCCCGACGAGCCCACCACGCTCGCTGCGCTCGCGCATCACCCGTGGGTGCTGAACCAGGACGGCTGCGGGATGCGCTCGGCGCTGAGCCGCGCCATGGGCACGGCGGGGCTGCCGTTCAACGTGGCGGTCGAGGCGTTCGGCTCGGAACTGCAGCTTTCGCTGGTCGCGCGCGGCATGGGCGTCGGGCTCGCCGCGCCGCAGGCGCTCGCCCGCAGCCCGCTGCGCGACCAGTTGCAGATCATCGACGCGACCGACTTCCGCTCGGGCCTGAACGTGTGGCTCGTGCACGGGGCGCTGCCGGGGCGCCTCGTGCGCCCGGTCGCGCTCATTCGCGATGCGTTGGCCCGCAAGCTGGAGACCGCCGAAGTCGCGTGACGGCGTGGCGCTCAGGCGTGTGCGTCTGCCACGTTTTCGCGCAGGTGCGAAAGCGTGGACGTGCCCGGAATCAGCAGGATATTGGGCGAGCGCCATCGGCGTGGCTTCGGGACGTCGCCGGCCTTTACCACACCCCATAGAACACACCAGCATTCTTGTACTGGTGCGTGCCGCGTTCGACGTCGTCATGGGTAGCCGTGGTGCGATTGCGCAGTCCGAGGGACCAGGCGAGCAGGCGCTCGCGCATGGCTTGGCGCACGTTGTCAAACGCAGGATCGGTGCCGAGGTCGATGAATTCTTCGGGATCGTTGTGCAGATCAAAAAGCTGCGGCTCGAAGCCGTCCCAATGGATATATTTCCACGCGTCGGTTCGCACCATCCAGCCGCGGCAGGCGTCGGGGCGGCGGCCGAGGATCTGGCGCGCCTGCCGATAGGCGTAGTCAAGCTCGGAGTAGACCGCATCTCGCCAGGGCGCTTGCGTTGCGGCGTTGCGGGTAAGCGCAAGCAGTGAGCGGCCTTCGATGCGGTGACCGGGAACCCGCATGCCCAGCGCGTCCAGCAGCGTGGGCACGGTGTCGATGGCTTCGACGAAGCGTGCGTCGCTGCAGCCGCGCGTGGCGTCGGCCTCGGGCGACGGATCGTAGACGATATACGGCACGCGCTGCACGGTGTCGTAGAACAATTCTTTCTCGCCCAGCCAGTGATCGCCGAGGAAGTCGCCGTGGTCGGCGGTGAAGACGATGAGCGTGTCCTTCCACCGCCCGAGCCTGTCCAGCGTTTCCCACAGGCGCCCAAGATGATCGTCGAGCTGGCTTATCAGGCCCTGGTACGCGGGCCGCACCTTGGCGATGACCTCGTCGCGCATGAAATTGGCGCATTCCTCCTGCTGGAAGTAGGCGCCCGTCACCGGATGCGGCGCCTCGCGCTCACGTGAAGCGCGCCGCACCGGCAGGCATTGGTCGAGTGTGTATTTGTCGTGGTACGGCGCAGGCGCCATGTACGGCCAGTGTGGCTTGACATACGACAGGTGCATCGCCCACGGCGTATCGCCCTGGTGTTCGATGAAGCGGATGGCCTGATCGGTGGTATAGGCTGTTTCGGAATCGGCTTCGTGGACGCGCGCGGGCAGGTGCGCATTGCGCATGTGCCAGCCACTGACGATGCGGCCCTGTTCGTCTTCGGCCGAGATCACGAAGTCCGTCCACGGATCGTCGCTTGCGTAGCCGCGCTGGCGAAGGTATCCGGCGTAGCCGCCGGCGGGTTCGGCATGGTGGCCGTCGTAACGGTCGACCAGCGTGAAATGGCCTTCGCGCAGCAGCGCGCCGAGCGCATTGCCGCCGTCCAGGTGCAGCCGCTTCAGACCGTGGTTGTCCGGCATCATGTGCGTCTTGCCAACCAGCGCCAGCTTCATGTCGCGTGCCGCAAGGTATTCGCCTAGTGTGATTTCGTCGATCGACAGTGGCACGCGGTTCCACGTCGCGCCATGGCTGGCCACATAGCGCCCGGTGTAGAACGACATTCGCGACGGACCGCACACACCTGACTGCACGAATGCACGCTCGAACTTCACGCCGCGACGGGCCAGGCTGTCGATGTTGGGTGTGGCCAGGTAAGGATGCCCATAGCACGACAGGTGGTCTGCGCGCAGCTGGTCACACATCACGAAAAGCACATTGCGGATCGATGACATCGTAGGAATCCGAATTAAAAGCAGAGGGCGATATTCAACGCGACGTCGTGCCATTGCTGGCTAGTCGCAACCCGCTCGCACGGCGCGCCATGTCCGGCATTGGCCACAACGCGACGAGGCCGACAATCATGGCTGCCGTCACGAAATAGGCGGGCATCATCTTGTCGCCGGTTACGCTGATGAGCCAGGTGACGAGAAAGGGCGAGAAGCCGCCGAACAGAGTCGTGGCCACGTTGTACGAAATCGACAGGCCCGTCGCCCGAACCTGTGCGGGAAACAGTTCGGCCAGCGCGGTCGATGCAGGGCCCAGCGCCGCGGCCATCAGCACCGCGAACACGACCTCGGTCGCGAGCAGTCTCGGCAGGCTCGGCGCGGCCACGAGCCAAACGAACAGCGGATAAATGCACAGCACGTATAGCGCCATCGAGGCGCCCATCACCGGTTTGCGTCCTATGCGATCGGACAGCAGCCCGAACAGGGGAATCAGGATCATGCGCAGCGTGCCGGTGACCATCAGCACGATGAACGGCGCGGATACCGGCAGCTTCAACTGGCTCACCGCATAGACCGGCAGGTACACATTGAGCACGTATTGCGCGACCGAACTGGCGACGACGAGTCCGAACGCGATCCATAGCGCCGGCTGGTGCTCGCGCCAGACGGCGGCGAGTGTCGAGGCAGCCTTGTCGGACAGGGTGGCGTTCGCTGCGTCGTCGTGACAGACCGGCGTTTCGTGCAGCCGCGTGCGGATATAGAAACCGACCGGGCCGATCAGCATGCCGAACAGGAACGGCACACGCCAGCCCCACGCATCGAGTGTGCTGGCGCTCAGCCCGCGCGTGACGAGAGCGCCCATCAGCGCGGCTGTCACCGCGGCGACGAACTGGCCGAAGTTCTGCCAGCTTCCATAGAAACCGCGCCGGTGAGGGGGCGCGTATTCGATCAGCATCGCAGTGGCACTGCCGAACTCGCCGCCGGCCGACAGGCCCTGCAGCAGTCGCGCCAGCACCACGATGACCGGCGCGGCGATGCCGATCGTCGCGTATCCGGGTGTGAGCGCCATCATTGCCGAGGACAGCGTCATCAGCAGGATCACCAGCGACAGCGCGGCCTTGCGCCCGGCACGGTCGGCGTAGATGCCGAGCAGGATGCCGCCGATCGGCCGCATCAGGAACGCACTGCCAAAGGTGGCGGTGGTCAGCAGCATCGATACGGTCGGGTTCGACGAAGGAAAGAACTGCCGCGCGATGATCACCGAGAGGAAGCCGAAGACGATGAAGTCGTACCACTCGAATGCGTTGCCGATGGTGGCGGCGACGATCGCCCGGCGATTGGCGCGGGGCAGGGCGGGCATGGTTGGCATCGCGGAATCCTCCAGGTGGCGGCCGGGCTCGCGGGCGGCCGGCTGCCATGTCTCGTGTCTGTATTGTTGTCGCTGCCAGCCGGGCGCTCGGGGCTTTCCGGGTGGAGTGCGATGACGATTGTGTGGATTTACTTCGTAACCGTCCAATGAGATATTGCCTTCAAATCATAAAATAAAGGTTATGAGTCGATGGGTTCCGCAACTTCCGGCACGTCTACCGATACTTCGCTCGAACGCAGTGCGATCGACAGCTATTTTTTCCGCCAGTTGAAGCTACGGCACCTGCAGTTGCTCGTGGCACTCGCCGATCGCCAGACGGTCGGCAAGGTCGCCGACGCGCTGCACGTGACGCAGCCCGCTGTCTCGAAGATGCTCAACGAGATGGAAAAGGGTATCGGCGTGCCGCTGTTCGAGCGCGATGGCCGCCGCATCCGGCCCACGGCCTACGGCGAATGCCTGATCCGCCATGCGCGCGAACTGCTGCTACAGGCGCAGCGCGCCAGTGAGGAACTGCATGCGATGACCAGCGGCATTGGCGGCCGCGTCGAGGTGGGCGTGCTGTCGGTGGCTGCGCCAATCCTGATACCGGCGGCCGTGGCGCTGTTCAAGCAGCGCTCGCCAACCGCTACGGTGTGCCTGCATGAAGGCACGCTGGATCAACTCGTGCCGGCGCTGCGCGCGAACGAGCTCGATATGATCGTCGGGCGCCTCGCGCGTGGACTGGCAGCGCCGGAATTCACCAGCGAGCCGTTGTTCGACGACCCGACAGTCATCGTGGTCGCGCGCACGCATCCGCTGGCGGCCCGCAAGCGCCTCAAGTGGGCCGATCTGGCCGGCCTGGCGTGGATCGTGCCGAGCGCCGGCGCCCCGATGCACCAGCACCTGCTATCGGTGCTGGAGACACACGGCGTGGAAACGCCGATCAACATCGTCGAGTCGGTGGTGATCGACGCCAACGTGGGCATGCTGCAGTCGTATCCGGTGCTGGGCCTGTTGCCACGCTCGCTGGCGCGGCATCACGAGGAGAGCGGCGCGCTGAAGATCCTGCCGTTGAGCCTCGGGGCCGCGCTCGGCCCGGTCAGCACCACATGGCGCGCCGATGCCGACGACACGCCGGCCACCGCGCTGTTTCGCGCCTGCTTGAGTGAAGCGGCAAAGGTGGCGCGGATTTGACGCAATCGGTGGCGCCACGTCGTCCGCAGTCTGCGGAAAGTCTTGCGCACGGGTGGCTCTTTTTGAGGGTTATATGACCTTTGAGCCATTCCGTTCCGGTTCCATAAAATCTATTCATCTTCCGTAGCCGCACAATAGTCGGGCGGCCTGCGAGGCTGACTCACTGCTCTCGTACGCCAGACCCTACGGCCACGCATTGCCGCGCGGCATTTCAGCGTCTAACGTGTGGACATCACTCGTATAAGGGCAAAGAGAAGCGACAACACAACCACAATGACGCCCGTCGCAACCACAAGGCGATTGGCGAACAGTCGACGCATCGCGAATCTCCTAGACGAAGCTGTAGCGTTCGGAGTGGTATCGGGAAAGCGGCACTTTCATTTCGCCGAGCGCGGACTCGATGGCATCCATCATCGGGTCTGGGCCGCAAATGAAATACTCGTGATCGGCATACTCGGGTGGGAGATGACGCCGGAACAATGCCGCATCGATGCGACCGGTGTCCCCATCCCAACCAACGGGCGGATCAGTCAGCACGTAGGCAATGCGCAGATCGAGGCGAGTCTTCAGGGTTTCCAGCTCTTCACGGAACGTGAGCGAGTCCCAGGTCTTCGCGCCGTACAGCAGCACGAGCGGACGTTTGTCGCCGCGATCGGCAAGCGTACGGATCATGCTCATCATCGGCGTGATGCCGATACCGCCCGCAATCAGCACATGCATATCGGTTGGATTGCCGATCGTGAAAGCGCCATACGGGCCGTCGAGATACACACGCTTGCCGACGGGTATCCTGCTCACTGCACTCGTGAAGTCGCCGAGATTGCGAATCGTCATTTCAACGCGTCCGTCCGGCGCCTCGGCGCTCGACGAGAAAGAGAACGGGTGTCCGGTGATCCTGAATGGCCCGCTCCACACGGTTAGCCAGCCGAACTGCCCCGGCTTGAAGCGCCAGCCCGCGTGTCCGTCGGGCAGCATCACGAGCGTCGTCGTGTCGCCGCGTTCCGCGCGCACCTCCGCGATCCGGTAGGGTCGTCGCAGCATGAAAAGCGGCTTGAAGAGGCGCACATAGAGCAGCAGTAAGAGCCAGAAGACCGCCAGGCAGATCCAGAGCGTCCGCTTGAATGGATCGGTCAGGTAGAAGCCCCAGCCGATCATGTGAAGCATGCCCGCGCCGATTGCAGTCAGCGCCAGCACGATATGCGACAGGTGCCATATCTCATAGCGGATTTTCAGTTGCCTGCGCCATAGGGCGGTAATCACGAGAACGATGAGCGAGCCAATGGACAGGACAGCGAACCAGGCACCCCAGGGAACCTCACTGAGCGATTCCGGCATCGCGACCGATTCGGAGCGAATGGCGACCAGAATAAGCGGATGAACGATGACGAGGCCGACTGCCAGCAAGGATACCCGTCGATGAAAATGATAGATGACGTCCTCGCCCCACGGTTCGGTCACATGACGAAAGCGCGCGGTCAGACCAAATTGCAGCCCCATCATCGCAAGTCCCGAGTAGCCGAGCGCAACTGAAAACTCAGTGCCGAAGTTTCGCGCGGGCGGCAATGTGCCAGCAAGCAGCGCGAAGAGCGGGGCGAGTATGAACAGCAGATAGATAGCTGACCAGATGGCTTTGCGTATAAGGTCGCGAGACTGCATGCAATACCTCCGTAATCCGGCAGCGAAATAAACGGGCGTCTCGCTGTGCAGCGTGCCGTTGCGAGCGGGAAAGGCCGCGCGTTGCTCGTCTG
This sequence comes from Paraburkholderia sp. J76, assembly GCF_905220295.1. Taxonomy (NCBI): domain Bacteria; kingdom Pseudomonadati; phylum Pseudomonadota; class Betaproteobacteria; order Burkholderiales; family Burkholderiaceae; genus Paraburkholderia; species Paraburkholderia sp. J76. Next base: position 230,371 of record NZ_CAJMZJ010000010.1, read on the forward strand.
CCGTTCAGATGCACGTGGTGAGCAGAAGTGCAGGGCCAAAGGTAATGACAGTCGCAGCCAACGCCGAGATCAAAGTCCAGATGACGACCGTGTGCATGAATGTGCCGATGCGCTCGGGACCGGGGTCGCGCCGCGCGGCGGCGCGATAGCGCCATAGCCAGCCGATAGCGATCAGATGCAGGAGCAGTACGATTGCGAGACTCGCGCGTAGAGGGCCCGCGGCCCAGCCGAATGCGCAGCCGATTGCGTGCAGCGCGTAAAGAACGACCAGCGCGAGACACCAGACGGTGAAGCCCGCCGCGAGCCACCACAAGCGACGGGGCGAAAGCGGGCGCGCGCTCATGGTCTCGCCCCGAGCATGCCCACGAGGCCGGGCAGTGCGAGCACGAGGCCCAGCGCGATGATGGCCGTCGCCAGTGTGTAGTCGATCCACAGGCGCGTGAGGCGCAGGTCCGTCAGCCGTCGTGCGGAAATAAATCCGGCGCGAAGGCGCAGCACATTGCTGATGAGGAACAGCAGGCCGATACCCGCGTGTATCGCGACATACGTGAGCAGCGCGGCAGCCGTCGCGCCGAGTGCATGTTCGCGAGGGTTTGGCGTGACCCCGTTGATGAGCGCGACGGCAGCGGCCAGCGCGACGGCGAGCGTCAGCATGGTGAGGGCAATCGTGCTGTATGGCTTGCGTTCGCTGGCGGCGGCGCGCAGCGAGCCTCGCGCCGCCGCCGCTGCGGCGGCCAGCGCGGCAATCGTGGCGGACGCGAGCAGGCGGCTGGGTTGCGGCGTGACCGCGGCCTGCCAGTTTGGCGCGGCGATCCACAGATAGAACGTGCCGAACACGAGCGACGTAAAGAGCGTGCCGTTCGCGACCAGCGTGCAGGTCAGCGCGAGCCAGGCGGGCGCGCCAGGCACTTCGGTGTGCGGCGGAACACTCACGCCGCGGCCGACCGGCAGCGCGCCATAGTCGCGCGCGAGCCCGGCGCTCTGTCCTGCGTAGATGAACAGGCCGAACGTTACAAACGCGAACGCCAGTGACAGCAGATAGAACTTGAACAGCATCGCGAGCACGGCCGCGCAGGTCACGAGCGCGGTGACGAGCGGCAGATAGGTCGCGCGCGGCAGCACGATCAACTGCTCGGGCTCGCCGGAAGTCATGTGAACGCCTAGCGTTTCCTGCCAGCCGTTGCGCGTGAAGCCAAGATAGCCTTCGCCGCGCGCGAGCGAGGTCGCCAGCACGCCGGGCGCAACACCTTCCGTTTCGGCATCGACACGCGGGATCGAGGCGAATGCGTACGGTGCGGGCGGAATCGGCATGGCCCATTCGAGGGTGGTAGACGCCCATGGGCTGCGGCGCACGCGCCGGCCGAAGCGCACCTGGACGACGATGTCGATCACGACCAGTGCGAAACCGATCGTCATCACGAAACTGCCCACCGACGACAGCAGATTGAGCCAGTTCCAGCCCTCGTCGCCGCTGTACGTATAGATGCGCCGCGGCATGCCGAGCAGGCCGGTCAGGTGCATCATGAAGAACGTCATGTTGAAGCCGATGAAGACGAGCCAGAAGGCCGGCACGGAAAGTCTGTAGACGGCCGTGCGTCCGGTTAGCAAAGGCAGCCAGTAATAGAACGCGGCGAGCATCGGAAACGCGAGTGCGCCTGCCACCACATAGTGCATGTGTGCGACGACAAAGTACGTATCGTGCGCCTGCCAGTCGAATGGCACCATCGCGAGCATCACGCCGGTCAGGCCGCCTGCCGTGAACACGAAGAAGAAGCCGAAGATATACAGCATCGGCACATCCCAGCGCGGGCGGCCGTGTGACAGCGTGGCTAGCCAGGCAAAGAACTGGATGGCGGTCGGCACCGCGACGATCGCGGAGCCGGCCGAGAAAAACGCCAGCGCGAGATGCGGTATGCCCACCGTGAACATGTGGTGAACCCAGATGCCGAAGCTCAGGAACGCGAGCGCAATGATCGCGACGACGATAACCCGGTAGCCGACGAGTGGCCGTCCGGCAAAAACCGGGATGATGGTGGACAGCACACCCGCCATCGGCAGGAAGATGATGTACACGTCCGGGTGCCCGAACAGCCAGAACAGATGTTGCCAGAGCAACGGGTCGCCGCCGCGCGTCGGATCGAAAAAAGGCAGGTTGAAGGCGCGTTCCACCTCGAGCAGGATCGAGCCGAGAATGAGTGGGGGAAAGGCCACGATCATCATCATCGCGGTCACGAGGATATACCACGCGAAGATCGGCATGCGGTCGAGCGACATGCCCGGCGCGCGCATCTTGAGGATCGAGACGACGATTTCCATGGCGAGCGAAAGCGCCGAGATTTCGACAAACGTGATCCCGAGCAGCCAGACGTCTGCGTTGATGCCGGGCGTGTAGACGTTCGAGCTGAGCGGCGTGTACATGAACCAGCCGCCGTCCGGCGCGCTGCGCAGGATCAGCGAGACGCCGAGGATCGTGCCTCCCAGCAGATAGCACCAGTAGCCATAGGCCGTCAGCCGCGGAAACGCGAAGTCGCGCGTGCCGAGAATCTTTGGCGTGAGGTACACCGCGAAGCTCTCCACCATGGGAATGGCGAACAGGAACAGCATCATGGACCCGTGCATCGTAAAGACCTGGTTGTAGGTCTCGACGTCCATGAAGGCGGCGTGCGGCGTGGCGAGCTGGACGCGCGTGAGCATGCCGAGCACGCCCGCGATCGCGAAGAACACGAACGAGGTGATCATCATGCGCATGCCGAGGACCGTGTGATTCACGGCGGCAAGCTTCTGCCAACCCGGCCCGGTAGCCCAGATCGCCGTGAGCTGGCGATGCAGCCGTAGCGCGCTCATGCCCTCTGAATGCGGCTCGATGGGCACACTCATTTGTTCACCTCCCCGGCGGTGGCGGCGTTTTTGACGGCGGCGGAAAAGTCTTCAGGACGGTCGACGACCACGGCGAAATGCATCCGGGCATGGCCGATGCCGCAAAACTGGTTGCATTGGCCAGCGTATTGGCCCGGGTGATCGGCCTGGATCCGCAGCCGGTTCTCGTGACCCGGCACGGCATCGATCTTGCCCGCGAGGCGCGGAATCCAGAAAGCGTGCACGACGTCCTTGCTGGTCACGACCATGTCGACTGGCACGCCCGCTGGCATATGCAGCACGTTTTCGGTTTCCACGCCGCCCTGGTCCGGATAGCGGAAGGTCCAGCGCCATTGCTGCGCAATCGCTTCAATGCGCATCGGTGCCTGCGTGGGCAGCGGCAGCAGCCGTTCGCCAGCGAGCAGCGCATAGCCGATCAGCGGGATCAGGACGATGGCAGGCAGCACAAGTCCGCCGAGCACGATCCAGCGCATGGGCGACACCCGCGAGCCCCAGCCTGGACGCCGGATCACCATGAAGAACAGGACGAGCACCATGGCGAACAGCACCGCCGCCCCGGCAAGCATGACCCACCAGAGCCCGGCAATGGACGCCGCGGCGCGGCCTGACGGGTCCAGTGTCGACAATGGACCGGCGCAGCCCGACATGCCGGCGGCCGCGAGAAGCCATCCTGCTTGGACCGCTGCGCGGGAGCGCCTATGATGGTTTGCGGCGACATTCATTCGACGCGAGGAGCTTCCATCATGGCAAAGCAGGACGACACCGGAGCCGAAGCCAGGAGCGAAGTGCTCCTGGAGTTGCTGCGACTCGATGCAGGTTCGGCTGTTGCATTCGTCGGTCATCCGATTCACGTGATGATGGTGCATTTTCCGATCGCGTTCGTCGTCGCTACCCTGGGGGTGGACGTCATCTACTGGTGGACGGGCGATCCGTTCTGGGTGCGGGCGGGTCTGTGGGCCGCCGGGTTCGCGTTCTGGAGCGGCGTGTGCGCGAGTGCCGTCGGCACGGCCGAACTGCTGCTCGTGCGCGGCATCCGGCTGCGCGAGGCAAGCTGGTCCCATGCGGTGGCCGCCATGACGCTCGTTGCCATCGCGGGCGCCAATTGGGGCGTGCGTCTCTTCTTTCCCAACGAGGTTTTGCCGCATGGGCTCGCGCTGTCGGCACTGGCCTCGGTGATGACGGGCTTCGCCGGCTGGCATGGAGGCAAGCTCGTCTTCGATCATGGCGTGGGTATTCTCGTGTCGCCGAAGGACTGATGCAGCCATCGGCCAAGGCCGCCGGGTTCGAACAGATGCGAGGCGATCAGGGTCGAGTCGATATGCGGCTTGGCCAGCACGACCCAGATGATCGCAACGATGACGACAACGTAGGCCGTGGTTAGCGCGATCTCCGAGAGCCGGCTGAAATGTCCGTTGGGTGAATAGAGTTGATGAAGCACGAGACCGGCCACCACGTGCAGCATCGCCATGATGCCGACCAGCACCATCTTCGCGGAAAACCACTCCACGAACGTAGCCTGCAGGAAGATCAGTGCGGTGCCGCTGGCGATCGCCACGAAAGCGGCAGGCGAGGTCAGTTCCACATAAATCAGCCGTGTGACGCGGTGCAGCCGGTCGAGATCGGCGGTGGCCGTAAGCGCCCGGCGCTGCCCGAACAGGAAGGGTAGCGCGATGAGGCCGCCCGACCAGATGGCAATCGCGCCCAGATGAATGAATTTGAGAACGGTCGTCACAGATGAGGCACGCTGACGCGCAGTCCGGACCAGACGATCCGCAGTCCCGCGATGAGATAAGGGACCATTGCGAGCACCCACATCAATAGACCGGCTAGTTGTTGATCGGCGAGCGGAGTCAGTCCCCAGGCAGCCGTGGTTTCGAAATGCACGGCATACAGCGGTACCGGCGCGAATACGATCAGCGCGCCGAGTAGACCCATGTGCCCGATGGTCGCGACGAGCGCGATCAATGCGGCGCCTGTCTGCACGGACGGCGCGAAGATGCCGCGCCACATCAGCCAGGCGCTTCCAAGCAGCGTGATCTGCATGAGCCAGTAAGCGGGGACCGTGGAAAGTCCCCATGCGTAGAGCCCCGGCGCATGCCAGAGCCAGATGAAGCACGCATGCGCGGCGACGACCGGTGCGAGCGGCGGATTGGCGAGACGCGGCATCGGGAAAGCAATGGCGAGTAGCGGCGCAACAGCCGCGATCAGAATGATGTGATGCGTCACGCGCGCCGAAAACAATGCCGAAGACAGGGCGCAGAGTGGGGAAACGAATATGACGGCCATCAGTGCGATCGCTGCCCAGCCCGCTCGCGCATTGGCCGACCGGCCGCGCGCGACGACGAACGCGAGCGCAGCAAGCGCCCCGAGTAGCAGTGGGTCCGTATTCCAGCGTATCCAGAAGCTGGCGGGGACGCTCGCAGGGCCACAGTAAGCAACCGGAAAATTTTGCATGGCGCAATCTCTTCGGCTAGTCCGGATTCAGTCCCATGCGCTGAGCGCCCTGGAGCGGGAACCCGAAGCGTTGTCGGGACGGCTCACGATCTTGTTGACTGCAGAACCACTGTAGCTCAAATCGCGCGTTCACGTCTTCAGCCACGAACGCGGCGGCCTTTAAGGATTACTAATGACTGGCACATACACAAAAAACGTTTGCATTCTTCAGAAAAAGTCACAGAAAGGATCAATCACACCACGCCAATAACTTCTAGAACGCATAGCTGCAAAACAGGCCGTACGATATCTGGCTGGTTTTTTCCGTGATTGGGCTATCGGTTGCATCACCGCGCAGCCATCCAAAGGCGATGTTTGCCCCGATGTTCCAGTGCGTGGCGAACCGGTACACGCCGCCAATCGAGAAACGCAGCTGATTGATTCCGGAGCTTGCGGAGAAAACAGGCAACCCGGAGCGGCTGCTCTGTTCGGAATTTACGCCAAAGTAGGTCTCGTTATACTGGCCCGCTCGCCCACGTAAATCCGGGGCCAGCGGTCAGTGTAAGTCCAGCCAGCGGTTCGTATTTCGCGAGAACATCGAACGTGATCACTGCCCCGCGATCGTTGCCCGCGATGTCGGTGAGTACGCTGGCACGCGCTGCAATGAATTGCCGCGAGTAGACGCCGAACAGCTCAGCATGCGCTGTGCGCTTGATGTCACCGAGGCCATTGAGTCGGGCGTCGTCGGATTCACTGCGTGGTTCGATGAAATCGTACGTGAGCGCGACGCCAACCCGCCAGTTTGCGTCACGGTAGAGGTAAGCGCCGAGCGAAACAAGCGACGCCGCATCTGGATTGGCGCCAATGAAGAAGCGGTCGTAGCTTGCGGAAACCAGAGGAACGGCCTCCCATTTGGTCCCACTCGCGACCGGAAACTTCGGCATGTTCACAACGCCATACCCAGTGGGAAGCGGCATGGACTGGGGGAGCCAGGAGTTGCCGCTTGGGCCGCCGCTGGCTCAAGCGCATAGAGACTCTCCGAGAGACCGAGCGGCCTCGTGCATGAGATCCCCACGACGAACATCGGACGCCGCCCAGGCGTCCACACGTTCGTCCGTGCGGTTCTTCATCTGGGGAACGCTCCGGTCGAACATCGACTAAGGAGCCGTGCATGCACAATCATCATTCCCATCTGTACGACGTCGTCATTGCCGGAGCCGGCCCCGTTGGCCTGTTTCTCGCCTGCGAACTGCGCCTGCGGGATCTCCCGGTCCTGGTGCTGGAGCGAGCCCAGGCGCCGCATTCTCCCTTGAAGCGCCTGGCGTTCGGAATGCGCGGCCTCTCGGCCCCCACCCTCGAAGCGCTCTACCGTCGCGGCTTGCTGGACGAAGTCATCGCCATGCAACGCGCCGATGATTCAGCCCGCGAGGCCGTGGTGCCCGCACACTGGATGCAACACTGTCCTTGGCGACGCACAGGCCGGTCTGCTCGACAGCTATTCGCTCGAACGGCATCCGGTGGGAGCAAGCGTTCTCGATTGGTCGCGCACGCAGGTCGCGCTCATGCGGCCCACCCCGAGCACGCGCGCCCTCGCAGCGATTGTCCGGGATCTCATCGAGACACGGGATGGCGCGACGTATTTTGCTGAGCGCGTAGGGGTGTTTCGCTTCGCTACGATCTCGGCAGCGGTCATCCGATGACAGGTCGTAGCGTTCCCGATTTCGAGCTGGTCGACGGGACGAGAGTCGGCAACTGGCTGCGCGACGGGCGGGGACTCCCGCTGGACTTCGATTCGGGCGCATCGCTTCGGGCGCTGGCGAGCCGTTGGCGGAAGCGTCTCAATTACGTCGCGACCGATGCCAAAGAGCGGCAAGGAGTGCGCGCCGTATTGGTGCGTCCCGATGGGTTCGTCGCGTGGGCATGCGAAGACGTGCCCGACGATCAGGAGTTCGCCATTGCCCCGTCGCGTTGGTTCGGGGACCCTGAGGGTGCTGGCGAACCCCGTGGAGCGATTGCTTCCTGCAGGGAGGGGATCCTGGTGTGCGTTCTTTTGCACAGCCCGTGCGGACTGGGCCGGATTGTCGCGCTGCGCGTCATTATCGATACTGCAACCATTCCCTTTTCGCGGAGAACGTCATGCCCCAAACGACTGGCCATACTCCTGGACCCGCCGATACCTTTGTGTTCGCGGGACGCACTGTTGGCCGCATGGGCTACGGCGCCATGCAGCTAAGCGGCCCAGGCGTGTTCGGGCCGCCGAAGGACCGCGCGCAAGCCATCGCGGTCCTGCGTCTGGCGCTTGAACTCGGCGTGAACCATATCGACACGAGCGACTTCTATGGCCCGCACGTAACAAACCAGATCATCCGCGAGGCGCTACATCCCTATCCGGCCGATCTCACTATCGTCACGAAGGTCGGCGCCGTGCGTGACGACAAGGGCGCGTGGCTGGCTGCACAGGGTCCCGCAGACATCGAACGCGCAGTGCACGACAATCTGCGCAATCTTGGCATCGACGCTATCGACGTCGTGAATCTGCGCATCATGGGCGATGTGCACAAACCCGCCGAGGGTCCGGTAGAGCCACAGATGGAGATGCTCGCCAGCCTGCGCGAGCGTGGGCTCGTGCGCCACATCGGCGTGTCGAATGCGACCGCGAAGCAGATTGACGACGCGGAAAAGATCACGCCTATCGCCTGTGTCCAGAACCACTACAACCTCGTACACCGCGACGACGATGCGCTGATCGACGCGCTGGCGGCACGCGGCATCGCTTACGTGCCGTTCTTTCCGCTCGGCGGCTTCACGCCGATCCAGTCGACGGCGCTCTCGCAAATCGCGCACTCGCTCCATGTCACGCCAATGGCCGTCGCGCTCGCCTGGTTGCTGCACCGTTCACCCAATATCCTGCTGATTCCAGGGACATCTTCGGTGGTTCACCTGCGGGAGAACATGGCGGCGGCCACGCTCACGCTTTCCGCCGAGGTGTTAGGGCAACTCGACGCCATAGGTAAGGCACAGGCGTAAGCGGCGTGGCGCGCGCGCACGGGGTCCCCGATGCGCCCTCCACGCGGTACGCAGCGCCCGCTGCTTACCTGTTGACGCGAATCCGGCGATACGGCGCTCGCTGTTTGCCGCCGGCTGCCGTTTCCCCTGATCACATGGCGCAATAACTGGCTTGCGGCAGTATCGGTGTTTCCAATTGTCCGATAATTCGTTCTGATCGGATTCCCCTGTGCGTAAAATCGAACAACGAGTGAGAACTACGCGAAGGGAACCATGCCGATGGAAATGAACGATCTGGCCGCTTTCGTTTCGGTGGCGCGCGCGGGCGGGTTTCGCGACGCGGCGCGTGCTGGCGGCGTCTCGGCGTCGAGCCTGAGCGCGGCGGTGCGCAGGCTGGAGGCGAAGCTGGGGCTGCGGCTGTTGAACCGCACCACGCGCAGCGTCGCGCCGACCGAGGCGGGGCAGCGGCTGCTCGAATCGATCACGCCGCTTTTCAGCGAGCTGGAAGCGGCGCTCGACGTGCTCAACGGCTACCGCGAAAAGCCCGCGGGCACGCTCAAGCTCAACGTGCCCGCGAGCGCGGCGCGCACCATTCTCCCTGGCGTGCTCGCGCCGTTTCATCGCGCGTATCCCGAGATTCGGGTGGAAGTGGTGGTGGAGGATGGTTTCGTCGACGTGCTGCAGATCGGTTGCGACGCCGGTATCCGCTACGACGAGCGTCTGGAGCAGGACATGATCGCGCTTCCCATCGGCCCGCGCGTGGAGCGCTTCGCGGCGGTCGCTTCGCCCGCGTATCTCGCGGCGCGCGGGCGGCCTGAACATCCGCGCGAATTGCTGGAGCACGCTTGCCTGCGCGTGCAGTTCGCGGGTGGCGCGATGCCGCTGTGGCAATTCGAGCGCGCTGGCGAAGTGCTGCGCCTCGACCCGCCCGCGCCGCTCGTCGTGCGTCCCGGCGCGGCGCTCGATCTGCTGATCAACATGGCGCTCGACGGCGTCGGCATCGTGTATCTGTTTGAAGAGATGCTGTTGCCGCACATCCGAAGCGGCGCGCTCGTGCGCTTGCTCGAAGACTGGGACGTCTCGTTTCCCGGCCCATTTCTCTACTATCCGGGGCGGCGGCACCTGCCCGCGCCGCTGCGCGCATTCGTCGATTTCGTCAAGGCGAACACGTCAGACGTTTCGGCATCCTGATCAGGGTCGAATCGTTCCTGCCGCCCGTTCGAATGACGTGGGGGCGCGATTTCGGAATTTGCCAATGGCCGGCTCTATGAGACGGTCGTAGATTAAGAGGTTTCGCGCCGCAAGCGCTTTGCCTTTCCGCTTTGCCCTCCCGCTTTGCCCTCATGAGAACGCCGATGAACACGTCCGCCGCCCACCCACAGCCCCTAGACGCCGCCTGGCACGCCGCCTGGCATGAAGCGCTGGCGGCGCACACGGAAGGCCGGCACGAGGCCGCGCTCGGCGCGCTCGAACGCGTGCTGCACGCCCAGCCTGCCCACGCCCGAGCGCTGGAACTGGCTGCCCGTACGCTCGCCGGCGGCGCGCCCGACCGCGCGGCCGCGCCGTTTGCCACGCCCGACGCGCAGGCTCAAGCGTACCGTGGGCTCGGCGCGTGGCTGTACCGCCGGGGCCGCTTCGCGGCCGCGAGTCACGCGTACCGGCGCGTGCTGTCGATTCGCCCCGACGACATGTCCGCGCGCGCCGATCTTGCCCTGGCGCTGATGAACGACGGCTGCGCCAACGAAGCCGAAGCCGAGCTTTCGCGCGCGCTGGAGATCGACCCGCATCATCCGGGAGTGCTGTTCAACCAGGGCCTGCTGATGTGGCGTGTTGGCCGTCTTGCGCAAGCCGAAGCCGCGTATCTCGCGGTGCTCGCGCAGCATCCGGATCATGTCGCGGCGTGGAACAACCTGGGCCTGCTGTACAAGGAGATGAACCGCCTGCCGGAATCGGAGGCAGCGTGCCGGCGCGCCCTCGCGCTCGACGACTCTCATCCGGAAATCCACAACAATCTTGGCAACGCGCTGTGGCAACTCGGCCAGGTCGAGGCGTCGATCGAGCCGTATCGGCGCGCGCTCGCGCTGCGCCCCGACTATGCGGCGGCGCGCGTGAACCTGGCGTTGCCGCTGCTGCGTCTGGGAGCGTACGAGGCGGCGTGGCCGTTGTACGAAGCGCGTCACGAACCGTCGATGGGCGAGGGCGGCGTGGCGCGACCGCCCGTGCCGTATCCGCAGTGGCAGGGCGAAGCGCTCGCGGGCAAGTCGATTCTCGTGTGGCCCGAGCAGGGCCTCGGCGACTGTCTGCAATTCTGCCGCTACGTGCCGATGCTCAAGGCGCTCGGCGCGGCGCAGGTGAGCATCGCCTGTGCGCCGGCACTCGCGCGGTTATTCGAAACGCTCGCGGGCGCCGACCGGGTGATCGCGCTCGACGGGCGGGGCATCATCGAGCGTCACGACTTCTGGTGCCTGACCATGAGCCTGCCGCTGCGCTTCGGCACCACGGTCGCGTCGATTCCGGCGCGCGTGCCGTATCTGCATGCGAACGAAGCTGCGGCGCAGGCGTGGCGCGCCCGGCTGCCCGCCGGGGCGCTGAAGGTCGGCCTCGTGTGGGCCGGTAATCCGAGCGAGGACAAGGCGGGTTCGCACGCCATCGACCAGCGCCGCTCCCTCGACGCGCGCGCATTCGTTCCGCTGCTGCGCACGCCGGGCGTGACCTTCGTGAGCCTGCAACTCGGGGCGACGACGCGACCGCAAATCGCCGGACTTCCCGCCGCCCTGCGCCCGTTCGACCCGATGGACGAAGTGCGCGATTTCGCCGATACGGCGGCGATCGTCGCGAATCTCGATCTCGTGATTACCGTGGATACCTCGATGGCGCACCTGGCCGGCGCGCTCGGCAAGCCGGTGTGGGTGCTTTCGCGCTACGGCGCGTGCTGGCGCTGGCTCGGGGACGGGGACGACTCGCCGTGGTATCCCACCGCGCGGCTTTTCCGTCAGGGCGCGAACGGCGCGTGGGACGATGTTCTGCGGCGCGTGGAGGAGGCGCTCGCCGCGCGGGCGCGCCACGCTGGCGGCGAATAACGCGCAAAGCCAGCGCCTTGCGCGCTTCGCCGCAACGTCGGTTCAAGGTCGCTTCAACGCCGCTTCAACGTCGCTTCATCCCATACTCGACGAACGTGCGGCACAGCAATTCCATGCCCTTCGCGTCTTCTTCGTCGAAGCGCGCGAGGTGCGGGCTGTCCACGTCCCATACGCCAAGCAGTTCGCCGTCCGGCGTGACGAGCGGCACGACGATTTCCGACTGCGATGCAGAATCGCAAGCAATATGTCCCGCGAAGGCGTGCACGTCGGGCACCACCTGCGTTTGCCGCGTAGCCGCCGCCGTGCCGCATACGCCCTTGCCCAGGGAAATGCGCACGCACGCCGGTTTGCCCTGGAACGGGCCGACCACGAGTTCGGTGCCGTCGAACGAATAGAAACCCGCCCAGTTCAGACCATCGAGCGAATGAAACACGAGCGAAGCGAAATTCGCCGCGTTCGCGATGACGTCGGTTTCGCCTTCGATCAGCGAGCGCGCCTGCGCGGCGAGCGTTTCGTAGAGGGCGGGTTTGTCGGAGGGGAGAATGTCGGGAAGCGAGAACATAAGTCAGTCGATCAGGATATGCGCCGGTCCAGCGAAAGGCGCGGTGAGCCAACCGGGAGTTTAGGCGAGATCGGGCGTTGGCAGGAAATCGCCCGGGGGCTGACGCGTTTTCAGGCACGCTTGCGCATCGGGACAGACTGGTGGCGCCCAGATTCGCGGCGTCGCCTTACTCGCCTTCGGGAATATCCAGCGCCTTGCGCTCGCGCCGTTCCTCGTTGCCGCGCCGCGCGCGCTGGCGCTGGCGCGAAAGCACGGTGATGATCTGGCCGGTGGTGGCGTCGGCGGGGATTTCATTGCGAATCACGTTCGCCACCATCGGCAACCCCTTGCGCTGGCGGCGCAGCGCCTGCGCGATTGCCTGGCGGCAGGCTGGCCCGTGGCAGTCCCATTCGTCGCGCAGTTTTCCGCAATAACGGCAGGTTTCCATGCGTTCCAGTTTACCCAAAATCCACCGCTGATTTCGGGGCGCGATCAGAGGCCGCTGCTCCGGCGAAGCGAGTGCCACGGTCGCGCGCGATGCGCGTCAGCCGCGCGCCGGAATGTTGAGCCCGCGCTCGACCGCCGGCCGGGCGACGAATGCCGCGAGCACGCGCGCGACGTTCCTGAAATCGGCGTAGCCCACGAGGTCGCCGGCTTCGTAGAAGCCAACAAGGTTGCGCACCCAGCCAAACGTGGCGATATCGGCGATGGTGTACTCGTCGCCCATGATCCACTTGCGCCCCTCGAGGCGCTGATCGAGCACGGCGAGCAGGCGCCGCGATTCGGCGACGTAGCGGTCGCGCGGACGCTTGTCCTCGTACTCCTTGCCCGCGAACTTGTGGAAGAAGCCCACCTGGCCGAACATCGGTCCGATGCCGCCCATCTGGAACATGACCCACTGGATCGTTTCGTAGCGCGCCGCGCCTTCGCGCGCGAGGAAGCGGCCGCATTTGTCGGCGAGATAGATGAGGATCGCACCCGACTCGAAGAGCGCGAGCGGTTCGCCGCCCGGGCCGTTCGGATCGAGGATCGCCGGGATCTTGTTGTTGGGATTCAGCGAGAGAAATTCCGGCGACATCTGGTCGTTCGAGTCGAAGCGCACCAGATGCGGCTCGTAGGGCAGGCCGCTTTCCTCCAGCATGATCGACACCTTGACGCCATTGGGCGTGGGCAGCGAATAGAGCTGGATGCGCTCGGGGTGCAGCGCGGGCCACTTGCGGGTGACGGGAAATGCGGAAAGGTCGTTCATGCGAGGTCCTTGAAGTCCTTGAGGTCCTTGATGTCCTTTAGCGCCGGCGCGAGCCGTGCGAAGCGCGCGACGGCTCGACCGGGAAACCGGATGCGAAGTGAAGCTGCCCAGTTTAGAGGAAAGGGCGCGCGCCGTGTTTTCGCCGCAAGCCGCGGGCTTTCGTCGCTTTCGCGGCTTACACGCTGCCTTCGCGCTCGACCACGAGAATGCGGGCTTCGCCGCGCGGATGCGCGACATGCTCGCAGCCCACGCCCGCGAAAAACACGTCGCCGGCTTCGAGCACGGCGACATGTTCCGCGCCGCCTTCGCGGTAGTGCATGTCGACCACGCCGTCGAGCACGGCGAACACTTCCTCGCCGTCGTTGACGTGCCATTTGTACGGCTGGTCGGTCCAGTGCAGGCGTACGGTGGTGCCGTTCATGTTGGCGATGTCGAGCGCGCCCCAGGGGCGGCCGGCGGTGAAGGTTTTCGAGCGGATGACTTTCATGGGATTACGGGGTTCGGCGTGAGTGTGCGCGGCGGCGGGACAGCGCTCAAGGATTCGCCGGGATGGATTTCGCGAGGCTGAACAGATTGAGCGGCGCGACGCGAATCAAGCCGCCGCGCGGGCTGTCGATATCGGCGATGAGCGTGAGCGAAAGCGTCACCGTAATGGGCAGCACGAGCAGCAGCACGCGCCGGCCGACCTGGCCGTGCGCGCCGTAGCCCTGCATCACGTTGCTGAAGATGGCGATTGCGACCATCAACACCCACGCGGCGACGGGAATGCGATTGATCCAGGCCGCCTGCGTGTAGCCCTGTGAGTTAATGACGTCGTTCATGCCGCCGACCACGAGCGCCATGACCGGATTCGGTTGCGCCTTCGCGGCGTCGCGCACGTTCGCCCAGAGCTGCGTCTGAAGCTCGCCGGTCGTGCGATTGATCTGATCGATACTGGCCGCGTCGCGCGCAACATAGAACTGGATGCGCGCCTGCACGTAGCGCGCGAGCAGCGCCTTGGTCTGCGCCGCGCCCTCCGCGCCAAGCAGTTCCGCGCGCAGATACTCGGTGCCGATCGCGTTGGCTTCTTCCTCTTCCAGGTTTTTGCGCTGGTCGTAGCGGCTCACGGCCATCGAAAGCGTGAAACCGATCAGGAGCGCGAGCAGCGTGAGCGTCGCGCCCTGCACGATCTTGTAGTTCTCGCGCGCCTCCTCGGCGAGCGGGAAGCATCGGTGCAGCAGGCTCGTGCCCAGCCAGGCGGCAAGCGGCAGCACCACGATCAGCACGACGAACAAAAGCGCAGGGCGCTGGAGGATGAGCGGCGTCATGAAGTCTCCGCGAGAGCGTGAGAGGGACGAAGGCGCTGCAATGCAAAAAGGCGTCGCCCGTGCGAGACAGGGCGACGCCGATTCTACGACAAATCCGGGCGCGAACGCGGCCCGCTGCCGGCGCTTCAGCTCGCCGCGCGTTGCGGCCACAGCGTGCGGCCCCAGAACGTCAGCGAGCGGTCCCACGCGAGTTGCGCCCAGACCGGGTCGTACTGCGTGATGGCGATGCGGGTCGGGCCCACGGCGGTCTCGTTCGCGAACGCGTGGTGGGCGAGATAGCGATGGAATTCGACGTCCACGTTGGCGTTCGTGAGCTTCGTTTCGAGTTCCGCCACGGTTTCGATGCTGAATACCTGGTCCTGGGTCGCGAAGTGGCCGAGGATGGGCGCGGTGATCTTGCTCGCGTCGATGTATTCGAGCGGCGGGAAGCCGTACCACACCACGGCGCCCGAGAGGCCCGGGACCATGGCGGCCGCGAGCAGCGTGAGCGCGCCGCCCATGCAGTAGCCCGTCACGCCCACGCGGTCCGTGAGCGTCTTCAGATAAGTGACCGCGCCGTAGACGTCTTGCGAGGCTGCGTCCGCGAAGTCGAGGCCCGTCATCAGATGGTGGGCCTCTTCCTGTTCCACCGTGGTCTTGCCGCGATAGAGATCGGGCACGAGCGCGAAGTAACCGGCCTGCGCGAGCCGGTCGGCCACGCCGCGAATCTGGTCGTTCAAGCCCCACCACTCCTGGATCACGACGATGGCGGGCGCGCCCTCGGCTTTTTCCGGCCGGGCGAGATAACCCTGGAGCGACTGGCCGTCAGGGCGGGTGAAGGAAATCATGGAACCGGCGGACTGTTTCATCTGGAGCAACCCCTGGTGAGTCGGTTGAACGAAAGTCGCAAGCATAGCGCTTGCGTACGGGATTTGTGTGCACGCACCTGAGGTGCTTATTCGCCGATCAGATGCAGCACGATCTCGCGAGTGTGCGCCGCGCGCCGATGTTCGAACACATAGATGCCCTGCCACGTGCCCAGCACGGGAGCGCCGTGCTCGACCGGAATCGAGAGCTGGGTGTGCGTGAGCGCCGTGCGCAAATGCGCGGGCATGTCGTCGGGGCCTTCGGTGTCATGCTCGTAGCGCTGCGGGTTTTCGGGTGCGAGCTGCTCGAAGTAGCGTTCGAGATCGCGGCGCACGGAGGGATCGGCGTTTTCCTGGATGACGAGCGACGCGGACGTGTGGCGGCAAAAGAGGGTGAGCAAGCCGGTGGCGATACGCTGCTCGCGCACGAACGCGCGCACTTCCTCGCTGATTTCGACGAGCCCGCGCGTGCGCGTGCTGACTGGCAGATGATGGATGGCCTGGCGCATGATCGCTGTTCTCCTTGCGGGCCGCGATGCGACGCGCGGCTGGTGCGTTGCGCGTACGGTGTCGCGGCAATATCAGTCTTCAAGCATAGCGCAGGGGCGGCTTGCGCGCAGACCGCGCCCGCGGCCGGCGCGCGATGCTGGTACGATGTGCGCCTTGCCGGCCGCCGCCAGGGCAGGCCGCACACGAAGGAGAAAACCGCTTGAACCTCACCCGCTTCGCAAAAGCCCGTCACGCCACCAAGGCGTTCGATCCCGCCCGCAAGATTCCCGCCGCCGTCATCGACGAGTTGAAGGAATTGATCCGCTTCAGCCCGTCGTCGGTGAACTCGCAGCCGTGGCATTTCGTGCTGGCGGAAAGCGACGCCGCACGCGCGCGTATCGCGAGGGGCATGGAAGGTTTCGCATACAACGAACCGAAAGTCATGCGCGCCTCGCACGTGATGGTGCTGTGCGTGCGCACCGACATGGACGAAGCCCACCTCGCCGAAGTGCTCGCGCAGGAAGAGGCGGACGGCCGCTTCGCCAATGCCGAAGCGAAGTCGGGCCAGGAAAAGACGCGCTCGTTCTACGTGAACCTGCATCGCGAACGCAACGACCTGCCCGCGTGGATGGAGAAGCAGGCGTATCTCGCGCTCGGCACGCTGCTGATCGGCGCATCGACGCTCGAAATCGACGCCTGCCCGATGGAAGGCTTCAACGCCCAGGCGCTCGACGCGGAACTGGGCCTGCGCGAGCAGGGCCTCGCCGCGCTCGTGGTGATCGGCCTCGGCTACCGCAGCGCCGACGACTTCAACGCGAAGCTGCCGAAGTCGCGTCTGTCCGCGGCTTCGGTGTTCACCGACCTCGGTTGATTCGCGAGGCGTCTCGCTGTGAATCGCCGTGAATCGCGGCGAGACCTGCCCGAAGTTACGCAGAAGCCGCATGAGGAGCATTCGTCCATGCAGGGTATCAAACGCCGGATCGTGTACGTCACGTTGTTCGAGGGCATAGCGATCCTGATTACCGGCACGAGCTTCGCGTCGCTCTCGGGCAGCGGCATGAACCGCGCGGGCGCGGCGGCGGTGTTTTCCTCGCTGATCGCGGTGGGCTGGAACTTCGTCTACAACCTGCTGTTCGAGCGCTGGGAAGCGCGCCAGGCCAAACGCGGGCGCGGCGTGTTGCGCCGCATTGCGCATTCGGCCGGCTTCGAGGGCGGCCTCGTGGTGTTTCTCGTGCCGATGATCGCGCTCACGCTGCAGGTGTCGCTGGTCGAGGCGTTCGCGATGGATATCGGCCTCTCGGTGTTTTTTCTCGTCTACAACTACGTCTACAACCTGATCTTCGACGCCGTGTTCGGCCTGCCGGCCTCCGCCATGCCGGTGACAGCCGCTTCGGAAACGCAGCCGCGCGCGTAGCGCGCTCGCGCTCGCTCAGGGACTCGCCGCGGCGCCCTGCGCGCGGCTCGCTTCCACGCTCGTAGAACCGTTCGTGGCCGCCGCCCCGGAGGCCGCAGCAGCGTCGGAAGCCGGCGTCACCGCGCGCGTGGGATGCTGCGCATCGTGCAGTTGCCCGGACCAGCCGCCGCCCAGGTCGCCGATCAGCGAAGCCGTATCGAGCAGCCGTTGCTGCTGCACATTGAGCGCGCTCTGCTGATTCGTCACCTGCGTGGCGAGCGCCGTGGCGACCGTCGTGTAGTCCACGGTTCCCGCCTCGTATTCGTTTTGCGCGATCTGCGCGCCGCGTATGGCGTCGTGCACGGCGGCGTCGAGCG
Source organism: Paraburkholderia sp. J76 (assembly GCF_905220295.1). Lineage (NCBI taxonomy): Bacteria > Pseudomonadati > Pseudomonadota > Betaproteobacteria > Burkholderiales > Burkholderiaceae > Paraburkholderia > Paraburkholderia sp. J76. The sequence continues at coordinate 247,968 of NZ_CAJMZJ010000010.1, forward strand.
CTTCGGCCTGCTGCGCGAGAATGCGCAGCGCGGAGAGATCGTTTTCCACGCCCTGGAATGCTGTCAGCACCGTTCCGCGATAGTTCGCCACCGCCGCGTCGTAGCTCGCGCGCGCCGCCGCCACCTGGCCGCTGCGCTGGCCGCCGTCGAAGATCGTCTGCGTGGCGCTCGCGCCGAGAGACCACACGTAGTTGCTCATGTGCAGCAGGCCCGAAAGCGGCGACTGCGTGAAGCCATCGAGCGCGGAGAGCGAGATCGACGGATAGTACGCGGCCACCGCCACGCCGATCGACGCGTTGGCCGACGCCATCTGGCGTTCGGCGGTCGCGATGTCGGGCCGCCGCTGCAGCAGCGTGGACGGCACGCCGGCGGGAATGACAGGCAGCGCGGGGATCTGCGTGCTGTGCGGAATATCGACCTCTTCCGGGTTGCGGCCCACGAGCACGGCAATGGCGTGCTCGTATTGCGCGCGCGCCACGCCCAGCGCGATCAGGCTCGCACGGGTGGACTCGAGCTGCGTGCGCGCGGAAACGAGGTCGGACGGCGGAACGGTGCCCGCCTGGTCCTGGTTGGACACCACGCGCAGGAAGTCCGTGTAGGCCTGCACGGTATGCGTGAGCAGGTCGATATCGGCGTCGGTGATGCGCAGATCGATCACGGCGTTCGCCAGCGCGATTTGTTCGGACAACGTAGCGTTGGCCAGCGTCGCTTCGCTTGCCTGCGCCGTGGCCGACTGTTCCTCGATCTGCCGGCGCACCTGGCCCCAGAGGTCGATGTCCCAGCTCGCGTTGCCTTCGAGCGTGCCTCCGTTGACGATGCGCGCGCCGTTCGGCGTGGAGGTGATGCTGCTCACGCTGCTGAGCGTGCCCGTGGAGGAGCGCTCGCGCGCGAGGGAACCGGTAATGCCGATGGTCGGAAAGAGGCTCGCGCGCGCGACGCGCACTTCGGCGAGCGCTTCCTGGTAGTTTGCGTAGCTTTGCCGCACGGTCTGGTTCGAGACCTCGACGAGCGGTTCCAGTTCATCGAGCAGCGGGTCCTGGAAGGCGGTCCACCATTCGCCCTTCGGGCCCTGCGCCGCATCCGGCTGGGCCTGGGTCCAGCCGGGCAGTTCCTTCCACGTGGCGGGCACGGCGACCTGGGGCCGGCGGTAATCCGGCCCCACCATGCAGCCCGCGAGCAGCAGCGCGGCGGCGAAAGGCACGAGAGGGCTGAGCGGCAGCGGGCGCGTGCCTTTGATGGCGGCGGAAATCAACATTCGCGTGAGCGATCGGGTAAAGGGAATATTCGTCATGATGCGCTCTCATCGGCCTGGCGATTCCACGGCAGGCGCGCGGCCCAGCGCGCGAGGCGTGCGCGCAGGCGGTCGAGGAACAGGTATATCACCGGCGTGGTGTATAGGGTAAAGACCTGGCTGAGCAGCAGGCCGCCCATCACCGTCACGCCGAGCGGCTGGCGCAGCGACGCGCCCTGGCCGATGCCGATGGCGAGCGGCAGCGCGCCGAGCACGGCGGCGAAGGTCGTCATCATGATCGGGCGCAGCCGCACCACGGCGGCTTCGTGAATCGCGCGGCGCGCTTCCATGCCTTCGTTGCGCTGCAACTGGATGGCGACGTCGACCATCATGATGCCGTTTTTCTTCACGATGCCGATGAGCAGGATGATGCCGATCATCGCGATCACCGAAAACGGCGTGCCGAAGATCAGCATGGCGAGAATCGCGCCAATGCCGGCCGAGGGCAGCGTGGAGAGAATCGTGAGCGGGTGGATGGTGTTTTCGTACAGCACGCCCAGCACGATATAGACCACGGCGAGCGCGGCGACAATGAGCAGCGGCACGACGCCCATCGACTGCGCGTAGGCCTGCGCGGCGCCCGCGAACGCGCCGTGAATGGAGGCCGGCATGCCGATGTCGCGCTCGGCCTGCTCGATGATGTTGCCGGCCTCGGAAAGCGAGCCGCCCTTGGGCAGGTTGAACGAAATCGTGCCCGCCACTTCCGTGCCCTGGTGATTGACCTGCGTGGCCGTATGGTGCGTTTTCCAGTCCATGAGCGCCATGAGCGGCACCATGGTTTCGGCGGCCGTGCTGTCCGCGCTGCCGCTGGAACTGCCGCCCTTGCTGTTGGCAATCGCGTTGTTCTGCTGGTTCGCCACGGCGTTGGCGTTGCGCTCGTTGGTGTTGCCGTTCGCGGCGCCGGTCGTGGTCACGGCGGTGAAGGGCGTGACGCCCGAGATGACGCTGGACGGCATTTGCGTTTGCGCCGCGCCGCTTGCGTTGCCCGCCGCCGTGCTCAGCCAGATATTCTGGAACGACTGCGGAAACTGCCAGTATTGCGGCGCCACTTCCATCACCACGAAATACTGGTTGATCGCGTTGTAGATGGTCGAAACGGTGCGTTGGCCAAAGGCGTCGTACAGCACGTTGTCGATCTGGTTCGGGTCGAACCCGTAGCGCTTGGCAGTCGTGCGCTGCACCGTCATGTAGGCCTCCAGACCATTTTGCTGAAGGTCCGAATTCACGTCCATCATCTGGCTGCGGTGTTTGTTCAGCTCGTCCACGAGGCGCGGCACCCAGGTAAAGAGGGCGTCGGCGTCGTCGCTCGTGAGCGTGTACTGATACTCGGCCGCCGACTGCCGGCCGCCGATCTGCAAGTCCTGCTGCGCCTGCATGAAAAGCCGTGCGCCCGAAACGGCGTTGAGCTTGGGACGCAGACGGTTCACGACCTCGGTGGCCGAAAGACGGCGCTCGGCGATCGGCTTCAATTCGACGAACACGGTGGCCGAATTGAGCGCGCGGCCGCCCGTGAAGCCCGCTACGGACTGCACGGCGGGATCGGCCTTCACGATGGCCTGGAGTTGCGCAAGCTTCTTCTCCATTGCCGTGAAGGAAATGCTCTGGTCGGCGATGATCTGCCCGATGAGGATGCCTGTGTCCTGTTCGGGGAAGAACGTGCCGGAAAGGAGGCGTGCGAGAAACACATTGCCCACGAGCAGCGCGACCAGGATGAAGATCGTGAGCCGCGCATGGTTGAGCGCGACGTCGAGCGTGCGCGAGTAGAACTGCTTGAAACGCTCGAACTGCGCATCGATCCACACGGCCGCGCGCGAGGGCTTGCGGTGCAGCGCCTCGCGTTTGAGCACGTAGGCGCACATGGTCGGCGTGACGGTGAGCGAGATCACGAGCGAGATGAGGATGGCGATGGAGAGCGTCATCGCGAACTCGTGAAAGAGCAGGCCCACGATGCCGGGCATCAGCAGAATGGGCAGGAACACGGCGATGAGCGACAGGCTCATGGAGAGCACCGTGAAGCCCACTTCGCCCGCGCCTTTGAGCGCCGCTTCCTTCGGGTCCACGCCGGCCTCGATATGGCGCACGATGTTTTCGAGCACCACCACGGCGTCGTCCACCACGAAGCCCGTGCCGATGGTGAGCGCCATGAGCGAGAGATTGTCGATGCTGTAGCCGAGCAGATACATGGGCCCGAACGTGCCCACGATGGAAAGCGGCAGCGCCACGGCCGGAATGAGCGTGGCGCGCGGCGAGAGCAGGAACACGAACACCACGCCGATCACGAGCAGCACGGCGATGAAGAGCGTGCGCTCGGTGTCGGCCACGGAGGCGCGCACGGACTCGGAGCGGTCGATCGCCACATCCACCTTGATCGTGGCGGGCAGCGCGGCCTCGATGGAGGGCAGGCGCGCGCGAATCTGCTGGACCGTCTTCACGACGTTGCTGCCCGGCATCGGGTAGACGATCACGAGCACGGCCGACTTGCCGTTGTAGAGGCCCGCGTTGCGGATGTTTTCGTTGGAGTCGATGACCGAGGCGACGTCGCGCAGGAACACGGGCGAGCCGTTGCGATACGCGATCACCACGTCGCGAAACGGCGCGGCCTTGCTTATCTGGTCGTTCGAAGTCACCGTGTAGCGCTGGTTGCCCTGATCGATATGGCCTTTCGCGCTGTTCGCGTTGGCCGCGCCAATGGAGGCGCGCACGTCTTCGAGGCCGATGCCGTAGCTGTTGAGCTTGCCGGGCTCCAGTTCCACGCGCACCGAGGGCAGCGCGCCGCCGCCCAGCGTGATCTGGCCCACGCCGTCCACCTGCGAGAGCTGCTGCATGATGACCGAATCGGCGGAATCGTAGAGCTGCGCCTTGGTGAGCGTGTCCGAGGTGAGCGCGAGCACCATGATCGGCGCGCTCGCGGGGTTGTACTGGCGGTAGGTCGGGTTGCTGCGCAGCGTGGTGGGCAGGTCGGCGCGCGCGGCCTGGATGGCGGCTTCCACGTCGCGCGCCGCGCCGTTGATGTCGCGGTTCAGGCCGAACACGACGATGATGAGCGACGAGCCCGTGTTGCTGATCGACGTAAGCTGGCTCACGTCGGCGATAGTGCCGAGGCGCCGCTCCAGCGGCTCGGCCACGGTGGACGCCATGATGTCCGGGCTCGCGCCCGCCATGTTGGCCTGCACCACGATCACCGGATAGGCGATGTTGGGCAGCGGCGCCACCGGCAGCCGGAAAAAGGCGAGCATCCCCGAAATGAGGATGGCGATCGCGAGCAGGGAAGTCGCGACCGGCCGCCGGATGAAGAGCGCCGAGAGGTTCACGGCGTGCCCTCGGGCGCGGGCGGCGCTTCACCGCCTGCGCTGCCTTCGGGCTTGCGCTTGCGCCCGAAGCGGTCGGCGAGGCGGTCGAAGTACAGATAGATTACGGGCGTCGTGAAGAGCGTGAGCATCTGCGAAAGCGTGAGCCCGCCGATGATCGCAAGCCCGAGCGGGCGGCGCAGCTCCGAGCCCGTGCCGCTGCCGAGCAGCATGGGCAGCGCGCCGAGCATGGCCGCGAGCGTGGTCATGAGAATGGGCCGGAAACGCAGCAGCGACGCCTCGAAAATCGCCTCGCGCGCCGGCTTGCCCTGCACGCGTTCGGCTTCGAGCGCGAAGTCCACCATCATGATGGCGTTCTTCTTGACGATGCCGATCAGCAGCACGATGCCGATGATGCCGATCACGTCGAGGTCCTTCCCGGCGATCATCAGCGCGAGCAGCGCGCCGATGCCGGCCGAGGGCAGCGTCGAGAGAATCGTGACCGGGTGCACATAGCTCTCGTAGAGCACGCCCAGCACGATATAGACGGCCACGAGCGCCGCGATCAGCAGATACACCTCGCTCGAAAGCGAGTCTTCGAACGCTTGCGCCGCGCCCTGGAACGACGACGTGATCGAAGGCGGCAGCTTCACCGCGGCCTCGGCACGGCGCACGTCGCGCACGGCGGCGGAGAGCGAGGCGCCATCGGCGAGATTGAACGAAATCGTCACCGACGGGAACTGCGCGAGGTGGCTGATCATGAGCGGCGAGCGCGTGATGCTGATCTTCGCGATGCCCTTGAGCGGCACCTGGCCCTCGCTGCTCGTCTGGCTCGGCAAATACAGGTCGCCGAGCGATTCGACCGTGGGCAGCGCCTCGGGCTTCGCCACCAGAATCACGCGGTACTGGTCCGACTGCTGGAAGATGGTCGAAACGATGCGCTGGCCCAAGGCGTCGTAGAGCGCGTTGTCGATGGTCGCCGCCGTGATGCCGTAACGCGCCGCAAGCTGGCGGTTCACCTCGACGTTCACGGACAGGCCATCCGTGTTGAGGTCGCTCGTGACGTCGCGGATCGACGGAATCTGCTTCATGCGTGCGATGAGCGCGGGCACGTACTGGTCGAACGCCTCCTGGTTCGGCCCGCGCAGCACGAAGTTGTACTGGTTGCGCGAGACCGTGGTGTCGAGCGTGAGATCCTGCTCGGGCTGCACATAAAGACGCACGCCCGCCACCTTCGCCACCGACTGCTGGATGCGCCGCCCGATTTCGTCGGCGGTTTCGGAGCGGTCGTCGTGCGGCTTCAGGTTGATGAGGAAACGCCCGTTGTTGAGCGTGTTGTTGATGCCGTCGATACCCACATACGAGGTGAGCGAAACAACATCGGGGTCCTTGAGAATTTCTTCGGCGAGCGCCGCCTGGCGGTGCACCATCGCCTGGTAGGAAATGGAGTTGTCGGCCACGCTGATGCCTTGCAGCACGCCCACGTCCTGCACCGGGAACAGGCCTTTCGGAATCACGACATACAGCAGCCCGGTAAGCACCAGCGTCACCAGGAACACGATGAGCGTGAGCAACTGGTGGTCGAGCACCCAGCGCAGGCCGCGCTCGTAGGCATTGAGCGTCTTGTCGAACAGCCCTTCGCTGATGCGCTCGAAGCGGCTCGGGTGACGCTCGGCCTGCGCGCGCAGGATGCGCGCGCACATCATCGGCACGACGGTGAGGGAGACCACGGCCGAAAGCACGATGGTCACGGCGAGCGTCACGGCGAACTCGCTGAAGAGACGCCCGATCACGCCGCCCATGAAGAGCAGCGGAATCAGCACGGCGATGAGCGAAATGGTCAGCGAAAGAATCGTGAAGCCGATCTGGCCCGCGCCTTTTAGCGCCGCCTGCAAGGGTTTATCGCCTTCTTCGAGGTAACGCACGATGTTCTCGATCATCACGATCGAGTCGTCCACCACGAAGCCCGTGGCGATGATGAGCGCCATGAGCGAGAGGTTGTCGATCGAGTAGCCGAGCTGGTACATGATCGCGAGCGTGCCGATCAGCGAGACCGGCACCGAAATGCTCGGAATGATGGTGGCGGGCAGGTTGCGCAGGAACACGAAGATCACCGCCACCACGAGCGCGACGGCGAGCACGAGTTCGAAGGCCGCGTCGCTCACCGAAGCGCGGATCACGCCCACGCTGTTCGACACCACCGTGACCTGCATGCCCGCGGGCAGCGCCGCTTCGAGCTGCGGCAACTGCCGCATGATCTGGTTGACAGTGGCGATCACGTTCGCGCCCGGCTGGCGCTGCACATTCAGCACGATGGCGGACGCCTTGTTGTACCAGGCGCCGCGCTCCACGTCCTGCGCGGCCGTGGACACGCGCGCCACATCGCGCATGAACACGGGTGAGCCGTTCTGGTAGGCGATGACGGTGTCTTCGTAGTCCTTCGGGTCCGAAATCTGGTCGTTGGAGTTGATCGTGTAGTTGAGTTCGGGACCGTCGAAATTTCCCTTCGGATTGCTTACGTTGACGTTGGCGAGCAGCGTGCGCAGGTCGTCGAGATTCAGGCCGTACGCGGCGAGCTTTTGCGGATCGGCCTCCACGCGCACGGCGGGCACGTTGCCGCCCGCCGTCGTGACGAGGCCGACGCCCGGCACTTCGGAAATCTTGGTCGCGAGACGGTTGTTGGCCGCGTCCTGCAACTGCGTGAGCGACATCGACTTCGACGTGACCGCGAGCGTGAGAATGGGCTGGTCGGCCGGGTTGACCTTGGCGTAGGTCGGCGGCGCGGGCAGCCCGCTCGGCAGGAAGCTGTTGGCCGCGTTGATGGCCTGCTGCACGTTCTGCTCTGCCACGTCGAGACTCAGCGAGAGGTCGAACTGCAGCGTGATGACGGAGGCGCCCTCGGAGCTGTACGAGATCATCTGCTGCAGGCCCGGGATCTCGCCCAGTTGCACTTCCAGCGGCGCCGTGACCGTCGTTGCCATCACGTTCGGGCTCGCGCCCGGATAGAAGGTCTGCACCTGGATGGTGGGATAGTCCACCGCGGGCAGCGAGGAAACCGGCAGGAACTTCATCGCGACGAGGCCGATCAGCACCATCGCGATCATCAGGAGCGAAGTCGCGACCGGCCGCAGGATGAAGAGACGCGAAATATTCATCGGCGCTGGGTCCGCGGCTTAGCTGGCTTGCGAGGCCGCGGCGCTCGCGTCGGAGGCGTTCGGCGCCGTGGCGCCTGGCGCGCTCGACGCAGCGGGCGCGCTGCCGTGCTGCGGGGCGCTCGCGCCACTGGCTCCGCTCGCGGCGCCCGCGTGCGTGGCGGGCCTCGGCCCCGCAGGCTGGATCTTCGCGCCGTCGTTGAGGCGGTCGAGGCCGTCGGTCACGACGTGCTGGCCCTGCTGCAGGCCCGCGGAGATCACGGTGTTGCGGCCGTCGCTCGGGCCGAGCGTGACCTTGTGGACCGACACGGTGTTGTCGGCGTTCACGAGGTACACGTAGTCGCCGGGCGCGCCCGTTTGCACGGCGGGCGTGGGCACGAGCACGGCGTTCTGCAGCGTGTCGACGAGCAGTCTCACGTTGACGAACTCGTTGGGAAAGAGCGCCTCGTTGTCGTTGGGCACGCTCGCGCGCAGCGTGACCGTGCCGGTGGCCGTGGCCATCTGGTTGCTGAGCGCGAATAGCGTGCCGGTGGCGATCTGGCGTGTGTTGTCGCTGCTGTACACGGTGATCGGCAGTTTCGCGCCGGCGTTGACGCGCTCGAGCACGCTCCCGAGCGACGTTTGCGGAATCGCGAACTGGACCGTGGTGGGCTTCATCGTCGTGATGACGGCAATGCCCGTGGAACTGGACGAGGTCACGTAGTTGCCCGGATCGACGAGCCGCAGGCCCACGCGCCCCGACACCGGCGCGGTGATGCGGCAATAGATCAGATCGAGTTCGTACAGCCTGACATTGGCCTGATCTGCCTTAACCGAGGCTTCGTACTGCTCGACGAGGAACCGCTGGTCCGTGTACGTCTGTTCGGCGATCGAGCGCTTCTCGTTCAACTGCGTGTAGCGCACGAGGTCGGCGCGCGCCTGGGCGAGCAGCGACTTGTCCTTGGCAAGCTGCGCCAGCGCCTGGTCCCGGCTGATCTCGTACTGGCGCGGGTCGATCTGCGCGAGGAACTGCCCCTTCACGACATCCTGGCCTTCCTTGTAGCCCACTTCGGTGAGGTAGCCGCTGATTTGCGGCAGAACGGTGACGGTCGCGACCGGCGTGACGGTGCCGAGCGCATTGAGCGTGACGGGCATGGGCCCGAGCGTGGCGGCGGCCACGGTTACGACCTGCGGCGCCGCGCCGCGCTCCGGTTTCTTGTTGCGCACGATATGCACGATCACGAGCACGATCAGCAGGATCACGACGATGGCGAGAATGATCGGGCCGAGCCGGCGGCGCTTGCGCGGCTGCGGGGGCGGCGCGGAAGGCGGAGGTGGCGGCGGGGGCGGAGGAGGCGGGGGCGCGGGTTGCGTCTGCGGGACGTCGCTCATGCCTGCCTCCAGGAGATCGGACCACCACGCGAGGCGGTGCGGAGAAACCATGTGGGCGCGCTCAACGGCCTGGGCGCCGCGATTTGCTGCCGGTGACTGTCGAGTTGCTGCATACGCATTCTCATGATTGTTATGCCGTCGAAGCCGGGCTCCATCGTCGCAGTGAAGGGGTGCAGCGGAGGGGCCGAGACTCGCAGTCTAACCAACTCGTGCGCCAATTTCGAAACGTTAGTTGTTTGTAAGGTTTTCGGGCGTTTACAGCGGGTGCAAGCGAGGTGTGCAATGCATCGAAGAAATGCTTGTTTGCGCGCGCTCCTCCGACTGTCTAGATTGATGAGGTCAACGCCTTGCAAGGAGTTCGCAATGTCGAAGTTGTCGATGCCGGCGTGGCTCACGCGACGCGGCCGTGCGAGCCTGCCGCCCGCGCCGCGCGGCGGCGAGCCCGAGTTGCGCGACGCGTCGCGCGAAGCCGAGCAGCTTGAACGAATCGCCACCTATGCACGGGCGGGTTACTTCAATATGGGCTATACGCCCGACATGTTTCCGCTGGTAGGCGATCTGCCGCCGCATTGAGTCCTCGGTGTGTCTACGCGCGTCACTGTGCCGCGTGCTCTTCGGCGTTGCCCGGTGTGCCGCCAAGTGTCCCGGTGGGGCGAAACTCGCTGGGCGGCACGCCCAGTTCACGGCGGAACATGTCGCTGAAACTGCTCGGCAGATAGCCCAGCATGCGCGCCACGGCGCTCACGGGCTCGCCTTCCGCGAGCCGCGACACCGCAAGCGCGAGCTGCACCTGGCGGCGCCATTGCGCAAACCCCATGCCAAGCTCGCGCGTGAAGAGCCGCGAAAGCGTGCGCACGCTCGCGCCTGCCCAGGCCGCGTGCTGCTCGAAGCCAACATCTGCCGACGGGTTGTCGATCACCGCGCGGCACAGCGCGGCGAGGCGGCGCTCGGACGCGCCGGGCAGCGGAATGCGCAGCGGGGAGCGAGGCGCGTGCGCGAGTTCGATCGACGCGAGGCGATAGGCGGCGTCGAGCCAGGCGTCGTCTTCGCGCGCGCGTTCGGCGAGACTCGTGATGAGTTCGCGCAGCAAGCCATTGATCTCGAACACTTCGCAGCGCTCGCTCAGGTGCCGGCTGTCGCGCTCGTGGAGGTAGAGATTGCGCATCTCGACGGCGCTCAGCATGTGGATGGCGTGCTGCGTGCCGGGCGGCAGCCACACGGCCCGCTGCGGCGGCACGACTAGCGCTTCGCGTTCCACCTCGACCCACATCACGCCCGAGACGGCGTAGAGCACCTGCGCCCACGTATGCGTATGCGGCTCGATCTGAAGGCCGCGCGGGTAGTGGCGCGCGAGCGTTCGGCCGCGCCCGGGCTCGCCATCGAGATCGGGGGGCGCGGCTTGGGGCATGGGGGGCTCCGGGTGGGTAGGCGATCGTCACGCTAGCATGGCTGAACGTGGGCGGGAAGCCACTCGCGCCGGTAATATGAGACGATTGACCGGACCGCGCGCCGGCGCCCTGCATTTCCGCCCATGAACGCCTCCGATCCCGCATTGCAAGACGAACACCCGCTGGGCCTCTACACCCGCGGCGGCGCGCAGTCGCGCGAATGGTGGCGCGTTTCGCCTTCCGGGCGCGCGCATATGTACCGCATCGAGCACGGCCGGGGCGAGGACGATGAAGCCGATATCGACATCGACACGGAAATCGATCTCGACAACCTCGAAGCCAAACTGCTCAAGTGGCGTCGCGAGGGTTTCGTGTCCGAAGCGCAGCGCGCCGGCGAAGCGCGCGCCGTTCGCGCGGGCAGCACGTTTGCGGCGGCCTTGCAGCAAGCCGTCGAAGCAACGCGCGAGGCCAAAGCCGTTCAAGCCGCGCCGCAAACCAGCACGCGCACCGTACGCATCGGCGGCGTCGATCTTCCGCGCGGCGAGCCGAACGAACTTGTTCCACGCGTGAACGCGGCGTATATCTTCACCGGACGCGGCGACGATATCGTTCAGGACATCGTAGAAAATCGCCGCGTCATGCTGATCGGCCATACGGGTTCGGGCAAGACGAGTTTCATCGAGCAGGTCGCCGCGCGCGCGGACTACGGCGTGCTGCGCGCAAACATGAACGGCCAGACCACCATCGGCGACTTCGTCGGCTTCTGGACCGTGAAGGGCGGCGAGACGATCTGGGTGGACGGCGTGCTGCCCGTGGCGATGCGCGAGGGCTACTGGCTCGTCATCGACGAACTCGACTTTGCCGAGCCCTCCATTCTTGCGGTGCTGACCGCCGTGCTGGAACCGAACGGCCGGCTATTGCTCAAGGAGCGCGGCAACGAAATCGTCGAGCCGCATCCTTCGTTTCGCCTTTTCGCCACGGCGAACGCGGCGGGCGCGATGAGCGCGTACCGCCATCTGTACCAGGGAGCGAACCTGCTCAACGAGGCGTTTCTCGACCGCTGGCGCGTCTACCTGTTCGACTACCTCCCACTTGAAGAGGAGGCCGAAGTATTGCTGCGCACGCTGCCCGCGCTCACGCGGCCCCTCGCGCACACGCTCGCGGCGATCGCTGCCGACTGCCGCGCCGCGTTCGCCCGCGAGGACCTCGCGAGTGCGTTCTCCACGCGGCGCTTGATCGACTGGGCCGAACTCATGCTGCGCACCGGCGATGTCGAGCGCGCGGCGGGGCCCGCGATCTACGCGAAAGTGAGCGCGGACGATGCGGCGCTCATCCGCAGCATCATTCGTCATCACGTGATCTTCGACGCGTGAATGCGGAGGCGCCCGTGTCCAGCTTGCAGGACGCAACAGAAGGCTTGACGCCGAACGCCGATCCCGAGAGCGCGCTCGGCCGCCTCGCGCGCGTGCTGACCGGCGACGCGCGCGTGAGCGTGAGCTTCGGCGCGGCCGAGCCGCGAGTGGAGGGCGAACGCTTGGTGTTGCCCGCGAGCTTTGCTGGCGAACGCGAGAAAGACGCCGCGAAGGAGGCTGCATTGCTCGGCGCGCTCGACTTGCTGGCGGCACGCTATCGTTACAGCGAAGCGGGGCGTCTCGACACGCCGCAAGCCGGTGTGACGGGGCGCATTGCGCAGGCGATCGAGGACAGGCGCGTGCTCGCGCAACTCGCGCGGGTATTTCCCGGCGCGCGGCGCTACGCGCAAAGCTGGCGCGCGCAGCGCAGCGAGGATATCGCGCAGCGCTGGCCGAATCTGGCGTGGCGCGAGCGCCTGGCATGGGCGATCGAGCGCGCGCTGTGGGACGAAGCGCCGGGCCTGCTGGAGCGCGACGCCGCGGCGCTCGCCGCCGCGCTGCGCGCGATCGACGGTCCGCTCGATGCGGCCCGCGCGAGCCAGTCGACCCACGCGAGCCAGCGTGCCGCCGAGGCGATCGTGGCGGGCGTGCGCTCGCTCGCGTCGCGCGGCGCGAACAACATGATGCAGACGGCGGCCCCGGCCGAAGGCCTCGACGACGAAGGGGCGCGCCTTGCGCAGGCGAAGGAAGAGTTTGGCGAAGACGACGAGGTCGGGCCGCAAGGCGGCGTCGCGCAGCCAGATGAATCTCGCCACGGCGATGAAGGCGCTTCAGCGCAACCGAGCACAGAGTCCGATTCCGCCGCCGGCGCATCGCTTTCCGAAGTCGATGCGCCGCACGCCGCCGCTAAACGTCGCCGCGAGCCACCGCGTCCACGTTTGTCGATCCCGCTGACCACGGCATTCGACATCGTCACCGACTTCACAGGGCGTGGCGACGCAGCCGCCTGGCGCAGGCTGCGCGCACTGGCGCGTGCGGAAACCGGCGCGCTCAAGGCGCAGCTAGAGCGCGTGCTCAAGGCCGACGAACTCACGCACTGGAAGCGCGAGCAGGAGCGCGGCGAGATCGACCGCGCGGCGCTCGCGCGTCTCGCCCTCTCGCGCGGCTACCGCACGCCATTTCGCGTGGCCCGTCATGCGAGCGGTCGCGACACGGCGGTTGCGCTGCTGCTCGACCTGAGCGGATCGATGGCGGGCCGCAAGATCGAACTGGCGCGCCTGTGCGCGGCGGCGCTCGCCGACGCACTCACGCAGCTCGCTTTCGATTCGGAAGTGCTCGGCTACAGCTCGATCGAAGCGCCGGAAATGCGCGCGCGCTACGAGCGCGAGCGTGCTGCCGGCGCCGATCTGCGTGCCTATAACCGCTTCGTGGAGCGGCTGGACTTGCGGGTGTTCAAGCGCTTCGACTCGCGCGACCTGAGCGGGCTTGCCGCCATCGAGTGCGGCCACGAGAACCCCGACGGCGAAGCGCTCGCATGGGCGGCCGGGCGGCTTGCGCAGCGCAAGGCGCGCCGGCGGCTGCTGTTCGTGCTCTCGGACGGTTATCCTTCCACGAGCGACGGCGACCCGGCCGTGCTGCGCACCGACCTGCTCGCGCGCGTGCAGGCAGTGAAGGAGCAGGGCATCGAGCTGGTCGGCATCGGCATCCTGGACGACGCGGTGGAGGCGTTCTATCCGCATGCCGTAGTCGTGCGCAAGCTGCACGAGCTGCCGGCCACCGCGTTCGCGACGCTGAGCCGCCTGCTCGCGGCTCGTCCGCGTTGAAACCACGCGGACGCGCAGCGGCGCTTTGCTTGCCGGACCGCGCGCATTGCGCTAACTTGATTGGGCAGGCGTTGCGCCGCCTGCCAACCCATCCTCCGACGAACACGTACAGGGTATGCCAGGCCGCGATTACCGACCCGTGGATTACGACCGCCTCTACTACCGGCTCGATCTGGAGCCGGGGGCGAGCGAGGCGGACATCAAGCATCACTATCGCCATCTCGCGCAGATCCTGCATCCCGACAAATGGCGGCATCCTACGGCCGCTTCGATGCGCTGGGCCGACGACCAGTTCAAGCGCGTGAAGGAGGCGCGCGAACTGCTCGAAGCGTACTGGTCCGTGCATCATGCGCCGCCGGTGAGCCGCGCCGCGCTGAGCGTCGCGCAGGCCGAGGAACTGCACGCGCAAATGCAGTCGCTGCTGGCGCAGCGCGAACGCGTGCGTGCCGAACTGGACGGCCTGCGAGCGGAGCGCACGCGTACCCTCGACGAGATCCAGCGCATGCGGACCGAACGCGACTCGCTGCATGGCGAACTCAGGGGGTTACGCGACGAAACGGATGCGGCGCCGCCCGGCGAGCCGCAGGCCGGCGCGGGGCAGCAGGCCGTTGACGCGCAGGTGCGTTCTGGCGGCGCGCGCGACTTCCTGTTTGCGAAATTCGACGACCCATCGCGAGGCTGGCTGCTGACGCTTTCCGCGAGCGTATTCGCGTGCGTCGTGATTTTCGTCGTCGCGCATTGGATTGCGGGCTTGCTGCTCGCGCCCATTGCGCGCTTCGAGGTCGGCCGCTGGCTTACCAATGTTCTGCAGTGGGCACTCGTGGCGGGCGGCGTGGTGCTCGCGTTCGGCTGGGGCTGGTCGCAGCGCACGCTGTACCGCGCGGGGCGGGCGGGCCGCGAACACGCCGTGGCATTGCCCACCGATGAAGTGTGCCGCCGCGTGAGCGCCGCATTGCGTCACGAGGCGCACTATGGAGCGGAGTGGAGCATCGACTCGTACGAGACCGCGCCCGACGATTCGCAATTCTCGCTGCGTGCCGTTATGCGCTTTTCGCCGGGCTCGCAAAACGGCACGCGACGCCACATGGTGGCGCTCCGCTGCCGCGCATACACGAGCGGCGCCGCGCAGACGGCACTTGCGTATGACTTCTCCGTAGCGGCTCCCACGTGGTGGCTCGTGCCTGCCGCGCGCGTGGTGCGCGATCTGCGCAAGCGGCTCGACGCCGATCTCGGCGCGCCACGCTGAGGCGGCCGAGCCGGCCGCGTTCAATCGACGACGAAAAGCTTCGCGCCCGTGCGCGTGTACGACTGGTGCGCCTCGGCGTTGTCCCCCACCTGATAGCTCATGCCGGGCGTGAGGACGAACTTGCGGCCGTCTTCGAGCGTCGTTTCGAGTTCGCCTTCGAGGCACAACAGAATGTGCCCCTTCTTGCACCAGTGATCCGCGAGATAGCCAGGCGAGTATTCGACCATGCGCACGCGCATCGGGTTGGCTTCGTCGCCGAAATAACGCGTGCGCCAGGTGGCCATGCCCGTTTCCCCTTTGTGCTGCGTGGGCTCGACGCTGGACCAGTCGGTGGTTCCAAAACGAAATGCGTCCATTTTCATGTGGTTTTCTCCTTGTGTGTTTTTATTTGATTATAAGGACCGCCGCAGGTAGCGGTTGGCTGGCGTATGGAAACACATTCGAGCCAGCCGCGCTAACCCTGAACGCAAATGCGGATGCTACTTCATTCACTCTCACTGCAAAGGGCGCGGATACGCAGGCATCGAATTCGACCTTGATACCGGTACAATGACTCGCGACATTGCGCCACCGAGACAAAAAACTATGCCACTTCGTGTTACGTGCCTATGTGGGAAGATTTCCGTCGACCTGCACGGCAGCCCCGTCGCGCGGGCGAACTGCCACTGTTTGTCATGCAGGGATTTTACGGAACATCCGTGTTTTCTGGAACGGCCTGGGAGTTCGGCGCGGTTTTCATCGAGGAAGGTGTGGGAAGAACGTTCAACATCCAGAAAAGCAACTGATGAAAACGTTTTGCGACGTTTGCGGCGAAGTGGTATTCGGTACCAATCGACTGGGAATGCGGGTTGTCCCGAACGCCCTGGTCGCCCGCGGTACCGATGGTAAGCTCGACGCAGCCTTGGCTCCCACCATGCACCTGTTCTATCGGCAGCGTGTGGTGGATGTCTCGGATGATTTGCCGAAGTACCTCGAAGGTTGGGATGGTCCTACTTACGCATCGCAGTGAATCTTCAGCAGTAGGGCTCAAGGTGCTGAGGGCAACTGATGGAGCAGGCCAGCACTAACAATGCTGGAATCGTAGCCCTGCAGGCCCGAGGCGAGTACGTGTGTGGTCGGCACCGGCAATCCATAGGCGTCGGCCATGCCGATGGTGATCATCGCGACCGCTTCGGCCGATGCGCCCTGACCGTCGGGCTTCGCACGCACATGTTGTTGCGCACCTTGTCCACGATGGTGTCGGGCACCGTTGCCATCGAGCCGGAAAGGGCCACCTGGTTGCCGTTCGTGTCGGTGAGCTGCCGCAATGCGGGCAGCGTCGCACGCGCTCCCACGCCAGCGCGGCAAGTTCCGCAACTCTTTTGTGACTTTTCACAATCACCTTATCCGGTTTCCCAGTTCTCCCGGCGCGGGCAAGTCCGTAGCATGGGCATGAAACGCGGCGCCTCGCCTGCAAGCCGCGAATTGATTTCATGGAGACGCACGTGTCGAAAGCCCCCTGGCTCGCCAGCTATGGCGAGATTCCCGCTACCATCGATCCCGATCGGCATCCTTCGCTCGCGCATATGTTCGACCACGCGATGCGCGAACACGCGCACCGGCCGGCATTGCGTGCGGGCGACACCACGCTCACTTATGCCGACGTCGATCGTCTCTCGCGCAATTTCGCGGCGTTCTTGCAGCACGCGGGCGTGAAGAAGGGCGACCGCGTCGCCGTGATGTTGCCGAACCTGCTTGCTTTTCCCATCGCGCTGATCGGCATCGTGCGGGCAGGGGCGGTGCAGGTGAACGTGAACCCGCTCTATACGCCGCGCGAGCTTCAGCACCAGTTGATGGATTCCGGCGCGCAAACGCTCGTGGTGTTCGATGGCGTGCTGCCCACCTTCGATGCGATCAAGGCGAACACCTCCGTCAAGACCGTGCTGAGCGTTGCCGCAAGCGATTGCCAAAGCGCGAGCGGCGCGGGCGCCTCGCAGCCCGGCTCTTTTGCGGCCGCGCTCGAACAAGGGGCGGCGTTGCCGTTCGAAGCCGCCGCACTGTGCGGCGACGACCCGCTCTTCCTGCAATACACGGGCGGCACGACCGGGCTTTCCAAAGGCGCATTGCTCACGCATCGCAATCTCGTCGCCAACGTCGAGCAGTTCAAGAGCTTCATGCCGGGCTACATGAACCCAGGCGAGGAAGTGGTCGTGACCGCGCTGCCGCTTTATCACATCTTCGCGCTCACGGTGAATCTCATCACTTACTTCTCGATTGGCGCGGAGAACTGGCTGGTCGCGAATGCGCGCGATCTCAACGGCGTGATCGACGTGTTCAAGGCCGCGCGTCCCACGACCTTCATGGGCGTGAATACGCTCTATGCGGGGCTCGTCGCGCATCCGCGCATCGGCGAGGTCGATTTTTCGCGGCTGCGGCTCGCGGGCGGCGGGGGCGCGGCGATCATGCCCACCGTTTCCGAGCGCTGGCAGGCGGTTACGGGCGGCTTCATCCGCGAAGGCTATGGCCTTTCGGAGACGAGCCCCGTGCTGTCGTTCAACCCCGGGACTATCGATCACTTCACGGGTACGACGGGGCTGCCGCTGCCCTCCACCGACATCAAACTGGTGAACGACGGCATGGAGGCCGCGCCGGGCGAACCCGGCGAGATCTGCGCGAAGGGGCCGCAGGTGATGCGTGGCTACTGGAACCAGCCCGAGGCGACGCGCGCCGCCTTTACCGACGACGGTTACTTTCGCACCGGCGACGTGGGCGTGTTCGATGCGCGCGGTTTCCTGCGCATCGTCGATCGCTCGAAGGACATGATCCTCGTGTCGGGCTTCAACGTGTATCCGAATGAAATCGAGGCCGTTGTGACCGCTTTGCCGGGCGTGGCCGAATGCGCATGCGTGGGTGTGGCCGACGAACGAAGCGGCGAGGCCGTGCGCGTGTTCGTCGTGGCCACGCGCGAGGCGGCGCTGAGCGAGGAGGCAGTGATCGCGCATTGCCGCGCGCAACTCGCGGCGTACAAGGTGCCGCGCGTGGTGAGCTTCGTGGAGGCGCTGCCGAAGTCGACGGTAGGCAAGATTTTGCGGCGGGAGTTGCGCGACGCGGGGTGAAAGCGCGCGGATAACATGAGAAAGAGCGCGCCGCGTCCTTCAACGCGGCGCGCTCTTTGCCTTCTTCGCTCCTAAACGCCCTTTCTTTTCTTTCTTCTTTCCGTCGCGCTCCGAACCCTGCGTCGCGCCGCGCAGCTTGAGTGCGATATCCAGCCTTGCTATCCATTGCGCGTCGTCGAGCTTCGCGCCCAGCAGCGTTTCGATGCGTTCGAGCCGGTAGTCGAGCGTATTCGGATGGACACCTAACTTTTCGGCGGTCTGGCGCCGGCGCTGCCCGCTCGCGAACCATGCTTCGAGCGTGGCGAGCAGGTCCGCTTCCGTGGCGAGTTGTCCGGCGAGCGAGACGAGATAGCGCAGCACATTGGCGCTGCGGCGCACGCTTTCCTCAATGGCGATCGACGAAAAGCGGTGCACGCGCGTGCTATGGGTGGTTTCGCCGTCGTCGTCCGCGACGTTGCCGCGCGGCGCGAAGTCCACGGCCTTTAGCGCCTCTTCCACGGAGGCCGCCCATCCGCGCGCCCCTTCGTTCATCAGGCCGATGCCGATGCTGCGTACACGCGGCTCGGCGCGCGCGAGCGCCGCCGCACGTTCGGCCACGCGCTGATCGCTGCGTGTCATCGAATCGCCGCGCACGCACGGCAGCCAGAACACCAGACGTTCGCGGTGCCATACGCGCACGAGCGCGTCGGGCTTCAGCTCGAAATGGCGCGCGGCGCCGAGCGCGAAACGGTCGAGCGCATCCTCGCGCACCGAAGGCGCGTGGTCGCGCAAGTCCAGATCGACGGCGAGCGCAATGCGCGGCAGCGTGGCGTCGAGTCCGAGCGCCTCGACGGTTTCGCGAAAGCGCGCGGCGTCGTCGGGCGCATGGAATACGAGGTCGTAAAGCTGCTGCAAAAGCGAGCCGCGCCAGCGCGCCTGCTGGTGCTGTTCGTCGAGATAGGCTTCGGCGATGTGCTCGGCCATCGCATCGAAGTAATCGAGCAGATACGGCGAGATATCGAATAGCAGTTCGTGCGCGAGTGCCGGCTCCGCTTCGGCAAGCTCCGTGCAGGTGCGCCAAAGCTCGCGCGCGCCCAGGCGAAACGCGCGCAGCAGCGAGCGCAGCGGCACGTTCTGGTGGACGCGGCGGCGCGCGAACGCCGCGGTCTGGTCCATGACTTCGGCCGTGGGCTGCATGCCGTCGAGCAGGCAGCGGAACCACAGGTCCGCAGAAAACGCGATCGACGAGAAGATGTCCTTGCGCGCCGCCGCCGAGAGCGCGCTATAGCCCTCGAGCGAGAGCAGCATGTCGTAGGTGCGCTGGACAGCCTTGGGCTGCGTTTTGGCGAGCGTGCGCAGCCTGCTGCGCAGGCGTGGGCTAATGGCGGGAACAGGGGGCGGCACGATGAGTTCGCGGTTTTGCGCGTGTTTGCGCGGGTTCGTTCAGGCGATACCCGCGAGTGTACTCAGCGCCGTGCCGTGCCGTCGAGAGGCTGCGCGTACAAGCGATCAGAACAACAGCGCGATACCCGCCATGCCGACGAACTGCGAACGCGTGGACGAAGGCGTGGCGTTCTGCGAGTCGCCGACGGCCGGACTTGCGTTGACGATGTCGCCTGCGCCGTTCGCGCCGAGCGTTTGACCGCCCGCGTGCTGGTACGCCTGCAGCGCGTAGAGCGTGGTTCGCTTGGAGAGGTGGTACGACTCCTTGAGCGAATACTGCTCGTAGCGCGCCGCGCTCGTGATGCCGTTGGCCTGCGAGGCCAGCGTGTAGGCGAAGCCGCCGCCGACGTCGAATGCGGGCGTCAAGCGATACACGGCGAGCGCCGCCCAGGTGTTGAAGATGGCCGTGTCGTGAAAGATCGACTTGCCGCCCGCAATGTACTGAACGTTCGAATACGAGGCGCCGAGAACCAGGTTGCCGATCGTGTAGTTTCCCGCCGCAGCGATGTGCTGCACGGCGCTCGCCGAAACATAGCCCGTGTTCAGCGCGGACTTGCCGAAGCTGCCGGTTGACGCGCTATCGAATCCGCTCGTCAACTGCGCGTTGTCCATGCGCAGGATGGCCGCGGCGAGGCTCACCGGGCCGGCGGAATAGCGCAGCGCGGCGCTCCATGTCTGACCCTTGCCGGTGCTGCCCGCAATGCCGCCGAGCGCATACATCGCGCTTGCCTGCACGCCGTAAAAGATCGGCGACGTGTAGGTGGCCGAATTGTTGATGCGCACGGTCGTGTCGAGCCCGTCGATGTCGCCGGGATGCGCGCCGGTTGCGCCGGTGAGCCACGAGCTACCCGTGAGCGGGCCGACGAACAGGTAATAGGGTGTGTACTGGCGGCCGGCCGTGAGCGTGCCCACGTTCTGGTTCTGCAGACCCACGTAGGCCTGACGATTGAAAATCAGGCCGCTTGACGAGAGCGCGCCGGTGTTGAGATCGAAACCGTTTTGCAGATCGAAGATCGCGAACGTGCCGCCGCCAAGATCCTCTTTGCCCTGCAAGCCGAACTTCGACGCATAGAGGTTGCCCTGGCGCAGATAGACGTTCGAGTGACCGTTCTGGTTGTTGACGTAGGTAATGGCGTCATCGACGGCGCCGTAAAGCGTGACGCTGCTTTGCGCGAACGCGGGGCTGGCCACGAGGACTGCGCCAGCCGCGATAACCGCGCCTGGACCAAAGCCTGTTTTCTTCATCGTTGCGTCTCCATTGAAATTTGGACTGCTTATTTTTTGTGCTACGCCGCATGATTGTCGGGTCGATGCGGCGTGCGTACTGCTGCGCGAGGTGACCAGGGTGACTTGCTGCGTTTGAATCAATCTCGCGGTTCGCGCGCCCCCTTTGCGGCGAGCGCACGCTGGCGCGCCTGCGCCGCAAGACGCACGGCCGCGTTGGGTGCGCCGTAGCCGTCGTAGCCGCCGCGCCGCTCCACGATCTCCAGGAAAAAGCGCTGGTCGAGCGTTTCCGTGTAGGCGTGCAGAAACTCGCCGCCGCGTTCGTCGCGGTCGTAGAGCAGGTTGTGGTCGCGCAGCGCGTCGAGAAACGCGGGGTCGAGTGCGTGACGCGCGTCGAGATCGTCGTAATAGTTCGCGCTCACGCGCAGGAGCGGCATGCCGGCCGCCTCGAATTCCTGCACTGCGCGGAAGATGTCGCCGGTGTTGAATGCCACGTGATTCAAGCCGGTGCCGTGATAGGCGCGTACGGTTTGCGCCGCGGCCGTATGCTGGTCCACTGAGGCGTTGAGCACGACGCGCAGCCCGCGGTCACGGCTCATGAGCGCGCGGCTGCGCACGAGCCCGTACGGGTCCGGCAGCAGCACGGCGGGCGTCGCTTCGAGCCCGAACGCCGACTTCAGGAACAGTACCCACGAGTCGAACGAGCCGGCCGGCAGCGAAAGGCTTACGTGATCGATGCCGAGGATCGGTCCCACTTCGACGGGACCATCGATGTCCGTAAGCGCGAAGTCGGCTTCGAAAAGCGTGGGCTGCCCCGGCTCCTCATTAACGAAGTAGTTAAGACTGCCGTCCGGCCCCTGGACGGCGGGCACCACGCGCTCGTTCGGACCCACGCGGCCAGAGAACGGCGGGTAGCCGAAGCCCGCGGCGCGTTCGAGCGCGAGGCGCGCATCGTCTACGCGAAACGCCGAGGCGCAGAGCGAAAGCCCATGGCGCTGGAAAAACATGTCGGCGAACGAGTCGGGCTCGGCGTTCAGCACGATGGCGGCCGAGCCGTGCCGGTAGAGCGTCACATCCTTCGAACGATGCTGGCCCGCGCGGCGGAAATGCAGCTTTTCGAGCCAGTTCGCCACTTGCGCGCGTGCCGTATCGTCCACGGCGAATTCCAGGAACTGCCACTGCGCGTTCGCGGGCGCGGCGCTCGGGTGGTAGAGCGCGCTTACGTCGACGTGCTCCGCTTCGAGCGTCTCGCGCGTGAGCGATTCGAGCAGCAGCAGCGAGCGATGACCGTCGGCAGCCGTGGCGGCGGGGGGCGCGCCGCGAAAACCGTCGTTGAAGATTTCGAGCGAGAGCGGGCCCGTGTACCCGCTTTTCACCACCTGCGCCGTGAAGTCCGCGAGCGCGAAATCGCCCTGGCCCGGAAAGCAACGATAGTGACGGCTCCATTCGAGCACGTCCATCTGCATTCTGGGGGCGTCGGCGATCTGCACGAAGCCGATGCGTGCGCCCGGAATCGCGGCGATGCCATCGGGCGCGTCGTCGAGCGAGAGCGTGTGGAAGCTGTCCAGCGCGAGCGTGAGATTGGCGTGATTCACCGTATTGACGAGGCGCCACGCGTGCCCATAGGTGCGCACGTGGCGTCCCCACGCGAGCGCTTCATAACAGATCGTCACGCCCGCTTCTCCCGCGGCTTGCGCGAGTGCGCCAAGCTGCCCGGCGGCGAGGCCGTCGTCGCAGATCGTTTCAGGCGAGACATTGCTGCACACCAGCAAACGGTCGGTGCCCAGTTGATGCATCACGTCGAACTTGCGCTTCACGCGTTCGATATTGCGCGCGAGACGCTCCGGCGAGACGCCCTCGAAATCGCGAAACGGCTGATACAGCACGATATCGAGGCCGAGATCGTCGGCCATGCGGCGCACGTCGGCAGGCGAGCCTTCGAAATAAAGCAGATCGTTTTCGAAGATCTCGACGGCGTCGAAACCCGCCGCGCGGATGGCGGCGAGTTTTTCGGCGAGCGTGCCGCTGATCGACACCGTGGCGATCGAGCGGCGCAGCGCGCGAGAGGGGGGGCGGGGCGGACTGGACATGGGCATGGCGAGCGGGCTGACTGCGACTTCGATGTTGAACAAGGGTCCGGCGCGGGCGTTTAACCAACTGGCGCACCGCACACACACTTACCGCCGGAGTGCCCGAAGAATACGCCAAACTAACTAGTTAGTACAAATTCTGGCAAACCCCAGGTGACCGCCGGACCGCTGCGCGGCACACTTGAGACCATGCGGTGAAGCATGCATCGGTTCTTCGGCATGTGCCGCGCCGGTCGTCAAGCTGTTCTGGAGTGTGCAATGGGAATGCCTTCGGTGCTGGTCCTGAACGGGCCCAACCTGAATCTGCTGGGAACGCGGGAACCCGCGATCTACGGCGCTGAAACGTTAGATGACGTAGCGAACCTGTGCCGCGAGGCGGCGGGGCATCTTGGACTCGAGATCGATTTTCGCCAGTCGAACGCCGAGCATCAACTGATCGACTGGCTTCATGAAGCGCGTACGCATGTGGATGGCATCGTCATCAATCCGGCCGCTTATACGCATACGTCGGTGGCGATTGCCGATGCGCTTTCCGCCATCTCGAAGCCGGTGATCGAGGTCCATATTTCGAACGTGCACAAGCGCGAGGCGTTCCGGCACCATTCCTTCGTTTCGCCGGTTGCGGAGGCGATCGTCGTCGGCTGCGGTACGCAAGGGTATGTGCTTGCGCTCGAGCGCATGGCCGCGCTGCTTGCAAAGAAGGTGGCGAAATGAGCTACGCAAAAAACGCGCTGGGCGCGCGGGCAACGGCTCAATCGTTTCTCTGCGGTCTGATCGGTTCGGGCATCGGCGGCTCCCTCACGCCCGCCATGCACGAACAGGAAGGTGGCGAACTCGGCTTCCACTACGTGTACCGCCGCATCGACCTCGAAGCGCTGAAGCTCACGGCCGCAGCGCTGCCCGAACTGTTGCTCGCCGCCGAGCGCATGGGTTTCGACGGACTGAACATCACGTATCCGTGCAAGCAGGCAGTGATCGAACTGCTCGACGAACTCTCCGACGACGCCCGCGCGCTCGGCGCGGTGAACACGGTGTTGTTCCGCGACGGCAAGCGTATCGGCCACAACACCGACTGGTCGGGTTTCGCGCGCGCATTCCAGCGCGGCCTGCCCGACGTCTCGCTCGAAGCCGTGGTGCAACTGGGCGCGGGCGGCGCGGGTGCGGCGGTCGCGCACGCCGCGCTGCAGATGGGCGCCCAGGCGCTCACGCTATTCGACGTGGACGCGTCGCGCGCCGGGTCGCTTGCCGCTGAATTGCAGGCGCGCTTTCCGGCGGCTCGCGTGAGCGCGGGCGGCGATCTGCGCGACGCGCTCCTGCACGCCACGGGCCTCATCCACGCCACGCCCACCGGCATGGCGAAGCTGCCCGGCATGCCGCTGCCCGCGGAGTATCTGCACGAGCGGCTATGGGTGGCGGACATCGTCTATTTCCCGATTCGCACGGCGCTGCTCGACGCGGCCGAGGCGCGCGGCTGCCGCACGTTGAGCGGCGGCGGCATGGCGGTGTATCAGGCAGTGGATGCGTTCCGGCTGTTCACGGGCGTCGAGCCCGATGCGGAACGCATGTATGCGCATCTGCAATCAATGCTGGCGGCCAACGCCGGCGAATAACAAACGAGCTTTGCAAGGGACCGGAGTCGGCCTCGATGCGCCCACTCCGTCCGACACCTGGAGAGAGACATGGCACCACCCGTATCCACGGGGCGCGGCGACGCGCCGGCCCTTTCCGCAGCCGCCCCCGCCGAGGGGGTGATGCGGCGCTCGAAAGCGCGCTATCGCATTCTGGGCCTGCTGGCCGTCGGCACGATGATCAACTACCTCGATCGCACCGTGCTCGGCATCGCGGCGCCGCAGCTCACGAGGGAGCTGGGCATCAGCGCGGCGCTCATGGGCCTCGTGTTTTCGGCGTTTTCGTGGAGCTACGTCGTCGCGCAGATACCGGGCGGCGTGTTCCTCGACCGCTTCGGCAGCAAGTTCACCTACTGGCTTTCCATGACGCTCTGGTCGATGTGCACGCTCGCACAGGGCTTCATCAGCGGCGTGGGTGCGCTGTTCGCGTGCCGTCTGGGTCTGGGCGCCGCGGAGTCGCCGTGCTTTCCCACCAATAGCCGCGTGGTCGCCACGTGGTTTCCGCAAAGCGAGCGCGCGTTCGCCACGGGCACCTATACGGTGGGCGAGTACATCGGCCTCGCGTTTTTCAGCCCCTTCCTTTTCGCGCTGATGGGCGCGTACGGCTGGCGTTCGCTCTTCTATGTGGTGGGCGGCGTGGGCATCGCGTTCGGCGCGGTGTGGTGGTTCCTTTATCGCGAACCGCACGAGCACCCCGCGGCCAATCGCGCCGAACTCGATTACATCGAGGCGGGCGGCGGTCTCGCTCGCCATGAGCGCAAGGCCGGGGCGCAAGCCGCAAGCGAGCCGAAAAAGCACGGCTTCGACTGGCGCATGGCGGGCAAGCTGGTGCGCCGCCGTCAGCTTGCCGGCATCTGCCTCGGACAGTTCGCGGGCAACTCCACGCTCGTGTTTTTCCTCACCTGGTTCCCCACCTACCTCGCCACCGAACGCCACATGGGCTGGCTCAAGATCGGCTTCTTCGCGATCATGCCGTTTATTGCCGCGTCCATTGGCGTGATGTTCGGCGGCACATTCTCCGACTGGATGCTGCGACGCGGCATCTCGGCCAACGTGGCGCGCAAGCTGCCGATCATCGCCGGGTTGCTGCTTGCCTCGACCATCATTCTCGCGAACTTCGTGCAGAGCAACGTGGCCGTGATCGCGATCCTTTCCGTGGCGTTCTTTGCGCAGGGCATGGCCGCGCTCGGCTGGACGCTTGTTTCGGATATCGCGCCGGCCGGCATGCTCGGTCTCACGGGCGGCATCTTTAATCTCGCGGCCAATCTCGCTGGCATCATCACGCCGCTCGTCGTCGGGCTGATCGTGAGCGCAACGGGCTCGTTCGTCTGGGCGCTCGTGTTTATCGGCGTGATCGCGCTGATCGGCGCGGCCTCGTATATCTTTATCGTGGGAGACATCAAGCGCATCGAGCTGTAGGGCCGGTCATTTAAATTTTTGGGGTTTGTGGTTGTTCGAGGTCCATCGGATCCGCCGAGCCATTTTGCATGGTTAAGTTTTGCCCTCACAACATAGAATCCTTCGATGTGAAATATAATGTTCGATGCAATGGATTCGCGTTTTCGACAGGAAATTTGCCGCCCATACAGGTTGCAGGCGTCCGATGTGCGACTTCAGCACCACCCGGTACTTCACATAGTCCTTGGATTGCTGGATGCTGCCGCTCCTTCCGAATATTGTTGGGTGAGACCAGATCGTCGAATCACATATTTACTTGGAGGCAATTTGCTAGCTTGCGGGCTTGGTGATATCAAAGAATGACGATTTGGTGTTTCTGATAAATGACTCTTCGTCGGTCTTTGTTTTTATACTCCCGCTTTTTTTCTCGCCGGCTAGTTCAATGCCAAGTTGCTCTTCGAGGGGGCGGAGCTTGTTTTGATCTTTTAATTCATCGCATTTCATGGATCGATTTGAGAAATAAATGTCGGATCCCTTCTTGCAAATCAGTAGTGTGTTGCGCGCGATGCTTGAATCATTAACCATTCTCGGGACATTGTCGTATCCATAATGGCTGAATAATTTATTATCATAGTTAATATAAAATTCAAATCGATCAACCTCCTGGTTGTCCGATGGATACGCATTGCCTTTTAAAAAAATTGTTCTCATTGAGGACTTTGATTCGTATCTGAACATATACACGTTGACGTGCATCTTGCTAAGAACGTCCTTGCTCCCAGTAACAGCGAAAGGCGGCTCGAAATAAGTGAGATGCTTCCATAGAAACAGGAGGGCGGACATTCCGACTGCAAGGATTGATAAAGTTAATATTTTACGATTTTTTTCGATGATCATTGAAATACCCTTGATGAATTGAAATAATCTTCTCTCCATTTTTATAGCAGTACATGGGTTTGGCTGGATCAAAATGCTTTTTGATGTATTCTTGATCTTCAGAATGATCTGCATATCGTCCGAAACTTGTGGCTTTTAGTCCTCCGCCCATACCTGCAGCGATTTGATAAGTTGGACCGACGAACCAGCCTGTATGCATATCCCGCGCAGCCGTAGTAATTCGATAGTCTGGCAAAAGTGATGGCGCTGATTTGGTCGATTGGCCCCAGACTTCGACGTTTTCGAAATTCTTCATTTTTGAAAGCGTCGCGGCGAAATTTTTATATTTCTCCTGCTGAGGGTGGTCGACCGGAGGTGCCTCGAGAGCCGAGTCACAGCCATAAATAATGAATCTGGGATCGTTCAGGCTCCAGTTGAAGTCGATCGAGTTCCAGCCATCCAGTGTCATCTGACCGAATTCTCCCGGCGTCCCAAAGCCATATTTAGTTGGATTTACACTTCCAATGGGACCGTCTCCCCCTGCATGCGAGTGGCAGCTAACCTCTTGCAGGCGAACGTTAGATGCTCCCCCAAATTTGGCGATGTATCGTGGGACTACATCGAGGATCTCAGATATATCTTCGATATCGGGGCAGTGTACCTCGTGGAGGGATTCGTTGTACCAGCTACTGCTTTTTATGTTGTGCATTCTGGTTTTGGCGCCCTCGCTATAAAGATATCCACCAAATTTTCCCTTCACCCAGAAGAGAAGAAAGAGTAATTTTATTGGTTCTACTCTTACCTCCTTACGAGTTTTGTTCTCGACAGGAGAGGTCGTTGAACTGCCGTATATCACCCAATTGGTATTGGATGCGTTTGCCATAGAAGCGCCTTTAGTTTATTAATTTGGTTGCATCAATTTTTATCACGCGATTGTCGGGTTGACTTACGATACTGCTTAATTATTCTTTTGCTACTTCAATTATGAGATTTTCGGGATGCGCGGTTGTGACCACATGCGTATGCCCAGTATCGTCGGTCATTCCCTCTTCGTAGCTCCCGTCCTGGCGTTTGATTCTGTACTTGCGACCTACCAGTATTTCGCCCGTATGCTCGTCCTTGAGGACGAAAGCTTCGTCGAATTGCGCACCACCAGGCATCACCGGGAAAATAGAGTTTCGTGATGCCTTACCTTTGTTCTGG